>NZ_JACZFR010000066.1 GCF_014904815.1 Microbulbifer taiwanensis
GCAGACCGACAGCTTACTTTGCGCATTTTTTGCGCGGTCGCTGCGTTCCCATTTTCGCGCAAAAAATGCGCAAAGCAAGCTGCGGCTGAGCGCGGCGTTACGTTGCAAGGTGAGCTATGAAACTAGCATCTAGATTTATGCCTCAGTACAAGCCAAAGAAAGCAAATAAAATAGCTCTATTTGTTTTTCTAGTTTTAGTCGTAGCTATTGCAATATTTCAGCCAGTTTCTCTTGCTGTCATTTCTGGTATTGTTCTATTGGTGATTGTTTGGAGTAAATTTGAGCAACCAAAGATAGATAGGTATTTTGGGGCGCTGCGTGATGAAAGAAATGGACTTTCAATTTGTGAGTTTGCCAAAGAATTTGATACTCGTGTCGTAGATACATGGATAATTCGAGCAGTTTATGAGCAGCTTCAGGCTGCACTTCCTGTTAACCATAAAATACCTATCAAAGCCTCTGACAACTTACTTGAAACACTAAAACTCGATGAGGATGATCTTGATTTAGATTTGGTTGAAGAAATCGCTCAAAGAACTGGAAGAAGCTTAGAAAACTGTGAAGATAATCCATATTATGGGAAAGTCATCACGGCAAAAAGTTTAGTGCTATTTTTCAACCACCAGCTGGTGGCAAATGCAACGTAGCCAGGCGCTGCTGAGGGACAGCCTACTATATGCACCTTTTTGTGTGGCTCGCTACGCTCACATTCTCACACAAAAAGCCGCATATAGCAGGCTGCCCCAGAGCGCGGCGTTAATTTTGCAGTCGATTTTTGGCGCACAATAAATAAGGAGGGCGTTTTGAAGTTGATGCAGAGATGGATACTGACACTGTTGTGTCTCTTTGCTGCAGTTGCATGCTATGTATTTGGAATCCCCGCAGGCGGGGCTATTTTCTTCGTTCTAGGCGTAATTCTTGAAGGTATTTTTTGGACACGGCTTTTCAAGCGAAAATCTGACAAAGTTTAGAGCTGCTTAGAATGGCACAGCGCCAACCAAACTTAACCAGACCAGGCTGTACGCTCCGGCTGGCAACGTTATGCAACCAGTAATCTGATGGTAAGGAGTAAGTAATGGAAGAAGAGTCATTTATCAGTGCCTTGCCAGCCGGCATGCTGATTTCTGTCGTGGTGGGGCTATTGTGTACGGCAGCATTTCTTTATTGCTATCTGTCTCTCAAAAAGTCCAACAATATCTCAGGATTAAGGCATCTCGGTTATTTTGCCGGCGCTTTTCTTGTTTACTTTATTTCCAATGTTTTTAACTATACGTTGGTTCCGGCCATAATTTTAGTGGCAGCTGGAGCAGGGTTTGATTGGGCAAAGGTGGTGACAGAAGCTTTATCTTCCCTGCTAAATATTGGTGCGACCGTTCTCTTTATTATGGGTGCACGTTCAGCTGCGGAGCATGTCCGTACATAACCAAGACCAGGCAGTACGCCCCGGCGCTGCGCGTCCCCGCTGGACGGCCTACGCAATGCGCTTCGCGCAGAAAAAATCTACTGTCGCCTCTGCTGGCAACGATATAGGACACCATGAATCAGATTAGCGTAATAAAGATCGCAGTTTATGCAGGTATCGGAGCAGCTCTTGTTGGACTAATCGCATTCATCGTAAATTGGACTGCGTGGGGTGGCGGCATGCCTGGGTATAGATTTTTTCTATTCCCTGGAAACTTGACGCTCGTTTACATCTGGCATCCATTGTTTACTGAAGAAATAGATTTCTGGCCAAAACTCGCTATTCATATACTAGGCCAGTTTACTGTGGTTTCACTTTTTACTGCATTAATTACTGCCGCGCTAAAGAGGCTGCCGCGTTTCCTTACCCTATAAACAGGCCAGGCTGCAGAAAAAATCGTGTGACTTTTAAACAGTCAAGCTCTTCGCATGGAGACAGCACTCAAATGCTTTTCGCCACGCCAAGTAAGCTCATGATCACAAAGGAATGCGATCTTTTTCTTGAATTTCGGCCAATGAGAAGATGCCGGATTTCTTTTACATCCTCATCAGATTGAAGAGAGAATGCGCAGAAAGCGACTAAACCATTATGCTGATGTAGTTTGCAAAATGTTTGTAGGCTGGCGCATCGGTAATGATTTGGAGGTGATGTCCGAATTGCCAGATGGCACTATCTTCGTGAATTTACTTACAGGTGAGGCACACCACTCTTTTTGCTGGCCCAGTAGAATTGCAAATAGCCAAAGAAATTCAAGCCTGGCTTGAACAGCAGGGCAAAAAGGAAGGCGTTGATATTTCTCGACTCGAAAGCGCCACTCTAGAAGTAGACGTTGATACAGGTAAAGTAGCTACAAGTAGAAAGAAAATTGTTTTGTTCAATTTTGAATGCCGCAGCAACATAAAAACTAATTCATCTACGTACAAAGCAAATGTAAAGGATATACAACAATGACATACCAGAGTCGCAACCTAAAAATTGGTTACTGTCGAACAGGAAAAATTTCTGACCCAGAATCGAACTTCACTATTGTCTGCCGCAGGGCCGGCATTTAGGCGTCAGAATGACAGTCATTGATATTTACAATGAATTTCGAGATAAATTTTCTGAAGTTACCGTTAAAGCAGATGAAGTGCACATTCTAGAATGGGATGAAGTAGATTCAGATCTTGCTTACGCTTGGTTCGAAAGTCTTGCTAAAGCACTGAACTTAGAAATGGCCAGGGGTTCTCCGGTTGACATTTATATTCCTGTATTTAAATTCATGCACAATAAGTACCTGAGCGGAGATATTTAAGTAAATCAGTGTATTGATATTTCGTTTATTGAAAATTTGTTCTTGCAGGTAAAGAGTCAGAGGGCAGATCCTTACTGGAACTCGTTACCGCAATTACTGAAGGAGTTGTATGTCTCGTTCCATGGCACTGAGCCCGCCTGACCAGGCCAGGCTGCACTCTCCAACCGGCTACGCCAGATGTCTGAATGAATATTGAAATCAAGGAAAATCATATATGCATTATGGAAATGCCTTCCGATATAAAAAATGGGCCAACTCGGAGCTCCTATCATTTGGTGAGCGGCAAATTCATTTACTTTCCAAAAGCGATGCGAGCTACTTCATTCGCATACTGAACCACACTGCTGTTGTAGACAGCCTCTTTATAAGTCGCATTTCCGGAACTCAGGAGTTATTCACTGCAGACAACACTATTGAAACGCCAACGATTCCCGAATTAAGAGAAAGGATGGATCAAAATGATTCTTGGCTTGTAAGTTTTTCAGAATCAGCAACTTCAAGTGATTTAGATCGAAAAGTTTCGTTCCAGTTTAAAGATGGTGATTCTGGCCAACTATCTATTGATGAAATTCTGCTGCATTTGTTGACTCATGGAAGCAACCATAGAGGGATGGCATCTCGAACGTTAGCCTCCAATGGCCTTGAACGACCAAAAGATACATTTACTAGGTTTTTACATAAATTTGAGCCTTGGCGGCGGGGCGCTGTGGATAATCACGATATCTAGTCATGCGCAATAGACAAAGGATAGCTTCTTGCCAAGGAAAACTCGATGAAAAAAAACCACTTTTATTATTCTATCTATACTGCTTTTCGGCTGTGCACAAGGCCGCGTAGATATTCTAGATGACGACAAGAAAGTGATTGGATATTGCTCTGCTGAATTTGATTTTCATTGGTATGGAGCACAGGATTCTGTAAATTACATTATTTATTTGTGTGCAAAGGAGCACATAGAAAAAGGATACAGCATTTCTGACGAGTCAATTCTCGATAATGATTACTCAATCCCGGTGGCGCCTGGCGGTAAAAACTGGAGCAAAAAATTGGCTAAAGAGCAATTCTTCAAAGATCTTCTAACGGAAGAAAAGTTCGGTTACATATTGGCATCTATTGAGTACGAGTATTGGATGAAAATAGAGGCCGCCAAGGCGCAGCTAACTCGCTCGACCATTACTCAGTCGGAATATGAGAAGCTAGCAGAAGAGGCTAAGGCTGAATTTGAGGGCACATAGCATGCTACGACCGCTGAATATTGCATCGTTGAGAGTCAGCATGTAAAAACCATCACACCAACGAAAGGAAGCACAAAATGACTGACTTGATTCTCACCACCTTCGACTGGGTCCCCGAGGTACCGCGGGGTTATGTGCGCGACATTCGTGTGCGCTGGGCGCTGGAAGAGGCCGGCCTGCCCTATCGGGTCGAGAGCGTGCCATTTCGCGATAGGGATACCGCGCATTTCTCTCGACAACCCTTCGGGCAAGTACCCTGGTTGACCGATGGGGATATCTCCATTTTCGAAAGCGGCGCCATCCTGCTTCATCTGGGCCAGCGCAGTGAGGCGCTGATACCTACCGATCCGCGCAGTCGCAGTGAGGTTATTGAATGGCTGTTCGCAGCGCTCAATTCCGTCGAGATGGCGAGCCTGCCCTGGTCCATCTTTATATTCTCCGGGGATACCGAAGCGACGCCGGGGCGCAAAAGCCTGGACAACTTCCTGGAGTCCCGGCTTCAACACCTGGAGTCAGTGTTGGCCGAACGCGAATGGCTGGCCGGCGCCTTCTCGGTCGCCGATATACTGATGGCGGATGTGCTGCGCCTTGTCGAGCGGTTCGATGGCTTGGCGGGGCAGCCGGCCTGCCGGGACTATATCGCGCGCGCCACGGCTCGCCCATCTTTCGTAAAGGCATACGCAGACCAGATGGCGCATTTCGCCGCGGCGGACTGAGTAGCACCAGTGTCGGCTATTACCACAGATCCTCTCTTTGGATTGGAGCGAGGTGCCGCCCGTAAGAAAAGACGGTCGACGCATAGAACCGACCGCTTTCGGCCCCATCGATCACAACTCACAAGGTGAGCTGGCTGTTGTGTCGATTCCATGGTCTCCCTTTCGACCAGATCAGGCGTCATGTGAAATCGCCTTATCAGCAAATCGAAGGAGCTGGAAATGATCAAATTGTATGGAACACCGCCTACCCGCGCCCTGCGCGTCATCTGGCTGCTCAATGAACTGGGGCTGGAGTACGAGATGCTCCCGGTGGACATATTGCAGGGTGAGAACCGACAGCAGGACTTCCTCGCCCTCAACCCCACCGCCAAGGTCCCGGTGCTGGTGGACGGAAGCCTGGTACTGACCGAATCGAGTGCGATCCAACTATACCTGGCCGACAAAAACCCCCAGGCAGGCTTTATCCCTGAAGCGCTGGAGGAGAGAGCCCAGATGTATCGCTGGATATTCTTCCTGGTGACAGAGATAGAGCAGCCACTGTGGCGCATCGCACGCCACACCTTCATTTACCCGGAGGAGAAGCGACTGCCCCAGGATGTCGAACTGGCGCAGCAGGAGTGCCAGGAGATGTTGGCAGTACTCGAGCAGCACATGCAGGGGCGCGACTTCATGGTGGCAGACCGGCTCACCGTGGCCGACTTCAATGCCGCCTATACACTGGACTGGGCGAACGAAGAGGAGATGCTAGACGGCACACCGAGGTTGAAAGAGTACCTGAAATCGATGTACGCCCGCCCCACGGCGCCGCCGACCATCGCCGCAGCGTTCGCGGAAATGGAAAGTTAGCCGGTCACCGGCAACGCGGTAGTGGCCAGGCAGATTCAGGGTTTCGGATGCAGCTTCGGGTAGTCGAACAGCTCGACGGCACCACAGGACGCCTCCAGTTCGCACCAGCGGGTTATCCCCAGATGGATATGCAGCACCGCGGCGGTGGGAAACTTGGGGAGCCGCTCATGGGTGAGATGGTAGCCAAGGTCTTCGAGCCCCGGGTTGTGCCCGACCAACATCAGGTGATGCCATTGGTCGCTCTGCTGCCGCAGCTGTTGCAGCAGTGCCTGGTAGCCGGCCGCGTAAAGTTCCGGCTGGACCAGTATCTGTTCGGCACTCAGTTCCAGCGCATCGATCAGTGCCTCGGCGGTGGAAAGCGCCCGGACGGCGCCGCTTGTCAGTAGCCGCTCGGGTACCAGGTCGAACTCACGCACCCGCCGTGCCATGGCCGGGAGATCGCGCTTGCCGCGTTTGTTGAGCGGGCGAGCGAAGTCTTCCAGAGCGGGATCATCCCAGCTGGACTTGGCGTGCCGGATCAGTGTGAGCTGTTTCATGACAGTATCCGGTTGGCCCCCTGTATCAGGATGGGTGTCGTAGCAGTATCGGCCGCCAGTTCGGCAAATGCCACGCCCCACCTGCGAACACGCGGAATAATTGTCCCCTTGTACCGGGCGACACCCCCACGCCCTACACTGCAGAGATACGAAACCCCGGAGGCGCTTCTATGTTCAAGGTCGAGAGGGCCGGCGAAAACCGCCTGGATATCACCATCAGCGGCAAACTGGACTCAGAGGAGATGAAACAGGCTCTGGACGCGCTTGTGACAAAGTCCGATGGTATCGAGAAGGGAAAAATGCTTTTCGACATTATCGAATACAAGCTGCCCTCGATCGGCGCCATCGGTATCGAGCTCTCCCGCCTGCCCTCCATGCTGGGGTTTATCCGCAAGTTCAGCAAGGCGGCGGTACTTACCGATGAGGACTGGATAGGCAAAACAAGCGAAATGGAAGCTGCCCTGATTCCGGGGCTGGAAATCAGGGCCTTTTCTCGCAGCCGGAAGGCAGACGCGAAGGCCTGGCTAAACAGCGACCCCGTCTGAGAGCCCCATAGTCAAGCTCAGACAGGATTCGAGAGTCCACACCCGACCTTTGCCCACATTCACGCCAAGCGCCGCCAGCCCGCTCAGCGGCCGGCGTAGAGCGCGCGCGGACGAATCAACCGCGGGGCCCGGTTGAACTCGTGGAAGTGTGAGATCCAGCCAAACACGCGGCTGCAGGCAAACAGTGAAGTGAAATACTGCTCCGGAATACCCAGCGCCAGGTAGACGGCGCCCTTGTAGAATTCCAGGTTCGCGTAAATTTCCTTCCCGCGGCTACTAAAGACATCCTGGCAGGTCTCTTCCACCGCCATCAGGGTATCCATCAGCGTCTGCCACTCGGTGCCTTCACAGAACTGGCGCGCCATCGGCTTGAGAATGGCGGCGCGGGGGTCCAGGCGCTTGTATTCGCGGTGCCCCATGCCCATGATCTTGACCTTGTTGGCCAGGGCATCGCGCACCCAGCGGTCGGCTTTCTCCGGGCTGCCGATCTCGCGCGCCATCATCACGGCCGCCTCGTCGGCGCCGCCGTGCAGCGGGCCCGACAGGGCGCCCAGGCTGCCGGCAATACTGGCGCACAGGCTGGCGCCGGTGCTGGCGATGACCCGGCCGGCAAAGGTGCCGGCGTTGTAGCTGTGGTCCAGTTGCAGTATCTGGGTGGTATTGATGGCCCGAAGGGCCTGTTCGCCGGGCGCGGCGCCGTTGATGCCGTAGAGCAGCTTCTCCAGGAAGCCCAGGCCGGCCGGCACGGCAAAGACATCGCCGCCCCGGCTGAGGTTGTGCCAGATCCGCACGGCGGCATTGATGCGCGCGGCCAGGACCAGTCCAGGCACCCACTGCTCGTCCAGCCAGGCCGGCGGCTGCTGGGCCGGTGTCAGTTCGGCGATGGGCACCAGGGCCTGCAGCACGGACATCGGGTGGGTGTTGCGGGGCAGCTGCTCCAGCACCCGGCTCTCGACAGCGCTCAGTTCCGATTCGTCGGCCAGCCAGCGGTCCAGTGCCCGGCACTGGCTTTCATCCAGCCATTCACCGGTCATCAACCAGTTGAGCACGGCGGGAAAATCCCGCTTGACCAGGGACTCTATGGGCTCGCCGCGGTAGGTCAGCCGGCCTATGTCGCCCTCGACATTGGACAGTTCCGTCTGGCCGACGACGACCCCCTCCAGACCGGCGTTGATTTCCTCTACCATAACAGCCCCCTTTTATTTGCGATTTGGATAACACTATTAAAGAGCCGATCCAATTGTTAATCTAATTAAACTTTATAAACAATTGATCAGCTGGACTTATCATGCGTCTGGAAAGCAGTGAAATACGTATCTTTCACTCGGTGGCCCGCTCCGGGGGCTTTCGCGCCGCCGCCCAGGAGCTGCACCTGACCCAGTCGGCGGTCAGCCAGGCGGTCAAGCAGCTGGAAGTGAAGCTGAACCAGCCGCTGCTGATTCGCGATAGACCCGTGCGCCTGACCCGCGCGGGTCGCCGCCTCTACCGTTACGTGGACGACCAGCTGCAACAGGAGCAGGCGGTGCTGGCCGATTTGTCGCAGCTGGCGCGCGGCCTGAACCAGCAGCTGAGCGTCGCCATCGACAGCACCAACAACCGCTTTGCCGGGGCGGACCTGATCCACGCCTTTAGCGGCCGCTGGCCGGAGGCCCGGTTGCGACTGGTGGAACAGCCCTCGCGCGCCATCGTCCAGGCGGTGATGAGCGGCGAGGTGGAGCTGGGCCTGGGGCCCTTCCAGACCCGCATGGAGCGCTTCAGCACCGAGCCCCTTTACGACGAACATCGCCTGTTGATGATCAGCCCCGCGCACCCGCTCTATCGCGCAACGATGACCGCCGAGGATCTGCAGCGCATCCCCCTGGTGGTGTCCTCACTGGACGAGCCGGACCAGCGGCCCTACCAGGCCAAGCTGCGCGACAACTTCCGCATGGTCTGGCAGATCAGCAGCCTGAACGTGCGCCTGAATCTTATCGACCGGGGATTGGCCGTCGGCTATATCAGCACCGAGGTGACACGGCAGCTTCCGCAGATACAGCACTTCCGCGCGCTGCACGAATTCGACTTCGCCCGCATCGAACGCCAGGTGGGCCTGTTTTATCGCCGGGACAGGGACCTGAGCCCGGTGGCGCAGGATTTTATCGAGGTGTGCCGGCGCTACTGGCAGGCAGGCACTTGAGCCCCCTGAGCGTCTCCTCCACCGCCAGATCCAGCGGCGTGACTTCTTCCCGGCCCAGCACCGATACCAGCTTTGTATTGTCCAACCGCACCACTGTTGCCAGAGGTAGCGCATTTCCATCAGTTCGCGCAGGGTTTCCATGAAGGGGGCCCTCAGCCGGATAAGCCACCAGGGAAAATCCGCAATCTTCGGCCTACTGCCGGTACTTTTCTCCACCACACGACGAATGGCCTCCGCCATCTGGGAGCCATCGGCATCCCAGTGGCCGCCCAGGTGGTAACAGGCAAATGGCTCGAGGGTTTGGCGGCGCTGCAGCAGCTGCACCGTGGTGCGGGCCACATCCGGCAGGTAGGACCACTGGTGACCGACGCCGGGGCGACCCGGGTTGTTTATGCTGGCAACGGGGCGGCCCGGCTTGATCAGGCCCTGGGCAAACCAGTTGTTGCCCGCACGGGGGCCGAAGAAGTCACCGGCCCGCACTATCAGCACTCGCGCCCCGCTGTCGCCCACCCCCCTCTCTGCGTATTCACGCAGGTGCCGCTCCATTTCGACGCGGATGGCCCCCTTGCGGGTCTGCGGTCGCTGCGGCGATTCCTCGCTCAGCAGCGGGAAGGCGTCGGGCCCGTAGTTGTAGACTATCGAGCGTTGCGGCCGTCCCAGCAGCCCGGCGGAACTCGAAGACCACGCCCTGATCGGTTACGACCAGCAGACCGACTTTATCCGCCAGGTCGCCAGGACCCTGCCCTCCGAGTTTGATCGCGAACGCTTTGCCCTCAGTGCCGACAGCGACCTGGCGCAGCTGGCTATGATCCGCGCCGGGGCCGGCATAGGCGTCTGCCAGGTGCCGCTGGCCAAGCGGGACAAGAAATTGGTGAGAATCCTGTCCAAACACTTCTCGCTGCCGATGGACACCTGGGCGACCATGCACGAGGACCTGCGCAACAGCCCGCCCTGCCGCGCCGTTTTCGATGCGCTGTCGGACGGGTTGCAACGGTACTTGTCGGATTGAGCAGCCTTCCATCAATTACGCCCGCCGATTCTGATAGACACCCACAAGAACCAATCCGGTCCCAGAACACTGCGCGGTACAGCAGGCTGGGCCATAGTCGCTTGCAGTCATTAAGCCCAAGGAAAGCTGGGTGCGGCGCGACCTGAAAATCCGTATTCGCGCAGGTGCTGTTTGATCCCCTTATACCAGCGAGTCGCGCTGCCGGCTGAGTTCGAGCGCGACTAGAGAAAAACAAATCCATTAAAATTTTTCGCGAATGTTACGGAGTCATGAAGACACATAAACTTCATTGACTTAACTCGGAAGCGTGCGTAGGTTGACCCCGCCTAATAAAGTGGTCCTATCATGGAAATAGTGGTCGGGACGAATCACTAATGGATATTATTCAAGGAAAAAGGATGAAGCTTCCAAAAATCTGCGCACTTCTTACTCTGTTTACCCTGGGTGTCAGTGGCACTGTCAACGCCGAGTTGGTAACCGTTCAGGTCTCGGCGACGGTAAACTACGTCAGCGATGCGGGCATGGTGCTCAGTGGCGCCGTACAACCAGGGGCGACGGTAACGGGTAGCTACACCTTTGAGACCAACACCCCGGATGCCGATTACAGTCCGAGGTTTGGTCGCTACCGACACGCACCCGCAGTGGGCGGGCTCGATTTGACCGTTGCCGAGCTTACCATCAAGACAGATGCCGACGCCGTCAACGGCGAGTTCTCCGTGGATGTCATCAACGGAGACTATGAGGAAGGCTACCACGTTGCGAGCATTGACAATATCCAGCCCTTGGCCAACGGCGCGCATATTTATGACGCGGGTATCCATCTGCACAACTGGAACGGGACCAATGTGCTCATTTCCGACGCATTACCCGCGACGCCCCCGAAACCAGCACAGTTCGAGGAACGGCAGATCGCTATTGCGGGGAAAAGCGGCGATGATTATTTTCACTTCGAGGCCGAAATCAACAGTCTCGTAGTGAAGAGCACAGGTAACGCAACCCCAAGAACCTACACCCTGGTCGCCAGGGTCGAAGACATCTACGACCCGGCCGGACTGTTGCAGGGCGGTGTGGCTGTGGGCGAGACGGTCAATGGCAGCTACCAGCTTGAACCGACGTTGAGTGATAGGGAACCGTCACCGGAACGGGGGTACTACAAACACCCACTGGTGTCCGGTTACGGGTTTGAATTATCGGTCAGCGATCTGACCTTCTTGAGTGACAGTGCCGCAGCGCCTGTACGTGCGTCAATCGCGAACCGCGACAGTCATGACCTGTACGAGATCTGGGCGGAGGGCGGCACTTCCAACGGCGGCTTCACGCTGAATGAGATTTTCATGCACCTTGACGATGCTTCCGCAACCGCCCTGTCTTCCGATGCCTTGATCCAGACCCCGGACCCGGCCAAATTTGATGGTCCCCGCGATCTGATCATCGCCGGCCGAAGTGCGAATGGGTCGGACTTTTTCCGTATACGTGCCCAGGTCCTATCCATCGCCGATTCCGTCGACGCCGCATCGGAACTGACGCTGCTGCCAACCGATGGCCAGTTCCTGCCTTCCCAGGAGTTCGATCTCGGCATCGCCCTCGCACCGGGGGAACATCCCGTCAGTATAGAGGGCTCGGTCAATGGCGATAACCACAGCTCCTGGTTCGGAAGCTGCCAGAAGCGCGGCAGCGAAATAGATGGCGACTTCCTGATCTGTCCAAAGGCGCACTATCTGCTGGATTCCACCGCGGCACTGACCGTGGTCAATATCACCGTTACGCTGGAAGACGGCTCCAGCCGGAGTGCGCAGGTGAAGTGGGAACTTCTGCGCCGCTAAACCCCCTCTTCCAATTCTGGGGCAGGTTCATCCTGCCCCGGTTATCTCCCAGGCGAGAACCTCGTTGATGCCGTCTGCCGATTACCTGGGTGCACCCAACCCGCAGCTAGTGCTCTACCTGCCCCACCGCCCCCATGGCCTGGCGCAATTGATCGACCTCCCCTGCGCCCGGGCGCTGGTCGATGCCAACTCCAACCACTGGCGCAAGATAGTGACCCTGCTGGCCAAGATCGCGAGCCCGGTCGCCGACGACTGGCGCCACTACAGGGACGAACAGCTGTTCCGGCAGACGGCGCTCTGCTTTGCCCCCAGGCTGGTGGAGACAGGCTGCTGGCACTGGATTGGTGGCAGGGACAATCTGCAGCGCTTCGATACCCTGCACCACAATGCGCAGCTGCTGACCGACGCGCCCGATATCTCCGTTGACGCAGACAGACGCCTGCTGCTGACGCCATACCCGGACTACCGGCAGCTCAGCAATGCGCTGGTGCGCCGTATTCGCTGCGCCCTAGGAGACCAGGGGTTCTACGGTAGCTGAACTGCCCACGGTGCTCGATCCGCACTGACAAATGGGTAGAATGTGCGCGGACAACGGACGCTCCCACTTATCGCTATCGCCGGACAATGACACTCTCCTATTTTCTCGGCTGCCCGCTGTGGCAGCACCCCGACTGGAAGTCGCAGTTGCCGCAGGGCAACAGCGCGCTCGAGCGCTACAGCCAGGTGCTCAACTGCGTCGAGGGCAACACCACCTTCTACGCCACCCCCAGCCGGGCGCAGTGCCGGCAGTGGCGCTCACAGGTGCATGACGACTTCCGCTTCCTGTTCAAGTTTCCGCGCGAGATCAGCCACGATCAGCTGCTGGCGAATACAGACGCCCAGGTGCGGGCCTTTCTGGAGATTCTCGCTCCGCTGGAGGATGTCCTCGGCCCCTTTCTGCTGCAGCTGCCGGCAAAATTCGGGCCCGAGCACCTGGGCAACCTGTGGCGCTTTGTCGACGCCCTGCCCGCACCCCTGACCTGCACTGTCGAGGTGCGTCACAGGGACTTTTTCAGCAAGGGCGAAGCCGAGAAGGCCCTGAATCGCGGCCTGAGGGAAAGGAAGATCGCCCGGGTCTGCCTGGACAGCCGCGCCCTCTTCGCCGCGGCCCCGGACAGCGAAACGACCCGCGACGCCCAACGCAAGAAGCCCCGGGTCCCGGTGCACCTGCTGCCGGTCGAGGCGCCGCCGGTGATCCGCTATATCGGCCACCCCGACCTGGAGACCAACCGCCACTACCTGGCGCCCTGGGTTGAACGGGTCGGCGCCTGGATCGAGGCGGGGCAGCGCCCCTTTGTCTTTATGCATATGCCGGAAAAAGGCGGCGGCCTGTCCCTGGCCGGGCTCTGGAGTGCGCTGCTGAGCGAGCGGGTAGCGCAGCTGGATGCCCTGCGCCTCGAAAAAAACCAGCCGCAGATGGGCCTCTTCTAGCGCCTGCGACCTTCCGTATAATACGTCGCTCACAAGCACTGCCCGGGAGCAACAATGCGCATCATCGCCCTTATCCTGATGTTCTGGAGCGCGGCGGCGGCCGCATCCGATTTCTACGCCAACCCGGAGCTGCAGCGACAGATGCCCGGCGCCTTTGCCCTGCAGCCGGAGGCGCGGGACTTTCTCGCGCCGGCATTCAGGCAGACACTGCAACACGGCGATGCACTGGTCGCAGCGATACGCAAGGACGCGCAACTAGAGAAAGCCATTGCGCAATTGGCCAGCCTGTCGATCGGTGAACAGATACCCTACCTGAAGCGCCTCTTTGCGCTGGAAACCGCAGTCATGGGCATAGCGCCACCGAAGCTGCTAATCGACAATCACAGTTACCCGGGTCGCACCGCCTACTTCGATTTCGACCCGGAAAACCCGTCCACGGGTACCGTCTACCTGAACCCGGGCAAGCTGGCCGAGCGCGACAAATACGATGCACTGGCATTCCTGATCCACGAGACCCGCCACTCCTACCAGTTCCAGCGTGCCTTCTCCGGCGATGTGGCAGCGAGAGACACGATTGCCGCCGGTTATGCCGATGCATTCCGGGCCCAGAAATCTTTGAAGGGTTTTTCCTTCAGCGATTTCCTGACGCTGGTGAATGAATACGAGGCCTTCCAGTTCGGCAACTATGTGCTCGGCAGCTTGACCGACTGGCAGCTGGAAATGCCGGATATGGGTACTTTCGCCAGCCAGTTCGACACCGATGGAAAACTCAAGATCGACCTGATCCGGATGGCTGCAGAGGAATCCGACTCCAGCCTGCTGGAACGCTACAACCAGTTGGCAAAGGAACAGTATGAGCTCAGAAAGCGCGAGCGCTAGGTTGCACTGCAACCTCCGGTACCCGATCGGGAGTTAGTCCCGATTTCCCCAATACCGTTGCGCCGGCCCCATTCGTTCAGTAGGGTTTGCCGCACTCCCGCTCCGGCACCGGTGCACTTCCGGATTTGGCCAGTTGCAGCAGGAAGCTCATTACGTGCAGATCTTCAAAGCGCCGCTCGTAGGGCGGAAAGCTCGGCACCCCCTGGGGGAAAGCGTTCAGGTGGCAGCGGGCACAACTGAAACCCTTTTGCGTATAGGTTTCCAGGGTGGTATTGACCAGGTTCTGCACATTGGAGTGCTGCGGGCCGGGGATACCCGGGCCCAGGTGGCGATTGGGCTCGCGCAGGTTTTTATTCTGGGTGCCGATCAGTTGATAGTATGACCAGACACTGTCTCTCAACAGGCTCTGGTACTTGTGATTCACCAACTGCACATCCCGCGGAATTGGCGTAACCCGGGAGACATTGACCACCTCCCGATCCGCCGCTGGAACCAAGGTGTCTCCCTCCTTGTAGGCCAGGGGTATCACCCCCGCCACGCCGGCTTCACCGTTCACCTCATAGCCGTTGGCATATCGGGCGGGACGAAGTCCCTCCCCGCCCGGGTTCAGTGCCGGGCGCCTGGGCGTTGGCAGTGGGTCAAACAGTTTCTTGCGAACACGAACATTGTCGACCTGCTCGAAGGTGGAAGGCAGATGCCCGAAGGGGGTGACGCGGTGAATATGAAAACCGACCAGGCCCATCAGGGTGGGTTCACTCAGTGATCCGTCGGGGAGCGGAAACTGCATCATGCGGCGAAAATAACGCCCGGGAATATCGGCGTTCTCCCCTTCGGTTTTCAGAACTTTCCAGGCCGCCTTCACCTCCGTCATGCCCTGCTGTGCATAGGGCGGCAGACTGTCGAGATAGAATTCCAGGCCTGTCGGCAACGGCTGGAAACGGCTGGCGTTGTCACCCGGCGAGGTCGCCGGCGGCGGGGCCGCGTTGTTCCTGTTCGCATACCCAATATATTTCCGCACTGCCTGCAACTGCGTGTCGGCATCGAAATAGCCGAACTGGCTGATATAACTGAAGTAAGGCTGGCTGAGGGTAACCTCGACACGCAGATACTCGCCGTTCTGGTCGACCACCGGGCCCGTGGGCACATTCGCATCGGTATAGGGTTGATTGATTCCCGGCGCGAAGGGCACTCCGTAGGCGTAGCCCGGGGTATAGCAGGGCGGCCTGCTCTCCCGCTGCAGGCCGACGAAGTCCGGCAGCCCCCACTCCACCGGCCACTGGCTCGGGTGAACGAAAACCGTCTCCGGCGACATATAGGTTTCCCACACGACCACCCTGTCTGGCTCGAAGCGGTTCGATATCGGCGCCAGGGGCAGACCGGGATCCGGCTCGCCTCTCTGGCCACCGGTTTTATAGGGCCAGTTCAGGGCGATAAATGTCTGCCAGGCGAAATCGTAAACCTGGAACTGGGTCGGATCCTCAGGGGTATCTACCGGCACTTGCTCAGGGCGGAAACGCTGATTGACGTCGAAGGGCATTATCCAGGGCTGGGGTGGGAGTAGCGGGTAGGCTCCGGCGCCTGGGAGGGGCAACCAAACGGCCACCAGTGCGGCCATCACTCGCAACGGCTTATAGAACGATTCCATGCGTGTACTTCTCCACTGGTATCCATACCGCTATACCATTAAAAAAGCGTAGACTTCACCGCGAATATCCATGCGCCAGCCGGCCGGGTGAGAAAACTTCAGCGACAGGCGCAGCGATTGACGCTCAGATATCAACCAGCGACCCTCGAACCCCTATGGCAAAGAAAGCGCTCGTAGTCGGCGCCACCGGACTGATCGGCCGCACCCTGGTCGATCAACTTGCGGCAGCCGACCATATCAGGGAAGTGGTGACAATCAGCCGACGCCCGGCACCCCACTCTTCGACCAAAGTACGCAACGACGTGGTGGATTTCGAGCGCCTGGACGAATTCGCATCGCTGTTCGATGGCGACCTGCTTTTTTCCTGTCTCGGTACCACAAGGAACAGCGCAGGTTCCCTGGAAGCCCAGCGCCGGGTGGATGTCGATTACCAGTTACGCGCCGCGCAACTGGCCGCCGACAAGGGCGTGGGCCACTACCTGCTGGTTTCCTCCAGCGGCGCCGATGTCGAAAGCCGCAGCGCCTACCTGAAAATGAAGGGCGACCTGGACCAGGCGGTTTTGCAACTGCCTTTCGAGCGCATCAGTATCTTCCGGCCGTCGCTGCTACTCGGCGAGCGGGAAGAACTGCGCATCGGCGAGAAGCTGGGCGGTTGGCTGCTGCCACTGCTCTGCACCCTGCCCGGCCTGCGCCGCTACCGCCCCATCCACGGAGAACAGGTGGCCGCGAAGATGGTGGCGGTGAGCGCACAGCCAGGATCGGGGGTAGAGACTTTTGCGCTGGACCAGCTGTTCAGCGACTAGCTGCTGCGCAGCACGCAGACCTGATCCCCATAGTAGTTGTCCGCGTAGTTGCACTCGGCGGTTTGCGGCTGGTGGCGGCTGTCGGCGCCGACAGATCTGCTGATAATGGATACGACGGTTCTCATATTTTCCTCCTCTGATCCGAAGTCCGGCCAGAGTAACGGGACGCTGCTCGCAGGTTAAATCGAAATTTTCACTGGCTTTGATAGGTAGTAGCTATTCATCCACCGTGGAATATAACAATTGCCTATTGAAAATGGTTAATGGCTGCGACCGCAGGATGCGCCGTGCGCACCGAAAGGCTGGCACGCCGCGTCAGGCCGGGCGTGGTGCGCACGGTGCACCCTACGGCCGGAAGCGGATTCGCAATCGGCTATGATTCTGGGTAGGCGGGAATTTCATCCTGTGGGCCCAGCCTCATAAGCCGAGGATTACATCATGCCGATACCCAACAGCAGACTTCCACTGACAGCCGCTCTCCTGACCCTGACCGTAATACTGGTGTCGACGGGCGCCCGGTCCGCCCAGGACACCGAATCCGACAGCCTGTACCAGCGGCTCGGAGGCCTGGTGCCCATCTCGGTGGTGGTGAGTGATTTTGTCGACCTCCTGGTCTCGAATCCGCAAATCAACCGCAACCCCGCCGTGGCCGCTGCCCGCGAGCGGGCGCCGGCGCCCTACCTGAAATTCCAGGTCACCGCACAGGTTTGTGAGGTGACCGGCGGCCCCTGCAAATACACCGGGCGCAACATGAAAGAATCTCACGCCCAACTGAATATCACCGAGGCCGAATGGCAGCGCATGATCGCGCTGTTGAAACAGGTGCTCGGCAAGCATCGCGTGCCGGCGCGGGAGAGCGGAGAGATACTGGAGATCATCAACTCCACCAAGGCGGATATAGTGACCCGCCCCTAGTCGGCCCGGGCGCCGGCAAAAATGCATTAGACTGAGTTTCACTCCTAGTGGGCCATGCGGGAAGTTCGGTAACAAAGGAGCACAGCCAAAGCGTTCAGATCAAGGCGAGAAAGCGCAGGAATAGCAGCGTTATTTCAAGCTTTCCCAACGCAGAGCCGGGTGCTTTGGCGACGCGAACTGTTACACAACTTTCCGCATGGCCCACTAGCCAGATCCAGGGACGGCAACCCGCCTGTATTCCCCGCGGCGCGCTCGAGCCAGGTGGCGGTCTACCCTCGGATAATTAACTTCGGGATTTGATGGAAGCAATCCGAGTGATACAGCGCACTGGTGCAAACGTCCTCGTCGGCCTGGCCATCTTCACCGGCGTTTTCAACAGCTCTCCCGCCCCAGCCCAGGGCGAGGACACCAGTGTGATTACCGTGGAGGGCCTTGCCGCGGCGGTACAGCCGATCGTCGAGCCGGTGCCGGTCACCGGCACATTGACGCCGCCGCGCCAGGCGCTGCTGTCGGCCGAAGTGGAGGGGCTGGTCAGCGGGATTTATGTGGACGTGGGCCACCGCGTCAAAAAGGACCAGCCGCTGCTGGAGCTGGATCCGGAATTGAACCAGATCGCCCGCGATGCGGCGCTGGCGGCCGTGGAGCGCAGCCGCGAGGCCCTGGCGGACAGCCGCCGGCGCCTGGACGAGGCACAGCGCCTGGTGGGCGACAAGCATATCGCCGAGAGCACAGTGAAATCCCTGGCCTCCGAGGTGCGCATCCGCGATGCGGAACTGCGCGCGGCGCAGATTGAGGCCCGGCGCCAGGAAGCACTGCTGGAACGCCACCGGATAATGGCGCCGTTCAGCGGCGCCGTAAGCCGCCGCGAGGCAGAGCTGGGGGAGTGGGTACAGCCGGGAGTGGCGCTTTTCGAGCTGGTCTCCGCCGAGCGCCTGCGCGCGGACTTCCAGGTGCCGCAGCGTTTCTATTCCCGCATCGATCCCGGGACGCCGCTGGATGTCCGCTTCGACGCCGGCGGCGAACGCGGCCATACCGATAGGATCTATAGGGCCAAAGTGCAGTACAAGGTGCCGCTCAGCACCAGTGGCGCGCGCACCTTTCTGTTGCGTACGGAGCTGCCGCGCACCGAAAACGCCGGCGGGGAGACACCGGAACTGATTCCGGGTATGTCGGTCTCCGCCACCCTGCTGCTCGGCACCCAGCGGCGCAGTATCGCCATTCCGCGGGACGCGGTGCTGCGCTACCCGGACGGCCGCATCACCGTGTGGCTGGCGGAGAAGTTCAGCGCCTGGGGCAAGCCGGCCACAGTGCGTGAGCAGCAGGTCACCACCGGGCTCAGCTTCGAGGGGTTGATCGAGATCCGCTCCGGCCTCGAGGCCGGCCAGATCGTCATTACGCGAGGCAACGAGAGCCTGCGGGAGGGGCAGACGGTGATACTGCGCAAGGCCCCCTGAACGCTCCGCGCCCCGCTTTCCACGACTTGAAGAGCCGCCATGTTTGAGCACATCGTCCGCAACGGCATTCTGGTAACGGTCACGGTGATGATCATCGCCATTCTCGGCGTGGTGGCGGCATTGCGTATTCCGGTGCAGATGATCCCGGACCTGGAGGTGCGCACCATCTCCATCCGCACCGACTGGCCCGGCGCCACACCGCAGGATATCGAAAAGGAAATCCTGATCGAGCAGGAGGAATACCTGCGCAATATCCCCTACCTGCAGGAGCTGCAGTCCACCGCCGACCTGGGCTCGGCGGAAATCGAGCTGGAGTTCCCCTTCGGCGTGGATATCACCGAGACGCTGATCCGCGTCAACAACGCGCTGACCCAGGTGCCCTCCTATCCGGAGAACGTCGACGAACCGCGGGTCTACGCCACCTCTTTTTCCGCCAACGCCTTTATGTATTTCCGCATCTCGCCACTTCCGGGCAATCCGCGCAAGCTCGACATGGACATGATGCGCGATTATGTAGAGGACAATGTGCGCCCGCGCATGTCCGGCGTGCCCGGCGTGGCGCAGGTGGACGTCGGCGGCGGCGCCGAGCGGCAGATACAGATCAAGCTGATGCCCGAGCGCCTGGCGGAGCGCAACCTGAGCCTGAACGACGTGCGCGAGGCCATAGGCGCGCGCAACCGGGATATCTCCGGCGGCGAGGTGGAGAGCGGCAAGCGCCGCTACCTGCTGCGCACCCTGGGCCGCTTCCGCGACCTGGACGAGCTGCGCGAGATGATCCTGCAGCGCAGCGGCGACGGCATAGTGCGTCTCGGCGATGTGGCCGAGGTGACACTCGACCACTTCAAGATCCGCAGCAATTCCTACGTGGACGGCCTGCCTGTGATCAGCCTGTCTGTGCGGCGCGAGAGCGGCTCCAACGTGATCGCGATCAAGCGGGCGATGATGAAGGAGGTCGAGCAGATCAACGCCGAACTGCTGCAGCCCCAGGGCATGCTGATGGCCTTGACCGCGGACGACGTCACCTATGTGCAGGACTCGATCTTCAACGTGTGGAAAAACCTGCTGCTGGGCGCCCTGCTCGCCACCGCGGTCATGTACGGCTTCCTGCGCTCGATCCGCGCCACCGCGCTGGGTGTGGTGGGCATTCCGATCTGTACCATTGCCGCCTTTATCGGCCTGCTGGTCACCGGGCGCACCATCAACGTGATCTCCCTGGCCGGCGTTGCCTTCGCCATCGGTATGACGCTGGACAACAGCGTCGTGGTGCTGGAGAGCATCGAACTGGAGCGGCGCCGCGGGCTGAACAGGCTGCAGGCGGCGATTTCCGGCGTGCAGCGGGTCTGGCCGGCGGTGCTGGCCTCAACGCTCACCACGGTGATGGTGTTTCTGCCGGTGGTGTTTATCGCCGAAGAGGCGGGCCAGCTCTACTCGGATGTGGCCATCGCGATCTCCTCGGCGATCCTGGTGTCGATGCTGGTGGCCATCACCGTGATTCCCACCGCCAGCGCGCGGCTGAAATTCGACGGCGCCCGGGCCGCGGCCATTTCCCACAGCCGCCTGCGCAACAGTGTGCTGGACAGTATCGGCTGGCTGATAGCGACGCCGGTGCGGCGGCTCTACACCATTGGTATCACCGCCGCCGCCAGCCTGGCCATAGTCCTGATTCTGACGCCGCCGGCGGAGTACCTGCCCGAGGGGGAGGAAGCGAAAACCTTCGCCACCATGAACGCCCCGCCCGGCTACAACCTGGCCACAATGAAACAGGTAGCCGGCGAGCTGCAGGAATATTTCCTGCCATTTGTCGACGACGCGCCGGAGGCCTTCGAGCGCGGCGAAGCCGCGGTGCCGGCGATGAAGTATGTGAATATGCGCGTGTCACCGCAGAGCATCCGCATCATTTCCGAATCCAGGGACCCGGCCCATATCGACGAGCTGATGAACGCGATAGTTGCGCAATACGAGCGCTACCCGGGCATGCGCGCCTTCGCCGCGCGCGGCTCCATCATCAGCAGCAACGACGCTGGCACCCGCAGCGTCGACCTGGATATCTCCGGGCCAAACCTCGCCGACCTGTATCAGGTGGCCCGCGCCGCCTACGCCCGAGCCGAGGAAATCTTCGACGACCCCAGTATCCAGACGCGTCCGTCCAGCCTGTCGCTGACACAGCCGCTGCTGCAGGTCACGCCGAAATGGGACAGGGCCGCGGAAGTGGGCATGAGCGCGGAGGACATCGGCTTTACCGTAGCGGCGCTGACCGACGGCGCCTTCGTCAACGAGTTTTTCCTCGACGACGACAAGATTGATATCTACCTCTACAACCGCCAGGGGCCGGCGGCGACGGTGGAAACGCTGGAGAATATTTTCATCTTCACGCCGGTGGGCCGGGTGCTGCCGCTGTCGGAGCTGGCGCAGACCGTCGAGACGGTGGACACCAGCACCGTGCGACGCGTGGACGGCCGCCGCACCGTGACGCTGAATATCATCCCGCCGCGCTCGGTGGCGCTGGAGACCGGTGTCGAGCGGGTCAAGACGGACCTGGTGCAGTACCTGAAGGACAAGGGCCAGGTGCCCGTCGGAGTCAGTCTGGGCATCTCCGGCGCCGCCGACCAGCTGGACGCCACCCGCGAATCCCTGGGCGGCAACTACATGGTCGCGCTGGCGATCGTCTACCTGCTGATGGTGGCCATCTTCGCCCACTGGGGCTATCCACTGCTGATCATGACGAGCATACCGCTCGGAATCGCCGGCGGCATCGCCGGGCTGGCCCTGCTCAACCTGGTCGGCGCGACCATGCGCAATATGGGCATGGAGGGCTTCCATCAGCCGTTCGACATGATTTCAATGCTCGGTTTCCTGATCCTGATGGGCACGGTGGTGAACAACCCGATACTGATAGTGCACCGCGCCATAAGCAACGTGAACGAGGAGAATATGCCGCCACTGGAGGCGGTGCAGGAGGCGGTCAGCTCGCGCCTGAGGCCCATCGCCATATCCAGCATCACCACCATCTGCGGCCTGGCGCCGCTGGTGTTCCTGCCCGGCGCCGGCACCGAGCTCTACCGCGGTGTGGGTGTGATCGTAATGAGCGGGATTATCGGCGCCACCCTGGTGACCCTGACGATGTTGCCGGCGCTGACGGTAATAGTGCTGAACTGGCACCAGCGGTTGCGACGGGAGCAGGTTGCGAAAAGTCCCGGGCAGTAACCGGCAGTAAAACAACTGGCTGTGGGCCGGCGATCGAATAGTTATTGTCGTAAAAAGTCTGATCGGGCTGGCCGGAACTGCTGACTGTCTGCACAAGCTCCAGCTTAGCCCCGTACATATACTGATATCTGCAACCCCACTTCGCCTCCGTCACCATCGGCGCCACGCTATGCCCAGGGAATTCACCAGCCTCACGCAGCTGCTGGAGCACATCAGCAAAACCGCTAAACGGCGCAAGCGGGTCTCGCTGGACCTGGTGGTGCGGGCGGTGGGCAGGCGCTCCTTTGCGCCGCTGTTGCTGCTGGTGGGTATCATTCTCTTCTCGCCACTCTCCGGTATTCCCGGCGTGCCCACGATCATGGGGTTACTGGTTCTGCTGACAGCAGTCCAGTTACTGCTGGGGCGCAGCCATTTCTGGCTGCCGCAGTGGCTGCTGCGGCGTTCCATCTCAAAGGGGAAGCTGATCCGTGCATTGCACTGGTTGCAGAAGCCGGCGCGTTTTATCGACCGCTGGCTGCGGCCGCGACTGGAATTCCTGGTGGGCCGCGCCGGTACCTATGTGATCGCGGCCATCTGCGCGGTGATCGCGCTGGCGCTGCCGGCGATGGAGATAGTGCCCTTTTCAGCGACCACCGCCGGCATGGCGCTGACCGCCTTGGGCCTGGCACTGGTGGCCCACGACGGCGTCCTGGCGCTGTTCGCCTTTGTTGTCACCGCATTCGTGTTTGGACTGATTGCCGGCGCGCTCTTCTAGCCGGCCGGTGCGGGCTGGTAATCCGGATTCGCGCCGCAGGAGGCCCGCACCACCAGTTCCGTGGGCAGGACTTCCGACGCCGCCTCCCTGCCCGCCACCAGTTGCATGACCCTGTCCACCAGCAATTCGCCACCGCGATGGATGTTCTGGCGCACCGTGGTCAACGGCGGCGTGTAGAAGGGGGCTATCGGGATATCGTCGAAACCCACCACCGCCACATCGGACGGCACCCTGATGCCGCTGGCCTGCAACGCCTTGATGGCGCCCATGGCGATATTGTCGCTGGCCGCAAAGATGGCATCGAAATCCGTCGATCCATTCCTCAGCAGCTCCATTGCGCTCTGGTAGCCAGATTCGATGGAGAAGGCCGCACCTGTGTGGTGTTCGTTTGCCTCAAGGCTCGCATCCTTCAGTGCGGCGAGGTATCCCTGGTAACGCGCCTCGATTTCCGGATGGGCGATATCGCCGAGGAAGACGATCCGGCGCCGGCCCAGCCCGATCAGGTGTTCGGTAGCCTGGCGGCCGCCCATCCAGTTGTCACTGCTGACGATGCAGTAATCGGCCCCCGGTTTGCGCGTGCCGCCCCAGACTACTAGGGGATCGCCGAGCTTGTGCAGTTCGCGCAGCGGGCTGTCGTCGGTGCCCTGGCCTATCACGATAACGCCGTCGGCGCGGCGGGAGCCCAGCAGGTAGGCGTGCCAGTCTGCGCTGGTGACGATGCTGCTGGAAAACAGCAGGTCGTATTTGTGCCGCGCCAGCTGGTCGGCGATGGCGCCGATCATGTCGATCATAAACGGGTCGGAAAAAGACTGGCCGCCCGCCTTGTCGGTATTGATGACCACCGAGATGGTGTGGCTGCGCTGCAGGCGCAGGTTGCGCGCGCTCTCGTTGATTTTGTAATTCATCGAGCGGGCGATTTTCTGGATGCGCTCGCGGGTCTTCTCGTTGATCAGCGGGTTGTTGTTCAGTGCCCGCGACACGGTGGATTCGGACACTCCCGCCAGGCGCGCTATATCGGACATGGATACGGGAGCGGGGGAATCCTTGGGCATGGCGCCTTCACCTTAAAAAATGCGAAGGCGCCATCTTAGGCGGGCTGCAATCCTTTGTAAAACGGCCATCAGTGGGGCGCGGAAGCCGCGACGCCGGTAAAATCTGCCCCGCCATCCCGTTCCACTGCGCGGCGGAAGAAGTACAGGCTCAGCAGAATCATACCGATCGGCACCAGCGACAGGTAGAAGGCGAACTGGCCGTCGTAGGCCTCGAATACAGAGCCGGTAATCAGCGAGCCGGTAGTGCCGCCGAGAGCGGAGAAGATCACCAGCAGGCCGGTCATCGCCGAGTGCTGGTGTTTCGGCAGCGAACTCAGCATGACCGAATTGATGGCCGGGTAGATGGGAGCCATAAACAGGCCGATCAGCGGCAGGATAAAGGCAGCCACCGGCGCGTTGAGCCAGTTGATTTCCGGATTGGCCTGCACATTGTCCGCCAGCGGCAGGGTCAGCACCACCAGCGCCGCCATCGCCAGCAGGCAACTATTCAACACCGGGTACCAGTGCATTCGGCGCATGATGGCGCCGGCGCCCAGGCGGGCGACGGCCAGGCCGGCAGCGAAGGTACTGGTGGCCTGCACGCTCATGGGCGCCGGCAGTTTCAGGATTTCATTGTTGAAGGTGGGTAGCCAGGTGCCTATGCCCTGCTCTATCAGCACATAGACGAAGGCGGAAATCACATAGATGCACACCAGCGGCTTGGCCACCAGGCGCAGCATCGCGAAAAACTCCTGCAGCGGGCTGTCGCCATCGACGCGGGTGCCGGACTCGTCCATTTCCGTCGTCCACAGCAGCACAAACGCCAGCGCGCAGATACCGGCCAGCACCCAGTAGACATTCAGCCAGGCGGTGGAGGTCGGATCGGCGGAATCGATAAAGGCGCTGAACAACCAATAGCCGCCGAGCACGCCCACCATAAACACGCCTTCCAGAGTGTTCACCATGCCCGCGTGTTCCTTCCGGTCCCCGGCCAATAATCCGATGGAGGAGTAGACGGCGACCTTGACCAGCGCGAAGGAGACGCCCACGCACAGAAACAGCAGCTTGGCGGTCCAGAAACCGGGTAGCAACGGCATGCACAGGCAGGCGGCAGTGACTATGCCCAGGCCGGTCAGCATGGCCCTCTTGAAACCGAAGCGCGGCAGCTGCGAGGCCACCAGGAAGGACACTATGCCAATCGGTATATCCTTGAAACCCTCCAGCACACTGGCGGCGGACTTGCTGACGCCGTAGCTGTTGATCACCTGCAGTATCACGGTGCCGACGCTGTTCAGCAGTATCGCGAATACCAGGTAGATGGCGAAGAGGGAGAGCAGTATGCGCTGGTTGTTCATGGCGACTTCTTTATTGTCTGTGCGGCTTGGGCCCGGGGGCTGTGCCGGCTCGTTATTGTACATTTTTCATTCAGACCGGAAAGCGGATCCGGGGGACACCGGATACTGCACCGGCGCCGGGCACCAGTATGGCGGAAGCGCCAGGGTGGTGCAATCGTTTGCAAACCATCGGCAACAATCGCGCCTGAAAGTGGTGACCAGCTACGCTTACCCGGTTCGACCGCAGTCGCGATTACTTAACTAATCTTTTGAATATCAAACACTTATATTTGTTATCAACTCTGTGTAAGTTGCCCCACTCGATGCACTTCACGCAATTTGCAATCGATTGCAAACAATCGGCAAATGGCGATAAACTGGCCGCAATGGCGCCGTGGCGCCCAGCGGGTGTGCGCACCCGCTCCGTTCAATCCCGATATGCGGTGGTGGCATGCAGCAACAACAAAACCCGAATCATCAGGTACACCCCTGGGAGCTGGTGGAGAGCGGCTTCCACCCAGAGGACTACGGCCTCAACGCCACCCTCTTCTCCCTCGGCAACGGCTTTATCGGCCTGCGCGGCGCCTTCGAGGAGGGCTTTGGTCCCGAGCCCTTCGCCGACGGCTGCTACCTGAATGGCGTCTTCGCCAGTGAGCCCATCCGCTACGGCGAGAGCGCCTACGGCTACGCGAAGAACAACCAGCGCATGCTGACAGTACCCAATGGCAAGTCGATTCGGCTGTGGATCGACGGCGAGCGCTTCTCCCTCGCGGAGGGTGAGCTGCTCGATTTTGAACGCCGCCTGGATATGGCCGCGGGCATATTGCACAGGAAACTGCGCTGGCGCTCGCCGAACGGCAAGACCATGGAGCTGCACAGCCGCCGCCTGGTTTCCCTGACCGACCGGCATCTCTATCTGGTGCACTACCAACTGACGCCGCTGGATTTCGAAGGCGAGGTGCGCCTTGTCTCCGTCTTGGATGCGGGCCTGGCGCAAGCGGAGAAGAGTGACGACCCGCGCCTGGCATCGCCGATCGACAGCGCCGATATTCAATTGCAGGAAAGTCTCGCGGACGGCGAGCAGCTGGCCCTGGTGCAGGAAGTTTTGAGCAGCGGCTTCAGCGTCGGCTCCGGGGCGCTGCACAAAATCGAATTCGACGGCGACTGCGCGCGGGAATATTCCCAGGACGTCGATCGCGTTTCGGTGGAATACCGCCTGGACGCACGCCGCGGCCAGGCGATTCGGCTGACAAAGTACGTGGCGCATTTCGCCGAGCAAAGAGCAGGTTCGATCGGCACAACCCGACTGCGCGACTATTTAAAAGATTGCAGCAACAAGGGCTTCGAAGACTACGCAGTTCTACAGCGTCGCGAACTGGAAAGTTTCTGGAATCAGGCGGATGTGGAGGTGCGCGGCAACGATGCCCTGCAGCAGGGCATGCGCTTCAATCTGTTCCACCTGTTCCAGTCCCTGGGCCGCGACGGTCGCACCAATATCGCCGCCAAGGGTTTATCCGGCGACGGCTACGAGGGGCACTATTTCTGGGATACGGAGATCTATATCCTGCCGTTCTTCCTCTACACCCAGCCGCAGCTGGCGCGTGGCCTGCTGGAGTACCGCCACTCGATTCTCGACGCCGCGCGGGCGCGGGCGCGGGAACTGGCGGTCAAGAAGGGCGCCCTCTTCCCATGGCGCACCATCGGCGGCGAGGAGTGCTCCGCCTACTACCCGGCCGGCACGGCGCAGTTCCATATCAATGCGGATATCGCCTACGCGGTGCGTCACTACTGCCGCGCCAGCGGCGACACGGATTTCCTGCGCGACAAGGGCGCGGAGATAGTGATCGAGGGCGCGCGCCTGTGGCTGGAAATCGGGCATTTCAATCCGCGCCGCGACAACAGATTCTGTATCAGCGAGGTCACCGGGCCAGACGAGTACACGGCACTGGTGGACAACAACTTCTACACCAACCTGATGGCCCGCGCGCACCTGGACTACGCCTGCGAGGTGCATGAGTGGCTGCGGGCCAATGCGCCCGAGACCGCTGCCGAACTGGCGCAGCGCATCCAGCTGGATGAGGAAGAGCCCGGGGCCTGGCGCCGCGCCGCGGACGCCATGTATTTACCGGAAGACAAAGGGCTCGGTATTCACCCGCAGGACGACGGTTTCCTCGACAAGCCCCAGTGGGATTTCGCCGGTACGCCGGCGGATCACTACCCGCTGCTGCTGCACTACCACCCACTGGTGATCTACCGCCACCAGGTGTGCAAGCAGGCGGATGTGATCCTCGGTCTCTTTCTGCAGAGCTCGGAATTCACGCTGGAGCAGAAGCGCCGCGACTTCGATTTCTACGAGCCCCGCACCACCCACGACTCCACTCTGTCCGCCTGTATTCACAGCATCATCGCCAGTGAGGTGGGCTACCCGGACAAGGCGCTGGATTATTTCCAGCAGGTGGCGCGCATGGATCTGGACAACCATCACAACAACACCCAGCACGGTATACACACCGCCTGCATGGGCGGTACCTGGCTGTGCCTGGCACAGGGTTTTGCCGGTATGCGCCTGCACGGCGAGGAGTTGAGCTTCAATCCTTATGTACCCGATGGACTGGCCGGCTACCGCTTCCGCCTGCAATTCCGCGGCCGCACCCTGGAGCTGGATGTGGATGGGGAACAGACCAGCTACACCCTGGTCAGTGGCGAGCCGATCACCCTGCGCCACTGCGACGAGATTCTCTGGCTCAGCGAGCCGGGGCAGTCGCTCGCCATCGATCGCGCACCGGCACGGGAGCTGGCGGTATGAATTTTCGCGCGGCCATATTCGACCTGGACGGCGTTATCGCCGACACCGCCCGCCTGCACCTGCAGGCCTGGCGCCAGCTGGCAGAGGAACTGAAGCTGCCCTGGGGCGACAATATGGAAGAATCGCTCAAGGGCCTGGAGCGCATGGCGTCGCTGGAAACGATTCTCGGCGAGCGCAGCGCGGACTTCAGCGACCGGGAGAAAGTCGCACTGGCTTCGCGCAAGAACGACTGCTACCGGGAATTGATCCGGAATCTGACAGCGGACGATCTGCTGCCCGGCGCCGGGGAATTGCTGGCGTGCCTGCGCGGCCGTCGCATTCCGATTGGCCTGGCCTCGGCGAGCAAGAATGCGCCGGCGGTGTTGCAGGCACTGGGTATTGCCGACTGCTTTACTTTTATCGCCGACCCGGCCAAGGCCGCGCCCAAGCCGGCGCCGGATATTTTCCTCGCCGCCGCCTGGGGCCTGGCCGTCGATCCCGCCCGCTGCCTGGCGTTCGAGGATGCAGCGGCGGGTGTAACCGCGATTCAGGCGGCCGGCATAAAGGCGGTGGGTGTTGGCGATCGCAATGCCTTGCGTGAGGCGGATTACCTCCTGGACAGCCTCGTTGAATTTGATGCAGACGGTTTCTTTGCCCCAATTACCATCCCGGTCAATGCCGACCAAAGTCCGTAGAACCGTTCCGGATCAGACATTAATTCGCTCGTCATACCGGCGCAGGCCGGTATCCAGTTTGGTGCCACCTGGATTCCGGCCTGCGCCGGGATGGCGACAAATCGTTGTAGGAGCGGCGGGGCGGGCCTCCGCCGCTCCTACAGGAATGCCTATTTTCATACCCCTAAAAATAAAAAAGCCGCACGATGGGGATTCCGTGCGGCAAGCTCAATGAGCGCAGATATCGCGCCGACAAACTAACTGACTAGACGTTAAAAATCGTAACCGACGCTCAACCTGATATTGCGCGGCAGAATGTAGCGCACGTTGGCCGCCAGCGGATCGCGGGGATCGCCCTCGGTGGCACCCTCCTCGTCGGTGAGGTTATTCACCGCCAGCTGTACACTGAGATCGTTGATAGTCATGGTGGTGCCGAAATCCACCTTGGTATAGGCGGGCAGCGTGGTGATATTGGCGCTGTCGCTATAGCGCTCGCCAACACGGCTGACAGCGCCATAGAGGGACATATCCACGCCGTTGTTCAGGGTCCAGTCGTAGCTCTGGGTCAGGCGCAGCTGGTGCTCCGGCTGGCGCTGCACCTGGTTGCCCTCGAAGTCGCCGCTGGTGATTTCCGCATCCTGAATGGTGGCGTTCAGGCCTAGGGTGAAATCCCCCCAGTAGAGTTTACCGTCCAGCTCCACCCCGGTGGCCTCCGTCTCCAGCCGTGTGCAGACATCGCTGCCGACGACGCAGTCGGGCATACCTTGGGTCTCGTTGTAGAAGAGGGTCGCGAACAGGGAGTAGTTCTCGTCCTGCAGCTTGTAGCCCCACTCGGCCTGGTCCACGTCGATCACCAGGTCGGAGCCGGCGCGGAAGCTGCCGCCGAACTCGCGGTAGTTGTCGAAGTCGGCAAACTTGAAGCCGGAGTTGATGCGGAAGAAGCTGCCCATATTGTCGGCGAAGGCCCAGTCCACCGCGGCGGTGTAGGCGGTGCCGTCCTCGTCCGCCTTGTAGCTGGTGAAGACGCCATCGCGAGCACCGTCGTCCACCGAGTAGTTGGTCTCGCGGTTGGCGGAGCGCACCCCCAGGTCGAAGGTAAAGTCGCCGACATAGAATTCGCCGGCCAAATAGAGCGCATCCTCGCGCGCATTGCCATTGGCCTCGACGTCGTAGTTCCAGCCACAGGTCGCCATACCGGCAGCGTTGCATTCGATCTCGCCAGCGGCGCCACTGCTGGCGATCTGCTCGCCGTCGTGACCCAGCACATAATATTTCTGGTTGCCGATGGACCACCACTCGTTCACTTCCCAACTGGAGGCGTAGTAGCCAGCGGTGATCTTGGCGCTGTCCCACTGCTTGGCGATACTGAGGTCGTTGCTGGCCGCCTCTATTTCCTTGCGCACCACCCAGGGACCGAACTGCTGCACCAGGGTATCGCCGCTGACGGCGCTGCCGGAGACGGTGGTGGCAGAAGCGATGGGATCACCGTTCAGGTCGGTCAGGCTGTCCAGGCGCACCGGGCTGCCGTTGGGTACGAAGCCCAGGGTGTCGGCGTTGCCGCTGGTCAGCGCGAAGCGATCGGTCAGGCTCCAGCCGTCGCCCAGGTCCAGCTCCACATAGGCGCCGCCGATGCTGCCGTCCCAGCCGCGGCCCTCACCCATATCGAAGCTCTGCCACTCGGTTTCGGAACCGCCGCTGCCATCGGCCTGGCTGATAGGCACCAGCACCTTGCGGTTGCTCGGGCCCACCTGGGTGTAGTCCGCCGGCAGTGTCGAGGCACCGGGCAGGTACCAGGTGCCGTGGTCGTCGGTATCGCGCAGGTAGAAGCCGGCCTTGCCGTTGTCCAGCTCCGCGGTCAGGTGCAGGGTGAACTGGTGGCCCTCCTCCGCACTGAAGCCGGCGTCGCGCACGCCGGGGGAGGAACTCACGTAGCCGCCCATCATGTAGTAAACATCGTCACTCAGCTTGCCGGTCAGCAATGCATCCATGCGCTGCAAGTCGTAGTCAGAGCTGGTGTACTTGACCCGACCTTCCGTCTCCTCGGTGCCCTCTTTCAGGATAAAGTTGGTGGTCAGACCTGGCTGGCCGTTGGAGTAGACCGGGTTGGGACCGCCGCGCAGGCCCTCGACCCGCTGGATGGTCTCGTCGACACGGAACAGCGAGGAATTCTCGAGGAAGGACAGGGTCGGTGCCGGGTAGACCGGCAGGCCGTTCATGGAAACGGTGACGAAGGGGGCGTCGCTACCGCCCGGGAAACCGCGCACATCGATATTGGCGCCGGACACGCCGCCGGAGCTCTCCACCCACAGGCCGGGAATGGACTTCATCAGGTCCGCGGTGCTGGCCGGGGAAACTTTGGAGATCTCGTCGTCGCTCAGGGTGGTAATGGAGAAGCTGGCGTCCAGCTTACGGATACTGGCACCGCCCGGGGTACCGGTGGTCACCACCTCCTCCATCACCATAGTATCGGATGGGGTCGGCTGGCTCGCCTGCTGGGCGACCAGGCCACCGCTGAAACCCAGGGAGATTGCCGCCAGGGACACCGCCTGGGCCAAAGGATTCTTATTCATCAACTCTTCCCTCTCGTCCTCGTTTTTATGCAACTTATTGTTCTCGGTGTAAATTTTTATGACTGTTGTATCGCCCAATGCAAACGATTGCATGCACCGCTACAAAACGTGTATGTGTGACTACACCGTACGGATCACTATAATGCGGCATTGCAATCGATTGCAACAATGAAAAAGGGCCTGCTCGGAAGTTTTGGCTATCAATCTTTCAACTGGTTATTACTTTTTAATATCAATTTGACAGGTATCGTTCGATTTGTGAACAGGACTCGGAGTTGCTCAAAGCGGATTTCGCCCCCTTTCGGTGCATGACCGACGGCATTTGCGGATCAGTCCAGGCTATTTTGCGCTGGGCACACCCAACAGGTGCGGGTACCTGGCCAGGGCGGTGATCGCGAGCAGGTCGTAGACGGCGTGCCAGGTCACCACGCACAGCAGGCTCTCGGTCAGCTGGTAAGTAGCGCCGAGAATCAGGCCAACCGCCAATGTGGCGACAAAATAGGTGAACGAGGCGTAGTGCAGCAGCGCAAAGGCCACTGAGGCACCGAGCAATCCCAGCAATGGCGTGCTGACCTGCGACAGCCAGGGTTGCAGGAAACCGCGGAACAGCAATTCCTCGCAGACGCCGGCGGCGAGGGAGACCAGCGCTATCTGCAGGACGGTGTAGCGAGAAAACAGCGGGTGCAGATCGCGGCAGTGTTTGCGCAGTGTTTGCCCGACAGCCGTTTTCGAGCGGGTCAGCCAGATGGCGGTGGCATAACTCAACAGGGCGCCGAGAGTGCCGATCAAAAGCGCGGAGAATCCCGAAGCCCCCAGAACGGATACCCGGACATCGAGAAAGTATATCCCGGCCAGCGCTATCGCCAGGGTTGCCAGCTGCAGCAGCATCACCAGGCCGAAGGTATTCGGGGTTTCCACTGTGGGCTGACTCATGGCCCTCTCTCCGCCAGCAGGCGTAGGGGGCGCCGCGTGCACGCGCGGGCGATTAACGGAAGATTCTGGTGCGCGCGGCGCACCCTACAGGCGGTTTTCCATTGGCAAAGAAGTTTATTCAATTGAATTCCCGCTTACGTTTTTCAGCCGCGCCCTGCCGCCGCCGGATACCATCACCTCGGCCACGCCGCCGTTGCGCAGCTCGCTCTCCAGTCCCAGGGCCTTTTCCTTGGGCGCAAAGAAGGCCTCGATACCGTACCTGACCCGATAGCTGCTCCTGGAATCCCGCAGCCAGGTGCCGCTAATCCTGCCGCGCAGGAAGACGCCCTCTTCCGGTTTCTCCAGGCTGGCACCGGCCAGCCGGTGGAAACCGCGCTTATCCCGTTTCAGGGAGACATAGACCAGCTCCCCCTCGCGCAATTTCCTGTCCGCCGGAAACAGCGAGGCGTCCAGTTGGGAGAAGTTGTAGTCGAGCCGCGCATAGTTGCCGCGGAACAGTGAACGCGGATCCACCGGTATGGTTTTCAGGCGGATTTCCTCTCCCGTCCACAGTGGCATCTGGGCGCTGATGTACATACCGATCAGTATCAGGAACTGCAATGCAATGGCCGCGAGCAGGCCAAGGGTTGTTTTCCGGTTCATGGCGTCCCCTCCCCGGACTGGTGCTTCTTCCAGTACCTCGCCGCCCCCAGCAACAGTACCGCGAAGAGCGTGAACACCAGTGCCCCGCCCATATAGTCCCCGATCAGGTCGATATAGCGCAGCAGGGCTGTCACCAGTATCGCGGCCACACCGAGGAAAAAGTAATGGGAAATTCCGCCGTGAATACCCCGCACTATCAGCCAGATACCGCTGCCGACCAGTGCAAAGTTCGCGGCCACCTGGAAATAGATCGCGTGCTCGTCATTGCCGGAGATGGTCACCGCCAGCAACAGTAGCGCGAACACCACCAGCAGCAGCGTGCAGGACAGCAGCCGCCCCGCCCGGGAAGCCGGCAGCAGCGCCAGCCCGCCGAGCAGGGCTATCGCAAACCACATGGAGAATGGGTGGTTCCAGTGCGCATCCAGCAGCCCCTCCCAGGGCTCGGCGAAGCTCAGCACCAGCATCAGTAGCAGCGCAAAGCGCAGGCACCAGATCGAAATGACCGCCGCGTAGTCCTTGGCCACCGGCGACCGCTGCCTGCTCAGCCAGTGGCTGAAGGCAAACAGCAACACAAACAGGGCAACCGCCACCGCGAGGTTTTCCGCCTGCAGGTCGAACAGGAAGAACTGGTCCGCCTCACGCCAGAAGGCCGCCAGTGAATACTCGACCCAGAAGCCGGTACTGGCGAGCACCACCAGCAGCAGCACTATGCTCTGGCGCCCGCGACTGAGCACATAGACAGAGGAGAGAATAAACAGCGGCAATAGCGCCGGATAGAAGCCGTAATTGACCTCCAGGAAAAACCAGATCAATGCCAGGATATTCGCCTGCAGCGCCAGCCAGGGGTTTTTCGTCAACAGCGCGAATGGCAGACAGCCGAGCGCCCACCAGAAGACGCCGTCCGGCATATGCTCGCCCAGGTGGTAAATCTGCGCTATCAGGATGATGGAGGCACCGAAGAAGAGGTTGCCGAGCAGGAAGAGTCCCACCCCGGCGCTGCGGTCGCCGGCGAGATACTGGCGCAACGCAATCCCCTGGGTGGTCACCGTCAGCGCAATAAGGCCCCACATGCGCAGTGCCCGCGGTATCTCGTCCCAGTTGGCCCCCAGCAGCGTGATGATCGCCAGGCCGATAAACAGGTAGCCCAACCCCACCAGTACCTGGTAGCCGAAGGAGCGGCTCCTGGCCTGCTGGTAGTCGACGCCATAGCGATCGCAGATAAGTTCCGCCTGGGACTCGCTGATCAGCCCCTCCTCGACCCAGTCGCCGGCTTCCCGCGCCAGGTCGTTTTTCAGTAACCGTATCAATCGCATAACGTCCCCTGAATGACTGCCGGTGCTGACTGAGTAACGACGCACTGGTCACCTGCGCGAGTATCCGCAATGGCGACGGCCGGCGCAATCCTGACCGTAGGGTGCGCCGCGCGCACCAACAGGCCTGTCACCGCCACCTGGCGTGTTGATGGTGCGCATGGCGCACCCTACGGCACTATGAGCAACAACAAGCTAATCAACTAAAACTATCAGAATCATTTAAATAGATTATTTTTATTAACCAGCTCTTACTCATAGTATTACTCCCGTTCCAGACAACTTCTCAACCCAAACACAGTGAACCAGGAGCTATCCATGTCCCGCTACATCGAATCCGAACTCAAGCCCTTCCAGGCCAAGGCCTACCAGGCCGGCGACTTCTTCGACATCAGCGATGCCGATGTCAGGGGCAAGTGGGCGGTGTTCTTCTTCTACCCCGCCGACTTCACCTTCGTCTGCCCCACCGAGCTGGGCGACCTGGCGGACAACTACGCCGAGTTCCAGAAACTGGGTGTCGAGATCTACTCGGTCTCCACCGACACCCACTTCACCCACAAGGCGTGGCACGACTCTTCCGAGACCATCGGCAAAATCCAGTACCCGATGATCGGCGACCCCACCGGCACCCTCACCCGCAATTTCGGCGTGATGATCGAGGAAGAAGGCATCGCCGACCGCGGCACCTTCGTGATCGACCCGGAGGGCAAGGTGCAGATCGTCGAGATCACCGCTGGCGGTATCGGCCGCGACGCCCAGGAACTACTGCGCAAGATCAAGGCCGCCCAGTACATCGCCGCCCACCCGGGCGAAGTCTGCCCGGCCAAGTGGAAGGAAGGCGAGGAAACCCTGGCCCCGTCCCTGGACCTGGTCGGCAAGATCTAAACCCCTGGGACCGCGGAGCTCCAGCTCCGCAAGCTGGCCACAGGCCCGCCCAACAAACCTCAACCGGGACTGCCATCCCCATTCGCCCACCTTCGGGTGGGCTTTTTTTACCCTTTTAATCGACAGGACACACCGATGTTGGACGCCAACCTGAAACAGCAACTGGACACCTACCTGCGCAATATCATCGAGCCGATCGAACTGCGTGTGTCCGGCGACAACAGCCCCAAATCCGCGGAGCTGGAACAATTGGCCGATGAAATCGCCAGCCTCTCCGACAAGATCGAAACCCACAGCGGCGCTGGCAAACGCACGCCGAGCATGGCCATCGCCCGCAGGGGCGAAGCGCCGCGCGTCAGCTTTGCCGGCATTCCCCTGGGCCACGAGTTCACCTCCCTGGTACTCGCCCTGCTGCAGACCGGCGGCCATCCGTCCAAGGCCGACCGAGAACTGCTGGAGCAGATCCGCAACCTCCAGGGCGAGTATCACTTCGAAACCTATATCTCGCTGTCGTGCCAGAACTGCCCGGACGTGGTGCAGGCCCTGAACTTGATGGCGACCCTGAATCCGAATATCACCCACGAGATGATCGACGGCGCCCTCTTCCAGGACGAAGTCGAACAGCGCCAGGTGATGGCGGTGCCCGCCGTCTACCTGAACGGCGAGCATTTCGCCCAGGGCCGCATGACCCTGCAGGAAATCGTCGCCAGGCTGGACACCGGCGCTGCCGAACGCGAGGCCGCATCCCTGAATGAAAGAGAAGCCTACGATGTGCTGGTAGTGGGCGGCGGCCCGGCCGGCGCCGCTGCCGCGATTTACGCCGCGCGCAAGGGCATCCGCACCGGCCTGGTGGCCGAGCGCTTCGGCGGCCAGGTAATGGACACAGTGGGTATCGAGAACTTCATTTCAGTACCCTACACCGAGGGCCCGAAACTCGCCGCCAGCCTGGAGCAGCACGTCAAGGAATACGGGGTGGACATTATCACCGGTCAGCGCGCCGCAAACCTGGCCCACAACCAACTGCTGGACCTGGAACTGCAGAGCGGCGCCACCCTGAAAAGCCGTTCCATAGTCCTCGCCACCGGCGCCCGCTGGAGACAACTGGGCGTACCCGGCGAGGAGGAATACAAAACCCGCGGCGTGGCCTACTGCCCCCACTGCGACGGCCCCTTCTTCAAGGGCAAGCAGGTGGCGGTGATCGGCGGCGGCAACTCCGGCATAGAGGCGGCCATCGACCTGGCGGGTATCGTCCAGCATGTCACCGTACTGGAATTCGCCGACACACTGCGCGCCGACGAAGTGCTGGTGCGCAAGGCGCGGTCGATGGACAACATCGACATCATCACCAATGCCCAGACGACAGAAATCCTCGGCGACGGCAACAAGGTGAACGGCCTGCAATACACCGACCGGGTGAGCGGCGAGAGCAAGCAACTGCAACTGCAACTGGCCGGCGTCTTCGTACAGATAGGCCTGGTGCCCAACACCGAGTTCCTGAAGGACAGCGAGGTGGAATTGAACCGCATCGGCGAGATCACCATAGACGAACGCGGAGCCACCAACCTCCCCGGCGTCTACGCCGCCGGCGATGCCACTACCGTGCCCTACAAGCAGATAGTGATCTCCATGGGTGCGGGGGCCACGGCGGCGCTGGGGGCCTTTGATTACCTGATTCGCTCGTCTGTTAGCGAGGAGGCGGGCCAGGAGAAGACTGTTCCCGAGGCGCTGGCGGCCAGCGCTTAATCCACCAGGAGGAACATGAGAGGCGGCCGGAGCAATTCCGGCTGCCTCTATTTATTGCCCTTCCCTCGCGGATTAAAATCTTACCTGAACACTCAATTCCCACCCGTGCCCAATCGGAAAAATGATCATCGGGACCCTACTGCCAAATCCGGTGAAAATCCCATAAGAAATAACGCCTTGTGAGGCAGTAGGAAAATGGGGATATGAGTCACGGCGACCGTTTATCCAGAACTGGTAAATCGTACCAATTCCCCTGCAATCTTGACGCTGCGGGCGTTACAGCGCACTCTTGGTCGAATTGTCTCAAGTGAGATATGAGGCGGGGGAAAAGTGGCCCTTAGGGCTACGATACAAATGTTAGGAAACCAATTTACTGATGATTAATCAACCTAGTAAACCAGTCAGTCGCGTAACAACGGTGGCTCTTACCTACTTTAGAGAAGAGTTGCAACCAGTACTATCTGAGCTACATGAACTATCAGTAAAATTATCTGGATTCAAAGTGGGATTCTTTGAATCTATAACGCGAAATAGAATACGAGACCTTGAAGCAGATTACGCAAATTTAATGAATAGATTCATGGCTACCTATAAGAAATGGTACCTCCCAGAAGAAATGTTCAATGGAACAGGTGTAGAGCTTACTACCGAAGCATACTCAGAGTATCATGGGTTGAAGTCTGCATTTACTGAGCACATTCAAGAAGGGTTTAGGCTCATATCTTTTGCAGATAGATTGGTAGGCGGAGCCAGGTCTATCGCTGATAATCGTGTGGCAATTACTGTATCAATTAGCGCAATTACGGTGTCAGTGATAATTGCTATTTTCCAAGTTGCCAGTTCCTAACCAAGCGCTGCACGGGACGGCCAACGCTATGCACCTTTGTGCTGGTCGCTACGCTCCCATTTTCGCACAAAGGTGCATAGCATTGTCCGCCCGTGAGCGCGGCGTTCAGGCTGTAGAAAAACTCGAGAGATTTTTGCATGAGCGAGTTTTTTGTGCGGAGAGTGTCCTGAAATACTTTTCGGCACCCAAAACAGGCTCAGAATTCACGTAGATTCGTGATTTTTTGGGCAAAATATAACCAAGTATAAGGGGCCGGAGTTTTTCTACAGCCTCGTTAGATGAAAAAGAGATAGCCATGTTGCAGGAGCTTGTTTACTCGAAATACTCAAGGCCACAGAAACTATCTGATCCTCATTCGGATTTTACGCCTGGAATGCTGAAGAATCTGCTAAAGAAGGATGACTCTGAATTTGGATGGAATGATTATTCTTGCCTTTTTGGACCCCACCTGCCGGCTGGGACATATGAAGAAGTCATGTATTTTCTGCCGAAAGCTTTTGGGTATTTGAAGATCCATGAAGATGAAGCGTTAGACTTAGTTACGCCAATATTTGGATTTTGCTCAAAAAATATTGAACGGCTTCAAGAAGATGGCCTAGAGGAATTAGTAAAAGAACAAATCATTGAATGCCTCAATTATTGGGTAAGGAATTTCAGAATAGAACACTACGATAAACAAATGTGTGTAAATAAAGGGTGGCGCCTGTCTCATAATGACCTTGTTCACAACACAGAGACAATATGTAAGGGGACTACCGATCTTGCAAGATTCGAAACACTGAAATCTTTGGCAATAGAATTTACACAATCTTTGGCGCATCATAATGACGACATCACAAAAGCCTCTTGGTTTATTGAGTACTCTCGCGCTCGTTTTGATGTATACACTCCACCGGATTTGCCAGAAATACAAAAGTTATTATCCGACGAAAAATTGTTAAATGAGGCATATGCCGTAGTATGGCCTGAAGCATATGAATACAAGCTCACATATTGGCGTGATACCTTTAGCAAGCTTGGATTATGAAATCACCTAGTATCACATGCACTCGGACATCAAAAAGCGCCGCCCGTTCCTCGCTCTGCTTTTTGCTGCCGGTGATGTGTGGCGTTAAGTTTAAGACTTACCCACGTTTAGTAGACACCCTGTATAGTTAGGTTTCGGCCTAACACGGAGGTGTACCATGGGTAAGAAGAGAACTCAGGCGTA
>NZ_JACZFR010000067.1 GCF_014904815.1 Microbulbifer taiwanensis
TAAGCAGCCATCTGCTGCGTTGCATTTGCTTGACGTAGCCGGCTATGCCTGCGCAAATGCGCCTTGCACCTGGCTGCTTAGCGGCCCGCTGATAGGCGCATTTAGTATGAGACCCCACACCAGCAAAACGAAAAAGCCCCGCTCGGGGCGGGGCTTTTCGGATCGGGCTGGACAGCCGCTTAAGCCGTTTCGATGGAAACGAACTTGCGATTGTTGGGGCCCTTCACCTCGAACTTCACGACGCCGTCCGCAGTGGCGAACAGGGTGTGGTCCTTGCCCATACCAACGTTGACGCCGGCGTGGAACTTGGTGCCGCGCTGACGCACGATGATGTTGCCTGCCAGAACGGCCTGGCCGCCAAAGCGCTTCACGCCCAGGCGTTTACTCTCGGAATCGCGCCCATTGCGCGTACTACCGCCAGCTTTCTTGTGTGCCATGAGTCGTTACTCCTCTGCTTATGCCTTGATGCCAGTGATTTTGACTTCGGTATACCACTGACGGTGGCCCTGGCGCTTCAGGGAGTGCTTGCGACGGCGGAACTTGATGATTTTCACCTTCTCGCCGCGGCCGTGGCTGACCACTTCGGCAGACACTTTAGCGCCGTCTACGACCGGGGCACCGATGTTGATCTTGTCGCCGTCGACGACCATCAGTACCTTGTCGAAATCGATGGACTCGCCAGTGGCGACTTCCAGCTTCTCCAGGCGAAGCACTTCGCCCTCTTCTACGCGGTGCTGCTTGCCACCGCTTTCAATAACAGCGTACATATTTCTATGCTCCGATATGGACGACACGAAGCAGCGGAAGGGACCATTCAGTCACTGCCCCGCATTTTGGGAGCTTGCGCCGTGTGTTTAAAACTACTTGCCGCCGCCGGCAGCCGTGGGCCAGTCAATGCGGGGCGCAGATTCTAATCAATTCGCCGGATTGATACAATAGCGCCCCTTCGCCGCCCGGACACTCCCGGAAACGGCCTTCAAAAGCAGTATAAGGAATCCATGCATGTTGCCTTTTCACCGGGTCGCCGCCGACGATTTCGCCGCGGTCAACCAGCGCATCCTCGACCAACTGCACTCGGACGTCCCCCTGGTGGAAAACATCGGCCACTACCTGGTCGAGGCCGGCGGCAAGCGCCTGCGCCCGCTGCTGGTGCTGCTGTGTGCCCGCGCGGCCGGTTACAAAGGCGGCGACCATATCGATCTGGCGACGATCATCGAGTTTATCCACACCGCCACCCTGCTGCACGACGACGTGGTGGACACCTCCGACCGGCGCCGCGGCCGCCTGACCGCCAACGCCAAGTGGGGCAATGCCCCGGCGGTGCTGGTGGGCGACTTCCTCTACTCCCGCGCCTTCCAGATGATGGTGGCCCTGCGGGACATGGACATCATGGCCATCCTCTCCGAGACCACCAATACCATCGCCGAGGGCGAGGTTCAGCAATTGGTGAACGCCGGCGACCCGGAGGTCAGTGAGGACAACTATTTCACCGTGATCCACAAGAAGACCGGCGCCCTGTTCGAGGCCGCTTGCGAGACCGCGGCAGTGCTGGCCAACTGCTCCGACGAGCAGCGCCAGTCCCTCAAGCTCTACGGCCGCCATCTGGGACTGGCCTTCCAACTGGTGGACGATGCCCTCGACTACCGCGGCAACCCTGAAGAACTGGGCAAGAATGTCGGCGACGACCTGGCGGAAGGCAAGCCTACCCTGCCGCTGATCTATACCATGGCCAATGGCACGGAGACGCAGGCGACACTGGTGCGCGAGGCTATTGAGCAGCGCAGCGCCGACAAGCTGACCGAGATTGTCGAGGCCATCGAGACCTGCGGGGCGCTGGAGTACACCATGGAGCGGGCGCGGGCGGCGGTGAATGAGGCGAAGGACCAGCTGGCGTTTCTGCCGGCGGGGGAGCAGAAGACGGCACTGCAGCAGTTGGCGACTTTTGCCGTAGAAAGAACGGTGTAAGGGAAACGCCCCCAAATTGACTTGTAGGGGCCGAAGGCGCCGCGAATGCGTGGAGCGGCCGGAACGAAGCTTATGTTCGCCCTGGCTGTTTGGGCTGCGCTTTGTAGCCGATTCGGTGGCGGCGATGATGCCGGTGGGGGTTTGCCAGACACGCGGTGAATACGTCCATGTACGCTCTAATCGGCATCCATGCCTCATAAGGTCTGGCAAACCCCCACCGGCATCATCGCCTTCGCATCGGTTCCGGCGTTCTATTCGAGCACCTATGGGCGAACACAGGGTTCGCCCCCACAGCTGGCCACGAAAACAAGATCAACCGCGGATCAGTCCGAGCAACTCCTCGGTCTTCTCCTTCATCAACGCCTCACCCCCGCGGGACTCGACATTCAGGCGCACCACCGGCTCGGTGTTGGACATGCGCAGGTTGAAGCGCCAATCGGCGAAGGCCACGCTGAGGCCGTCTACACGCTCGACACTTTCCGCGTCCGGGCCGTACTTTTCCTCCGCCGCCTTCAGCAACGCCGCAGGATCCTCGACCTTGGAGTTGATCTCGCCGGAACAGGGAAAGGCGGCCATGCGCTCGCCCACCAGCTGTGACAGGGGCTTGCCACTGCAGCTGACCAGCTCCGCGACCAGCAGCCAGGGGATCATGCCGCTGTCGCAGTAGGCAAAGTCGCGGAAATAGTGGTGCGCGCTCATCTCGCCGCCATAGACCGCATCCTCTGCGCGCATACGCTCCTTGATAAAGGCGTGGCCGGTCTTGCTCTGCACCGGCTCGCCGCCGGCGGCGCGGACGATATCTTCGGTATTCCAGGTCAGGCGCGGATCGTGTACGACCTTCGCGCCTTCGTTCTTGAGCAGGAAGGCCTCCGCCAGCAGGCCGACGACATAGTAGCCCTCGATAAAATCGCCCCTCTCGTCGAAGAAGAAGCAGCGGTCGAAGTCACCGTCCCAGGCGATACCGAAGTCGGCGCCGCTTTCGCGCACCGCCTCGGCGGTGGCACTGCGGTTTTCCGGCAGAATCGGGTTGGGGATACCGTTGGGGAAATTGCCATCCGCCTGGTGGTGGACGCGCACAAACTCGAACGGCAGATGCGGCGCCAGCGCATCCACGACGCTGCCGGCACCGCCATTGCCGGCGTTGACCACCAGTTTCAGCGGCTTCAGAGCAGACACATCCACATAGCCCAGCAGGTGCTGTACGAAATCGGCGCGGTGCTCATAGCGGCTCAGCTCGCCGCGCTTTTCCGCCGGGGCGAAATCGTTCTCCTCCGCCAGACGCCTGATATCGAGAAGGCCGGTATCACCGCTGATCGGGCGGCTGCCGGCGCGCACAAACTTCATGCCGTTGTAGTCCATCGGGTTGTGGCTGGCCGTTACGCAGATACCACCATCGAAATCGCCGTGGAAAGTGGCGAAATAGACTTCTTCGGTACCGCACTCGCCGATATGGAACACATCGGCACCGGCGTCGCGCAGGCCGTTGGCCAGGGCGTCGGTCAGCTCGCCGCTGGTCAGGCGGATATCGTGGCCGACCACCACGCGCTTGGCGCCCAGGAACTGGGCGAAGGCGCGACCGACGCGGTAGGCGATATCGGTGTTCAGCTCATCGGGGACGCGGCCGCGCAGGTCGTAGGCCTTGAAACAGGTCAGCTCGGTCACTTACTTCTTCTCCAGGGCGGCCTGCTCGGGCAGGTAGACATTCTCGTAAACATGGTTGGTGGCCTCGATAAAGCCGTCCACGGAACCGCAATCGAAGCGGCGCCCCTTGAACGCATAGGCCAATACGCAGCCGCGCTGGGCCTGGGCCAGCAGGGCATCGGTGATCTGCACTTCGCCATTCTTGCCCGGCGGCGTCTCGCGGATCAGGTCGAAGATGTCCGGGGTGAGGATATAGCGGCCGATGATGGCCATATTGCTGGGCGCCTCTTCGGCGGCCGGCTTCTCCACCATATCGGTGACCTGGTACAGACCCGGCTTTATCTCGTTGCCGGCGATAACGCCGAACTTGTGGATCTGTTCCCTGGGCACCTCCTCGACGGCGACGATGCTGCAACGGAACTGCTTGTACAGCTGCACCATCTGCCCGAGCACACCGAGATCGTCGTTCAGACACAGGTCATCCGCCAGTACCACGGCGAAGGGCTCGTCGCCCACCAGGCGCCGCCCCTGCAGAATGGCGTCACCGAGGCCGCGCATCTCGCCCTGGCGGGTATAGGAGAAGCTGGCGCTGTCGATTACCTTGCGCACACAGTCCAGGTAGCGCTCCTTGCCGGTACCGGCGATCTGGTGTTCCAGCTCGAAATTGGTGTCGAAGTGGTCCTCGATGGCCCGCTTGCCGCGCCCGGTCACAAAGCCGATCTCGGTCAGACCGGCCTCTATGGCCTCCTCGACGCCGTACTGCACCAGCGGCTTGTTCACCAGCGGCAGCATCTCTTTCGGCATGGCCTTGGTGGCCGGCAGGAACCGGGTGCCGTAACCGGCCACCGGGAATAGACATTTTTTAAGCATTCTTGTCCCCAATAAATCTTTTCAACAGCGCGGCTCTCTCCCCCGGAGGCGCCAGATGCGGCAACTTACCACAATTTCGTTAACCGAATCACTCACGCGGGATTACAGGAAAGTCCTGTCACCTAATGACCACCACCCTTGGGCAGATGTTGCAAGTTTGAGTCAGCAATTTGCGTGCCGGTCACAATTAGGCCTCTGACTGACTGGACAAGCTATCCTCAGACCTTAGAATGCCCGCTCTTGCAAAAACGCCCACTCTTAATGGCGTGAACACCCAACAACGGGGACAAAATGAGTAACTTTGTTCAAAAAAGCAGCTACAGCAAAGAAGATCTCCTGGCCTGCTCACGCGGTGAGATGTTTGGCCCGGGCAACGCGCAGCTGCCCGCACCCAATATGCTGATGCTCGATCGCATCACCCAGGTCTCCAAAGATGGCGGCGCCTACGGCAAGGGCGAGCTGATCGCCGAGCTGGATATCCACCCGGACCTGTGGTTTTTCGACTGCCACTTCCCCGGCGACCCGGTGATGCCCGGCTGCCTGGGCCTGGACGCCATGTGGCAGCTGCTCGGCTACTTCCTGGCCTGGAAGGGAAACCCCGGCCGCGGCCGCGCCCTCGGCTGCGGTGAGGTGAAGTTCACCGGCCAGATACTGCCGACCGCCAAGAAGGTCACCTATCATATCCAGATGAGCCGCCTGGTGGAGCGCAAACTGGTTATGGGCATCGGTGACGGCAGCGTGTCCGTAGACGGCCGCGAGATCTATACGGCCAAGGACCTGCGTGTGGGCCTGTTCACCCGCACCGACAACTTCTGAGCCGTACCGGCCCTGAAGCTACGGTGCGGCCCGGCCCTTATAAAGTCGTCCGCACCGGACCATGTCCCGATCAGAATAACTAAGTACACTGTCGTAAAGCTTTACTGGAGATCACTATGCGCCGGGTTGCTATTACCGGAATGGGTATCACATCCTGCATCGGCACCAATACCGATGAGGTAACGGCCTCTTTGAAGGCGGGCCGCAGCGGCATTCGCTCTATGGAGGAGTACCGCGAGCTGGGCCTGCGCAGCCAGGTGGCCTGCCCGGTGGATATCGACTTCAAGGAGCATATCGACCGCAAGGTATTGCGCTTTATGGGCGACTCCGCCGCCTATGCGTATATCGCCATGAAAGAAGCCATCGCCATGTCCGGCCTGGAGGAGAAGGACATCTCCAATCCGCGCACCGGCATAGTGATGGGCTCCGGCGGCACCTCTACCCGCGAGATCATCGAAGCCGCGCAGACCCTCAAGGAGAAGGGCGTGCGCCGCGTCGGCGCCTACCGTGTGCCACAGGTAATGGGTAGCACCGTATCCGCCTGCTTGGCCACACCCTTCAAGATCAAGGGCGTCAACTACAGCATCTCCTCCGCCTGCGCCACCAGCGCGCACTGTATCGGCAACGGCGCCGAACAGATTCAGCTGGGCAAGCAGGATATCGTCTTCGCCGGCGGCGGCGAGGAACTGGCCTGGAGCCTGACTCACCTGTTCGACGCCATGGGCGCCCTGTCCACCAAGTACAACGAGGAGCCCACCCGCGCCTCACGCCCTTACGACGCGGACCGCGACGGCTTCGTGATCGCCGGCGGCGGCGGCTGCCTGGTGCTGGAGGAAATGGAACACGCCAAAGCCCGCGGCGCGACCATCTACGCAGAGCTGACCGGCTACGGCGCCACCTCCGATGGCTACGACATGGTCGCCCCCAGCGGCGAGGGTGCGGTGCGCTGCATGCAGCAGGCACTGGCGGGCATGGACGGAAAGGGCCTGGAAGGCAAAATCGACTATATCAATACCCACGGCACTTCCACCCCGGTGGGCGATGTGGCGGAACTGAAGGCCATGCGTGAAGTGTTCGGCGACCAGGTGCCGGCATTCGCCTCCACCAAGTCCCTGACCGGTCACTCCCTGGGCGCCGCCGGCGTGCAGGAGGCCATCTACTGCCTGCTGATGATGCAGAACGACTTTATCGCCGCTTCAGCCAATGTGGACACCAAGGACGAAGCAGCCGAGGGCATGGACCTGGTGACCGAAGTGCGAGAGCAGCAGGTCAAGCGGGCCATGTCCAACAGTTTCGGCTTCGGCGGCACCAATGCCTGCCTGATCTTCGACAAAGCCTGATCAGTAAACAGCGACAGACAAAAAAGGGCGATCCTCGGATCGCCCTTTTTTATTGATCGTCAACCTGCCCGGCTTATCCCGGGGCCCCCGCCTCCAGCCTTTCCAGCCACAACTCCACCTGTCGGGTCAGGCCCTGGCGCCAGCTGCGCTGCTGGATGCCGAATACATCGCGCAGCTTGCCGCAGGCCAGCACCACACTGTGCACCTCCTCTTCGGCCGGCAATGCGTTCAGTTCGGGGGAAAATTCCTCGTCGTAGAAGGACTGGGCCCGCTCCACCACCTCGCGGGCAAATTCCATCGCGGTGCAGCTGTCGGCGGCGCCATAGTGGTAGACACCGGAAGGCGGAGCACCGCTGGCCAGCTGCTGGGCCACCGCCACTGTGACCCGGGCCATATCCATTACCGTCACCGGGCTGCCGCGGCTCTGCTCGTCCAGCGCAATCGGCTGACGCGCCACCAGCCCGCGCAGTATGCGCCCCAGCAGGGCGTCGTCATTGCGATCCACCATCCAGCCGAAGCGCAGTACCGTCAGCTTGTCGTGCCCGGCCAGCGCCTGTTCGCAGTCCAGCCACTGGCGGCCGGGCTCGGTAGCGGGCGCCGGGGCCTCGTCCTCGTCGTAGCGCTTGCGCGCGGCACCGGGAAACACCTGGTAGGAGGACAGGTGCAGCAGGAAGCTGCAATGCTTCCGGGCCAGCGCCTCACACACCTGCTGCGCGGTGGGCATGCCCAGGCTGCCGGCGCAGGCGGACGCGTTGATCACGATGGAGCGGGGACGCAGCTGTTCCAGTTCATCGGCGGCCAGCAACTGCACGCGAAAACCGGCGCGCTGCAGGCGTTTCTGCAGCGCGCTGTCGATTTCGTTGCCGGCGCCGATGACCGCGACCGAATCCGGCCTGTAACCGGTGTGAAGCTCTGGCACTGGTTGAACGGCGCCTTAGAAGGGAATGTCGTCGTCGAAGCTGTTGTCGAAACCACCGGCGGGCGCCTGGTTGCCAGGCTTCGGTTGATTGGTGGACGGCGCCATCGGTGAGGGCGCTGTGCGGCCCTGGGCATAGGGGTCCGCCTGTCCGCCACCCTGCTGGCCGCCGCCCTGCTGGAAGCCACCGCTCTGCTGGAAACCGCCACCCTGGTTCTGCTGGAAGCCCTGGTCGTAACCACCCTGGCCGCCGCCCATACCTTGACCAAAGCCACCCTGGTCGCCACGGCTGTCGAGCATCTGCATCTCGCTGGCGACTATCTCGGTGGTGTAGCGGTCCTGGCCGCTGTTCTTGTCCTGCCACTTGCGGGTGCGCAGGGAACCTTCGATATAGACCTTGGAGCCCTTGCGCAGGTACTCGCCGGCGATCTCCGCCAGGCGGTTGAAGAACACCACCCGGTGCCACTCGGTGCGCTCCTGCTGCTGGCCGGTCTGCTTGTCCTTCCAGCTCTCGCTGGTGGCCAGGCTGACATTGGTGACCGCGCCGCCGCTGGGCATGTATTTGGTGTCCGGGTCGTTCCCCAGGTTGCCGATCAGAATGACTTTGTTGATACCCCTGGCCATGGCCCTCTCCTCTTCCGCCCGGGTCTCGCCCCAGGCAATAAACGTTCGAATGTTAAATATCAGAATTCATGCACACTGCCCGGCACCTGCGATGCAGCAGACCAGTGTATTTTTATCCAGCAGCATACAACAGACACCGCCGGTTAGTAAGCGCTACCCCGCACCGATCCACGCTGGCGTAACAGCCACCAGAGCAGCGCCCACAGAATCAGCACCGCGAAGCCCAATGACGCCACCGCCGCGGCACCGCCGAGGCCAAACAGGTAGCCCCCGAGACTGCCGCCGAAGAAAGCGCCGAGAAACTGCAGTGTGGCGTAGATGCCGGTCGCGGCGCCACGGGCCTGCGCCGGCGCTGCGCGGGTCAGCTGCGCCGGCAACAGCGCCTCCAGCAGGTTGAAGGCGACAAAGAATATCGTCAACAGGAGCACCAGCACAGTGCCACTGCCGCCAGGCAGCAGTGCGACACTGCCGGTGCCAAGCCCGAGCAGGGCCAGCCCCATCGCCAGTGGCACCCGACCGCTGCGCTCGGCGATGCGCATCAGCGGCAACATCACCAGGAAGGCGCCCAGCATCAGCGGGCCGTAGAGTTTCCAGTGCTCGTCAGCGGGCAGTCCCAGTTTGTCCACCAACGCCAGAGGCAGGGGCACAAACAGCGCGGTCAGCAACAGGTGGGAAAAGAAGACCCCGCTGACCAGCTGCCAGATCTCGCCACCGTGCAGCAGGCTGCGGAAGCCGCCACGATAGAGCGCCGGCTTGCGCTCTGCCTGCGGTGTCGGTACCAGACGCCACACCAGCAGTATCCCCAGCAACGCCAGCGCCATGGTCAGCCAGAAGATGGCCGGCAGGCCGCCGATTCCTGCAAGCAGGGGCCCCAGCATTACCGCCAGCATAAAGGCCACACCGATGGCTGCGCCGATAATGGCCATGGCGATGCCGCGCTTCTCGGTACGGGTCAGGTCCGCCACCAGCGCCATGGTGGCCGCGGCGATGGCACCGCAACCCTGCAGCACGCGCCCGGCAATCAGCCCGTAGACGGATTCCGAAACCGCCGCCACGAGACTGCCGAGGGCGAATATCGCCAGGCCCATATAGATCACCGGCTTGCGCCCCCAGCGGTCCGACAGCATACCCAGCGGTATCTGCAACAGCGCCTGGCTCAGGCCATAGGCGCCCAGCGCCAGCCCCAGCAGCGCCGGCGTGCTGCCGCGGTAGTCGGCGCCGTACACCGACAACACCGGCAGCACCATGAACAGGCCGAGCATGCGGAAGACATAAAGGGAAGCCAGGCCCGCGAGGGCGCGGCGTTCGGTGGCATTCATCGGGATCCAGGGACAGCTTTAAACAGGGCGCGCATTGTAACAGCGGCTAGTGGTGAGACTGTAGGGGCGGAACCTAGTTCGTCCTGTTTTGTGGCGACGACAAGGTTTTGTTCTCCAGATACTGCCGTGGCGGTCCCGCTACCGGTGGCTGTGTGCGGGACACGCTGTGAATACATCCCCGTACGCTCTAACCGGCATCCCTGCCTCATGAGGTCCCGCACACAGCCACCGGTAGCAGAACCTTCGCATCTACTTTGTCTATCTGTCGACCTTGCTGCGCGCGAACGCAAGGTTCGCCCCTACGAGCGCCCGTATTCGTCGTCGAAGCGGACTATATCGTCCTCGCCCAGGTAACTGCCGGACTGCACCTCGATCAGCTCCAGCGGAATGGTGCCGGGATTCTCCAGGCGGTGGGTCACCCCCAGGGGGATATAGGTGGACTGGTTTTCCGTGACCAGCAGTTCCTCCTCACCGCGGGTCACTTTGGCGGTGCCGCGCACCACAATCCAGTGCTCGGCGCGGTGGTGGTGCATCTGCAGGGACAACTGCTGCCCCGGCTTGACCACTATGCGTTTGACCTGGAACCGCGGCCCGGCGTCGATGGAATCGTAGTAGCCCCAGGGGCGGTAGACCTTGCGGTGGCGCTCGGCCTCGCTGCGCCCGGAGCGCTTCAGGCGCTGCACCAGCTTCTTGACCCCCTGCACCCGCGCCTTGTCCGCAATCAGCACCGCGTCATCGGTATCCACCACCACCAGGTCGCGCACACCCAGCAAACCGACCAGGCGATTGTCGCCACGCACCAGACAGCCGGCGCTATCCTCCGCCAGCACGTCACCGTGCAGCAGGTTGTCGTCGGCATCCCTGTCGGCCAGCTCCCACAGGGCCGACCAGGAGCCCACGTCACTCCAGCCGGCATCCATCGGCACCACCGCGGCGGATTCGGTTTTCTCCATCACCGCATAATCCACCGACTCGTCGGCGCAGGCGGCAAAGGCCTCGGCGTTCACCCGGGTGAAATCCAGATCGCGGGCCGCGCCGGCATGGGCTGCGCGGCAGGCATCGAGGATATCCGGCCGGTGTTGGCCCAACTCCTCGATATAGCGCGAGGCGCGGAACAGGAACATACCGCTGTTCCAGGAGTGGTCGCCGCCGGCCAGATAGGATTCGGCGGTGGCGGCATCCGGTTTCTCGACGAACTCCGCCACCTTCCATGCGCCCTCGTCCATCTTCTCCCCGCGGCGGATATAGCCGTAGCCGGTCTCGGCGCGGGTCGGCACTATGCCGAAGGTCACCAGATTGCCCTGCGCGGCCAGCTCGGCGGCGGCGGATACCGCGGCCAGGAAGGCCGCCACATCGGCGACCGCGTGGTCCGCCGGCAACACCACCAGCAGCGGGTCCTCGCCACTCTCCAGTGCCGCCAGGGCGGCCAGGGCAATGGCCGGGGCCGTGTTGCGCGCACAGGGCTCCAGCAGTATCGACTGGGCCGCGCGGCCAATCTCCTGCAGCTGCTCGGCGGCGGCGAAGCGGTGCGCCTCGTTGCAAACCAGTATCGGCGCCTGTACGCCTTCGAGACCATCCAGGCGCAACGCCGTGGCCTGCAACATCGTCTCGCTGCCGGCCAGGGGCAGGAACTGTTTCGGGTAGGCTTCGCGGGAAAGCGGCCACAGGCGCGAGCCGGTGCCGCCGCAGAGGATGACGGGGATCATGAAATTTCGATCAGTTGTTCATTTTTGCAGACGGGCAATTTTGGCACAGTAAAGTGCCCTATCCCATACAAAACCATAAAATCAGCGAGCCGCTAAGCGGTCAGATGGACGACGCATTCGCGCCGGCATACCCCGCTATGTCAAGTGAATACAACGCAGCAGATGGCCGCTTAGCGGCTCGCCCGGAGGGAGCGCCCCAGATCGTCCACAGCTGCGTTGCAGCCCTTGGAAATGGAATAACCATTCCCGGCGAGCTGCGCCTTGCTGTAAACAATCTGGGGCGCTCTAATTCTATGGTTTTGTATGGGATAGGGCACTCTGGATTATACTTGGCTGTTTTTCCGGTCCGATCTGCAATCTAGATGCGAAGGCCCTGCTGCCGGTGGCTATTCGCGAGACCTTTCACGGCCGAGGATGGCCGTGGAGAGCGTACAGGGGTGTATACACAGCTTGTCTCGCGAATAGCCACCGGCAGCAGGGCCGCCAGGGCCAACCTTAGTGGCAAATAAAAGGTAGAGCGTGGACACGATTTACGTAAGGGGTGCGCGCACCCACAACCTGAAGAATATCGACCTGGATATTCCCCGCGACAAGCTGATCGTGATCACCGGCCTGTCCGGCTCCGGCAAGTCGTCGCTCGCCTTCGACACCCTCTACGCGGAGGGCCAGCGCCGCTATGTGGAATCGCTTTCCACCTATGCGCGCCAGTTCCTGTCGATGATGGAGAAGCCGGACGTGGACACGGTGGAGGGCCTGTCGCCGGCCATCTCCATCGAGCAGAAATCCACCTCCCACAACCCCCGCTCCACCGTCGGCACCATCACCGAGATCTACGATTACCTGCGCCTGCTGTTCGCCCGCGTCGGCGAGCCGCGCTGCCCGGATCACCATGAACCGCTGCAGGCACAGACAGTCAGCCAGATGGTGGACCAGGTGCTGGCCCTGCCCGAGGGCACCAAGTTGATGCTGCTGGCGCCGGTGGTGCGCGATCGTAAGGGCGAACACCTGCACGTGTTCGAACAGCTGCGCCGCGACGGCTTCGTACGCGCGCGCATCGACGGCCTGGTGTGCGACCTGGACGACGCGCCCAAACTGGACAAGCGCAAGAAGCACAGCATTGAAGTGGTGGTGGACCGCTTCAAGGTGCGCGACGACCTGCAGCTGCGCCTGGCGGAATCCTTCGAGACGGCGCTCAACCTGACCGATGGCATCGCCTCGATCAGCTTTATGGAGGGCAAGCAGGACGACCGCCTCTTCTCCGCCCGCCACGCCTGCCCGGTGTGTGACTACTCACTGGACGAGCTGGAGCCGCGACTCTTCTCCTTCAACAACCCCGCCGGCGCCTGCCCCAGCTGCGACGGCCTGGGCGTGAAACAGTTTTTCGACGAAGAGAAAGTCATCCTTGATCCGGACAGCAGCATCTCCGAGGGCGCCATCCGCGGCTGGGACAGGCGCAATATCTATTACTACCATATGCTCGACTCGCTGGCCGAGCACTTCGGCTTCGACCTGGACAGGCCGTGGAAGAAACTCGCAAAGAAATATCGCGAAGCCATACTGCACGGCAGCGGCGACACGCCGATCGACTTCAGTTATGTGAACGACCGCGGCGATGTCACAGTGCGCCGCCACACCTTCGAAGGCATCATCCCCAACTTCCAGCGCCGCTACCGCGATACCGAATCCCAGTCGGTGCGCGAGGAGCTGGCCAAATACCTGAGCACGCAGAAGTGCCCCGACTGCAGCGGCACCCGACTGCGCCGCGAGGCGCGCCACGTATTCGTCGACGACCGCACGCTGGCCCAGATCACCGAACTGCCAGTGGGGGATGCCTTTGAGTATTTCGCCCACCAGCTGCAGTTCCAGGGCGCGCAGAAGGAGATAGCCGACAAGATACTGAAAGAGCTGCGCGACCGCTTCCGCTTCCTGGTCGACGTGGGCCTGAACTACCTGACCCTGAACCGCAGCGCCGAGACCCTCTCCGGCGGCGAGGCCCAGCGCATCCGCCTGGCGAGCCAGATAGGCGCCGGTCTTGTGGGCGTCATGTACATACTCGATGAACCCTCCATCGGCCTGCACCAGCGCGACAACGAACGGCTGCTGAATACCCTCACCCACCTGCGCGATATCGGCAACACGGTGATCGTGGTCGAGCACGACGAGGACGCCATCCGCAGCGCCGACTTTATCGTCGATATAGGCCCCGGTGCCGGCGTGCACGGCGGCGAGGTGGTCGCAGCCGGCAGCCACGACGAAATTGCGGCTTGCGAGCGCTCACTTACCGGCCAGTATCTGTCCGGCGTGAAGCAGATAGCCGTACCCGAAGAGCGCTATGTCGCCGACCCGGACTACCTGCTGCGTATCGAGGGCGCCAGCGGCAATAACCTGAAAAACGTCGACCTGGAAATTCCGGTGGGCCTCTTCACCTGTGTGACCGGCGTTTCCGGCTCCGGCAAGTCCACGCTGATCAACACCACTCTCTACCCGCTCGCCGCCACGGCTTTGAACAAGGCCACCACCTTAAAAGCTTCGCCGCACAAGGCGGTGCATGGGCTGGAACATTTCGACAAATGCGTCGACATCGATCAGAGCCCGATCGGGCGCACGCCGCGCTCCAATCCCGCCACCTACACCGGTATCTTCACCCCGATCCGCGAGTTGTTTGCCGGCACCCAGGAGGCCCGCTCCCGCGGCTACAAGCCCGGACGCTTCAGTTTCAACGTCAAGGGTGGACGCTGCGAGGCCTGCCAGGGCGACGGCGTGATCAAGGTGGAAATGCACTTCCTGCCGGATATCTACGTCCCCTGCGACACCTGTAAGGGCAAGCGCTATAACCGCGAAACCCTGGAAGTGCACTACAAGGGCAAGAATATCCACGAAGTGCTGGAAATGACCGTCGAGGATGCGCGGGAATTTTTCGACCCGGTGCCGTCCATCGCCAAGAAACTGCAGACACTGATGGACGTGGGTCTCTCCTATATCAAACTGGGCCAGGCGGCGACCACCCTATCCGGCGGCGAGGCGCAGCGGGTGAAACTCTCCCGCGAGCTGTCCAAGCGCGACACCGGCCAGACGCTGTACATTCTCGACGAACCCACCACCGGCCTGCACTTCGCCGATATCCAGCTGCTGTTGGACGTGCTGCACCGGCTGCGCGACCACGGCAACACCATCGTCGTGATCGAGCACAACCTGGATGTGATCAAGACCGCGGACTGGATAGTGGACCTGGGCCCGGAGGGCGGTTCCGGCGGCGGGCAGATCATTGCCACCGGCACACCGGAAGATGTCGCCGAGATGGAGGTATCCCATACAGGACGCTTCCTGAAGCCGATGCTGGAAGCCGCGCACGGCTGACCCCCGGAGAGCACCGGCCTGAAAAGGGCGAGGCCATTCAGGTCTCGCCCTTTTTTGTGCGCCGAATTCCCATCGGCCGGTGGCTGTGATTAACTCCCGCTAATCGAAAAATCAAATACCAATAATAAATACATGAATATCGGCAAGTCTCTGAATATAGGCCCCGCCACCATGGTCGCGGCCGCCTTTATCGGCCCGGGCACGGTAGTCACCGCCAACCTCGCCGGCGCACAGTTCGGATATGCACTGCTGTGGGCGCTGCTGTTTGCAATAGTCGCCAGCATTATTCTGCAGGAAATGAGTGCGCGTCTCGGCATAGTGACCGGCCAGGGGCTGGGTGAAAATATTCGCGAGACTTTCCGCCAGCCGCTGGCGCGAATCCTGGCCATAGCGCTGGTGGTCAGCGCCATAGTGGTCGGCAACGCCGCCTACCAGAGCGGCAATATCGCCGGCGCCAGCCTGGGGCTGGATGCACTGGTCTCGGCCACCGGCCACTACCAGCTCTCCTTCAGGCCCTGGCCCCTGATTATCGCCGCCGTGGCTTGCGCGCTGTTGTGGCGCGGCGAATACCGCATTATCGAGGGCGCCCTGGTCTCCCTGGTGATACTGATGAGCCTCGCATTTCTCGCCACCCTCGCCATTACCAGGCCGGACCTTCCCGCCCTGTTCAAAGGGCTGCTGATTCCCAGCATTCCGTCCGGCGCGGCGCTGACTGTCATCGCCCTGATCGGCACCACCGTGGTGCCCTACAACCTGTTCCTGCACAGTTCCAGCGTCGGCAAGAAGTGGCGGGGTCCGGAACATCTGCCACAGGCGCGCCGGGACATCTATTTCTCGATTCCACTCGGCGGGCTGATTTCCATCGCCATAGTGGCCACTGCCGCCTCCGCCTTCTTTGCCAAGCAGATTGCGTTGAGCGGTGCCGCGGATATCGCCCGCTCGCTGCAGCCACTATTCGGCCACAGTGCCCAGTACTTTCTCGGCATCGGGCTCTTCGCCGCGGGTATTTCCTCCGCCCTGACCGCACCGCTGGCTGCCGCCTACGCCCTGAGCGGTATACTCGGTATGAAGCCGGAGCTGAAATCGACCGGCTTCCGCCTGGTCTGGCTGACAATCCTGATCACAGGTACCCTTGTCGCCACCCTGGAATTCAGGCCGGTACGGCTGATCTGGTTTGCGCAGGTGGCCAACGGCCTGCTGCTGCCGATAGTGACCGGCTTTCTGCTGTGGGAAATGAACTCCGCCAGGCTGGGCCAGTTCCGGAATTCACGGGTCCAGAACCTGCTTGGGCTGCTGGTTCTGCTGGCGACTCTGACTCTCGGCGGCCGCAGCCTGATGTCGGCCTTTGGTTGGTTGTAAATGCACAAGATAGATATCAACTGCGATCTCGGCGAAGGCCGCACAGCAATCGACTGCGAAAGAGACGCGCAGATAATGCCGTACATTTCCCGCTGCAATATCGCCTGCGGAGGTCACGCCGGCAATGACATCACCATGCGGCTGTCGCTGGCCAATGCACAAAAGGACCGGCTCATAATCGGCGCCCACCCGGGCTACCCGGACCCGGAAAACTTTGGCCGCCGCTCACTGCCGATGGAGGCCGGCCAGCTGCTCGAGTCCATCGACCAGCAGGTAATGAAACTTCAGTCCTTTGCCGCAGACACGGGCGCGAGCCTGGACCATATCAAGCTGCACGGCGCCCTCTACAATGACGCCGAATCCGATCGCGATCTCGCCGAACAGATTACGGAGCATATCATCGCGAATTATTCATCGCTGAAAATTATGGGGCTCGCCAACGGAGAAATGGAGGCCGCCGCCAGCAAGCGGGGCCACCCGTTTATCCGCGAGGGTTTTATGGACAGGCGCTATCTGAACGACCGCCAGCTGGCCCCACGAACCCTGGATGGCTCGGTGATTACCGACCTGGCGCCCTGCCTGGAGCAGGCCCTGTGCCTGGCCAAGGGCTTACCCTTCGTCTCCTATTACGGGAATCCTCTGCAATTTTCCGTCGACAGTATCTGCCTGCACGGCGACAACCCCAATGCACCGGCTATTGCGCAGCAGCTGCTACAGCACATGAAAAGGCATGGGGTAGCAGTGCGCCCGTGAAGAGCTCTTTTGCCATAGTGGCCAACGGCGACAGCGCGCTCGATATCCGCTTCGACGCCTCCCCCAGCCTGGAACTCAGCGAGCGGATCATCGCGCTGGCGCAGGCCGTCGAGGCGCAGCGCTGGGAAGGCGTAGGGGACCTGATACCCGCCTATCAATGCCTCACCGTTTGCTACAACCCTTTGAACTGCAATAACAGCGATCTTACGAATCGATTGGAATCCCTGACCCGGCAGCAGCTGCGCCAGCCGCCGAAGCTGGACAGAAAACCCCGCCTGATCCGGGTACCCGTCTGCTACGATGCCGAGTTCGCCCCCGACATGCGGGAAGTCAGCGAGCACACAGGCCTGTCCGCGGAGCAGATCATTGCCAGGCACTGCGCGCCCGATTACCTGGTGCATATGCTCGGCTTCACCCCCGGGTTCCTGTATCTCGGCGGACTGGATCCGCAATTACATTGTCCGCGCAAGGCGACCCCGGAGCTGCGCGTGCCGGCCGGCGCCGTCGGTATCGGCGGCAGCCAGACTGGCATCTATCCACAGGTCACCCCCGGGGGCTGGCAGATTATCGGGCGCACGCCGGTGCAGCTGTTCCGCCCCCAGAGCGAGACACCCTTTATCGCAGAGCCCCTGGACAAAATCGAGTTTTTCCCTGTAGACCGGGATGCGTTCGAGTGTTTCCAGCAGGATTCCCTTGAAATCACCCCGCTGGAGTCGGCGCCGTGACCATGCGAATTATCCGTGCGGGCCTGCAAACCAGCGTTCAGGATCTCGGCCGCAGCGGCTCGATGCGCTACGGTGTCCCGCGCGGTGGCGCCGCCGATCCGGTGGCGATGCAACTGGCCAACCTGCTGCTGGGCAATCCGCCGGGCAACCCGGTTCTCGAGGTGACTCTGGATGGCCCGTCCATCGAATTCCAGTGCGATATTTCCATAGCGATTGTCGGCGCACAATTTGATCTGGCATTGAACGGCGAACCGGTAGAGTGCGATCGGGTACTGCAGATTGAGAGTGGCGATAGGCTCACTTTTGGCAGACTGCTCAGCGGTGCCCGAGCCTATATTGCCCTCGCCGGCCAGATGAAACTTCCCGCCATCTTCGGCAGCCACTCCACGAGTATCATTGCCGGATTTGGCGGTCTCTGTGGCAGGGCAATAGAAAAAGGGGACGCAATTGAAATTCTGGAAGCGCGCACTGTCGACCACCGGCGCCTGGAGGGTGAATACCGGCTCAGGTACACCCGGCACCCGCAGTTGCGTGTTGTGACGGGTGCGGAGGAAAATCATTTCGGACGCGAAGCCATCGACCACTTTTACAGCCAGACCTATCAGGTCACCGCACAGAGTAATCGCATGGGGATCCGGTTGGCCGGAGACGCGCTACGCCGCGGAAACCAGTCCCAGGTTGTGTCCTCCGGCCTCTGCCCCGGCACCGTGCAGATACCGCCGGACGGCAGGCCGATAATTTCATTTATCGAGGGTCAGACGATCGGCGGCTATCCGCGCATAGCCCACGTCATCAGCGCAGACCTGCACCTGCTCGGCCAGCTCCAGGCCAATGACCGCCTGGACTTTACTCCGGTATCCGTAGCCCAGGCACATAAAATTCTAGAGGTTAAGTCAGGGCTGCTGGAGCGACTGATGGCCGAATTCCCCGGCAACGACAATTGAGTCACTCTCGCCTGTTCGGTCGATAGCGCCGACTTACATTTTCCAGAAGCCTGTCGCGATCAAAGTAGACTTCGCGCAATTCCTCGCGGACAAACAGCGCCGCCTGATCCGCGTAATGGGGAGAGTCGGCGCCCAGCGTGGCCGAGCCAAATTGTGTACTGCCCGCGACCCACCCTGCCCTGTCTATCTCGGCCGAATCCGCTAAGGCTCCGTTGGCTTTCTGTATCGGCGCCATTGTCAGAATCGCCAGCGCCGCCACTTTATTGTCCCGGCAGGCAGACAGGTTCCAGGAGGCGAGAGAACCCAAGGCGCCGCGGTAATCCTCCCCGCTCAACGCCCCGGGCTTTTCCGCCTTCAGCCACTGCTGCAGGGCGCGCACCTGGAAAGATTCCGGGTGGTAGTGATGGTCGTACTTCAGCTGTTCGAAATCCTGAGCGGAGATTTTTTCGCGCGCACGTAGAGCGCCTCTATCTGCAGCGCGCAATTGGTGATGACGTTTTCGTTCCCCATCGAAGCGGGGAATTCCTCGGCCCAGGCGTCGTCATCACCGTCAGTGGCCTGGAAGGGCGGATCGTTGGCGTTGTAGACCAGCCCGCACTCAGGATTCAGCGTTTTCGGCATCCAGCCGAAATCGCGGTACTCTCGCCAGATCAACTCGGACCTGTCGCCGGGCAGGCACTTGCGCCAATCCCAGCCTTCGATGCGCTGGGGGAACATGGCGTTGTAGTAGTGGCCTGTATTGCCCTGTCTGTCGGCATAGACATGATGGCTTTGCGGATACGGCAGTGGTAAAACATAGAACTCAACCCAACTATTTCGCTCTCAGTTTCGCTCTCTATTCAACTCAAAACTGTGATGCAGTTTTCCTGAATGGTGGCGCGACTGGTACGTCTATGATGACCAACTGGTTTTAGCGCGATATTTTCTGGACCCTTACAATTTCCTTCACTAACCTCTGGGCGTTTTACCCAAAAAGCGATTTGGACGAACGTCCAATTTGATTCGGTCGAGTAGGGTGTCTTTACTAGTTTCTGCTGTCCCCTGAAGTACGGCCCGACGTTATCAATTTGACGCGGTCCAGAGAGAAAACTCCAACTTATCCAAGGGGATAAATAATGATAACAACTCTCCGTCACGCGTGCCTGGCACTGGTCGCCAGCTCGCTGTTGGTCACTGGCAACGCACAGGCTGAACCCGGCGATTACGGCTTTTGGACCACTCTCGGCAACCTGTTCAACCCGCCCGACGCCAACACCCCGGTCACACCGGAGCAGGCCCAGGGAATGTACCCCCTGTCGCTGAACGACCCGAACTTTAACGACGGCTTCGATCCCGCCGATTACGACAACTGGCAAAAAGTCGATGTACCGGCCAGTACCGGCGCCATGTGCGGCAACGGATCACCGTATAAGTTTTTCGTGTACCGGGTGCCGGACACCAGCAACACCATGTTCTACTTTGAAGGTGGCGGTGCCTGCTGGGATTACGAGAGCTGCTCCGGCGCCGCCGGTATTCGCGGCGCGCGCAATCCAAACGGTATTCCCGATAACTATGTACAGAATATCAACCTGCTGGATTTCCAGAATTCTGCCAACCTGGCCACAGCCGCCGTGTCGCCACTTATCTACACCCACCACCCGTACAACCAGTTCAAGACTGGCGAGTGGAACCTGGTGTATGTGCCCTACTGCACAGGCGATATCTATGTCGGTGACAAGACCGAAATCTACGAGGATGCCACCGGACAGAATCCCGACCTGGTCTGGCATCACAACGGCCTGCGCAACGTGCAGGCCGTGACCTCCTGGGTGAAGAATAATCTGCAGAAACCCAAACAGATGGTGGCCGCGGGCTGCAGCGCGGGCAGCATCGGCGCCCTGCTGAACTACTCCAAACTGCGCGGCGATATGGATGTGGATTACGGCTACCTGATCGATGATTCAGGCCCCCTCTATCGCGCTCCGCTGAACAGTGCCGACAGTGACAGCTTCCCGTCCCTGCCCCTGCACCACGAAGTGCTGAACTCCTGGACTACCTTCTCTCCCGGCGGCGATCCAGCGGCAGAGAACCCGATCAATATGCTCGCCAGTATTACACCTGGATTTGATGATAACGAGCTGTCCTCCCTGTACGCGGCACTGTCGAGCAAGTTCCCCGGCGATCGACTGGGCATTACCCACTTCCTCGCCGACGGCAATTTCTCCGCCTACTCTTACGAGCGCTTCCACGAGGATATCTACAGCGATCCGGACGCGAACTCACGCCTGGATAAGTTGCGACAGAAATGGCAACAGGACACCCACGACAACCTGATTCCACTGCTGGAACAGACCGGCAACTGGGGCTACTACTTCCCCATGTACCGCGACTTCAACGAGAGCCACTGCACCACCATTCTCGATCTGGAATACGGTGAAATCGCCGAGCACGGATTGGTATTGCGGGACTTCCTCGACAATATCGTCAACTACCAGGGTGGGCCCATGATGCGCGCCTACGAGTCAGACCAGGTTTCCGATTACGAAAACAATCACAACTGGTTCTACGATCTGGTCGGGGGGCTGCTGTAATTCTGAGTTTTTTCCGGTCCCCAGAAAAAAGCGCGGCCTGAGCCGCGCTTTTGTATTCCTTCTAGCAGCTCACGAGCCGTAAGCGGCCTCGCGCGCCTCCAGCAGACGCTCGCGCAGGTACTCCTGCCTGCTCATGCCATTCGGAAATGTGCTCATCTGCTGCACCTCCCTGACTATGCGTTTCTCTGCCTTCTTGTATTCGGTAAAGCCCGGCACATCCTCATAGGGGTTGTACTCTTCCGTACTCTGCGATGACTTCTGCCGGTACTCCTCCACCAGCTCCCGAGCCGCAGCGTCGAAGCCGGCTTTGCTTGCGCTGTTGCGCTCCAGCCAGGAGAGTTTCAGTGCCATCGCCTCGTATGCCATCATGCGCCCCTCGCGCTCGATGGTTTCGATCAGCTGCCACACCTCTTCAGCCGTAAGCTCACCACCCTCATCGGAAAAGTAATCCGACAACGCCTGCTTGTCCTTCTGTCGCTGGAAATAAGTCTGAACGCGCGGATCAGACAGGAGACTCGCCAGCTCTTGCTGATCCGGTATAGCAAGCGCGTCATCCGGTGCCTCGGCAGGTAAAGCTGCCAGAGGTTTCTCAGCTCCATCCGGCGACGAAGGGGAAAGATATCGCCAGGTGGCTACGCTTGCGCCGAGGGCCAGGGTGATTACAACAGACAGCCGGGCTTTATTATTCATGTTGCCGCTTCCGTTTTTTGGAGATCACGGCAACAGTGTAACCGGCACAGGGAAAGGGGCAACCTCTGCCCTATGGATATAGAGTAGCTGGATGTGAGTCGCGCACTTAGCGGAAAATTTAAACCCAGCTGAGGGTCTGCTCTTCGTCCTTGTCGGCGCAGGGGGTCCTCTTCGGCGGGACGTAGCCCACCTGGGCATCCGCCGGCAGTGTGCGCCTCTCCCAGTTGGCGACAGCCTCGGCACACAGGCGTCGCTGTTGATCGGTCAGGGCGACACCATTGGGCCATTTGCCCAGTTCGATGGCGCGCTTGAGGCTGCCGATAATCTGCGGATTGAGATTGTTGAGCAACGCGTCGAAGGACATGGCGGAGACCTGAAATCAAAACCTATAAAAAAGGCCGGTCACAGACCGGCCTTCCTTTGCACTGGGCAGTCCAGGCTTACGCCTCGGCAGCTTCAGCCTCGTCGCCTTCTACCTGGGGACGATCCACCAGCTCGACGTAGGCCATCGGGGCCTTGTCGCCGGCGCGGAAACCGCACTTCAGGATACGGATGTAACCACCCGGACGGGCTTCGTAACGCGGGCCCAGCTCGTCGAACAGCTTGCGCACGGCATCCTTGTCGCGGATACGGGCGAAAGCCAGACGGCGGTTGGCAACACTGTCCTTCTTGGCCAGGGTAATCAGCGGCTCGGCAACGCGACGCAGCTCCTTGGCTTTCGGCAGTGTGGTTTTGATCAGTTCGTGCTCCACCAGAGACGCGGTCATGTTCTTGAACATGGCCTTGCGGTGAGCGCTGGTACGGCTGAATTTACGGCCACTATAGCGATGACGCATGACTCAATTCCTTACGACGTTTTTGCTAACGACAGGTGCTGTCTCAGCAAGTCGTTCTGGAGCGGTGTCTACGCACCGCTCGGGTTAATACTCAAATCTGCTTACAGGGGGCTCAGCTTGCTGTCGCCCTTGAGGCTGGCCGGCGGCCAGTTCTCCAGGCGCATGCCCAGGGACAGACCGCGGGAGGCCAGAACATCCTTGATCTCAGTCAGGGATTTCTTGCCCAGGTTCGGGGTCTTCAGCAGTTCTACTTCGGTGCGCTGAATCAGGTCACCGATATAGTAGATGTTCTCTGCCTTCAGACAGTTGGCCGAACGCACAGTCAGCTCCAGGTCGTCCACCGGGCGCAGCAGCACCGGGTCGACTTCCGGCTCCTCGGACTTCGGCTGGGCTTCCTTCTCGCCTTCCAGGTCCACAAACACTGCCAGCTGCTGCTGCAGGATGGTAGCGGCGCGGCGGATGGCCTCTTCCGGATCCAGGGTACCGTTGGTCTCCAGGTCCAGAACCAGCTTGTCCAGGTCGGTACGCTGCTCCACACGCGCGGCTTCCACGCTGTAGGATACACGGCGAACCGGGCTGTAGGAGGCGTCCAGCTGCAGACGGCCGATCGCACGGGTCTCTTCCTCTTCGTCGCGACGGGCGTCGGCGGGCTGGTAGCCACGGCCGCGCGCCACTGTCAGACGCAGGCTGAGTTCCACATCTCCGGTGATATTGGCGATCACGTGCTCGGGATTGACGATCTCGATATCGTGATCGACCTGGATATCTCCGGCTGTTACCGCACCCGGGCCCTTCTTGCTCAGGCTGAGTACCGCCTGATCCTTGCCGTGCATGACAACGGCGATTTCCTTCAGGTTGAGCAGGATTTCAATTACGTCTTCCTGCACACCTTCAATCGCGCTGTACTCGTGCTCAACACCGTCGATTTCAACTTCGGTGACGGCGCAGCCCGGCATGGAGGACAGCAGGATGCGACGCAGTGCGTTGCCCAGAGTGTGGCCGAAACCGCGCTCCAGGGGCTCCAGAACCACTTTGGCGTGATTCGGGTTGTACTCTGTGACGTCAATACGACGAGGTGTCAAAAACTCGTTGACAGCAGTCTGCATAGCCATACCTGTTTACAGTTGCATTCCTTAAAGTGGACTAGGTCTTACTTGGAGTAGAGTTCCACGATAAGGTTTTCATTGATCTCTGCCGGCAGATCCACGCGATCCGGAACACGCTTGAAGGTGCCTTCCAGCTTGCTCGCGTTGACGTCTACCCACTCGACATCGCCACGCTGGGCGGCGAGGGAAACGGAATTCTGAATACGCATCTGCTTCTTGGCTTTCTCGCGTATAGAGATGACATCGCCTTCCCTAACCTGGTAGGAGGGGATGTTCACGGTGCTGCCGTTTACCAGAATCGCCTTGTGGGAAACCAGCTGACGCGCTTCGGAACGGGTAGAACCAAAGCCCATGCGGTAAACCACGTTGTCCAGGCGCTTTTCCAGCAGTTGCAGCAGGTTTTCACCGGTTGCACCCTTCAGGCGCGCCGCTTCCTTATAGTAGTTACGGAATTGCTTTTCCAGTACGCCATAGATACGGCGAACTTTTTGCTTCTCACGCAGCTGTACGCCGTAGTCAGACAGGCGGCCGCGGCCGGCGCCGTGCTGACCGGGCTTGGCTTCCGCGCGACACTTGGAGTCGTGCGGGCGAACGCCACTTTTCAGCTGCAGATCGGTACCTTCCCGGCGGGAAAGCTTACATTTTGGTCCAATATAACGTGCCATTTTTAGTCAGCCCCCTCTTACACGCGACGTTTCTTGGGCGGACGACAACCATTATGCGGGATCGGCGTCACGTCGGTGATGTTGGTGATCTTGTAGCCGCAGTTGTTCAGCGCGCGAACAGCAGATTCGCGACCGGGGCCGGGGCCCTTTACTTCGACATCAAGGTTTTTCAGGCCGTATTCCTGAGCGGCAGTACCTGCGCGCTCGGCGGCAACCTGGGCTGCAAACGGCGTGCTCTTGCGAGAGCCGCGGAAACCGGAACCACCCGCGGTGGCCCAGCTGAGGGTATTACCCTGACGATCAGTGATCGTGACGATCGTATTGTTGAACGATGCGTGGACGTGGGCAATACCGTCGACAACGGTCTTTTTGACCTTTTTGCGAACAGTAGTTTTTGGCTTAGCCATACCAGTATCCTAAATCCTGTATCAAATCCCGCCTCGACTGGAGCGCGGGCTTGTTAAACCGCGATTTGCGTTTCAGTCTTGAGACTTACTTGCGAATCGGCTTGCGCGGACCCTTACGGGTGCGGGCATTGGTCTTGGTGCGCTGGCCGCGGAGCGGCAGGCTGCGACGGTGGCGCAGACCGCGGAAGCAACCCAGGTCCATCAGACGTTTGATGTTCATGGATACTTCACGGCGCAGATCACCTTCCACTGTGAGTTTTCCAACTTCACCGCGGATGGATTCGATCTGGTCTTCAGACAGATCGCGGATTTTGGTGGATTCAGCGATACCAACCGCTGCCAAAATAGACTTAGCCGTGGTGCGACCAACCCCGTAGATATGGGTCAGGGAGATCACGGCGTGCTTGTGGTCTGGTACATTGACACCAGCAATACGTGCCATAGAGGCGTACTCCACGTATTGGGAGCCACTCGAATAAGCGTGTGACTCTGCTTTGAATTCGGCGCTGACAGCGACTAAAAAACCGGCGGCGCCACCAAAAAGGCGCGCAAGAATAGCTTTTCAGACACTAAATTGCAATAGCCCACGCCCCCTCCGGTTGCCCGAAGAGGATGCGGACGACAGTCAACGCCCCCAGTTTGAGACCGCCAAGCAATGACTTCTCGGTCTCCACCACGCACCCGGGAGGGGTTGCGGTGTCGCCAGCTTTCGCGGGGGCCGCGGCAGCCAGCTTGATCTTACAAGTTTTACAGGAGAGAGCGATCGCAGACCGCCCTCTCCTGCAAGGGCCGAGGGCCCCGGATTAGCCTTGACGCTGCTTGTGACGCGGCTCGGCGCTGCAGATGACCCGCAGAACGCCTTTGCGACGCACGATTTTGCAGTTACGGCAGATCTTTTTAACAGAAGCGCGTACTTTCATGACCTTACCTCAATTCAATCTGACTGCGAGCGGGTGACGCTTAGCGACGACCGTAGCTTTGCAGGTTCGCTTTTTTCATCATTCCTTCGTACTGGTGGGACAGCATGTGCGACTGCACCTGCGACATAAAGTCCATCACTACCACCACAACGATCAGTAGTGAAGTACCCCCCAGATAGAAGGGAATATTCAATCCCACTACCAGGAACTGCGGCAGCAGGGATACCGCCGCAATATACACGGCACCCACCAGGGTCAGACGGGTCAGCACGCTGTCGATATAGCGCGCCGTCTGCTCACCGGGGCGGATACCGGGCACGTAGGCGCCGGATTTCTTCAGGTTGTCTGCCACTTCGTTCGGGTTGAACATCAACGCCGTGTAGAAGAAGCAGAAGAAACCGATCAACAGCGCGAACAGAATGATGTTCAGCGGCTGTCCCGGGCCCAGTTGCAGCGCCATCCACTGCAGTATCTGCGCACCGATACCCTCACCGCCCTGGCCGAACCACTGCGCCAGGGTGGCCGGGAACAGCAGGATACTGCTGGCGAAAATCACCGGGATAACACCGGCCATGTTCACCTTCAGCGGCAGGTGACTGGACTGCGCAGCCGGAGCTGCGGAATAGCGCCCGGCCTGCCGGCGTGCGTGGTTGATGGTGATGCGGCGCTGGCCGCGCTCCATCACCACCACAAAGTACACCACGGCAATGGCGACAAAACCGATGGCCAGCAGCAACAGTATGTGCAGCTCGCCCTGGCGCGCCTGTTCAAACGCCTGACCAATCGCACTGGGCAGACCAGCGACAATACCGGCAAAGATCAGCATCGAGATCCCGTTGCCGACACCGCGCTCGGTGATCTGCTCACCCAGCCACATCATGAACACTGCACCGGTCACCAGCGACGTCACCGCCACGAAGTAGAAGCCGAACGCCGGTTCCGCCGAGTAGGCCAGATTCTGGCCGGCCAGGCCGAAGGTCATGCCGATACCCTGGATCAGGGCCAGCACCACCGTCAGGTAACGGGTGTACTGGTTGATCTTGCGCCTCCCGGCGTCCCCCTCTTTCTTCAATGCTTCCAGAGAGGGTGTCACCGCGGTCATCAACTGCATGATGATGGACGCGGAGATGTAGGGCATGATGCCCAGCGCCAGAATACTCATGCGCTCCAGAGCACCGCCGGAGAACATGTTGAACAGCCCCAGGATGGTACCCTGGTTCTGGTTAAACAGGTTCGACAGCTTTTCCGGGTCTATACCGGGCACCGGAATATGTGTTCCAACGCGATACACAAGCAGCGCGAGGAGCAGAAAACGAAGGCGAGCCCAAAGCTCGCCCAATCCCTTGCTGTTGCCCAGGGGATTTACACCGGGTCCTGGTCGTGCCATTGGGGCCTCAATCAGTCTTCTATTTTACCGCCAGCAGCTTCGATGGCCGCTTTCGCACCCTTGGTGACGCCCAGGCCCTTGACGGTTACCGCCTTGGCCAGCTCGCCGGACAGGAATACTTTGGCGCGTTTAATGTGGCCGCCGATGATATCGGCATTCTTCAGCGCTGCCAAATCAATTACGTCAGCATCCACCTTGGCCAGCTCCGCCAGGCGCACTTCCGCGGTGAAACGGGAAACGCGCGCGGTGAAACCGTACTTCGGCAGGCGCTTCTGCAGCGGCATCTGGCCGCCTTCGAAGCCCGGACGTACAGAGCCACCGGAGCGGGCTTTCTGGCCCTTGTGACCGCGGCCGCCGGTCTTACCCAGGCCGCTACCGATACCGCGGCCAACGCGCTTGGCGCTGTGCTTGTGGCCTTCTGCGGGAGACAGGTCGTTCAAACGCATGTTATTCCCCCTCAACCTTAACCAGGTAGTTCACTTTGTTGATCATGCCGCGCACAGAGGGAGTGTCTTCCACTTCCACAGTGTGCCCGATGCGGCGCAGCCCCAGACCGGCAACGCACGCCTGATGGTTTTTCAGGCGTCCGTGTACGCTCTTGGTCTGGGTGACTTTAATGGTCTTCTTAGCCATGGTCTTAACCCACCAATAACCTTTGATCCGAGCCGCAATCAGCCCAGGATTTCTTCGACTGATTTACCGCGTTTGGCCGCGACATCTTCCGGGCTCTGCATCTGCTCCAGAGCGGTGAAAGTTGCGCGCACTACGTTCACCGGGTTGGTGGAGCCGTAGCACTTGGCCAGTACGTTGTGCACACCGGCCATTTCCAGGACGGAGCGCATGGCGCCGCCGGCGATAACGCCGGTACCCTGGGAAGCGGGCTGCATGTAAACCTTGGAACCGCCGTGGCGACCGTTGGTGGCGTACTGAATGGTGTCACCATTCAGGTCCACCTGGATCATATTGCGACGCGCGGCTTCCATCGCCTTCTGGATGGCAACCGGCACTTCGCGCGCCTTGCCACGACCGAAGCCGACGCGGCCGTTGCCGTCGCCAACTACCGTCAGTGCGGTAAAGGCGAAGATACGACCACCTTTAACAGTCTTGGCAACGCGATTGACCTGGACCAGCTTCTCCTGCAGGCCTTCGTCGTTGCTTTTCTCTTTCTCTCTAGCCATAACTCAACCCTTAGAATTTCAGACCGGCTTCGCGGGCAGCGTCAGCCAGAGCCTTGACGCGGCCGTGGTATTTAAAACCGCTGCGATCGAAGGCGACTTCCTCAACACCGGCTGCCTTGGCGCGCTCGGCGATCAGCTTGCCGACCGCGCTAGCGGCATCGACGTTACCGGTTTTACCTGCGCGCAGGTCCTTGTCCAGGGTAGAGGCGGAAGCCAGTACCTTGTTGCTGTCGGCAGACAGGATCTGTGCGTAAATGTGACGCGGCGTGCGGTTCACGGTCAGGCGAACGGCGCCCAGCTCGCGGATCTTGGCGCGGGCACGACGTGCACGACGCAAGCGAGATGCTTTCTTAACGTTCATATCTATGCCCTATTTACTTCTTCTTGGCCTCTTTGCGATACACGCGTTCGTCGGCGTAACGGACACCCTTACCTTTGTAGGGCTCCGGCGGACGGAATGCGCGGATCTCGGCGGCCACTTGGCCCAGCAGCTGTTTATTGCTGCTCTTCAGTACGATTTCAGTCTGGGACGGCGTTTCCGCAGTCACGCCTTCCGGCAGCTGATAATCGATCGGGTGGGAGAAGCCCAGGGTCAGGTTGACGGTTTTACCGGACGCCTTAGCGCGGTAACCAACACCCAGCAACTGCAGCTTCTTCTCGAAACCCTGGCTGACACCTACCACCATATTGTTGACCAGTGCGCGCGTAGTACCCGCCAGCGCCTTGGCCTGCTTGGAATTGTTGCGCGCAGCGAAAGTCAGCTGGCTTTCCGCCTCGCTCACTTCCACGTCGCCGTGGATCACCATGCTCAGATTACCGTTACCGCCTTTTACGGCGATGTCCTGACCTTTCAGATCAACGGTAACACCTGCGGGGACCTTTACTGGATCATTTGCTACTCGAGACATACCAACCCCCGCTTAGAATACGGTGCAGAGCACTTCGCCACCGACACCAGCCTGGCGCGCAGCGCGGTCGGTCATCACACCCTGGGAGGTGGAGACGATCGCGATACCCAGGCCGCCGCGTACGGTCGGCAGAGCTTTCTTACCAGTGTAAGCGCGCAGGCCCGGACGGGATACGCGGTCCAACTCGGCGATAACCGGCTTGCCCTGGAAGTATTTCAGGTCAATGGTCAGTTCCGGTTTGGCATTTTCGCTTACGGCGTAGTCAGTGATATAACCTTCGTCTTTCAGGACCTTGGCTACAGCCACTTTCAGTTTGGATGAAGGCAGGGTTACTGCCGCCTTTCCGCGCCCCAGGGCATTGCGGATGCGGGTCAGCATATCTGCCAACGGATCTTGCATACTCATTTGTTACGACTCCTCAAGTCTGCCTTTACCAGCTGGACTTAACCAGACCGGGAACATCACCACGCATGGCTGCTTCGCGAAGCTTGTTACGGCACAGGCCGAACTTGCGGTAGACAGCGTGGGGGCGACCAGTGATACGACAGCGACGTTGCTGACGTACCGGGCTTGCATCGCGCGGCAGTTTCTGCAGCTTGAGTTGAGCCTCCCACTGCTCTTCTTCAGAAGCAGTGGTACTGGCGATGATCGCCTTCAGCTCTGCGCGCTTCTGCGCGTACTTAGCTGCGGTTCGAGCGCGCTTGTTCTCACGCGCAATCATGGATTTCTTCGCCATGGAATCCTCTTAACCCTTGAACGGGAAGTTAAACGCTTTCAGCAGCGCGCGACCTTGGTCGTCGTTAGCCGCTGTAGTGGTAATACAAATATCCAGGCCGCGAAGCTTGTCTACTTTGTCGTAGTCAATTTCCGGGAAGATGATTTGCTCAGTCACACCCATAGAGAAGTTTCCGCGGCCGTCGAACTGTTTCGGGCTGATGCCACGGAAGTCACGGATACGCGGAATAGCGATGTCGACCAGACGCTCCAGGAACTCGTACATGCGCTCACCGCGCAGAGTCACCTTGCAGCCGATCGGCCAACCGTCGCGAATCTTAAAGCCCGCAATAGACTTGCGCGCTTTGGTGATAATGGGTTTTTGACCGGTAATTGCCGTCATGTCATTAACGGCGTGCTCCAGCACCTTTTTGTCACCAACAGCCTCACCAACACCCATGTTGATGGTGATCTTGGTGATGCGCGGCACTGCCATCACATTGTCGAGCCCCAGCTCTTCTTTCAGCTTGGGCGCGAGTTCCTTAGTGTAGAGCTCTTTAAGCTTTGCCATGATCTACCAACCTGCTTTTGCGCCTGAAGCCTTAGATGGCTTCGCCGCTGGATTTGAAGACGCGAATCTTAGATCCGTCTTCCAGTACTTTAAAGCCCACCCGGTCAGCCTTTTGGGTATTGGGGTTGAAGATGGCTACGTTGGAAGCCTGGATTGCAGCTTCCTTTTCCACGATGCCACCGGCAACACCCATCTGGGGGTTCGGCTTTTGGTGTTTCTTGATCATCTGTACGCCGGCAACAATCAGGCGACCGTCGTTCAGTACCTTACGTACTGTACCGCGCTTGCCCTTGTCGCGACCGGCGATAACGATCACTTCGTCGTCACGCTTGATCTTGCGCATTACTCTTCTCCGCTCGAGGCTTAGATAACTTCGGGGGCCAGTGAGATGATCTTCATGAACTTCTCACCGCGCAGCTCGCGAGTTACCGGGCCAAAAATACGGGTGCCAACCGGCGCATGTTGCTGGTTCAGCAGTACCGCTGCGTTATCGTCAAATTTGATCAGGGAACCGTCCGCACGGCGCACACCTTTCTTGGTGCGAACCACAACGGCATTCATTACCTGACCCTTCTTCACTTTACCGCGGGGAATGGCTTCCTTAACGGTCACCTTGATAATGTCGCCCACGCCAGCATAACGACGATGGGAGCCGCCCAGCACCTTGATGCACATGACGCGGCGAGCCCCACTGTTGTCTGCTACTTCTAAGTAGGATTCCGCTTGAATCATCGTCTCTCTCCGAAAACCTTTAATCCGGCCTTCAATTCGGTAGTCAATGCGCTAGGGCTTAGACCTTCGCCGCACGCTCTACAATTTTCTGCAAAGCCCAGGACTTGCTCTTGGACAGCGGACGAGACTCTTCGATTGTTACAACATCACCGATGCCGCAATCGTTGTTCTCATCGTGTGCCTTGAGCTTGGTGGACTTGCTCACAATTTTGCCGTAGATCGGGTGCTTAACACGGCGCTCGATCAAAACGGTGATGGTTTTGTCCATCTTGTCACTCACGACCTTACCGGTCAGAGTACGCTTCAACTGTGCTTCTGCCATGATTAGTTACCTGCGCTCTCTTGTGCCGCCTTTTGGGTCAACACAGTCTTAATGCGAGCAATGTCGCGACGAGTCTGCTTCAGCAGATGAGTCTGTGTCAGCTGACCGGTGGACTTTTGCATGCGAAGCTTGAATTGAGCCTCAAGCTGGTTCAGGAGTTCCTGGTTCAGCTCTTCAACTGACTTTTCGCGTAGATCTGCAGTCTTCATTACATCACCGAACGCTTAACGAAAGTTGTCTTTACAGGCAGCTTGGCTGCGGCGAGCTCGAAAGCCTCGCGAGCCAGATCTTCGGACACACCCTCCATCTCGTAGAGGACCTTGCCCGGCTGGATCTGAGCCACCCAGTATTCAACGCCACCTTTACCTTTACCCATCCGTACTTCGAGGGGTTTGTTGGTAATGGGCTTGTCCGGAAACACGCGAATCCAGATCTTACCGCCACGCTTTACGTGACGAGTCATTGCGCGACGAGCCGCTTCGATCTGGCGCGCAGTAATGCGACCGCGACCGATGGCCTTGAGGCCAAACTCGCCAAAGCTCACTTTAGAGCCGCGCTGGGAAAGACCGCGATTACGACCCTTCTGTACCTTGCGGAATTTTGTACGCTTTGGTTGCAGCATCTGCGTACCCCTTATTTAGAAGCTTTCTTGCGGGTCTTCGCCGGCTTCTCATCGGGGATTTCGTCGCCGATGACTTCACCTTTGAAGATCCAGACCTTGATACCGATGATGCCGTAAGTGGTCATGGCTTCAGCGGTGGCGTAGTCGATATTTGCGCGCAGGGTGTGCAGCGGCACACGACCTTCGCGATACCACTCGGTGCGGGCAATTTCTGCACCACCGAGACGGCCACCTACCTGAATCTTGATACCTTCGGCACCCTGACGCATAGCGTTCTGCACGGCGCGCTTCATGGCGCGACGGAACATCACACGGCGCTCCAGCTGCTGGGCAACGTTCTGGCCAACCAGAGCGGCGTCCAGATCCGGCTTGCGCACCTCTTCGATGTCGATGTGCACCGGCACGCCCATCTGCGCGCTGACTTCGTTGCGCAGACGCTCTACGTCTTCACCTTTTTTACCGATCACAATTCCCGGGCGGGCGGTGTGAATGGTCACACGCGCGGTATTCGCCGGACGCTCGATCTCGATACGGCTCACGGAAGCGTGAGCCAGTTTTTTGCGAATAAATTCGCGAACTTTCAGATCCGTGTACAGCTTGTCTGCGTACTCGTCGCTGCCGGCATACCAAACAGAAGTATGCTTTTTAACGATACCCAGACGAATGCCGGTAGGATGTACTTTTTGTCCCATGGTTTTCTCGCCTGCTCTCTTATTTCTCGGCCACTTTCACAGTGATGTGACAAGTACGCTTAAGAATGCGATCAGCACGACCCTTGGCGCGCGGCTTAATGCGCTTCATGGTCATACCTTCATCTACGAAAATCGTAGAAACCTTCAGCTCGTCAACGTCGGCACCTTCGTTGTGCTCGGCGTTGGCAATGGCCGACTCCAGAACCTTCTTGACGATCGCCGCGCCTTTCTTCTGGCTGAACGCCAGAATATCCAGGGCTTCTTCAACGCCTTTGCCGCGAACCTGATCAGCTACCAGTCGCGCCTTTTGCGCCGACAGACGAGCGCCGCGTAATTTTGCTGCTACTTCCATCGTTATAACCTCGGCTTAGCGCTTCTTCGCTTTCTTGTCCGCAGCGTGACCGCGGTAAGTGCGGGTAGCGGCGAACTCGCCCAGCTTGTGACCAACCATTTCTTCGTTGACCAGGACGGGCACGTGTTGACGACCGTTGTGCACGGCAATCGTCAGTCCAACCATTTCCGGCATAACCATGGAACGGCGGGACCAGGTTTTAATCGGTCGACGATCATTGGCTGCGATCGCCGCCTCCACCTTTTTGATCAGGTGCAGATCAATAAAGGGACCTTTCTTTAATGAGCGTGGCACTGTCGATTCCTCTCTAGCTGCTCAGACATCGTGCGCGGCTTACTTGCCGCGGCGACGTACAATCATCTTATCGGTGCGCTTGTTCTTGCGCGTTTTCTTGCCCTTGGTAGGCACGCCCCACGGAGTAACCGGGTGACGGCCACCAGAGGTACGACCTTCACCACCACCATGCGGGTGATCTACCGGGTTCATCGCCACACCGCGAACGGTCGGGCGAACACCGCGCCAGCGCTTGGCACCGGCCTTGCCCAGCTTGCGCAGGCTGTGCTCGGAGTTGCTCACTTCACCCAGGGTGGCGCGGCACTCGGACAGAACCTTGCGCATCTCGCCGGAACGCAGACGGATGGTTGCGTACTGACCTTCGCGCGCCACCAGCTGCACAGAGGCACCAGCGGAGCGGGCCAGCTGGGCGCCTTTACCCGGCTTCAGCTCGACACCGTGAATCACGGAGCCCACCGGGATGTTGCGCAGCGGCAGGGTGTTACCCACAGCGATCGGCGCTGCATCGCCAGACTGCACGGTGGCACCAGCTTTCAGACCTTTCGGCGCAATGATGTAGCGACGCTCACCGTCTGCGTAGCAGACCAGGGCGATGTGCGCGCTGCGGTTCGGATCGTACTCCAGGCGCTCAACCTTGGCCGGAATACCGTCCTTGTTGCGCTTGAAGTCGACAACGCGGTAGTGCTGCTTGTGACCACCACCGATATGACGGGTGGTGATGCGGCCAGCGTTGTTGCGGCCACCGCTTTTGCTTTTGCTCTCTACCAGAGGCGCGTAAGGCGCACCTTTGTGCAGGTCGGAATTAACAACCTTGACGAGGTGGCGACGGCCGGCAGAGGTCGGTTTTGCTTTTACAATTGCCATTGTAACTGTCCCCTTTACTCAGCAGCTTCAAAGTTGATGTCGCTGCCTTCGGCCAGGCGAACGTAGGCTTTTTTCCAGTCGTTGCGCTGGCCCATGCCGAAACGCGTGCGCTTGGTTTTGCCTTTTACGTTCACGGTGCGAACCTGCTCAACGGAAACGTTGAACAGCTTTTCTACCGCGGCTTTGATCTCGGCTTTATCGGCATCGGTGGTCACCTTGAAAACCACTTGATTGGCGGAATCCGCCAACACAGCAGCCTTTTCGGAAATTACCGGGCCCAGCAGTACTTTGTAGAGTCGCTCTTGGTTCATCCCAGCACCTCTTCAATTTTCTTGAGTGCAGAAACGGTAACCACGACCTTGTCAAAGCGAATCAGGCTTACCGGATCGATGGCCTGCACGTCGCGAACGTCGATCTTGTGCAGGTTGCGCGCAGCCAGGTAGAGATTCTCACTCACTTCCTCGGTCACGATCAGCGCATCCGCCAGATCGAACTGAGCCAGCTTGCTCACCAGCTGCTTGGTCTTGGGCGCGTCCACGTCAAAGGACTCAACCACTACCAGGCGCTCCTGACGGGCCAACTCGGACAGAATGCAGCGCAGTGCGGCACGGTACATCTTCTTGTTCAGCTTGACGCTGTGATCACGCGGCTCTGCGGCGAAAGTTACACCACCGGAACGCCACAGCGGGCTGCGGATGGTGCCGGCGCGAGCGCGGCCAGTACCTTTCTGACGCCAGGGCTTCTTGCCGCCACCGGAAACGTCAGCGCGATTCTTTTGCGCCTTGGTACCCTGACGGGCGCCAGCCATGTAGGCCACAACCGCCTGGTGCACCAGGTCTTGATTGAATTCACGTCCGAAAGTCACTTCAGAGACAGCTACAGTGCCTTTAGCGCCTTCGGGAGTAGCGATATTCAGTTCCATATCTATTTCCCCTCAGACTTAGGCTTTTACTGCCGGACGAACGATAACGTCGCCGCCGGGCGCACCGGGAACGGCACCTTTAACCAGCAACAGGTTACGCTCGGCGTCAACACGAACCACTTCCAGGTTCTGCACGGTTACGCGCTCGGCACCCATGTGGCCGGCCATCTTCTTGCCTTTCCACACGCGACCAGGAGTCTGGCACTGACCGATAGAACCGGGAGCGCGGTGAGACAGGGAGTTACCGTGAGTTGCGTCCTGGGTGCGGAAGTTCCAGCGCTTAACGCCACCCTGGAAGCCTTTACCCTTGGAAGTGCCGGTTACGTCGATCATCTGACCAGCTTCAAAGCCGGAGACAGTGATTTCAGAACCGATTTCGAAGGCCTCTTCTGTTGCGTCGGTACGCAGCTCGAAGAGACGAGTGCCGGCCTCGGTGTTGGCCTTGGCGAAGTGGCCCGCTTGGGGCTTGGAGACACGGGAAGCCTTGCGGTTACCCACGGTCACCTGAACCGCGGCATAGCCGTCAGTTTCCACAGTTTTCACCTGGGTGACGCGATTCGGAGCTACCTCGATAACAGTTACCGGGATAGACGCGCCATCTTCGGTGAAGATGCGAGTCATGCCGCTCTTGCGGCCGACAATACCTATAGTCATCTTTTCAACCTCTCAGTGCACGGGGCTTTAACCCACTGCGGCCGCCCAATTTCAGAGCGTTACACTACCCAGACCTTTTTCGCCCGGGATTCGGTAGTTAATTGAAAGAGTTAGCCGAGACTGATCTGAACCTCAACACCGGCCGCCAGGTCGAGCTTCATCAGCGCGTCGACGGTTTTCTCGGTGGGCTCAACAATGTCCAGCAAACGCTTGTGGGTACGAATCTCGTACTGGTCGCGCGCGTCTTTGTTGACGTGCGGAGAAATCAGCACGGTGTACTTCTCTTTGCGAGTCGGCAGCGGAATGGGACCGCGAACCTGGGCGCCAGTGCGCTTGGCCGTCTCGACGATCTCCTGGGTAGACGTATCGATCAACTTGTGATCAAACGCCTTCAGGCGAATTCGGATGCGTTGACCCTGCATGGAATCAAACTCCAACTTAAAAACTAAAGAACGTCCTTTTACGCAACCCCGAGGGCGGGCGAAAAGGAGCGCGAATTCTACGGTCGCCAGCCAGCCCTGTCAACAGGCATGGGAACTTAAGTATTGAACCGGCAGCTGGCGCGAAACACCTCACAGGAAACTACAATGAAATATCGGCAGTCGAATGAGGGGCAAACCATGACCATTGCAGCGAGAGTCAGTCAGTATTTGCGTGACCAGTCGGTCGACTACCAACTGGTACAGCACCCACACAGCCACACCAGTCGCGAGAGCGCCCACGCCGCCCATGTGCGCGAGGACCAGGTAGCCAAGGCCATACTGTTGAAGGATGACACGGGCTATATGATGGCCGTAATCCCCGCCAGCAGTAGCCTCGACATGCGCGCCGTGCACGATGAAACGGGCCGCAACGGACTGGAGATGGTCCCGGAGGATGAACTTGGCCGCGTTTTCCCCGACTGCGAGCTGGGCGCCCTGCCGCCACTCGGACAGGCCTACGGCGTCAGCACACTGCTGGATAGCAGCCTGCGCCGCTGCGATACCGTCTATTTTGAAGCCGGCGACCACGAGGAACTGGTGGAGATGGACGGAGCGCGCTTTGCCAACCTGATGTCCGGCAGCCGCAGTTGCGACCTGAGTAAGGACTGGCCGTAGATCAGGGATTAGTGGCCGACAATAAGGCGCTGGCCGAGATTCACTGATCGCCAACCACAAAAAAAGCCGCCGGGGCCGGGGCGCGGCGGTTTCCGCCCGGCCTGGAGGA
>NZ_JACZFR010000068.1 GCF_014904815.1 Microbulbifer taiwanensis
GTCCTACCGGCGAAGGCCGCTACCCAGTTCGGTGGCCCCTGGATGCCGCCCTCCGCCGGAATGACGACTGCACCCTGTAGGAGCGGCGGAGCGGCCACCCGCCGTTGGCCGCGATCGATCGCGGCCATGGGCCGCTCCTATATGGGCCTCCTTTCCTCTATTTTCTTGCCCAACCAGTCAGCGCTTCTTCTGCCACCGGCTGGCGCCAATTCCAACCTTCGTCTAAACCTAAAGAAGAATCAGGTGACAAACTGCCCGTACCTTGCGCAGGCTAGCTCGGGTTGAAGTTGGAGGTGCGTCAGATGAAGTCTGGAATAGCAGTGATGGGGCTTTGCGCTGCGCTGGCCGTCGGCTGCGCCACGCAGCAGGAGCAGGTGCCCGGTGCCGGTAGCGTGGTGATCGATACCTACGGTGTGAATATGAGCCAGTACCAGGCGGACCTGGCAGACTGCAAGGGGCTTTCCTATGCGGCGCGCGCCGATCAGGGGCGCAGGGGCGTAGCCCGCGCCGCCGGCGGTGCGCTGCTGGGCGGTGCGCTGGGCGCCATTATCGGTGACAGCAGCCGTGCCGCGGCCGCTGGTGCCGGCGCGGGCGCATTGGTCGGCGGCGTGTCTGGCGCGGGCAGCGCCAATGTGGAGGCCGAGCAGATCACCAGAAACTGTCTGCGTGGTCGCGGATATCGCGTGTTGAATTGATCTTTTTTTAATCGGAACGGTCAAACAAACAAGTCTGCCCAATGAAATTCGGCAATCTCACAGGACTTGATTAGAGCCGGGAAACCCCCGGCTCTTTTTTTGCCCGAAAATGGCGCGCAAATCAGCATGGAGTCGGCTTTGTTGAGGATATGTCGCTGGGTTATGCGGCGAGTCAGACCCACATGCGGTAGTGCAGGTTGAACATGATCCACAGGCTGCCGCCAATCATGATCAGGATCAGCACGGCGGCAAAGGCGATGGCCAGCAGTCGCTCTGGCGCTGTGGTGCGCAGCCCCAGATGCAGGAAGCAGCGCAGGTGTACCAAAACCTGGGCCAGCGCTGCGGCGCCGACTGCGATCAGGACGCTGTGCCTGGGCAGCGCGGCTGTAGCTGCCAGGCCGAAGGGAATGGCGGTCAGTAGCAGCGCCAGCACATAGCCGCCCAGGTATCTTTTCAGACTGTATCTTCCGGCTGTTGGCGCATTGTTCATTGCAGTATTCCCGGTAGGTAAACGGCGGAAAAAATGCCAATCCATACGATGTCGAGGAAATGCCAGAAGAGGCCGAGTCGCTCCAGGCGCGAAGCCACCGGCCGGCTCAGACCCTTTACCGCGACCTGCGCCATCATTACCAGGATAAAGACCAGTCCGGCGCTCACGTGCAGTCCGTGGGTGCCCACCAGGGTAAAGAAGGCGGACAGGAAACCGCTGCGTTCCGGCCCCGCTCCCAGGGCAATCAGGCCGTGGAATTCACGCAACTCCATCGCCACGAAACCCAGACCCAGCGCGAAGGTAACCGCGAGCCAGCCCAGTAGTTGTCGGCGGTTGCCGCTATCCAAGGCCACCGAGGCCAGACCGAAGGTGAGGCTGCTGGTCAGCAGCAGCAGGGTCTCACCGAAGGTGTGGGACAGGCTGAACAGGTCGCCGCCGCCGGGACCGCCGGCGGTGTTGCCCACCATCACCAGGTAGGTGGCAAACAGCAGTGCGAAGATGATGGCGTCGCTCATCAGGTAGAGCCAGAATCCCAGCGCACGCTGTTCATAGACATCGGCTTCCGGCAGTACAGCGGTGTCTTTGCCGGCGATACTCACAGCGCTTCCTCCCCGGCGAGTTGCCGCAAGCGCCGTTCTTCGATTTGCTGTATTTCGCTGGCGGACAAGCGGAATTCGGTCCTGTCGCAAAAGCTGCGTGCCGCCGCCGCGGCCAGCAATGCAAGCAGCGCTGCGGCTGCCGCCCACCAGATATGCCAGACCGCCGAGAAGCCAAACACGAAGGCGAAGCCGCCGATCAGTACGCCGGCGCCGGTGTTTCTCGGCAGCAGAATATCTTCGTAGCGCTCCGGCCTTTCGTAAACGGCGCCGCGCCGTTTCATTTCATGCAGGGCGTCGATATCCCGCACCTGCGGCAGCACGGCGAAATTGTAGGGCGCCGGCGGCGAGGCGGTCAGCCACTCCAGGGTGCGCCCGTCCCAGGGGTCGCCGGTCAGGTCGCGTCTCCTTTCCCGAGTGCGGATACTGGCGATCAGCTGTATCACCAGGCAGGCGATGCCGGCCAGAATCACCGCGGCCCCGAGGGCCGCGATCACCAGCGGTGGCTGCCAGGCGGCCACGTCGTAACGCTCCATGCGCCGCGCCATGCCCATAAAGCCCAGCATATACAGCGGCATAAAGGCCAGGTAGAAACCGCTGATCCAGCACCAGAAGGCGCGCTTCCCCCAGCGCTCGTCCAGGGTGAAGCCAAAGGCCTTGGGAAACCAGTACATATAGCCGGCCAGGTAGCCGAAAAGTGCGCCGGGAATCAGCATATTGTGGAAGTGCGCCACCAGGAAGGTGGAGTTGTGCATCAGGTAGTCCGCCGGCGGCAGTGCCAGCAGCACACCGGTCATACCGCCGATCGTGAAGGTGACGATAAATCCCAGCGTCCACAGCATCGATGGGTGGAAGGTGATGCGCCCGCGAAACAGGGTCATCAGCCAGTCGAAAACCTTCACGCCGGTGGGTACGGCGATCACCATGGTGGCGACGCCGAAAAAAGCGTTGACCCCGGCGCTGGCACCCATGGTGAAAAAATGGTGTAGCCAGACAGTGAAGGACAGCAGCGCGATGGCCATTGTGGCGTAGACCAGGGATTTGTAGCCGAACAGCCGCTTGGCGGCGAAGGTGGAGACCACGCCGGAATAGATGCCAAAGGCAGGTAGTATCAGGATATAGACCTCGGGGTGACCCCAGATCCAGAAGAGGTTGATGTAATTCATCAGGTTGCCGCCGTCGGTATTGGTAAAAAAGTGCATATCGAAGATGCGGTCCAGCGCCAGGAGGGCGGTGGTTACCGTGAGGGCGGGAAAGGCGAAGACCATCAGGATACTGGAGGCCAGCGTGGTCCAGCAGAAAAGCGGCATGCGCATCAGCTTCATGCCCGGCGCGCGCCGCTTGAGAATGGTGACGATAAAGTTGATGCCGGAGAGGGTGCTGCCGATACCGCTGACCTGGATCGCCCATATCCAGTAATCGACGCCTACACCCGGGTTGTACCCGGCACCGGAGTAGGGCGGGTAACCGGTCCAGCCGGCGGTGGAAAAGCGGCCCACCACCAGGGATATCAGCACCAGGCCGGCGCCGGCGGCGGTCAGCCACAGGCTGACAGAATTCATAAAGGGGAAGGCGACATCCCGTGCGCCTATCTGTTGCGGCACGATGATATTGATCAGCCCGGTCAGGAACGGCATCGCCATGAAGAAAACCATGATGGTGCCGTGGGAGCTGAAGATCTGGTCGAAATGCTCCGGCGGCAGGTAGCCGCCGGAATTGAGTGCAAACGCCTGCTGGGCGCGCATCATGATGGCGTCGACGAAGCCGCGCAGCAGCATCACCAGCGCCAGCATCACGTACAGGATGCCGATGCGCTTGTGATCCAGGCTGGTCAGCCACTCGGTCCAGACATAGCGCCATTTGCCCAGCCAGGTGATGGTGCCGATGATGGCCAGGAAGCCGAGAATAGTAACCACCGCGCCACCGATGGCGACCCAGCTGTAAAGGGGCAGGGCGTCGGCGGCGGTCAGCCTTCCCAGGATGCGCATCTCCATAATCTATTCCGGATGTTGGCCGGCATATTTCGCGATGATGCTGTCGAACAGTCGCGGTGCGACTCCGGAATAATAGCTGACGGGATGATCGCGACTGGGCGCGGCCAGTGCGCGGTAACTGGTCGCGTCCAGCCGCTCGGGCGATTTCCTGGCCTTCGCCACCCAGTCCTCGAATGCCTCCGCGGACAGGGCGCGCGCGGCGAAATGCTGATCCGGAAATCCGTCACCGCTGTACTGCATATTTCGGCCGCGGAAACAGCCCGACCTGTCGGCAAGCAAGTTGAGGCGCGTCTGCATGCCCGCCATGGCATAGATCTGCCCGCCCAGGGCGGGGATGAAAAAGGAATTCATCACCGTGTCGGAGGTGATCTTGAGGCTGAGGGGCCGGCCGGCGGGAAATGCCAGTTCATTGACCGATGCGATGCCATGCTCGGGATAGATAAACAGCCACTTCCAGTCCTGGGCAACGGCCTCCACTTCCAGAGGGCGGGTGCCGGCGTTCAACTGACGGTAGGGATCGAGCCTGTGGGTTTCACTCCAGAGCAGACAGGCCAGGATCACCACTATTGCCGCGGGTACCAGCCAGATCAGCGCGTCGATTTTCCCGGAATAGAACCAGTTGGGCGTGTAGCGGCCCTTTCCCCCAGAAGCGCGGTAGCGCCAGGCGAACAGGAAGGTCATCACAAAGACCGGGATCAACACGACCAGCATGATGAATACCGCGGTAAACAGCAGGTCGCGCTCGGCCAGCGCCACAGGGCCGGCGGGGTGGAGAATGGGTGCGCGAATTGGGGTGCAGCCGTCCATTGGCGATAACGCTCCGGGCAGTCGGTGAAATTCCTTTCATCTGCCAAGTAAAGACGTTATTGCGGGCCGGCGCGGGATGCCGCTGGAAGAGCGGAAGTAGAGGCGGATATATGTCCGCCCCTTCGAACTTTAAGAATTCGTCATACCGGCGCAGGCCGGTATCCAGGTTCGGAGACCTGGGTTCCGGCCTGCACCGGAACGACGAATCGAGCGCAGTTACTGCCCCAGGCTAAACAGCTGGGTATTGCCGCCGGTGGCCACTGTGTTGATGGTCTTGGTTTTCTCGTCGGCGAAGCGGAACAGGTAGTGGGGGCCGCCGGCCTTGGGGCCGGTGCCGGACAGGCCCTGGCCGCCGAAGGGGTTGACGCCCACAACCGCGCCGACCATGTCGCGATTGACGTAGGTGTTGCCCACGTGCACGCGCTTGAATACCGCGTGGGCACGACCCTCGATGCGCGAGTGCAGGCCGAAGGTCAGGCCGTAGCCGGTGGCGTTGATACGGCGGATCACGTCTTCCAGCTCCTCCGCCTTGAAGCGCACCACGTGCAGGAAGGGACCGAACACCTCGCGCTCCAGCAGGGAGAAATCCTCAATCTCCACTACCTGCGGGCCGAAGAAGGTGCCGCTACCCGGCTTCTTGCCCTCGTCGAAGGCAAACAGCGGCTTGGCTTCCCTCTGCATACGCTCGCGGTGGGCTTCCAGCAGGCCCAGGGCCTTCTCATCGATCACCGGGCCTATATCGGTCTCCAGTTTGGACGGGTCGCCTAGGGTCAGTTCATCGCAGGCGCCCTTGAGCATATTCAGCAGATTGTCGGCGATCACGTCCTGCACGCACAGGATACGCAGTGCCGAGCAGCGCTGGCCGGCGCTCAGGAAGGCGGACTGGATCACATCGTCCACCACCTGCTCCGGCAGGGCGGTGGAGTCGACGATCATCACGTTCTGGCCGCCGGTCTCGGCGATCAGCGGCGTGATAGGGCCTTCCTTGTCCGCCAGCTGTTTGTTGATCAGGCGCGCGGTTTCGGTGGAGCCGGTAAAGGCCACGCCGGACAGGCGCGGGTCCTCGATCAGCGGCTGGCCCACGGCGGCGCCGGTACCGGTGATCAGGTGCAATACTTTCGCCGGTACGCCGGCCTCGTGCATCAGCTCTATGGCGCGCGCAGCGATCAGCGGTGTCTGCTCGGCCGGCTTGGCCAGCACCGCGTTGCCCGCGGCCAGTGCGGCCACCACCTGGCCGGTGAAGATTGCCAGGGGGAAGTTCCACGGGCTGATGGCGACGAAGACACCGCGGCCACTCAGGAAGAGTTCATTGCTCTCGCCAGTGGGGCCGGGCAGTTGCTGCGGCTCGCTGAAATGCTTGCGCGCGCCGTTGGCGTAATAGCGGCAGAAATCCACCGCTTCGCGCACTTCACTGATACCGTCGTTCAGGGTGCGGCCGGCTTCCAGGCAGATAAGTGCAGTCAGGTCATTGATATGCTTTTCGTAGAGGTCGGCGACCTTGTCGAGAATCTTCGCGCGCGCGTCGCCGCCCAGGCGGTCCCAGGCGATCTGGGCTTCGGTTGCCGAGGTGTATGCTCGATCGATCAGGTGCTTATCGGTGTTGGCTGTATGGCCGACGATCTCGTTAGTAGCCGGGTTGACGACAGGCTCTTCTGCCTTATCCATCACGCCGTCGACTATGGGGCCGCCGAGGAAATGCTTGCCGCGCATCTTTTCCACCGCTTCCTGTAGCGGTGCTATTGCGATCGGGTCGGTCAATTCGATGCCGTGTGAATTTTTCCGTGGCAGGGCCTCAGCTCCCATATAGATGTCCTCCGGTACCGGGATTTGCGGGTGGCGATAGGGGTTGCAGGCCTCGCTCTGTTCTAGGGTGTCCTGCACCAGTTCTTCGATCGGGGTCTTTTCGTCCATAAAGCGATTGACGAAGGAGCTGTTGGCACCGTTCTCCAGCAGGCGGCGCACCAGGTAGGGCAGCAGGTCCTTGTGTGCGCCGACCGGGGCATAGACCCGCACGGGCACGCGCTTGCCGTGTACGGCTTCCAACTGTGCGTAGAGCAGGTGACCCATGCCGTGCAACCGCTGGAACTCGTAGTCGTCGGCGTCGCCGGCCAGTTCCAGGATCAGGCCCACGGTGTAGGCGTTGTGGGTGGCGAACTGTGGATAGATGGCGTCGCGCGCGTCCAGCAGCTTCTTCGCACACACCTGGTAGGAGAGGTCTGTGTGGCACTTGCGCGTGTACACCGGGTAGTCGGACAGGCCCATCTGCTGGGCGTGCTTGATCTCGGTGTCCCAGTAGGCGCCCTTGACCAGGCGCACCATCAGCTTGCGGCCGGTATCGCGGCCCAGGGCGATCAGCCAGTCAGCGACATGCGGGGCGCGCTTCTGGTAGGCCTGCAGCACAAAGCCGAGGCCCTGCCAGTCTTTCAGTTCCGGATCGCGGGCCAGGGCCTCGAAGATGTCCAGGGAGATATCCAGGCGCTCCGCCTCTTCGGCGTCGATATTGAGGCCCATATCGTATTTGGCCGCGGCAGCGCACAGTGCTTTCACCTGGGGCAGCAGTTCGCTCATCACCCGCTCGCGCTGCAGCTCGCTGTAGCGCGGGTGCAGGGCGGACAGCTTGATGGAGATACCGTTGGCCTCCACCACGTCGCGCTTGTCGCCACCCTTTTCGATATTGTTCTTGCCGATGGACTCGATCGCCATCATATAGGCGTCGAAGTAGCGCTTTGCGTCCGCCATGGTGCGGGCGCCCTCGCCGAGCATATCGAAGGAAAAGCGGGTGCCGGGCAGGTTCTCCGCCGGGCCGCGTTTGAGGGCCTCCTCGATGGTGCGGCCCAGTACATACTGGCCGCCCATGATTTTCATCGCCTGCATCATGGAGGTGCGCACCATGGGCTCGCCCAGGCGGCTGACCAGGCGCTTCATCCAGGAGGAGGGCTTCTCGGTGATGTCCGGATCCAGCTCGACGATATTGCCGGTCAGCATCAGGCCCCAGGTGGAGGCGTTGACGAACAGGGAGTCGGACTGGCCACGATGGCTGGACCAGTTGCCGGAATGCACTTTCTCGGCGATCAGTTTGTCGGCAGTATCCGCATCCGGCACACGCAGCAGGGACTCCGCCAGGCACATCAGCGCCACGCCCTCCTTGTTGGAGAGGCCGAATTGCTGCAGGAAGGCATCGAGGGTGCCGCGCTTGCTGCGGTGCTGGCGCGAGTGGCGTACCAGCTCGCGCGAAGTATTGAGGATCTTCTTGCGCAATGTGTCGCTGGGACGCGGGGCAGCCAGCAGTTCGCTGACGCACTGGTTTTCGTCGGCGTGCAGATACTCGCGGGCCCGCTGGCGGGCGCTGTGCAACTCTTCACTGAATTGCCCGGCGAATGTTGTCGACATAATGTCTCCCAAACTCATTAGTAGAGGGCCAGTATAAAAAACCGGATTATGTGCGAAACTCCTCAGAATTAATCGCCATATTGCCGCCGGTTGTGGTTAAATATCACGCCTGTTTGCGTGATTACCAGTAGGGTATGTTGCTATGTCTCGACAGTTGGAAGATCTGGACCGTATCGACCGCCAGATACTGCGCATCCTGCAGCGCCACGGGCGCCTGCCGAACGTGGAATTGGCGCGGCGGGTAAACCTGAGCCCCACGCCCTGCCTGGAGCGGGTCAAGCGCCTCGAGCGCGAGGGCTTTATCCGCGACTATGTGGCGCTGCTGGATCCACTCAAGGTCCACGCCGGCCTGGTGGTCTATATCCAGGTCACCCTGACCGACACCGCCACCGAGGCCCTGGAGGCCTTCAACCAGCATGTATCCAGCCTGGAAGAGGTGCAGGAGTGCCATATGGTCGCCGGCGGTTTTGACTATCTGATCAAGATCCGCATCAAGGACATGCTCGGCTACCGCCGCTTCCTCGGAGAGAAGCTGGCGTCCATCCCCGGGGTGCGCGAGACCCACACCTATGTGGTGATCCAGGAGGTCAAGACGGATACCGCCGTGGCGGTGCCGGACCCGGAGCCCAAGGCCAAGGGTGGCAAGCGCTGAGGCCCGTTGGCGCACAAAACTCCATAAAAGCTTAGTTCCTGAATGGAAAGCTGTACGGATTCAGGTATTGATTGATGGCTATCCCGCACATCGTCGACAATCGCCGCGCCTACCTGCTGGCCCTGGCGGCGGTGCTCTGCTGGTCCACCGTGGCCAGCGCTTTCAAGCTGTCGCTGCAAGCTGTGTCGCCGCTGCAACTGGTGACCATCGCCGCCCTGACATCCACTTTGCTGATGGCCGCGGTGATCAGCTGGCGGCGGCGCTGGAATCTGGTTCCCGGCGCCTGGCAGCAGAACCGGCCCTGGTATCTTGTCCTGGGTTTCTGCAATCCTTTTCTCTATTACCTGGTGCTCTTCCACGCCTATGACCTGCTGCCCGCGCAGCAGGCGCAGCCGCTCAATTACACCTGGGGCATACTGCTGGCGCTGCTGTCGGTACCGGTGCTGAAACAGCAGTTGCGCCGCCGGGACCTGGTGGCCGCGCTGGTCTGCTACAGTGGCGTGCTGGTGATCGTCACGCGTGGCCAGCTGCTGGGACTACAATTCGACCAGCCGCTGGGCGTGGCCCTGGCACTGTTCAGCACATTGATCTGGTGCTGCTATTGGTTGCTGAACACGCGCATCGGCGGCAGTGCGGAGATCAACCTGCTGCTCAGCTTCCTGTGCGGCCTGCCGTGGTTGGGGGCGGCGTTGATGGTCCAGGGCGACTGGCAATGGCCGCCGCTGGCCGGCTGGCTGGGTGCCATCTATGTGGGACTGTTTGAAATGGGGATCGCCTTCCTGCTGTGGCAGGCGGCCATGATGTGTTGCGACAATACCGCGCGCATCAGTAACCTGATTTACCTCTCCCCGCCGCTATCCTTGCTATTGATTGCGCTTTTGGTCGGCGAGAGGATTCATATGGCAACCATTGTCGGCCTGTTTTTGATTATGCTCGGCGTGGCCATTCAGCAGGGGATGTTGCGCCGGTTGATCTACAGGGGTTGAACCTGAAACCCCGAGGTCGTCATACCGGCACAGGCCGGTATCCAGTTCTATGGCACCTGGGTTCCGGTACCGGATCAAGTCCGGCACAGGCTCTGCGCCGGAACGACGAAAGTACATTGTAGGGCGGCGGGGCGGCCATCCGCCGGCGGTCCCGCCGCTCTTACTAGAAAGAAATTTGGCAATCCAGTAAATAAAGAATAAGCAGGTACTGTATGGATTTCGCACTCACCGAAGAACAGCAGATGATCCAGGAGGCGGCGCGCCAGTTTGCCGACAGCGAACTGAAGCCGGTCGCCGGCGAGCTGGACAAGACCGGCAACCGCCAACTGCTGTTGGAAAAACTCAAGCAGCTGGCCGAACTGGGCTTTATGGGCATCAATATCGATCCCGACTTCGGCGGCACCGGCGCCGGCACCATCGCCTTCAGCCTGGCCATTACTGAATTGGCCCGCGGCTGCGCCTCCACCGCGACCACCACCTCTGTAACCAATATGGTTGCAGAAGTCATCCAGGCGGTGGGCAACGACGGCCAGAAAGCCAAATACCTGCCGAAAATCTGCAGTGGCGAATACGCCGCGGGTTCCTTCTGCCTGACCGAACCGGGCTCCGGCTCCGACGCCGCCGCCATGCGCACTCGCGCGGTCAAGGACGGCGACGACTATGTGCTGAATGGCAGCAAGCTGTTTATCAGCAGCGCCGAGTTTGCCGGTATCTTCGTGGTCTGGGCTGTGACCGACTCCGCGGCGCCGAAGGGCAAGGGTATTTCCTGTTTCCTGGTGGAGGCGGGCACCCCGGGTCTGGTGATTGGCAAGGCTGAGGAAAAGATGGGACAAAAGGCCTCGGTCACCAACGAGGTTGCCTTCGAGGACTGCCGCATTCCCGCCGCCAACCTGCTCGGCGCAGAGAACAAGGGTTTCCGCATCGCCGCCGGCGAGCTGGCCGGCGGCCGCATCGGCATCGGCTCCCTGGCACTGGGCATCGGCCTGGAAGCCCTGGACTGCGCCCGCGACTATATCCAGGAGCGCGAGCAGTTCGGCAAGAAACTGGCCCAGTTTCAGGGGCTGCAGTGGCAGCTGGCCGACAAGTACACCGAAATGGAATCTGCGCGCCTGTTACTGATGCAGGCAGCCTGGCAGAAGGACGCCGGTATGAACTTCGGTCCAGCCGCGTCCATGGCCAAGCTCTACGCCAGTGAAAAGGCCAACGAGGCCTGCTACGTGGCGCTGCAGATGCACGGCGGAGTGGGCTATACGCGCGAGTTCCCGCTGGAGCGTATGTCCCGCGATGTGCGTATTACCACCATCTACGAAGGCACTAGCGAAATCCAGCGGCTGATTATCGCGCGGCACCTGCTGGAAGGTGTGCGTTAATAGCCTCCATTATTCCGGTGGCGGACCACCCGTCGCCGGAAATTTCTTTGCGATGCCCCCCGACAGGCCTGCGTTATTTTGACTGTGAGAATTTCCGTCGGTGCATTGGGCTGATTGAAAGCAAAGCAGCTTCAAATGGCGTGACGGTTTCAGTCTCCTCAGATATTTTTCTCACACAGCGCAATAAATGCCGCTGCAGCTGGTGAGCGGGAGCGTTCACCTAGGTCCATCACGCTCAGCTGGCTCAGCAGGGCGGGGTGCGAAATATCCAGCGTGCACAATTCGCCGCCTAAAATCTCCGCCGAATAATAGAATTCCGGAGCGATCAGCCAGGACTGGGTTCGCAGCAGAATATCTTTCAGCGTTGAATAATCACTGCAAACGAGCGATGGCAGTTGCCGGTTCGGATCTCCCGCGCTGAGCACTGCTCTGTATAGCGGGTTGGCGGCGCTGACCAGCGTGGATGCAATCAACGGATAGGGTACCAGGTCGTCAAAGCGGATATCGGCCCTGGCCCGCAATGGATGCGCCGGATTCACGATGACCGACAGGGGAATATCTTGCAGATGTTGATACCTGATCCCGTCGATATCCCGGTAGCTGCCGGATCCGGCAACCAGTAAGTCGAGCTCCCGGCGCTTGAGCCTGTAAACCAGTTCCTCCGGGGTTCCCTCACTGACGCCCACAACAACCCGAGGATGGCTTTCGACGAACTCGGGCAGTGTGTTACGCGTGATCAGATCTTTCATTGCCCGCCCCACGCCGATGTTCAGGGTGCCGGTCTGAACATTGCGATAGAGTTCGGCCTCTCGCTGAATGTCGTCGATATCCAACAGGACCTGATCACAGCGGCGGGCCAGCTGCAGGCAGAAAGGTGTCGGCCTCATGCCCGCCTTGGAGCGCTCGAACAACTGCACGCCGAGAGTTTCTTCCAGGTTGTTCAGGCTGCGCGTCAGCGCCGGGTGCGTCAGGTGTAGGACCTCGGCCGCCCGCAGAATGGTGCCGTGCTGCACGATTGCACGCAGGTGACGAAGCTGTTTGAGAGTAAGCATAGCTATCGACGTGTCCCAAATTGACCAGGTTCAGGGTGAGGGCCTATATGTAATTTAAAGTTTTATTTGGGAAAATTAAAGTCACTATAAGTTACATATTCGGCGCGCTAGTATCCGCTTTCGGCTCCAAAACACAATAAATAGCGGAGAGAGAACGGATGAATAATCAGTCACTTAAGCCCCTTGCGGCCGCAATTTCCCTGGGCCTGATCGCGGAGATACCCGCTGCGGCCCTGGCGGCACCGGTGGTGGAGGAGGTGGTCGTCACCGCGACCAAGCGCGCCGAGAGTATCCAGGATGTCCCCATTTCTGTCTCGGCTTTTACCGGCGACTACCTGGAGAATTCCGGACTGAGTGACCTCGAAGATCTTGGCAATATCGCGCCCAACCTCGGTGTCACCAAATCCAGCCAGGCGGTCAGTCAACGCATCTCTATTCGCGGCGTCGGCACCGTCGGCAATAACGCCATGGACCCGAGCGTGGCGGTTTATATCGACGGTGCCTATGTGTCCCGTCCGGGCGCCCTGCTGGGTAATCTGCAGGATATCGAAGTGGCTGAAGTGTTGCGCGGCCCCCAGGGCACCCTGTTCGGCCGCAATGCCGCCATGGGCGCGCTGAACCTGCGCACCAAGGCACCGGTGCTGGGCGAGGACTCGGTCAAGGTGAAGGCAGGATTCGGCGATTACGGCGCTTACCAAACAACCGCGATTGCCAACAAGGCGCTGGGTTCCCGGGCATCGGGCCGCGTCGTAGCCAGTATGGCCGGCGAGGATGGCTACGGGAAAAACCGCTTTGACGGTGAGGAGGGCGTGGGAGCGAGCCGCGCCGAGAGCCTGAAAACTTCGCTGCTGTTCGAGCCAGCCGACACACTCAGCGTGTTGCTGCGGGCCGACTACCAGGAGCTCTCCGGGGAGGGGCCCGTCATCGAGGTGCTGCCGGAATCGGCCACCCCGGAGCGATTGGCTACCCTGAACTACCTGGGTATAGCCCCGGACGTATCCGGCCTGGATCACGAGATCAACCAGCTCCACGAAGATGACATGGCGGATCGCCAGTGGGGCCTGCTGCTGGATACCACCTGGGATGAAGCGATCGCAGGCCATACCCTGCGTTCGATCACCTCCTACCGCGACTGGCAGAACCGCACACTGGAGAACTCGGTATTCCGGCTACCGTTGGAGGACCTGGCCCGCGAGACGCACTACTACAGCGACACCTTCTCCCAGGAAATCCAGCTGATTTCTCCCACAGGAGACAGCTTTGACTATGTCGCCGGCCTTTACTATTTCCAGGAAGACTACGATATCGACCAGACCGCGCATCTGGGCAGCGCATTCTGCCCCATGACCGGCGCCGTCAATCCCGCCTTCGCGAGCCTCTGTGCCGGCGCTGCACAGGTAAACGTCACGCCTTCCGAGTTTTTCCAGCGCGCGGAATCTATCGCCGCGTTTATCCAGGGAACCTACCACGCAACCGAGCAGCTGGATCTGACTTTCGGCGTGCGCTACTCGGATGATGACAAGGACGGCAGCTTTCTGGTGAAGTCCAATAACCCAATTGCCTCGGCGCTGCTGGCGGCCCCCGAAGACCACCAGCTCGCCTTCGCGGACGAGCAGACGACCTGGGTGGCCAATGCCAGATATTTTGTCGACAACGATATCATGGCCTACTTCACCGTCTCCACGGGATACAAGTCGGGCGGCCTCAACTCGGTGATGACCCGCGGCGGTCTGACTGGCGACCAGCGCCTGTTTGATTCGGAAGAGGTGATGAACTACGAGTTTGGCCTCAAAAGTACCCTGCTTGACGGCAGTCTGGTGGCCAATGCGAGCCTGTACCGCACCGATATCGAGAACTTCCAGGATCGTTCATTCGAAAACCTGACCTATGTGATTGCCAATGCCGGGGAATTGCGCCAGCAGGGTCTGGAGCTGGATATGCAGTATTATCCGATGGACCAGCTGATGATCAACTTCGGCTATGCCTATCTGGATTCCGAATTTCTCGAATTCGACAACGGCAGCAACCTGCCGGGCATGGCGGGCACCCGGGACCTGGCCGGTACACGCAACCGCTACTCACCTGAAAACCAGGTCAATCTGACTTCTCAATGGACGCAACCGATTGGTGACAGCGGCATGGCGTGGTTTCTACGTGGAGAAATGAAATGGACAGACGAGGCCAATGTGGGGGGCACGACCAACAACAACCCGCAGACAATCCAGGATGCCTACGCGCTGGCCAATCTGCGTCTGGGCCTGACTTCCGGCGACGACAGCTGGTCAATCAGTGCCTTTATCGAGAACATCGCTGATGAAACCTACTGCAACGGCATGATTGATCAGCCAAACGGGGAAATCTTCGGCACCATTTCCAATGGCGGCACCTTGATTCGTTGCGTACAGGGAGATCCGCGCACCCTGGGCATAAGCGGTACCTATTACTTTGACTAATCGATTTCGGAACCTGAATGGCCGCGACGGCGGCTGAATCGGCATTGGAGCCTGTAATTACAGGCTCACTTTTTCGAGGCAAGAGTATGCAGTTGATCAACTTAAAATCCCTCCTCTGTGTGGTCCTACTATCAGCTCCAACGGGTTTCGCCGAAGCGGCGGAGAAGAGGGGAGACGTTGACTGGCGTGTGCGGCAGGTATCCGCCAACTTCAGCAACAAAAACGAAGCGGCTCCCATTCATTTTCGCCAGCTGCAAAACCTGTATCCGAGCCGGAAGCTGGATAGTGCCAGTGGTACTTCTTTGCCCACTGCGGAAAAGCTGCTTTCCATCGACCGGGTCAGCTACCGGTTTGACGGACAAGAGCGAAGGCTTCGCGACTATATCGAGCAACGCCGTGTCACCGGCTTTCTCGTGCTCAACAATGGGGAAATTGCCCATGAAAGCCATTACTACGGCAGCAATCCGCATTCCAGGTCGATTTTATTCTCAAGCACCAAGTCCATCGTCAGCCTGTTGGTGGGAATTGCCGTAGATCGGGGAATGATAAAGAGCGTCGAGGATCCCATCGTCGACTATCTGCCGGAGCTGGCAGGCAGCGCCTTCGATGGCGCCAGTATCAAGAATGTCCTGCAAATGACTACCTCTCTGTATATCGAAGGCGCGGATACCGGCGCGGGAGGCGAGGGGCGCGATATCCGCGCGGCGTCGGCCAAGAGTCTCGCTTACGGCAAGGGCGATCTCCGGGGCCAGCCGCGTACCGCGCTGCGCAGGCCCGACAGGGGACACGGGGAGACCTGGGAGTACCTGAATACCAACACCCAGGCACTGACGGTTCTGATCGAGCGTGTCAGCGGGCAGAAGGTTTCCGAATTTGCCGAGCAATATCTTTGGAAGAAAATCGGCAGCGAGCAGCCAGCCTATTGGCTGATTGACCGAAATAACGAACAGGAGGCCATTGAACTGGGCTTCGGTGGCTTTATTGCCGGTCTGCACGATCTCGGCCGGCTCGGAATGATGGTCGCCAGTGAGGGGCAATGGGCAGGAGAGCAGGTGCTGTCGCCGGAGTGGATTCGCGCCTCCACCACGGCGGACAACCCGGCCGTGCGCAACCTGCCCAGCCACACGATGATGGATTACGGCTACCAGTGGTGGATACCGCAGGGTGACAGGGGGGAATTTATGGCGGTCGGTTTTGGTGGTCAGTTTATCTATGCCGATCCAGAACACGGCGTGGTCATTGTCCAAACCAGTGCGGATTCGGAATACGAACCCGCGAGCAAGGAAGAAGCGGTCACACTCTATCGCGCCTTGGTCGAAGCATTGACCGGGCCCAGGTAAACAATTTGTCGAAAGCGGGTGCGATAGAGGTCAGATGCTGCATTGCGCACCGATTGGAATAGTCTGAGTAGTAGTTATGATCGATTCAAAATTAAGTCGCCGCAACCTGTTGAAGATGGGGCTGGGCGCCACTGTTCTAAGTGCAACCGCCTGCTCCGGGGATTACCGCTCTCCCGACAACTGGTACCAGGGGGACCTCCAGCATCTGATACCGCTGGTGTCCCACCGATCGTTCAATATCAAGCTCTCCTTTCTGTCGGCGCGCGACAGGGCGCCGATTCTGAAGGTCGGCAACCGTTCCATTAGTGGTCGCCAGCAGGATACCCTGGGGCGATTCTGGGCATTCAGGGTTGGCGACCTCAGCCCGGATACCGAATACCAGTTGCAGCTGCACGATCCGTCAGGTACTTCACTGTGTGATCCCTGGCCGCTGAAAACCTTCCCGGACCCGGCGCAAAAAGCCGAACGTCTGAGGGTTATCAGCTATACCTGCGCCGGCGGTCCGGACCTGCCGGTGTTGCCCGGCAACCGCCACGCTTTCAAGCCCGTCGTCTACCGCCAGAAACTGTTCGACACCATTGTCGGGCAGAAGCCCGATATGGTGATCTCCAACGGGGATCATATCTACTGGGACTATCGCTCCTGGGTGAAAAACCCGGACAGCGCCATGGCCAGAATGGCAATTGATCTCTTCCTCGGCAGCTATGGGAGCTTCGATGAAAGCCTGCCGGTAAAAGGGACCAAAAACGAGATAACGCTGCAGGCGATTGCCGATGAGCAGATTGGCAAAGCCTACGGAGTAAGATTCCGCTCCACACCAGTCTATTTCGTGACGGATGATCACGACTATTTCGATAATGACGATGCGACGCCGGAACTGGTGACATTTCCGCCCAACAATTTTCACCAGGATCTGCGCGATACCCTGCAGGCCCAGTACTTCCCGGAATACATAGTGGAGGAGGAGTTGCCGACGGCTTTCCCGGGGTACACAACAGAAGAGACCATCGCACTGTCGACCCACTTCGGTGCGGCGCGATTCGGGGATCTCTTCTGCGGCGCCCTGTATGACTGCGGTGGCAAGCTCAACCTCGCTGGTGACGACGCGGGTCTGATACCACAAACCGTCGAGGACTGGCTGCTGGAAAAAACCGCCCTGGAAGACACCCGCCACCTGATACACATTCCTTCACACCCGATGGGCTGGACGGCCGGCAAATGGCGGGAGTGGTATCCGGACCTGATCGAGTCAGAGGACACCCTGCTCGCGGAGGTAAAAGGCGATGGTCAAGGCAATAAATTTATGTGGCAACGGGGCTGGTGGTCCCAGCATCAACGCCTGATAGAGGCGCTGTCGCTGCAAAAAGAGCGCAAGCCTCTAATTGTCTCCGGTGATCTCCACCTGCTTGGCGCCGGACAGATAAAGCGCAGTGGAAGTTTGGATCTTGCTTCCAATCCGGTAACGTCCATTCTTAGTGGCCCGGTCGGCGTTGGCGGACTTGGATGGCTGAGCAAGGCCCGCGGTCTCAGTGCGAAGATTCCCAAGTCACTGGTCGCTGAAGCGTTACTCACGCCACGGGAGCGAAATGGATATACGCTTATCGATATGAGCCGAACTCAGTGCCGTATCGAACTCTACCAGTGCCCAGAAGGCTATGTGATGCCTAAGGATTTAAAGCCATCTTTACTCAAAGCTTTTAACGTCTAAAGCCACTAGCGTGACAATCAGCTAGGTCCTTCTGAGGTATTCGAATGTCGCCCGGAAGCTGCCTGTGTTCAAACTCTTTTGCGTGGAATTTCGTAGATGAAAATGGGCTTCATGGTGTCAATTTCCGCCGGATCCTGCGGCGGTCGCCAGGTGAGCATCTGGAAGGTCATTTTTCCCGATGTCACATCGATAATGCTGAAACCATTTTCCGCTGTCGGTTTCAGCGCTTCCTTTTAACCAGCCAGTTGTGAATTGCTGGCGCCAATCTTTCCATAGGAGGACGGAAAACCGATATCCCCGGTATCGAGTGTGCCGCTGGTGACGACATGCATTGGGTTTTCCAGGCTCAACTCTCCACCCTCTCGGGCATTGTTCTGGCGCGATCTCCAGTGTAATCGACGCCGCGGCGGCAGTCGTTCACCGTCAGGTAGGTTACCGCATTGCGCGGATCCATCTTCGGGAGGGATATGTCGAGTGGACCGCCAGATTTGGGCCAGTATTCGGTTTCTATGAACTTCGCAAAGGGTTTGTTCATTGAGGTCCTGATATCCCAGTAGATATGATCCCCGTTGGGAATCACCATGTCCGGCTGGTAGGACATGCCCGGGCGAGCAGGCGCCGCCGCGCCGCCATATCGAGAAAAAAGCCCTTGCTCTTGAGGGGCGGGCCGTCGTATCCGCGTGCGCAGGTATAACTCAGGATTCTGAGTACCCGGGGTTCGCTATCCGGCGTGGGAAATGTCTTCAAAAGCCAGGAATCTCAAAGCGCATTGCCGCTCTGGTCCTGGACTTGCAGAGTGTATTTGGTGTCCGGGGTCAGCTCCTGGGCATCGAAACGCCAGAAACGGCCGGCCAGGTCTGTCCATTCGCCCGCCAAACTTTTTTTCTGAATGGCTGAGCCTGGGTGGTTGGCAGGAGGTTGGCCATGGGTTGGTGGCGGCCTATTAGTGCATCGGTTCTCGGAAAATAAATGCACACAATGGCGCCAGAGCCTCTATTTTTCGGCTGGAAATAATCGTTAGCGCCATAAGATAGCATCGGGAACTTCCGGCCTACACTGTACGAAGCGAAAACTTTCACCGGATGAGGTTTGGAATTTGTCATGGGGTTGCGAAATTTAACCATCAAAAATATTGCATATATTTCTGCAACCTGTGTATTGCCGATGGCGCCATTCGCCAATGCCGGCGGTCTGATGCTGTGGGAAATCGGCACACCTACCCTGGGTACTGCCAGCGCCGGTTGGGCAGCTATGCCGGAAGATGCCTCCACCGCCTATACCAACCCGGCAGGTACCGTGTGGCGCCAGGGCATCGAGATGCGAGCTGCGGGTCAGGCAATGTATGGCGATATCGGCTTTTCTGAGGGTGGCCTGACGAATGTTTCGGGTAACGATGGCGGTAACCCTGTTGGCTGGTTTCCCGGCGGTGGCGCCTTTGTGGCGGGGAGGTTGGCGGATAATCTCGGTTGGGGTGTGGCTCTGGCTGGAAATTTTGGCCTTGGCCTGGATTACGACGACAGTTGGGCCGGGCGGCGATTTGCCCAGGAATCGGTCCTGATAGGCATGAGTGCGATTCCCTCCCTGAGTTGGAAAGTGCATCCCTGTCTTTCCGTCGGTGCCGGCCTGAACATTATGGGCTTCTATTTTAAGTACCGGTCCGAACCTCGCGCAGGCCTGATTCCCGAAGATGCGCGCTTCAAGTACCGGGATACCGATATCGGCTACGGCGGCAACCTGGGCATCATTTACCGGCCGGTACCTGAGACGACTTTCGGTCTGACTTATACATCGAAGGTCGAGGCGGACTTCAGCGACCGGGTTACACTGGATAATTTCGGGCCCTTATTCGAGCCCCTCGTCGAGCGTTTCGATGGTACCAAAACCGAAATTGACTTGAATGTTCCGGCTACCGTTACCGCCAGTCTGCAACAGAAACTGACAGCCGCCACTACCATTTATGCCAATCTCGCCTGGCAGGATTGGACCGAGTATGCGGGCGTCGGCCTGGAAATCGACAACCCGGACCAGACCTCGCTCAGGGTGAATCGCGGCTACAAGGACACGGGCCACTTTGCCCTGGGGGTTCGCCACGCTGTTTCCCGTGGCCCCTTGCAGGACTGGTCGCTGTCAACCGGGTTTGCCTATGACAGCTCCATGGCATCAGAGGCGCAGGTAACCGCAGATACACCAACCTGGCAGACATTCCGTTTTGGACTTGGCGCTGGTAGGGAGTTGTGCCCAGGGGTACATCTCGACATTGGTTATACACTGGTATGGTCCGGAGACATCGACATCGACCAGCGGGGCCGTCCTCCATTCAATCCGCGCCTGCAGGGCACTTACAAGGATACGGCGCTGCACTTCTTTGGTGCCTCGGTGCAGTTTGAGCTTTAGCGTGAAATATGGGGTTTGCAAAGTTACGGGAGCTGGAAGTGATGCAAAGCAGGGGATTGTTTCAGGTAATTGTCAGTTTGACGGTCGGCGCACTATTTGCGGTCACTGCCCAGGGGCAGGAGCCAAAACCGGCGACAGCGGAAACCAGGAAGGCCAACGCCGCCGTGCTGAAAGCGTTGCCATTCAAGGACCAGCAGGATTTCAAGGATATCAAGCGCGGTTTTATCGAGGCGCTGCCCAATAAGGGGATGATCAAAAATTCCAGTGGCGAGACCGTCTGGGATCTCAGTGCCTACGAGTTTGCCGATGGGAAGCCGGCGCCTGATACGGTGAATCCGAGCCTGTGGCGCCAGCTGCAGTTGCTGTCTGAAGCCGGCTTGTACCAGGTGGCACCGGGAATCTACCAGGTGCGCGGTGCGGATCTGTCAAATATCACCTTTATCGAGGGGGATAGGGGGGTAATCGTCATGGACCCACTGATTTCTGCGGAGACTGCCAGGGTGGGCCTGGACCTCTACCGCAAGCACCGCGGCAACAAGCCGGTACTCGGCGTCATCTACACCCACAGCCACATTGACCACTACGGCGGCGTGCGTGGTATCGTGGATGAAAAAGACGTGAAATCTGGCAAGGTGAAAGTGATCGCCCCGGAGGGATTCGTCGAGGAGGCGGTGAGCGAGAACGTCTTTGCCGGCAATCATATGTCGCGCCGCGCCAGCTTTATGTACGGCAACCTGATCCCCAAGGATCCGAAGGGCAGTCTGGGAACCGGCCTCGGTCTCGGTACCTCGACGGGTAACGTGACACTGATTGCGCCGACCGATGTCATCTCGAAAAATGGCCAGACAGTGGATGTGGATGGCCTGACCTTTGAGTTTATGTTGGCGCCTGGATCGGAAGCGCCGTCCGAGATGCACTTCTACATCCCTCAGCTGAAGGCGGTGTCTGCGGCGGAAAATGCCAATCACACATTGCACAACCTGTACACCTTGCGCGGTGCCAAGGTGCGCAATGCCCGCGCCTGGTCCTCCTACTTGCACGACACCATCGAGCGCTGGGGTGACAGGGCCGAGGTGCTGTTCGGGCCTCACCACTGGCCCACCTGGGGCAACAGGAATGTGGTGAATCACCTGAAGAAGCAGCGGGATCTCTACAAGTACCTGAATGACCAGACGCTGCGTATGGCCAACCACGGTTACAACATGGTGGAAACCGCCGAGATGATGGAGTTGCCCCCGGAGCTGGCCGACTACTGGGCCAACCGGGGTTACTACGGCAGTGTGAACCACGATACCCGCGCCGTTTGGAACTACTATCTCGGATTTTTCGATGGCAACCCCGCCCGCCTTTACCCGCTGCCTCCTGCCGCGGCGGGCAAGAAGTTCGTCGAGTATATGGGTGGGGCTGACAATGTGCTCAAACGGGCAAAAAGGGACTATGATGCTGGCAACTACCGCTGGGTAGCACAGGTATTGGACCAACTGGTGTCTGCGGAGCCAAACAACCAGGTAGCGCGCAACTTGCTTGCGGACACGCTGGAACAATTGGGCTATCAACAGGAAAATGGTCCCTGGCGAAACTTTTTCTTGAGCGGTGCCAAGGAACTCCGCGAAGGTGTCAAGAAGCTGCCAGTGCCGGTTACCGCCAGCCCCGACACCATTCGCAATATGCCAATTGAGATGTTCTTCGATTACCAGGCTATTCGCCTGAACGGGAAAAAGGCAGCTGGCAAGAATCTCGCGTTCAATATCGAGCTTCCGGATGTCGATCAGCGCTATTCACTGGTCCTGGAAAACGGCGTACTCAACTATGGGAAGCCGGTAGACAAACCGGACGCGACCGTCACAACCAATAGGGCGTCGCTGAACGACATTATGCTCGGCACTGCAACCATGCAGGACAAGATCACAGACGGATCTGCCAAGGTCAGTGGCGATACGGATGCCCTGAACACTTTCCTGGCTATGCTGGATACCTTCGAATTCTGGTGGAATCTGGTTACGCCCAATCCGCCGCCGAAAAGCTGAGGAAGAATCCATGGCAGGCCCGACCCCGACAGTTGTCACCGTAGAGGAAACCCTCGAGGGGAAGTTCGTACAGCAGATGCAGTCGGGTCCGCATCTGTTGGTCGCCGATGAACCCGAAGACCTGGGCGGTGACAATCTTGGCCCTGGACCCTACGAGTATCTCCTGATGGCGCTCGGCGCCTGCACCGGGATGACGATCCGTATGTACGCTGACCGCAAGGAGATACCCCTGGATAAAGTGCGGGTGATACTGTCTCATCAGAAGGTTCACGCAAGGGACTGCGAGGACTGCGAATCGAAAGAGGGCAAGGTCGATGAGATAGTGCGGGAGATTACTCTGGAGGGCTCGCTGACCGGGGAGCAGCGGCAGATGTTGCTGGATATCGCCAACCGCTGTCCGGTGCACAATACGCTCACTTCGGAAATCCTGGTGCGCTCGCGTCTGTCATCCAGGACCACTACCTCCTGAGGTCAGTTCTTACTGCAATCTACTGGGGGGATTGATTCTTTTCCTATAGTTCGCTTCCTGTCTTTCCCCTAAGGCGCGGTGTCGGTCTCGGCGTCGACATCATACCTTCGCTTTATTCTATCCGGACAGATTTTCAGGAACAGCCCCAGGCTGATCAGTAGCACCCCCGCACAGAATATCACCGCAATTGGCGCCAGCAACTCCTCGGTCTTCTCATCCTGAACCAGCTTGATAACCAGTACCAGCCCCTCCAGTGCCAGGGCAACACAGACAACGATGATAAAACGCGCGGCGGATCCCAGCAGGGCAAAGAAGGTGGATATTTTATGTTCCGTATTGAGGTTGATCCTGATCACCACATAGAGCTCGAACATGGCCAGGGCAATAATCAGGTTGCTGATGGCATTGATCACCACCTGGGGAATTTCATTGTCGATATAGTAGATTTCCGTTGTGAGGATGAAGTGCGTGAATGTCGATACGGTAGAAATGAATATCGCCGCGCAAAGAATCAGAAAGAAGGCGGAAAATAGGTGCAGAAACAGCAGATTCACCGAGAGCTTTGCAAATACCGATTTCGTTATGTCTTCCCGCATTGGTTGCTCTTCCTGGTGGTGCGCCGATCGATCCCAGCTGCCAGCGTTGGCCTCCGCGGAGATATATTGCAGGGGCTTTCGCGTGCCGCGCAGCGGCCTATAGAAATAACGTGACTGAATTTAGACTAGCAGGTCCGGAAGGCGGGAGAGGAAACCCTGGTGGTGGCGGCGGACCCGAACTGCACCTGCGTGCAGCCGGAGAGATGTACAAAGAGGGTACGCAGGCGGGCGTGGGGAAGTGCAGAGATACGCCGCAGGGCCGTGTTTCTAGTCAGGCGCCGGCCGTCTCTGTGGTGGAGCCCCGGGTTGCTTCTGTATCAGTGGTGCCGTGGAACAGCAGGAAACCGTCCGCCAGCGGCGCCTCCAGTAGGATTCTTGCATCTCTCTCAACGTCGTTCAGCAGCCGCCAGGGGTACTGCTGCCCTTGCAGTGCACTCTGTCAGCAATGCCAGATTCCGCCGCCGTGTCGCCGATATATTGGCGAATGGCGGGTCGCCGGCCAGTACCTTAAGGCGGTTCCTGGAGCGGAACGCGAAGCCGAAGCTGAACATGTCGGAGTCCGAGCGGATACCGGGGTAGCGGAACAGGTCCGAGGTGCCGCCTATCTTGTCGCGTCTCTCCAGGATTGCGAAGCGCTTGTGTGGACACTCCCGGCTCAGGTGGCAGGCGGTACCTATACCGGACAGGCCGGCGCCGATGATCAGGACATCGAAGTGCAGGTCGCTCATCAGTTTCCCGCGCTTGTTATTGTCTATTTCCGTTCAATTTATCCAGACCTTAATGGATCACGGCCGCCGCGAACCGGGATAAAGAGGGCATGCCAACGGCGAGTGGTGGCAGTCTATTGTGACAGAAGCTGCTGGTATTCTCCTGCCTTCTCCATGTTGCCCTGTTCCCGGTAGAGCGCGGCCAGCCCCTGGACAATTTCGCGGTCATGGGGAAAACGCTGCAGCCCCCGTTCCAGTGTCAATATCGCTTTCCGGGGCTCCCCGGCAGAGTTGAGGGCAATGGCATACACGTAGATATAGCGGCCGGTGGCGCGAGGATTTTCAGCTGCCTGCCGCAGGATTGCGAGCGCTTCGCCCATGCGCTTCTGGCGCACGAGGGAGAGCCCCAGGGCATGTTGAAGCGGGGACTTATCATAGACGCTGTCGAGTCCGTTGCGCAGCAGTGCCTCAGCTTCCTGTTCGCGCCCGGCTGTGCGATAGAAATCAGCCAGGTTGATATAGGCCGGGGCGTAATAGGGCGCGATGGATATTGCCCTATCGAAGAAGGCTTCCGCCTGCTTCCGGTTGCCGCGCAACATATGTTGTGCGGCGATGTTGGTGAGGGATTCAGGGCGGTCTGAATTGGACCCTTCCGATTCCAGGTAGTTGTTCAACGCTCGCGCGAATTGTTCTCTTACGGCCGCCGGGTAGTTGTCCATCGGCAGTGTGGCCATGGCGTTGGCCGCCAGTGCGCCGGTCACAAGCCTGTGTTCGTACAGCAGGGGAATCGCCAGGGCCGGGCGTATCTGCTGCGGTACCGAATTCAGTGACTTGGCCAGGCCGAGGTTGAGCAGGGGATCATCGCCCTGGGCGATCACCTGCAACAATTGCGCGCTCTCCCGCGAGAGGTAGCGCGGCAACAGGCTGACTGCGGTAGCGCGTGCGATGGTCGGCTGGGTCTCGTCGGCGACCAGTGCCATCAATTGGGCTTCGGCGCCGGGCAGGCCGTGGCGGCCCGCGTAGATGGCTTCGCCGTAGTGTTCTTCGGAGGGTTTGCCGAATTTGCGTTCCAGCACCTCTGCCGCCCAGGCACTGGATTTGTCTGTGTGGCAGCCGCTGCAGGCGTTGGGTGTTTCCAGCCTGTCGGACAGATCCGGGCGCGGTATGCGGAGACTGTGATCGCGGCGCGCATCCACCTGCATATAGGTTTTCGTGGGCATATGGCAGCTGACGCACTGGGCTCCCTCACTGCCAGTGGAGTGAAAGTGGTGCTCCGCAGTGTCGAATTTTTCCGGCAGGTGGCACTGGGCGCAGACGCCGTTCCCTTCGACGCGAAGCTGCAAACTGTGCGGTTCGTGGCAGTTGCTGCAGGTCACACCGGCCGCATACATCCTGCTCTGCAGGAAGGAGCCGTAAACGTAGACCTCATCGTCAATCTGCCCATCGGCGTGATAGAGGGGCTCGTCCAGCAGGGCGGGATTGAAGTGATCGAGCAGGGGAGCGCCCGCCCGGGCGCCGGGGAAGGCCGTAGTGCGGCGCGAATGGCACTGGGCGCAGGTCTCAATTTCCGCTCGCGTATTCGCCGGCTGCAGGAGGTGGGCGATACCGGATTCAGTATCCATCACCCAGGCCGCCTTTTTGCGGCCGTCGAAGGACACGGACAGGCCCTTGTCGCTGCTGGCCGGATTCGGGTTGCGGGCCCATTCACGATGGCGGGAGCCGGGGCCGTGGCAGGCTTCACAGGCCACATTTATTTCAGACCAGGAGGTGCTGTAGGTCTGGCTGGCGAGATCGTAGTTTTTCTGCAGGTTGGTGGAGTGGCAGTCGGCGCACATGAAGTTCCAGTTGAAATTGAGACCGCTCCAGTGCAGTTCGTCGTCGTGTTTGATGTGCTCGTCCGGGTTCAGGTGATACCAGCGCTGGCCGCCCTCAGACTCGCTGCGGCTGTCCCAGGCGATACTGAGAGCCTGTAACCTGCCGCCGGGAAACTCGACCAGGTATTGTTGCAGGGGATAGACGCCGAAAGTGTAGGCGATGGGGTAGTCGTGCAGCTCGCCATCCGGGCCATCCGTGCGCACCAGGTAGTTGCCATCCTTTCTATGGAAGCGGGACTGGGTGCCGTAATACTCGAACTTCGCATCGTCGAAATCGCCCAGCACCGTGTCCTCACTGGCCTTCTGCATGGCGAGGTCGTGATGGGACCTCTGCCAGGCCTGGAACTGCTCACTGTGGCAACCGGCGCATTCCTGTGTGCCAATGTAAGCCCTATCGGCACCGCCAATCCGGGCACCGGGGTCGCCCATCCGGGCATCACTTTCCAGGGGAGGCCTGTCGGTGGGCGCAGAGGCCGGCCGCTCTTGTCGGTCTTTTCCGTCGCAGGCGCAAATGAGCACCAGGAGTAGCAGGATTCTCAGGGCGGTCGGCATGGGTTCCTCAGACATCATTCACTTTATTGTTGCCGGGATACGCTGGCGGGGCCGATTTATGTTCATGAACACCCAAGGATAGCGGTGTCTCCACCGCAGTTTAGTTATTTTGTAGAAGTAATTTATGCCAATCTGGCCGCCTGCGGCCGGTTCAGGAGGACGCCTGGGGCACTTGAGGACAGCCGGACCAGCCAGTTTTGAAGTCGTCGATTCACACATTGCCGTCTTTCCGGCTATGGTGAGTTAAGGCACAAATATTGCGAACTCCTGTCGCGCTTCCTGGATGTTGTTGAGGAAATACCATGACCCTTGGAAACCGCCTGCTCGGCGCCCTCAGGCTGGGTTTGATGCTGAGCTTTCTGGGGTTCAGCGTCGTCTCCGCGGCAGATCCTCTGCCCTCGTGGAATGACGGCAAAACCAAGCAGTCCGTCATTGCATTTGTTGAAAAGGTGACGAAGGAGGGATCCCCCGAGTTCGTGCCCGCGGACAGACGTATTGCCACCTTCGACAACGACGGCACCCTGTGGGCGGAACAGCCTCTTTATTTCCAACTGATCTATGCCATTGACAAGGTCAAGGAAATGGCGCCGCAACACCCTGAGTGGAAAAAAAAGGAGCCCTTCGCATCGATCATCAGGGGCGACACCGGTAAGGCGCTCGCGGGGGGCAAGCCGGCGCTGATACAACTGCTCGCCGCCACTCATTCAGGCATGACCGGGGAGGAGTTTCAGGGGAGTGTCAGGAAATGGCTGGCGACCGCGCGACACCCGGTGACGAACAAGCTATATACCGAGATGGTCTACCAGCCAATGCTGGAGCTGTTGAGTTATCTGAGGGCGAACGGATTCAAGACGTTTATCGTCTCCGGCGGCGGCATCGACTTCCTGCGCGCCTTCGCCGAGGATACCTACGGCATTCCGCCGGAGCAGGTGGTTGGCAGCAGCCTCAAGGCCAGGTATGAAGTGCGCGACGGCAAGCCCGTCATCGTGAAGCTGCCCGAGGTCAACCTGATCGACGACAAGGCCGGTAAGCCGGTGGGTATCTACCAGCATATCGGCCGCCGGCCCATCTTCGCCGCCGGCAACTCCGATGGGGATTTCGAGATGCTGCAGTGGACTACGGCTGGCGGCGGTCCCCGCTTCGGTCTGCTGGTGCACCATACCGACCCGAAACGGGAGTGGGCTTACGATCGGGACTCCCCTATCGGTCGACTCGACAAGGCCCTGGAGGCAGCGCCGAAGGAGGGCTGGACGGTAGTCGATATGAAGGATGACTGGAAGGTTATTTTCCCCTGGGGCAACCGCTAGTGGGCCATGCGGAAAGTTGTGTAACAGTTCGCATCGCCAAAGCGCCCGGCTCTGCGTTGAGAAAGCTTGAAATAACGTGGCTATTCCTGCGCTTTCTCGCCTTGGTCTGAACGCTTTGGCTGTGCTCCTTTGTTATCGAACTTCCCGCATGGCCCACTAGCGGCGCCCCGGGGGAGTACCGGTGTACGTTTCTTTATCTGCCCCGGGGACTGCCTGCCCCTCCGGGGATTCAGTTCACAGGCAGGCGGGTATCCGGGAGGAAATGATGTACCTATCCTCACTGCGCGGGCTGCTACTGGTCCCGCTATCGCTATTTCTGTTCTATCAGGGCGCCGTCCAGGCCCAGGAAAAACCCAATGTTCTCGTTATCTGGGGCGATGATATCGGCATCACCAATATCAGCTTCAACAGCCGCGGGCTGATGGGCTATTTCACCCCGAATATCGACCGCATCGCCAGGGAGGGGCTGTCCTTTACCGATTACTACGGCCAGCAGTCCTGTACTGCCGGTCGCGCCGCCTTTATTGGTGGCAATGTGCCGGTGCGGACGGGCATGACCAAGGTGGGGCTGCCCGGTGCGAAAGAGGGCTGGCAGGAGTCCGACGTGACGGTTGCCACGGTAATGAATAGCCTCGGTTATGTCACCGGCCAGTTCGGCAAGAACCACCAGGGTGACCTGGACGAGCATCTGCCGACCAACCACGGTTTCGACGAATTCTTCGGCAATCTCTACCACCTCAATGCCGAGGAGGAGCCGGAACACCGTGACTATCCGAAAGACCCGGAATTCCGCAAGAAATTCGGCCCCCGCGGCGTCCTCCGCGCCAGGGTAGGTGGACAAATTGAGGACACCGGTCCGCTGACCAGGAAACGCATGGAGACGGTGGACGATGAAACCCTGAACGCGGCGATCGATTTTATCCAGCGTGCCCACAAGGCCGGCAAGCCTTTCTTCGTCTGGTGGAATGCGACCCGCATGCATTTCAAGACCCACGTGCGCGAGGAACACAAGAATCTCGGCGGTCCCAATAGCAACGAGTATATCGATGGCATGGTGGAGCACGACCAGCATGTCGGAAAGTTACTGAGCCTGCTGGATCAACTCGGCATCGCCGACAACACCATTGTATTTTATTCAACCGACAACGGCCCCCACTACAACACCTGGCCCGATGGGGGCATCACGCCCTTCCGCAGTGAGAAGAACTCCAATTGGGAGGGCGCTTACCGGGTTCCCGCCTTCGTGCGTTGGCCGGGAAAATTCGCGGCTGGAAAAACCCTGAATGGTATCGTCTCCCACGAAGACTGGCTGCCGACGCTGGCGGCGGTAGGAGGTAATCCCGATATCAAGGAGCAGCTGCTGGAGGGCGTAAGCCTGAACGGGCGCAATTACCGCAATTATATCGACGGCTACAATATGCTGGATTATTTCAGTGGTAAGACGGAAGAGTCACCGCGCAACGAATTCATCTATGTCAACGACGACGGCGCTATAGTGGCGATGCGCTACAAGCCGTGGAAAGCGGTTTTTCTGGAAAACCGTGCCAAGGCCTTCGAGGTATGGCGCGAGCCCTTTGTCGAACTCCGACTTCCCCTATTATTCAACCTGCGTCGCGATCCGTTCGAGCGTGCCCAGCATAATGCCAATTCCTATAACGACTGGTTCCTGGAAAGAGCTTTCGTACTGGTGCCAATGCAACAGTACGCGGCAAAGTTTCTGCAGACCATGAAGGACTATCCACCCAGCCAGACCCCGGGTTCCTTCAATCTGGAGAAGATCCAGAAGCAGCTGGAGGCGGGCGCCTCTGGCAGCAATTAGCCGGCTCTGTCGCTATCAGGTCAACGCGATCCGTCCGAAAGTCATTTAAAGGAAAGGCCTGCTCAGGAATCGGAGCAGGCCTTGTCAAATATTGCGGACGGCCGCCACCGGAGAGCTGATAATCAGGATCGCGCCTTCCACGAAGCGGCCTGGTGCTAATTCCCAGTTGGCATGGGGATACTGGCACCTCTTATCCAACGCATCCCTGACGTACTTGAAGCGTTGGTACCCGGTAACGGTTATCGGGCCGCTGTAGCTTTCACTCTGCAGCTTGCGTGGCGGATACTGGATATAGCTCTTCATCAGCTCCGTGATTGCCTCGTTGAAGGTGACGAGTGTCCAGGTGCGCTCGGTGAAGTTGTTCATGAATATTTCGTAGCGCTCCTGGGGGCATCCACAAGTCGAAAATCTGTGGAGAGATGGCCACATACTTTTCGGGTCCCTTCCAGCCGAGATTGGTATCTATGGAGAGACCGCCGGTATCCGCACCGTCATCGCCGCGCAGGTTGAATACGGCCTTGTATTGACCGACCCTGGCTGCACCAGACGTGAGTTCGTTTTCCGTAAAGTAGAACCACGCGTTGCGCGGGCTTTTGCCGCTGCCCGCCAGTACCGGCGTCATATCGTAGCTGTCGAAAATGATGGGTTTTCCCTCCCGGTCATCCTTTGGCAGTTCCAGACCGGCGAGGCTGGCGTAAGTGGCCATCAGGTCCAGGCCACCGCCCTGGCCCTGGAAGGCCACGGTGGTCATGCCGCTGCAGTTCGGGATGCGCCCCCGTCTGGATGGCGGCGCGGCCCGGTGTGCAGCTGGGCTGCGCGTAGAAGGAGAAGAAGGTCATGCCCCCTGCAGCCATGCGGTCGATATTCGGTGTCGGCATGCCCCGCCCCTCTCCGCCGCCGTAGGGACCGAGGTCGCCGACGCCGGTGTCGTCGGACACTATCAGGAGTATGTTGGGCCTGGTGCCCGCATTTTTCGCCGGTGCGGCCGCGGGCTCGGGGGATGGCGGAGAAGCGGCTGCCCGTTGCCGGGGAATCTGTTCTGCGCCCTGTGAACCGGCGCTCAATGCCGCCGGAGTCTCTACGCTACTGGTGGCGGCACTGTCCCCTTGTCCGTCTTCAGTATTGTCACCACCGCCGCAGGCGGCGAGGAAGGCCGACAGCAGCAACACGGTGTAAATCTGGCGCATGGAATATCCCTCTATCGCAAAACAACAGGTACTTACCCGGCTCTTTAGAGTGTTGGGTCTCGGAACAACCATGCATGAATGATTTCAATGTATTCCCGAGGAATTGCACGTGACAAGTGCTCACTAAACCTTAAATGACTGTGTTGTCATTGCGGGAGTTTAACGGCATTTCCTATGTCGACGACCCGATTGAATCTTAAGTCGGGCATGGCGCCCGTGCTTTCAGTCAACCAGTAACATTGGCAGGTAAGTATGTATGAAAATGCGGTGTGTTCGGATCAACTTTGTAGTAGCTCCAGTGACAACCGCTAATTTTCGTTGTCGTTTAATCCCCTGACACGGTAGAGTAGCGTGCGATAAAACAGCTCCATGCAATAAACAGGGATATCGGAAGGCTTCATGGCACAAGGTTCAAAAAAAGCAGTGCTCTACGCCATTTGCGTCAACGCCATCGTTACGGTTTTAAAGGGGTTGGCTGCACTGGCGACTCATTCGGCCTCGATGATGAATGAGGCGGTACACAGTCTTATGGATACGCTCAATCAGGTTTTCCTGATGATCGGCCTTATCAGGGGCGGGCAACCGGCGGACGGGGAGTACGCCTTCGGCCACGGGCAGAAGAAGTACCTGTGGAACCTGTGGAGCGCGATAGGCCTGTTTTCGATCGGTTGCGGCCTGGGTTTGGCCCACGCCTGGCACGCCTACCACCAGTTGCACGTGATCGAGCGGCCGGACACCGTCTCTCTTCTGGGCCTGGATATAGCGCCCATCTGGATCTCGGCGGTGGTGCTTTTTATCGCCCTGGTGCTGGAGGCCTACGTACTCTATGTGGCTGGCAAGGAGTTCACCCTACGTATGCGCGCCGCCGGGGCCAAGAACCCGCTGCGCTACCTGCGCGACGCGGACGACCCGACCCTGATTGCAGTGCTGCTGGAAGATTCCATCGCGGTTACCGGGGTGCTTCTCGCCGCAACCGGTATCGCCTTGACCCAATTGACCGGCAACAAGTTATGGGATATCGGCTTTTCGGTGATCATCGCCAGCATGCTCGGGGTGACCGCTATCTTCCTCGGCAAAATCAACATGCGTTTTCTCACCAGTATCCGCGACACAGGCGCCGAGCGGGATTTCCAGGAAATCTGCAAGTTGCACCCGGAGATAGAGCGCTTTCACGATGTGCGTTCCATCATTGTCGACGAGGCCCATACGGTAGTGGTGGCCGAGGTGGAGTTGCGCGAGGAGCGCCTTGTGGGGGATATGCGTGAGCGCATCGATGCCCACGAACGCGCGCTGTTGTCGCGGGTGCCCGAGGAGCGCCTCAATGACCAGGTGCGAGAGTACGCGGAGACGCGGGCAGTGATCCAGGCCACCCTGGAGCGCACCGAGCGGGTGGTCGACGAGCTGGAGCGGGAGCTGAAAGCGCGCTGCCCACGGGTGTTCCATCTCACGGTGGAGGTAGAGGGACTGGCGCCGACATCGAAGCTGGACGCCCCGGAGACCTTGTTATCTTAGATGGCAGTCGCTAGTCTTCCGGCCTTTGCCGCGGGGGCGCTGCGAGCGGTGTTATTTGACCAGACCTGCGATAGCCGGTCACAAAAACGCTCCTGCACCCCGGCATCCCTATCGCACTGGTTCCCACCGAATTCGATGTAAGCAGGTTTATGAGCAACAAAGACAAACGCCCTCTCTATATTCCCCACGCCGGCCCCTCGCTGCTGGAAATGCCGCTGCTGAATAAAGGTAGCGCCTTCACACTACAGGAGCGGATAGAATTCAACCTGGTCGGGCTGTTGCCGAACAATGTCGAATCAATTGGTGAGCAGGTGCGGCGCGCCTACCATCAGTACCGGCAGTGCAGCACCGACCTGGAGCGACATGTTTACCTGCGCGCCATCCAGGACGACAACGAGACACTCTTCTTCCGCCTGATCGAACAGCATATCGAAGAGATGCTGCCGATTATCTATACGCCCACGGTCGGCGCTGCCTGTGAGGAGTTCTCCAATATCTACCGCAACCACCGCGGCCTCTTCGTGTCCTACCCGGATCGGGAATACATGGACGATATTCTGCGCAGCGCCACCAAGCAAAACGTCAAGGTGATCGTTGTCACTGACGGCGAGCGTATCCTCGGCCTCGGCGACCAGGGTATCGGCGGCATGGGTATCCCGATCGGCAAGCTGTCACTCTACACCGCCTGTGGCGGCATCAGCCCAGCCTACACACTGCCGGTGATGCTCGATGTGGGCACCAACAACCGCACACTACTGAACGACCCCATGTATATGGGCTGGCGTCACGAGCGCATCTCCCAGGAGGAGTACGACGAATTTGTAGGCGAGTTTATCGCCGCAGTGAAGCGCCGCTGGCCCAAGGTGCTGGTGCAGTTTGAGGACTTCGCCCAGACCAACGCCATGCCGCTGCTGGAGCGCTACCGCGACCAGCTGTGCTGTTTCAACGACGATATCCAGGGCACCGCAGCTGTGGCCCTGGGCACCATGCTGGCTGCGAGCAAGGCCCGCGGCGAAAAACTGTCCCAGCAGAAAGTGCTGGTGGTCGGCGCCGGCTCCGCCGGCTGCGGTATTGCCGAGCAGGTGGTAATGGCGATGGTGGGCGAGGGCCTGACGGAAGCCGAGGCGCGCGGGCGCATCTTTATGTTCGACCGCTACGGCCTGGTGACATCGGACATGAAGGGCCTGCATGATTTCCAGGCCCGCCTGGCCCAGGATGCGGCTAGATTCGACGGCGTCGGCGAATGGGATCTGCTGGAACTGGTCCAGAAGGTCGAGCCCAGTATCCTGATCGGCGTATCGGGGCAGGGCGGTCTCTTTACCCAGCCGGTGATAGAGGCGCTGCACAGGGGTTGCTCGCGGCCGCTGGTCATGCCGCTTTCCAACCCGACATCGCGCGCCGAGGCGACGCCGCAGGAAATCCTGAGCTGGACCCGGGGCGAGGCCCTGGTGGCCACCGGCAGCCCCTTTCCGCCGGTGGAACTGGATGGCAGCAGCCATGCCATCGCCCAGTGCAACAATGTGTATATCTTCCCCGGTGTCGGTCTCGGCACCATCGCCTCCGGTGCCAACCGGGTAACAGACAATATGCTGATGGCTGCCTCCAATGCCCTGGCGGAACACGCTCCCGTGGTGCGCGAAGGGAAGGGCGCGCTCTTGCCGTCACTGTCGGAGATCCGCGCGGTGAGCCGCCAGATCGCCATGGCGGTGGGCAGGCGGGCCCAAGAGGATGGAGTCGCACCTGTGGTCGACGATGAGCGGTTGGAGCGAGCGATAGAGCGCAATTTCTGGACGCCGAACTACCGCTACTATCGCCGGCGTTCTTTCTAGTCCTGCGAGTTGCGCTTATCCAGATAAATCGGTGTGGTGGCAAAGCTGCTGAATCACACCGTTTTGATACCATCGAAGCCACTCCCTTAAAGGCTCTTTGACAACGAAGGTAAAGAGGCTTGCGCGATTAGCTGCAATTTACCCATGGGGTCGATTAGTCAGGTGGCGTATGGGAAGATAGAGCTTCGGTGAGGCGACACTTTTATTAGACCTTGTAATCCGCTATTTTAACAACACCGGGTAATATTGGTAAATATTGCGATTGACATAAGGATATTGAACTCTAGTACCTGATTCCTATATTCAGCGATTTGGATGGGTGGTACCGGATTAATGGGCACATTAACTAATAAGGAGATTGGTTGTGGCAATATTCGCTACTCAGTGGAAAAGTCATGTCGGGCGTGATTTTGTCTGTGATCAGAGCACATTTGGGAACCAGTGTGCGATGCGTATGGGAAAGGCGTTAGAGGATAGTGGTGTATCCCTGGCAGGAAAAATACAGAAGCGCTGCTCTGGTTATTCCTCAAAGTTCAGAGATCATAAGCCTGGTCATATTCGCTCGGCCCAGGAACTCGCAAATGTTTTTTACAGGGAGCCCGGTCTATTGGGGGTCGGGGTTAAAAAATCCATATTTAATGGAAGCATTGATGACAATATAAAGCATTTTCGCGACAAGCGGGGGATGGTGTTTATCATGAACGGATGGGGAAGCACAGACCATATAGATTTGTGGGATGGATTTTCGATGCAGATGAAAGGCTCCTATGATACTGCAGCTTATCGAAAGAGAGGCGAGCACGTTTGGTTTTGGGAGTTGAAATAATGCTAATGCAATCAGATAGACCGATGGGCTGTGTAAAGGTTGCTCTATATCTCTCGGTGATCATCTTCTGCCTTTACGTATCAGCATGCCAGGCAAAAGCAGATCCAGGTTTTCTCACCCTTACCAGTCACAACTCTATAAAACTTGAATTGTATAACCAGGGGGGTAAGTGCAGCATAAGGGTTAATGGTGCATCACAAGGCCGGGAGTTGGGGGTTCCGTATCCCTGCGGTTTCGTAAGGGTGAATAAAAAGTCTGGGGCGCAGACATACAATTACGAGGGCGTGGGGCAGGTGTTTGTCGTAGCGGGCCCTCCAGCCGAAAGAGAGGCCTATAAGGACTCAGGTGTCAATTATGACCATATGTGTTCGAATTATGGGCAGTCAGTGATCATTCAAGGAGAGGAATTAACTCTTCGAACAAGTCAAAATGTATCTTTGGGGTTTTGCCACCTTCTCGGATTTGATGAGAAAGCTTTTTATGGGTTTGCATACCCTGTTGAGTAGGAGATTCATTCACTGCTTCTGGAGTGTATTATCCACAGCAGGATCGATGGGTCTTGACTTTGCGCCTGAACGGCAGCAACTGAAGCGGATGATATCGACAGCGTCGAGAAAAATAAATCAGGTGATTTCCCCTTATTAACTCGGCAATGGAATATTACGCTACAATGCGGGAATGAATAAAGAAGATTCTCGCAAATTACCCTCAGCGGCTCAGGCAGAAAAAC
>NZ_JACZFR010000069.1 GCF_014904815.1 Microbulbifer taiwanensis
AGGAGCGTGGCTTAGCTGGCTAAATGAGCGACGAGCAACGCGGCATGGCCCGTTTTGGGGCGGCAACGCGAAGGGACGGGGCCGTTTTTCCGCAATGCTGCGTTGCAGTTCGCTTATGTGGCGGGCCACACGGCGCTCACTGCGCCTTGCCTTGCGAAAAAACGGCCTCCGTCGCGGCCATCGAATTTAGTGTGAACAGGCCCTAGCCATTAACTACTTCCCGAAGGCGCGCGAGCAGCGGGTCCGCCTCGGACTCCGCCACGGCCGCGTCGCAGCTGCGCAACTGCAACCTGCCGAAACTGTCCGGGCTGGCAAAAATCAGATAGCGTGCGCCCTTTTCCAGTTTCTTGTCGCAGTACTCCAGACCCAGGCGAAAGGCGACCAGGCGATTGGCCTGCCCTTTCCATACGTGGCGGGAAACTGCTGAATAGACATAGCCGGAGAGCGCAATCATTCCCGGCTCCGACAGGGCGTTGTCAACGTCCCGATGCACACCCGTAATCTGCACCTGCGCAACCAGCTCTGCCTCCGTATAACGCAGCGCCAGACTGTCGCCGACTCCGTTCATACTGGCGCCAGTCTCGCCCTCTTGTGCAAACAGTGTCGCCGTGCAGCAGACTGACAGCCCGATCAGAAAGGGACTCAGTGAGCGGCGTATTTTCCTTCCATATGTTGCCACGTCCTATTCTCCTGTATTCCGCTCCCGGGCTCACCAAAGAGCCCCAACAAAAAAGGGCACCGAAGTGCCCTTTTTATTCCACATTATTTGAGCGGTAGCAACTCCAGCTCTACCCTGCGGTTGGCCTGGCGGCCCGCATCGGAATCGTTGCTCGCGAGCGGGTAGCGCTCACCGTAACCGACTGCCTGGACGCGGCCACTGGCGACGCCACGACCGGTGAAGAAGCCGGCGACAGAATTCGCACGGCGCTCACTCAGGGTCTGGTTGTAGACATCGGAGCCGGTGCTATCGGTATGGCCACTCACGCGGATCGCCGTCTGGTCAAACTCCTTCAGCACGATGATCACCGAATCCAGGGTGTCGTAGAAATCGGTGCGGATATCGGCGCGGTTGGTGGCGAAGGTGATGTTGCCGGGCATGATCAGGCGAATATTGTCGCCTTCCCGCTGTACCCGCACGCCGGTTCCCTCCAGGCGCTGGCGCAGGGCCATTTCCTGGCGGTCCATGTAGTAGCCGATGCCACCACCAATGGCTGCGCCACCCACGGCACCGGTAAGAGCGCCTTTCTTGCGGTCTTTCTTGCTGGCGGTAGCCGCACCGATAATGGCCCCCGCCACGGCGCCGGCGCCGGCGCCCTTGGCCACATTACTGGTCTTGCTCTCGCCTGTGTAGGGGTCGAGCGTAGTACAGCCCACCAGTGAGCCCAATGCGAGAATTGCTACCCATTTTTTCATGTAAGGTTCTCCTAACGCTAAGTCGATGAACGGGTGTCGAGGTTTGCGGCGGTCTGCGCCCCCGCAATATGATTCAAATTATGGCCACAGCCAGCTGACTGACAGCTGAACCGGGCCCCTTATTTCGGTACCGAAGCCTAGGGGCAAATCCCAGACAGGTCTACCAACTGTCGCGCATTTGTGAGCGACAACCCCTACCGGGATCACGGATATACCGAGTTTCCCGGCGCTGTGAATGACGACCGGCGAGCCGGATCTTAGTCCACAAGATCTGTGGATAACTCTGTGCATGAAGCGGTAAAAGGCTGCGCCAGGCGGCGCAAACCCTCGATTCCAGCACTTTGCGCACTTTTTAAACTCTTCATTTTTTTCTTTAAAAAACAATAAGTTATAGAAAAATCAAGATTTTGCGTACCACTTTTTCAGCCACAGCCAACAGCGACACTTTCACCCTGTCGTCATGTGGAAAAAGTTTTGTCAATACTTGACTCGCGGGAGAAAAATGAAATTTTTAGAAAAATTTCTGATTAGGGACCGATGAATCCGTTCCGCAAGTCATTAAGGTACTGGAGTCCCAGCCCTGTTCTGTCGCGGCGCAACGGGAATCACTGTCAGCCAGGGTGGTCAGGCCAGTCATTCTAATAGTGAGGCGGTTTCTCATCAGTACCCTTATCACCCTGCAATTCAAAGGAGAGATCCTGGTACTTGTCACCCAGCTCCCGCAGCCGCGCCTTCAAGGCACGAATGTCGGCGTCCTGTGCGGCAATCACATCGTTGAGCTGGGCGATGGTGTCCTCCTGGAACGCCTGGCGGCTCTCCAGTTCCTCCACTCTCGCAATCAAGTCGGCCAGTCTCTGTTCCATCACAACAACCTGTATAGGTGATCCACCAGACTTACCGAGCGCCGGTCCATAAACAGGCTCTGGCCGAGACGCGTTGTCACATAGCCACAGCCGATGCCGCACTCCGGATCCGCAAAGCCAACACTGCCGCCGGCACCGGGGTGCCCGAACCCCTGCTCCCCGCCGAAGCGCAGGTCTGCGGCCCGGCCGCTGCGGATAAACCCGCAGCCAAAACTGACCTCCGCCTGCAGTATCGCGTCGCGCCCGCGGCTCTGCTCGCGCGCCGCCTCCGCAACCAGCTCTGGCGGCAGGGCGCCGGGATTATCCGATGCCAGGTCACCATAGACTGCAGCCAGGTCGCGCGCACTGAAATGGCCGTTGGCGGCCGGAATCAGCGCTCCGCGCCACTCGGCACTGTTGGTCCCCATCATCAGGCTGACCGGATTGGTAAACGCCATGGATACCGGACCCTTGCGGTCCTCCTTGATCGCACGCCCCACGGCATTCTCCCTCAGTTCCGGCAGCGGTTGCTTGAGCGGCCCCACGTCGGCAACACGGGTCGAACGGTGCCCACTGGCGCCGAAACCGCCGTCGAGATCGAGGGGTTTGGCAACACCCCGCCGGTAGAGTTCCGGCAGGGATGTTGAGGAAACCCGCTCCAGCAGGCCGCCAACACTCCAGCCGTAGAGAAAGGGTGCATAGCCCTGGTGGCTGCCGGGCACCCACCAGGGTTCCGAGGCGGCAACCTGGGCACAGGCGCCGCTCCAGTCGTAGATCAAACCATCACTGACCTTTTCGCGGAAGGCCACAAGGCCGGCTCGGTGGCACAGCAGCTGCCGGGCGCTCACCTGCTCCTTGCCGGCGGCGGCGAATTCCGGCCAGTAATCGGCCACGGGCCGATCCAGGTCCAGGTTGCCGGCCGCCACCTGCTGCAGTGCCAGCAGCGCCAGTATGCCCTTGGAGGAGGAGAACACATTGGCCAGGGTATCTTCTGTATAGGGAGTCTCTCCCGCCCGGTCCGCGCTGCCCGCCCACAGGGAGACAATCAACTCGCCGTGCTGGCGCACCGCAAAGGCCGCGCCGCTGTCGCCGCTCTCGCGGAAATTGGCGGCAAAGGTGTCGTAGAGCGCCTCAAAGCCGGGGGCGCAATAGCCGTAGATCTCCATGGGTCTCCGTCCAGCAGGGTATTTCGAGGCGCCGTAGTTTACTGCCTCGCGCTCCGTGGCGATACACCGGTTACTTCCCCTGCCCCAATCAAATGGTTAGCATGGCGCCACCGAAAAATGGGGGAATATGAATGACCGAGCAAAAGGCAATCCAGGACCAGATACCCGGCAACCACTGCTTCGGCTGCGGCCCGGACAACGACAGGGGCCTTCGGATCAAGAGCTATTGGAGCGACGACGACAGGACCCACTGCGACTTTACCCCCCAACCCCACCACAGCGCCGGCCCCGTGCAGTACCTGAACGGCGGCATCATCGCCACGGTGATCGACTGCCACACCATCTGCACCGCCATCGCCGACGGCTACCTGCAGGCCGGGCGCCCCGTCGGCAGTGGTGGCAAGATCTGGTACGCGACCGGAAAGCTCGAAGTGAATTACCAGGCACCGGCGGCTATCGATAAGCCGGTGACGCTGGAAGCCAGGATTGTGGAACGCAGTGAAAAGAAGACCCTCTTGCACTGCGACCTCATCAGCGGTGGCCGCGTCTGCGCCAGCGCAGAAGTGGTGGCCGTCAGGGTCCCGGACAACTGGTAAATGGCATACAGCGGGCGGACTCTGTGTCCGCCGCTTCAGCGCACCTCTTCCAGTTCCGCCAGCTTGTAACCGCAGTGCTTGCAGTACTCTGCATCCCTGTCGTGCCCGGCGCGACTGCAATTATCACAGCGGTGCAGCGTGCGATCGTGGCGTAGTTCAGTGGCCAGCTCCGCGGTCACTATGCCGGTGGGCACCGCAATGATCGAGTAGCCGATCAGCATCGTCATGGCTGCTATGCCCTGGCCGATCGAGGTCTGCGGTGAGATATCGCCATAGCCTACCGTAGTGATGGTCACTATCGCCCAGTAAATACTCTTGGGGATACTGGTAAAGCCGTGCTTTGGCCCTTCAACCACGAACATCAGTGCGCCGAAGATGACGCACATCACCAGCACACTGGCATAGAAGACAAGGATCTTGCGGCGCGCCAATCCCAGGGAGCGCAATAGAATATTGGCATCCCTCAGGTAGCGAACCAATTTGAGAACCCGGAAAATGCGCAGCACGCGCAGGAGGCGAATCACCAGCAGATAGCTGGCTCCAGTAAACAGCAGGGCCAGGTAGCTGGGCAAAATCGCCAGCAGGTCGACGATGCCATAAAAACTGAAGATATACTGGCGGCGATTGACAGCACAGTAGATGCGCAAAAAATATTCGACTGTAAAAAGGCCGGTAAACACCCATTCCAGAGCAAAAAGCAATTCCCCGTGGCGCCCCGCGATTCCCTCTACGGATACCAGCAGCACCAGCGCCACACTGATCAAAATGGCCCAGATCAGAAAGACATCAAATCTCCGGCCCGCCGGGGTGTCGGTACCGAAAATCACCTCGTTGAGCCATTTACGCCTGCCGGTCAGTGCCATAATCCCTCCGGGAAAACCCCGACTATAACCCCGGCGCAGGGATACCGCCAGATGGCACCTCGGGCGCTTTCCCTGTACCCTTGCGCCATTCCATTCCCGCCGAGCCAGCAGCTGTTTACTTGCCATGAAAAAAGAGAATCGCCTCGTCTACTCCACCGATCGCGGCCGCATCAAAGAGGACTCCAGACCGGAAAAACGCCGAGAGGGCGACGGCACAGTGCGGATCCAACGGGAAACAAAGGGTCGCAAAGGCAAAGGGGTCACCTGTGTGCGCGGCCTGCCCGGTACCGATGCCGAGTTGAAGCTGATGTTGGCAGAGATGAAAAAGCGCTGCGGCTGCGGCGGCGCCCTCAAGGATGGCGTGATCGAAATCCAGGGCGACAAGCGCGATGAGATCAGGGCCCTGCTGGAGGCGAAGGACTACAAGGTGAAACTGGCCGGTGGCTAGCGATCAGTGGAAGCCTGCTTCCATATCGATCACTATCCACTGATCACCCACCGCTAACTCCCGACTTCATCAACCGCAGGGGCCTGATTTTCAAGGCCCGCTCCTGTTTCAGGCAGGCATCGAGTAGCCGCGAAAGCTGTATCCGGTAGTGTTCACCGATGGCGGCGCTGGCACTCTTGCATTTGAGTTCCATCACCTGCAGGGCATCGATAATGCCCTGCCGCTGTTTCGGCAGTTTCGGTACCGGGGCTCTGTCGACCCTGTCCTGCAATGCGCTGTCGAGCCCCAGTCTGCGCAGCACCTCGGAGGCGTCCACCTCGGAGAAGATCCCCTCCAGTTCCCGACCAGCCAGGGCGAAATACTTCTGTACCAGCTCACCCTGCCCCTCGTCCAGCGACAACCGGTCTATCATCAGGCCGAGAATATCCGCATAGTTGTCCAGCTTTTCCAGCCGCGGCGACAACAGGTCGTAGGCAGAGAGCTGCTCCAGGCACTTCTGCCCGGCCTGCCGCTCCACAGTCGGCATGGTTTCGAGCGCGCGCTCTATGCGCAGATAAAAGCCACAGAATATCTGCCGCGCCTGCTGCTGCAGTTCCACGCGGCGCACCCGGTTGTCCCTGGCGCTCTCGTCAGCCGCCGCCGGCGTGGTTCCACTGAGGAAATACGCTTGTGGCTGTATCTTGTCGTGATTCCTGACCAGCGCGGCTCCCAGCTGAATGGCAGCACCGCGCGCAAACAGGTTATCGCAGCGCTGCTCCAGTTCTCGCAGTTCCACCAGTTTGCCGCGCAGCCAGTCAATGGCCGCCTGCAGATCCATGGCCCGCAAGTCTTCGTTGGCGGGTAACTCCAGCGGCAGCATATGTCGCGGAGGTAACTGATTGAAGTACTCACCGAGGAGCTGCGCCGCCTGCTCCGCCTCCCGGCTCGCACACAACAGCCGACGGTTTTCCACCGCGCGGGCACCTTCGCCACCGATGGCAGCGCTGAGACCAATACTCAGCGCCGACAGGTCCCCGAACAGTTTCTGCGCGGAGAACGCCCGCTGCAGCAGAGGCTGCAGGGCCAGCTCCTCGGCCCAGGCAATGCGCTCATTGTCCGCAGCCTGGGCGCAATCCCAGGCATCGCTGGCCTGCGCCATCGCCAGTTCCAGATTGGAGCGGGTCTCCCGATCCAGGTTGCAATGCATCCACTGCACCGCGGCCGGATAATCCTGCAGGTGCTGGCCGGCAACGGACGCCTCGCGGTTGATTTCCGCCACCACCAGTTCCGCGTGAACCAGCTGGTGCCACTTTTCCGCGAACTGCGCGAAATCATCGCTGCCGAGCAGCTGTGCGACCCAGGCATCCCCGCGTCGCTCCAGTCGCCGCGCAATGGCACCGGTAAGCGACCGGTGAAATTCGTATAGCCGATCCACCAGCGGCAACAGCCCGCGACCGCAATAGATAAAGACGGTGTGAAACGGCCTCTGCAGCGCACCGGGTTCACCACTCGGCGCTACAATGTTGCGCTCATTTTCCAGGGCTCCCTGCATCACCTGCAGGCGTCGGGCCGTATCCAATACCAGCAGCGCCGTGACACCGCCCAGCCTGCCCCGATAGATACCCAGCGCCCTTGCCGCCAGGGCCAGTAACTCGTTGCCATTCAGCGTGCGAACCGCGGCCAGACCGATATTGAGCGGCAACTGCTGTCGGAATACCCCGGACAGCCCGGGCTCTGCAACCACTTCGGCACCGGTGCTGACGGTAATCCTTTCCGTTCTCGGCAGACCGGTCTTTTCTGCCAGCACCTGCAGCATCAGGTAGAACCCCTGGGCATCGGCCTGCGTCAGGGGCCTGCTGCCCTGTGCCGCCGGTACCAGGCGCCGCGTGGCAAAGTAGGGCCAGACCAACAGCGCGGCGACAAATCCTGCCAGCAGAATAGACACAAGATTTCGGGCAATGGTCGAGGGCGCCAGGTCGCCGACCGTCGCGGCTTCGGCAATCTGCCAGAGCGCACCGCCGGCGGCGTAAACACAGAAACAACCGAGGGCGAAGAACCACCCGGGCACCAGCATTGCCGGAATCAATCCCAAGGCCAGCCGAAGCTTTTCGGCCGCGGTTTCCCGCAGTGATATCGGTTTATCGGCAAACAGGGCTTCGAGCTGTACGCGGGCCCTGCTCGCGGACGGCATGGGCGGCGGAGAACTTTCAGCGACTTCTTTGACAGGCGCGCGCTTTTTCTCGGCAGCTTCTGTCATTGGCGGCGCGGCACCCTGGGTGCGCGCGCGGCGCTTCTGCGCAAACTGCATTTTCGCGATCAGCGCGCGATTGTCGTACTTGCCCGCCGGGAATACCTCTACCCGCAGGCCAATCTTCTGCAGACGGGTGCGATACTCCACCACCTGGGTGGAGGACAGCTGATCCTTGATGACCCACCCCTTAACCATAAGGCGGCGCGCCTGGACGAGCGGAATGGAAAATGCCTTCGCCGCGTCCTGCAGCACTGCCTCCGGCGCTTTGGCCCGCAGGGTCTTCCCCGCGGAGACCACCTGAAACTTTTCCTGGCCAGACACTCTTGCACTCCTGTCATTTAGTGACACTCAGCGTCACATTCCGTTCGATTGGAGCAGCGGAGATTAAAAGATTCCCGGCGCGCGCGGTGCGCACTGGTTCTCACGGAATTTCGTCCGCGAGGACATTGCATTGAAAAAGCGGCGGTGTGCACATTGAGTCTGTGAAATCGGGCCAGGTCTGTTGGCCCGGATGGCGAACAGATAGAAGGCCCGGCTTACTGCGGTGCAAATATCAGCAGTACCCTATCCGCCAGCTCCACCAGCGAAAGCCCCCTGCCCTTGGGCTTGAACCAGCTGTGGCTATGGCTGAGGGCGCCCAGCAACAGGCGGCGCGTCAGCGCCGGATCGCCGCCCGGACAATCGGCGCCGCCGATGGTTTCCAACCAGATCCGCTCATATTCATCCCGCAGACGCAGCACTGATCTCTGGCTGTCCGCGGAGAGGCTGCGCCACTCTGCCACCAGAATCGAGAAACCGGGCACTGCCAGGCCGTGAATGGCCTCCAGCTCGCACAGAATGCAGGCGCGCAACCGCTCCCGAGGCGAATCCGCCCCCGCCACCGCGCTGGCCATACGCGCCCGTGCGTAGACAGTCACCTCCTGCATCACACTGCAGAGAATGTCCTCCTTGCTGGCGAAGTGGTGGAAGATACTGCCGGACAGAATCCCCACCTCGGCGGCGATCTCCCGCACCGTGGTGCGGGCAAAGCCCTTTTGCTCAAACAGGCGTGCCGCCGCGTTCAGCAGCCGCCCCCGGGGCGAATCGGGATCTGTCAGAACACCCTCGGCCACCAGCGACGCCATCAGCTGGCGCGGCGACACCATCCCGGCACCTACGGCATCCCTTTGCACAGAACTCACCCCTTTCACAGAATCCTCACAACTCGACTATTGAATACCAAGCGCTTGCTTGGTAGCGTTAGACCATTCTGCGCTTTCATCCGCTGCGGTGCAAGCGGCCACAGGGCGGCAATCACCGCGCAATAAATACAGAGAGTCGGGCCTATGAGTTACCAGAGTCAGCTGCGTCCCGGCAGCTTCGAGGGACGGACCCTTGTGGTCACCGGCGGCGGCAGCGGTATCGGTCGCTGTATCGCCCACGAGCTGGCGAGCCTCGGCGCCCACGTGGTGCTGGTCGGGCGCAGTCGCGAAAAACTCGAGACGACGTCGGCGGAAATCCGCACGGATGGTGGCGACTGCAGCTGGTTCAGCCTCGATATTCGCAACGAGGAACAGGTACAGGAAGCCGTCGCCGGGATTCTCCGCACGCGGGAGGTGATTCACGGCCTGGTCAACAACGCTGGCGGCCAGTACCCGTCGCCGCTGGAACAGATCAGCGGCAAGGGCTTCGAAGCGGTGGTGCGCAGCAACCTGCTGGGCGGCTTCCTGGTGGCCCGCGAGATCTTTGTACAGTCGATGAAAGGCCGCGGCGGCTGCATCGTCAACATCACAGCCGACAACAGTGGCGGCATGCCGATGATGGGACACTCGGGTGCCGCCCGTGCCGGCATGGAAAACCTGACCGAAACCGCGGCGGTGGAATGGGCTGCGCGGGGTGTCCGGGTCAATGCGGTGGCGCCGGGCTATATCCTCTCCAGTGGATTCGACACTTACGACCCGCAGTTCCTGCGCCAGCTGCTGCCCGGATTTCGCGACAGTATCCCCCTGCATCGCCTCGGCGAGGAAGCCGAGATCAGCGGCGCCGTCTGTTTCCTGTTGTCCGATGCCGCCAGCTATATCACCGGCCAGACTCTACGCATCGACGGTGGCTCCAGCCTGAAGCACCACTCCCCCCTGTGGCGCCCCGCGGCGGAAGCGGGCGGTAAGCGCTTCAACGGCTTCCATCGCAGCCGCAGGCCGCAGGTGGTCGAAGAGATGGAAGCGGAGGGCAAGCTCTGATGCAGCCGATAGAGTCCCGACTGGACAGCCGCTCTGTGGAGTTCAATGACAATCGCGAAGCCATGCTGCAGGAAATCGGGCGCTTCCGCGCCGCCGAGCAGCTCCCGGTTACAGCGGAACTTGAAAAGGTCGAACGCTATCGCCAGCGCGGCTGGCTGCTGCCGCGGGAGCGACTCAACCGACTGCTGGACCCAGGCGCGCCCTTTATCGAACTCTGCGCCCTGGCCGGCTACAAACTCCACGATGATCGCGACGGCAGCGGCGCCGGCGGTGGCGCCATCTGCGGCATAGGGCAGGTCTCAGGCCGACGCTGCATGGTGCGGGTCGACAATTACGCGGTGAAAGGGGGGACCATCTCCCCAGCCGGAATGGACAAAGCCCTGCGCATGCAGCAGATAGCACTGGAGAACCGCCTGCCCATCGTCGCCCTGGCACAGAGCGGCGGCGCCAATCTGATGTACGCTACCGAGACCTTCGCCCCGGGCGGCCGCGGTTTTGCCAACCAGGCGCGCCTCTCCGCCGCGGGTATCCCGCAGGTCACCGTGGTCCACGGCGGTGCCACCGCCGGCGGCGCCTACCAGCCGGGCCTGTCGGACTATGTGGTGATGGTGCGCGGCCAGACCGGTATGTACCTGGCCGGCCCACCGCTGCTCAAGGCAGCCACCGGTGAAGTGGCCGATGAAGAGAGTCTCGGCGGGGCGGAAATGCACTGCGGGCAGTCCGGCAGCGGTGACTACCTGGCCGAGGACGATGCGGATGCTATCCGTATTGCGCGGGAAATTGTCGCCAGCCTCCCCCCGCCCAGCTTCCGGTATCAACCGCCAGACTATTCCGAGCCCCACTATCCGATCGAAGAGCTGCTGGGACTGATACCGGCGGACAGCCGCAAACCCTACGATGTGCGCGAGATCCTCGCGCGTATCGCCGACGGCTCGGCGCTGCTGGATTTCAAACCGGAATTTGACCGCCAGACTTTTTGCGGCCATATCCGCATCGAGGGCCACCCCGTCGGCGTTATCGGCAATAACGGCCCCATTACTCCCGGCGGAGCCAGCAAGGCCGCACAGTTTATCCAGCTGTGTGAACAGAGCGCTACCCCCCTGCTCTTCCTCCACAACACCACCGGATTTATGGTGGGCACACAAGTGGAGCAACTGGGGATTATCAAGCACGGTTCCAAATTGATACAGGCAGTTGCCAATGCCAGCGTACCCAAGATCAGCATCGTCGTCGGTGGTTCCTACGGCGCCGGCAATTATGCCATGTGTGGCCGCGGCTTCGACCCGCGCTTTATTTTTGCCTGGCCGAACTCGCGCACTGCGGTGATGGGGGCAACCCAGGCCGGAAAGGTACTGCGCATAGTGACCGAACAGAAAATGCAACGCGCCGGCCAGGTGGACGAGGCCGCTCTGGAAAAGCTGGAAACGGACACCGCGACCTTTATGCAGGCCAACTCCGACGCCCTCGCCTGCAGTGCGCGACTCTGGGACGACGGCATCATCGATCCGAGGGATACGCGCAAGCTGCTGGGCATGCTGCTGGAGATCTGTCGCGAAGCGGAGCAAATAGAACCGAGGCAAAGCACTTTCGGTGTGGCCAGATTCTAAAAATAAACCCCGCCGCTCCTACAGGAAAAATACGAATCCAAAAAAACGGGACAAAAATAATGATTCTGACCGACGAACACCGGGAACTGCAGCGCACTGTGCGCAACTTCGTGCAGCAGGAAATCAACCCGAATGTCCCGGAGTGGGAAAAAGCCGGCGCCTTTCCCATTCGCGAGATTTTCGCCCGGCTGGGTCAATTGGGCCTGCTGGGTATCAGCAAGTCTCCCAGTTACAGCGGCCTGGGCCTCGACTTCAGTTACGAAATGGTTTTTCTGGAGGAACTGGGCGCGGCCCACTGCGGCGGTGTGCCCCTTTCCATCGCCGTGCAGACCTCCATGTCGACGCCGGCCCTGGCGAACTTTGCCAGCGACGCCCTGCGCGAGCAGTTCCTGGCCCCGGCGATCCGCGGTGAGATGGTCGGCGCCATCGCCGTATCCGAACCCGGCGCCGGCTCCGATGTCGCCGCGGTGAAAACCACAGCTGTGCCGGACGGCGGCGACTATATCGTCAACGGCAGCAAGATGTGGATCACCAATGCCCCCTGTGCGGACTTCTTCTGCACCCTGGTGAATACCGGCGACGGCAAGGCACACAAAAACAAATCCCTGCTGATTATCCCCGCCAAAACCCCGGGCGTGCGCGTGGGCGAGAAACTGGACAAACTCGGCATGCGCTCCTCGGAGACTGCACCGGTGTTTTTCGACAATGTGCGGGTGCCGCAGAGCCATCGCATCGGCGACGAGGGTGCCGGTTTCCTGCTGCAGATGCTGCAGTTCCAGGAGGAGCGCTTGGCCGGCACCGCACTGACCATCAAGGGGCTGGAGAACTGTGTAACCAGCACCATCGACTATGTGCGCGATCGGCACGCCTTCGACGCCCCGCTGCTGAACAACCAGACGGTGCACTTCGCCCTGGCGGAAATGCAGACAGAGGTGGAATGCCTGCGGGCGCTGACCTGGCAGGCGGTAGAGGCCTATGTGGGCGGCGAGGATGTCACCACCCTGGCATCCATGGCCAAGCTCAAGGCCGGCCGCCTGTCGCGGACTATTCCCGACCAGTGCCTGCAGTTCTGGGGTGGCATGGGCTATATCGAGGAGACGGCGATCAACCGCGCCTACCGCGACTGCCGCCTGACCGCCATCGGCGGCGGTGCCGACGAAGTGATGCTCGGTATTATCTGCAAGCTGATGGGCATATTGCCCGGCAAACGCAAACCCTCGGCATAAGGCACCACGACCATGCAGACCCTGGTTACCGAAACCCGCGGCATCGCGCAATTGATTACGCTCAACAAACCACGGCAGCACAATGCAATCAGCCTGCAGATGGTGGACGAATTGCTGCGGCAACTGGACGAGGCCGAGCGGGATCCGGCGCTGCGCGCCCTGGTCTTGCGCGGAGCCGGCGGCAACTTCTGTGCCGGCGGCGATATCGGCGACATGCTGGCCGCGCGGCAGAGTGCCGCCGACGGTGACAGCCATGCGTTTTTCCAGCTCAATCGCCGCTTCGGCGAGCTGCTGCAGAAATTCAACCACAGCCGCCTGGTGGTCATCGCACTGCTCGAGGGCGCGGTGATGGGCGGTGGTTTTGGCCTCGCCTGCATCGCGGACATCGCCATAGCCACTGCCGATACAAAGTTTTCCCTGCCCGAGACCCGGCTGGGCCTGCCTCCGGCACAGATAGCCCCCTTTGTGGTCGCCCGACTGGGCCTGTCCCAGGCACGACGCCTGGCGCTGAGCGGCGCGACCATCGGTGGGCACCAGGCACTGGAGATAGGCCTGGCACATCAGCTGGTCGAGGACGCAGAAATGCTCGAAGAGACACTGGAAAAGCAGCTGCAGTCGGTGCGCGCCTGCGCGCCGGGTGCACTGGCCGCAACCAAACAGTTGCTGCTCGCCAGCGCGCAGGTTTCCAGCGACGAGGATTTGAACCAACTACTGGACAGGGGCGCGGCAGTCTTTTCCGATGCCATCCAGGGTTGTGAAGGGCTCGAGGGCGCGCGCGCCTTTCTGGAAAAAAGAGCTGCGGAGTGGCAATGCTGATGTCGATACCACCAACACTGCTGATTGCCAACCGCGGCGAGATTGCCCTGCGCATCGCGCGCACGGCGCGCGCCGAGGGCTACCGCACCGTCGCAATCTACAGCGATGCAGACCGTAATGCGCCGCACACACAGGGCGTCGACTGCGCCGTCGCCATCGGCGGCCAGACCCCGGCCCAGTCCTACCTGGATATCGATAAAGTCATCACCGCCGCAAAAAAATCCAATGCAACAGCACTGCATCCGGGCTACGGCTTCCTGGCCGAAAACGCCGAACTCGCCCGCGCCTGCGCCGAAAACGGCATACAGTTTATCGGCCCCTCCGCGGAGGTCATCGAGCTGATGGGCAACAAGCGCGGTGCCAAGGACTTTGTCGCCGCCGCCGGCGTACCCTGCATTCCCGGTTTTCAGGGGGCCCAGGACGAACAGACACTGATCACCGAGGCGCAGAGAATCGGTTTCCCGCTGATGATCAAGGCAGCCGCTGGTGGCGGCGGCCGCGGCATGCGCCTGGCGCAGAGCGCCGACAGTTTAGCTTCCCAGTTGCGCTCGGCGCGCAGCGAGGCGCTGAGCGCCTTCGGCAGTGACGAGATAATCCTGGAAAAGGCACTGGTCGATGCGCGCCATATCGAGATCCAGATCTTCGCCGACAGTTGCGGTAATGTGATTCACCTGGGCGAGCGCGACTGCTCCATCCAGCGCCGCCACCAGAAAGTCGTGGAGGAATCCCCCTCCCCCGCGGTAGACCCGCAGCTCCGGGAGCGGATGGGAGCCGCGGCAATCACTGCAGCCAGGGCCTGCGGCTACCTGGGCGCGGGCACCGTGGAATTCCTGCTGGACGGCGGCGGCGACTTTTATTTCCTCGAGATGAATACCCGCCTGCAGGTGGAGCACCCGGTAACCGAGCTGGTGACCGGCTTCGACCTGGTGGCCTGGCAGCTGGCAGTGGCGCGCGGCGAGCCGCTGCCGGTGACTCAGCAACAGGTGCCCCAGCGCGGTCACGCCATCGAAGTGCGACTCTATGCGGAAGACCCGCAAAACCAGTTCCTGCCGCAAGCGGGCCCGATACATCGCTGGCGACCGCCCCGGGGCGAAGGTATTCGCATCGACCACGGGATAGCCGCCGGTATGGAAATCTCACCCTATTACGACCCGATGCTCGGCAAGCTGATCGCCCACGGCCGCGACCGGGGTGAAGCGCTGCGCAGGCTGCACCGCGCCCTGGGTCAACTGGAATTGATAGGCCCCAAAAACAATATTCACTTCCTGTGCCAGCTGCTCGAGGATACCCGATTCAGTGCCGGCCGTTTCAGCACCGCCTTCCTGGACAGGACCTTTACCTATTCTCCGCAACCGGAACCGGATGCGGAAATCCTGGCCATCGCCACTGTGCTGAACCACGAGCGCCACCTGCAGGCCGCCGACAGGCGCAGCGGTCGCGCCAACTGGCGCAGCAGCGACAATAGCCTGCCACTGCACTATCGGTTGCGCTCAGAATCACAGCCGTTCGACTGTGCCCTCCACTGTTTGGGAGGCCATCGCTATCGGGTGAACGCCGCCGGGCGGGACTTCGATATCGAAGTGCAGGCCTTTGGAGAAGACGATGCAGAGCTGAGCATCAATGGCATCGGGCGCCAACAGCCATTTGTTCGAATCGACGGCGCCCTCGCTCTGCTGTGCGGCGCTCGCCAGTGGCAGTTCGCGGACATTACCCATGCACCTGCCAGTGCCAGCGAAGGCGCGGGCAGTGGCCGCATCGCAGCACCGATGGACGGCTGTATCGTCGAAATCTGTGTGCAGCCCAACCAGGCCGTCAGCCGCGGCGACACCCTCGCAGTGATGGAGGCAATGAAAATGGAACACCCGCTGAAGGCCGACCGCGACGGCACTGTGGCAAGGCTGGCAGCGGCCGCCGGCGACCAGGTGCGCGGCGGCCAGCTGTTGGTGGAAATCGACTCGGCAGATATATCGGTCGACACAGCAACCTGAGGGAAGCACTGTGTACGGTGTGGAATGATGAACGATGAACAGCTGTCCCGATCCCGAGCCGTGGTAGACAGCAACTCTCATCGCGACTTCTGGTACATTGCTTTCAATGGCTAGTTATTCAATCGTCAAGCTGATTCACATCACATGTGCAGTGCTGAGTATTTCACTCTTCGCATTGCGTGTCGGCCTGGATGCGGGCGGTAAGTCGCAGTGGCGGCGCTCGCCGCTGCGCTGGGTGCCCCATGTCAATGACAGCCTCCTGCTTACTGCCGCCATTGTGCTGGTGTTTCTCGGCGGCTGGAATCCGCTGACAAACCACTGGCTGGCGGCGAAAATATTGTTGCTGTTCGGCTATATTGCAGCCGGTATGGTAGCCCTGCGACAGACTCTCGAGCGCGGTTCGCGCCTGGTCAGTGCTTTGGTTGCACTGCTACTGGTGGCCCTGATCTTCTATCTCGCGATGCGAAAACCAGAGCTTTTCCAGGATCTGTTGACACTAAATTAATGGCCGCGACAGAGACCGTTTTTTCGCAAGGCAAGGCGCAGTGAACGTCGTGTGGCCCGTCACTTAAGCGAACTGCAACGCAGCATTGCGGAAAAACGGTCCCGTCCCTTCGGGTTGCGTCCTTACAGGCCCCAGGTTCAACGCGCGTCGCCATCCCAGACATCGTGCTCTATGCCCTCGATATCGTACTGGCGCGCATCGAACACCGGCTCCGATATCCCCCTGGCTCGTTGCGCCTCGTAATCCCCCATCACCTTGAAGGCGACGCCGGACAGCAGGATGATCGCCAGCAGGTTGGCGGTGGCCATAAAACCCATGGACATATCGGCCATATTCCACAGCAGGGCGAAATTGTCCGCGCTGCCGCTGTTGGCGACCCAGGCGCCGAACAGGATAAAGGCGATATAGAGTGCTCGATAACAGAATATTGAGGTACGCGAATGCCACAGGTAGAAGATATTGGTTTCCGCGTAGTAGTAATTGGCAATGATTGATGTAAAGGCGAAGAACAGCAGCGCCAGCGCAACGAAGCTGCCGCCCCAGGCACCCACTTCGCTGGCCAGCGCATCCTGGGTCAGGGTCACCCCCTCGATATTGCCGACCATATGCACATCGGCCAGCAGGATAATCGCCGCGGTGGCGGTACAGATCAGAATGGTGTCGAGAAACACCGAGGCCATCTGCACATAGCCCTGCACCACGGGGTGTTTGACATCGGCTGCGGCACCCACGTTTGGGGAAGAGCCCATCCCCGCCTCGTTGGAAAACAGGCCGCGCTTGATACCGTTGGCCACCACAGCCCCAAAAGCGCCGGCGCCGGCCTCTTCGTAGCCGAACGCATTGCTGAAAATTTCCACAAAGACCTTGGGCAGTTCGCCCAGGTTCATCACTATCACGACGAAAGCGACGGCCAGGTAGGCCAGCGCCATAAACGGCACGGCAATACCTGCAAAACGACCGATGGAGTGGATACCGCCAAAGACGATGATTGCGGCCACTATCGCCACCACCACGCCCACCAGCAGCGGATTCACGCCCCAGGCGCCGCTGATGGCTTCCGCCATGGCATTGGACTGCACCGCATTGAAAAAGAACCCGAAGCAGATCACCAGGAAGATGGAAAAGAGCACCGCCAGCCACTTCCACTGCCGGCCCAACCCCTTCTCGATGTAATAGGCCGGACCGCCGCGGAAAGTACCGTGTTCCTCACCGCGCTCCTTGAAGGTCTGCGCCAGGGTGTTCTCGATAAAGCTGGTGGCCATGCCCACCCAGGCCACCACCCACATCCAGAAGACCGCGCCGGGTCCACCGGCAGTGATCGCCACCGCCACCCCCGCTATATTGCCGGTACCCACGCGGGCGGCGGCACTGGTGGCAAAGGCCTGGAAGGCCGACACGGAGTCATGGTGCTCCTTGTGGAAGCTGCGCTTCATTACCGTGAGCATATGGCCGAAATGGCGAAACTGGATAAAGCGGCTGTGCCAGGTAAAGTAGAGTCCCGCCGGCAGCAGACCGGCGATCAGGATCCCCAGCCACCAGATGCCGCCGACCCCGCCCCAGGTGATCGAGTTTCCCCAGCCGGTAACACTGGCGAGAGTATCCAGAAAGCCTTGCATAGAGCGCTACCCACCGCGCCAAACCCGTTGGCGCGGAAAACTGCATTCTGTATAAGACTAGCCGAGAAGCGAAGAGTGGAATGAAACAGGTGTGTCCGAGCGGTCAGCAAAACAGGACTATCGGGGAATTCATGGATCAGAGGTTCTGTTTTCACAGCCGTAGGGTGCGCCGTGCGCACCACCAGGGTCTTAAAGCCTAAGTCGGGTTCTGATTCGCGCTTCTATGGGTGCACAGGGCGCAGCCTAAGGATCAGAGGAAGATTTCGCGCGCCCGCTGCGGCGATACCACTTTGCGCCCGCAATCCTCGGCCACATTGACCAGGGCCTCGATCAACTGGCCATTGCCACTGGCACGCTCTCCGCCGGGTAAGTAGAAAGTATCCTCGACCCCGCTGCGCAGGTGCCCGCCCAATTCCGCGGTCTTGCGGTGCACCGGCCAGATTTCCTCGCGGCCTATCACCGTGCTCTGCCACAGTGCGCCTGCCTTCATGTACTTCGGCAGCAGTTGCAGCAGTTCAGGATCTGCCGGCATGCCGGAGGCCACACCCATCACCAGGTTGTAATTGGGCTTTTCCACCATGCCCACATCCGCAAACATGCCCACAGAACGGACAATGCCCAGGTCGAAGCACTCGAATTCCGGCCGCGTGCCGGTTTCCCGGCAGACTTCCAGCAATTCCTCCACCTTGTCCACCGGGTTTTCAAACAGCAGCGGCGGCCAGGCCCAGGTACCGTTGGAGCGCACCTTCAGATAGTTGAGGCTGCCGGCATTGCAGGCGGCGATCTCCGGACGCCCGGCGCGGATGCAGTCCAGCGCTCCCTGCTGGTCGCGGCCGATGGTACCGGTGGTGAAATTCAGGACCACCCCCGGACAGGCTGCGCGGATGGCATCGGCAATCGCCAGCGCAACCTTTGGGTCCCAGCTCGGCAGGTGCCCCCGGCCCTGCTCCTGCGCGCGAAAATGCACATGCATCACCGAGGCACCGGCGTCGTAGGCCTCCCGCGCCGACTGCGCCATCTGCTGCGGAGTTACCGGCACCGGGTGTTGTTCCGGGTTGGTCAGCACCCCGGTCAGGGCGCAGGTGATCACCACTTCATCCGACATGCGACTACTCTCCTGAATTATCTTTATTGGTAGCAGCGCCCGGGATAGCCCGGACAAGTACCAAGCGCTTGCTTGGTTTGGCCAGCCTAGCACAGGCCGCTGCCGGGAAAAAGGTCCCTTGTGTCGCCCTGCCCGGCCCGTCAGAATGCGCCGCTGACAACAGAGAGGAAGTGACTCCATGAGCGAATCCCAGGCAGTTCAAACCGCCCCCTACGGCAGCTGGAAATCTACCATCAGTGCCGACCTGCTGGTCCAGGGCAGCGTGCGCCTGGGCGAAGCCAGCCTGGTGGACGGACACTGTTACTGGCTGGAATCGCGCCCGGCGGAAAAAGGCCGCTCGGTGCTGGTACAGCGGTCACCGGACGGAACCCGGCGCGACCTGCTTCCCGCACCACTCAGCGTAAGATCCAAGGCACATGAATACGGCGGCGCCAGCTACCTGGTTGACGGCAATACTGTTTATTTCGTGCTCGCCGAGGACCAGCGCATCTACCGCATGGAACTGGACCGACAGCTGCCGGAGCCAATCACTGGCGAAGACAGCAGCCGCTACGCCGACCTGTGTCTCGACCGCAAGCGCAACCGGCTCCTGTGTATACAGGAGGATCACAGCCCCTGTGACACCGGCGGTGAGGCCGTCGCGCGCATCCTGTCCATAGATCTGGACGATCCACTGGCGTGCGAGCCGCGAATTCTCGCCGAGGGCGCCGACTTCTATTCCAACCCGGGCCTGAGTCCGGACGGCAGCCGCCTGAGTTTCCTGCGCTGGCAACACCCGGATATGCCCTGGGATACGACCGAACTCTGCGTCGCCGAATTGGACGTGGACGGCAATGCACAGCATATCGAACCCATAGCCGGCGGTGCCGGAGAATCCATTTTCCAGCCCCAGTGGTCGCCCCGGGGAGCACTCTTTTACGTCTCCGACAGAAACAACTGGTGGAATATCTACTGCCTGGGTAGCGACGCGCCTCTGTGGGACAAACGGGCCGAATTCGCCACGCCGCAGTGGGTGTTCGGCATGTCCACCTACGGTTTCCTCAGCGCCGATGAAATCCTCTGTACCTACAGCGAGGAGGGGCGCTGGCACCTGGCCCGAATCGATATCCACAGCGGCGAGCACCACGTTATCGAACAGCCCTACTGCGACATCGAGAGCCTGCGCTGCGAGAAATCTGCCAGTGACAATGGCAATGCGGTAATGATTGCCGCCGGCGCCGACAGTTTCCCCGCGGTGGTCGCCTATGACAGGCAAAGCGATCAATTGGAATCCATTGCCAGCAGTAATAGCAACCGGCTGCCGGGGGAAGTTTTTTCCATCGCCCAGGAAATCGAGTTTCCCACAGGTCCGCGCAGTGTTTACGCTTTCTACTATCCGCCCTACAACCCCGACTACGAAGCACCCGAAGGAGAGAAGCCGCCGCTGATCGTGTTCAGCCACGGCGGCCCCACGGGCGCCACTTCTGCCGGCCTCAGCCTGAAAGTGCAGTACTGGACCAGCCGCGGCTTTGCCATCCTCGACGTCAACTATTCCGGCAGCACCGGTTACGGCCGCGAGTACCGCGAGCGCCTGCGGGACAGCTGGGGGATTAGCGACGTAGAGGATGTCTGTGCCGGCGCCGAATACCTGGTGGCCAAGGGTCTGGCGGACCCGCAGCGGCTGTTGATCAAGGGGGGCAGCGCCGGCGGCTACACGGTGCTGGCCGCCCTCGCCTTCCACAACACCTTCAAAGCCGGCGCCAGCCATTATGGCATCGGTGACCTGACCACCCTGGCGCGGGACACCCACAAATTCGAGTCCCGCTACCTGGACAAACTGGTGGGCCACTGGCCAGAGAAAGAGTACATCTATCGCGCCCGCTCGCCAATCAACCATGTGGACCAGTTGAACTGCCCGGTAATCTTTTTCCAGGGGCAGGAGGACAAGGTAGTGCCGCCGAACCAGGCCCAGACCATGGTCGACGCCCTCAAACAGCGCGGCATCCCGGTGGCCTATATCACCTTTGAAAACGAGGGCCACGGCTTCCGCAGCGGCGACAGCATCAAGATGGCACTGGAGGGCGAACTGGAATTCTACAGCCGCATTTTCAACTTCCCGCTGCCGGAACCGGGACCCGGCATCGCGATCGAAAACGAAAATGTATCACCATAGATAACGAGAATTAACGATGGGACGATGGAGACCGCCGCGCCCGCGCGGCTCCCGCTATATCACCCCCGAGGGCGCGCGGCGCATGCGCGCCGAGGTCAAACAGCTGTGGGAAGTCGAGCGCCCGCGGGTTACCCAGGCGGTCAGTGACGCCGCCAAACTGGGGGATCGCTCGGAAAATGCGGACTATATCTACGGCAAGAAACGCCTGCACGAGATCGACAGCCGGGTGCGCTTTCTCACCAAGCGCCTGGAGGAAGTTACTGTAGTGGACCAGGTACCGGAGGATACTGAAAAAGTCTTCTTCGGTGCCTGGGTAACCATCGAGGACGACGAGGGCAATACCAAAAGCTACCGTATCGTCGGCCCCGACGAGTTTGACGTGAAGGCGGGACTCATCTCCATGGACTCCCCGGTGGCCCGCGCCCTGCTCGGCCGCCGCCTCGATGACGAGGTGGATCTGAAGATGGGCGAGGAATGGGTGTCCTACTACCTGGTGGATATCCGCTACGAAAAGTAACTCCCCCGCCCGTTACGGGACGATCAGCCCGTCCCTCTCTGCATCGCGCATAAAGAGATCGACAAGCGAGTCGTCGTCCATTGTGCAGGCCGCTTCGGACTCGAAATAGGCGTAACAGGGGTAGCCAGACAGCTGTGCGCCGCACAGGTCGCTACTGCTGTAGCGGGCGCGCACCTGCTCCCGCACATTGACAGACCATCCCTGCTGAGGCAGGTAAACATGGCACTTGGGACGCTCTTCATCCGCCAGCACCGCACCGGCAAGTACAACCAAAACAACAGAAACAATTGCCCTCATGGCATTACCCTTTCATCGATATTAGTGAACAATCAGTAGCGGATCACCTGTAGCGTTCCGGTTATCGGCGAACCGATATTGCTGCTCAGGGTCAGGCTTCTACCGCCGCTTTCCCGCAGGATCGTAAATGGAGAATCCAGGTTCTTGACGTAGAGCAGGTTGCGCTCATCGATACCGCTGCCAGCGAAGTTTCCGGCCATGCCCCAGGGCATGGCAGCGCCCATCGGAGGTTGCCCGACAATATGCACCGGCATCACTGAATAGCCGTTGCCGAGCAGGTAGCCCGTCATCTGTGCCTGCGGATTCGCCTGGTTATCCTGCAAGCGAATATATGATGCCTTGAGTTGATTCTTTGGCATCGCAAAGCGCCAGTAGTTATCTTCTCTCTCTACCGACTCGGTCACCTGGTAACGAAAGTATTCCCCCTCATCGAGCATACGCATTATGAAGTCGTCCACGGACTCCCCGGGCCGGAGCATCATGCCCACGCCCTCCATGACATCCTCCATGGAGACACTGCGACCCCCGACATTGGAAAAGTGCATCGTACTCGGCTGGAAACCGACCTTGAGATCGTCGCCCCGGTAGCGATAGTGGACGAACCGGTCCTTCAGGCCCATTACCTGAAAATTGCGCAGGAACAGCAGGGCATCTTCATTGCTGAATGAAAACTCATCCATCCGATTGACCATCAAGTGCTTCGGGTTGATGTTCACCAGGCGCGAAGAACGGGGAATCATCTCGAAGTGCCCACCGCCGGCAGGCGCAAATGAGAAAAAGCCACCCTGCCCTGTGCCTTCTCCCTGCAGCATCCGCTGTACCCAGACATCGAAGGGCGTGGAAAAGCTGAAAACGCCAAAGCCACCACCTGTTGCCGCCGGTGCAGACACCTGTTCCTGGGATACTGCGGAAAATTCAAGGCGCACCTCATTGACCAGAAAGCGGTCGCCAAACGACAAATCCGTAAATTCGATGATATCGCCCGGCTGCAGACGCAATGGGATATGGATCAGGGCATCACTGTTGAGATCGACATCTGCATTGCTATAGACCACAGGCCGGTACTTGGAGGGCGGCAGGATATCCTTGGCGCCGTAATATCCGACCTTCACCTCATAACCGGGAAAGATACTGCTGTCCAGACTCGCATCGAAGACCTGGCCATTGTCGTCCACCACCGAGGTGAACCAACGCCGCCAGCTGTAGCGCTCACTCGCCGTCCGCATTGCATCGAAAGTCTGGGAGCTGCTGTGCAACCCGCTGACCGACTGTATATAGGGGGCGCGGTCGTTGCCGGTCGTCGCATTTTCATTGAGCCGGTAATTCTTGTTGGCGAAGGCCTCGGGGTAGAAATCGCGCAGCCCAATACCCGACTGGGGAATCTTTATATAGCGAACGGTACGCCGCTGGCCATCGAAATAATCCAACTGCACATGGGTCTTGCGAAGGCGCTCCTTGACCTCACTCACGGCCAGGAGCTCTGCCCCGTGCTGAACACGCAGGTCCTGCAATTTAATGATGATACCCGTGGAATTGCGGTATTTATCCGACAGGCTAAGAAAATCCAGGTTGCGCACGCGCACAGGAATGGAATAGTTCTCGCCTGGCGCCACGGTGATCAGGCTGCCCTGCCCACTGGCAAGTTCAGTATTCCCAACCAGGGACTTGCCCCCCCCTTCCAGCTCCAGGTGTATCACAAAAGACGGCTCGGTAATGCGGATGGTGCGCTCGCCGATATTGCGCACATTAACGGAGAAACTGATAAATCCCTTATTGATATCGTATTTCAGTTCCTCCGTAATTTTGGCACTCAACTGGCTGCTGTTGGTCCACGCGGTGGCAATGGACTGGCTGGCAGTAGTCTTTGCATTCTCTTTTGTACTGTAAGTCTCCGCTACATCCCAGTTGTAGCGCGGCTCTGCCATATGGTCGACAAAATTACCGCCCCACTCGGCCAGACCACTGAAGTCGCCGCCAAATGCGCGCGCGATGCCACCGAAGAGGCCACTGGCTTTGGGGCGAGTGGCCCTCTTCTTCGGGTTGGTCGTTTTTTTGCGGGTTTTGGCCGTGGTGGTTTCGCGAGAATCTTCGCTGGAAGAGGCACTATTGGAGGTCGTCGATGCCGACGAGCCGTGCGATGTAGTGATCAGGGAATTGTAACTGCCCTGTTTTTCAATACCGACCTCTACAATCGATTCAATATGGTAAGCAACCGACGGAACATAAACTACGTCCGCTTCCTGCGCCTGCACCGATAGTTGCCAGAACAGCGACAGACACAACACTAGGTGGAGTCTCGATATCCCCATGGTGATATTTCCATTTATTGTTGATTTTCCGTTTAATAGCCGCCCCGGGATACGCACCTCAACGCCGGGACCGGGCGGAAACGCCGGAAATTTCAACACCACCCGACGACAATGAGAACAATATCACACTTTAAAAGAGGTCCCCATCACCCCTGCTGGCTATCCGGGTCCCGGATATATCCCGAAAAGTACGCAATGTATCGATCCGATCAGTGCCGCTCCTCCACACGTTGACTGCAGGCAGGTCAACCAAACCCTCCCATTGATCCGGCCGCGGTTGCACGCTTTCCCACTGTAAGTTACCCGATCAATCGCCGCGAACCTTCTGCATTAAACTATCTGCTCCAGCACGATGTTCTGAACCCAGTACCAGGCTGGAAGTCGAGACGCGGGAACTGTAGCCGGCGCGACCGGGATCCACCGACTCCCGGATCAGCACCAGCTGTACCGGGTCCAACTTTTCTTGCCTCCACGACATCTTCCATCCGCTCCCGCCTGCCCTAGGAGCCGGCTCAAAGCGCACCGGAAAGATCAAAAAATAAGCACAAGTTACCTGGAGTGGCAGCTCGGCTGTATAGCGGGTACACTCCCTGCGTCGTTAAAAACCAGATTGTTTAATTTTCAATCAATCACCATTACACGGACGTCCCAACCTGGCCAGTATTTCGCCGGGTTGAACGGCACAGCGCTTGTCAGACGTCCGGCAGTCCCGATTCCTGAGACCTCCCAGGCCCCCCGACTATTGCGCCAGGCCACTGGTGAACAAAAGAAGTTTTCGCGCAGGCAGTCCACGAATAATGGCGGGCAACGCCAACAAGCTGCCAGCGCATGTTGTTGCAGGTCCAAATTTCGATGAACAGTTTTCTGAAACTTTGCTTCGGCATAGTAATTGCGTGTGCGCTATACGGATGTAGCGGCGGAGGGGGCGGCGAGGACGAGACCGGCACCCCTGGTGACTCTCCATCCGGCGCCGGATCAAGTTCCAGTTCCGGCTCCAGCAGCGGCTCGGGTTCCGGGCAATCGGGCAAACAGGAATACCTGGCTCCCGGCAGCTACACCTCCGTGACCTCGCCCTCCTGCCTGCCGTTCGAGGGCAGCGAAAACGCCGAACTGAAGATACTGTTCATCAATCTCAACGGCGCGCCCTATTTCGACGCCCTGGTCGAGGACGCCGTGCAGCGACAGTTCAAGACCATAGCGCCATTCAGTGACTACTACGCCAACCTGGCCTTCTACAGGCTCGAGATCAACGACGGCCAGGACTACCAGTGCGTGGGCACCGACGGCGGCGCCCACAGCGGCAGCGGTCTCAGTTGCGATGACGACAAGATTCACCAGGCCATCATGGAACAGTGTCCCGCGGATGATATCCACGGCCTGATCAAGATCGTTTTCGCCTCCTCCCCCAATGGCGGCGCCGCCGGGGAAGTCATCTATATCGGCGCCAACCCCGAGTGGGACAGCGAGGAGGACGCACTCTACGCCCAGCGCAATACCGTCGTTCACGAGGTGGGCCACAATTTCGGCCTCGCCGATCTCTACGGTGGCGGCTTCAATAAAGACGGCACGCCGGTTACCGGCTGGCCCAGCGATATGTCCCGGCAGTGGGGCAACCTGGACGCCCCCGGGTGTTCCAAGTGGTGCAATGGCTTCAAGCCGGCCTCCGAATACACCCTATCCACCAGTGCCGCCTGCCCCGGCTTCGGCACCAGGTCCGAGTGCCTCGCTTTCAATCGCGACGCCGGGGGGAGCTGCAGCGATGACGACGGCGACGGCCACTACGACTGCTGTTCCTGGTCGGAAGAACAGAAGGACGACTACTTCAAATCCAGCTGCGCACCGGCGTGGGGCGCGGAGGACATAGGCCTGAACTGCGAGGCCGGGGCCGGCTGTTATTACGGTGGCGCCTATGGCACCAACTCCTGGCGCCCGGTGAAGAGCAAGGAAGACAGCATCATGTACGACCAGCACTACTCGGACACCTTCGACAGCGTATCGGAACGGGAGCTGCGCGAGACTCTGCGCTGTTGCGCCTCTTCCGATGACGGCACCGCATCCTGCAGCGGCTTCCGCAATGGCTATATAACGTTTCTCGACGAGTACCAGCCCTACAAACAGCGCCTCGGTTCCTGCGGTCGAGCGCCCGGCAGCCGCTGACAGGGCACGCCCCTCGCCCGCGCCGCCAGGGCCCGGGCACTTGCCCCTGTCGCCGATGTATCCGCCAGCTTCACTAAACTGTGTAACAGACCACAGGCAGCAGCTGACGAGAAGCCAATGCAAGAAGCCCCCCAGGCCGGCGCTGCGGGCGGAATCCCGGATCCCCTGAAGGCATTCATTGACTCGGAAAGCATCATCGCTTTCGCCATTGCCCTGGGGCTGGGCCTGCTGATCGGCCTGCAGCGCGAGCGCACGGCGGACCGCCTGGGCGGCATCCGCACCTACCCGCTGATTGCGATTTTCGGCGCCCTGGCCGCACGGCTCGGCGAACTGCAGAGCACTCCCTGGCTGGTACCGACCGGGCTCCTGTGTATGACGGTTCTGATAGTACTCGGCAACCTGGAGCGCATGCGCGGCGCGCAGGAGAGTAGTGGTATTACCACCGAGGTGTCGGCGCTGTTGATGTACCTGCTGGGCGCTTTCCTGGTACTGGGGGATATGGCGGTGGCCGTTGCCGTCGGTGCTACCGCGGCCGTGCTGCTGCACCTGAAACCCAGCATGCACAGGTTTGCCCGGCGCCTGCCGGAAAAGGACCTGCGCGCAATCATGCAGTTTGCCCTGATCTCCCTGATCATTCTGCCGGTATTGCCGGACAGGAACTTCGGGCCCTACGACGCACTCAATCCCTACAAGATCTGGTTGTTGGTGGTACTGATCGTCGGCATAGGCCTCGGCGGCTACGGTGCCTACAAGCTCGTCGGCGCGCGCGCGGGCACTCTACTCAGTGGTGTGATCGGCGGCCTGATTTCCTCTACCGCCACTACCGTCAGTTACGCGCGTCGCGCCAGGGTCGAAAAGGGAGTCGCCGGCATGGCTGCACTGGTAATACTGATCGCTTCCACCAGCATGTTTATCCGCATGTTCGTGGAAATCGCCGTGGTTGCGCCACGCCTGCTGCCCAAGCTCTTGCCGCCCCTGGGAGTACTGCTGCTGGTCAGTGTTGCCACCTGTGCAGTCGGCTACCGCTTTGTCGAACACCGGGAAAACGAGATGCCGGAACAGGGCAACCCGGCAGAGCTGGTTCCGGCGCTGATATTCGCCGCACTGTTTGCGCTGGTACTGCTGGCCATTGCCGCCGCACGCGAGTACTTCGGCGATCGCGGTATCTATGTGGTGGCACTGATCTCCGGATTTACCGACGTGGATGCCATCACCCTGTCCAGCGCCAACCTCGCCGGCAACGGCACTCTCGCCCCCGCCACCGCCTGGCGCGCCATGGTGATTGCCACCCTGGCCAACCTGGTGTTCAAGGGCGCGGCCGCCGGTGCACTCGGCCGGCGCACTCTGCTTCGCCCGCCGGCACTGCCGCTTGCAGCGCCGTTTGTCGCCGGGCTGGCGGTACTTGCACTCTGGCCCTAGACACAACAAAAAAGATTTACACAGGCGGACCTTACATACCCGGTCATCAGTAACCGACACAAAATAATCAGAATAATTTTGATCAAACCCGAATCAGATACACTGTGCCGCCTGCGGGACAGGTCGAATTCACCATCAATATACTCCGCATCCATTGTGCGATATAAATATACTTTGGATATTGGCAAACGAACTCGATAAATCCCGACCATGAAGAAGACCCCTACTTGCTATTTTCTGGCACTGCTTACACTTTCCGTATCTCTAATATCAACGGCGCAAGCCAACGGCCTGAAACAACTGCGGGATAAGGACTGGAACCCCGGCTCGGAAAACTGTGAACGCAACAGCGGCCCGGCCGTCGAGATCTACCGTCACAATGCCGATACCTTTATCCTGCGCCAGAACCGCTGCCTCAGTCACGAGGCGCCATTTATGTACCTTCTGTTTGGGAAGGACACAATGCTGCTACTGGATACCGGTGCCACTGCCGAACCCGAGCGGTTTCCACTCTATGAAACAGTGCGATCCCTGATCGAAAAGCGCACTTCAGATGGCCTCGCTGAGCCCGGGGAGCTGCTGGTGGCCCACTCCCACGGCCACCGGGACCACAAGGCCGCGGACGGCCAGTTCCTGGACAAGCCCGGTGTTACCCTGATCGCGACAGAATCTGGCGCTATACGCGAACACTTCGCCCTGTCCGACTGGCCCAACGGTAAAGCACAGTTCGATTTGGGAGGGCGCGACCTCACCATCATTCCCGCGCCCGGTCACCACGCGCAGAGTATCGCCGTATACGATCCACAGACTGATTGGTTACTGACCGGCGACACCTTTTACCCCGGCCGTCTGTATATCGACGACTGGGACGCCTACCGTTCCAGTATCCAGAAGCTGGTCCAATTCTGCGAGAACAACGACGTATCCGCACTGATGGGCACGCACATAGAAATGACCACCACGGCGGGAAAGGATTACCCCAGAGGCAGCAGCTACCAACCGGACGAGGCCCCCCTGCCGCTCGCAGTAGCCGAACTGCAGTTGCTGCACAGCGAACTGCAGGCCATGGGTGACGAGCCTCATAAAAAGGTGTTGGAAAAATTTATCATCCGCCCAAAAACCAGACTGGAGAAGTTTCTGGGCTGGGGCTTGAAGAAACTGGGATTCTAAAAGCACCTCCCCCATGATCGCGACCGACTCTGATCCAGATTGCTCTCTTCGGGTGATTTAAAGGGGCATTCCAACAGTGTGCCTGTCGGCTTTGCCCCTATGGAGACTGGCTTTGATCAGTCGACGGGCGCCAACATTTCTTCCTCGAGGGTCATGGATACTGTGGGCGCACTCGACTGAAGCGTGTAACTCAATTGCTTTTGCTCTCGATCTACTGCACGACAAACTGTAAACCTGGCAGCCGTTTCCGGCTGAAGGTCAAGTAGGCCATAATTGCAATAACCCTGAATGACCGTATCAGGATCCTCCGGCGCAGACAGGTAATCGGAATGCACACGGGCCCAGCATCCATCCCTGTCCAGGGATTCGCTGGCAGAGTAAAATATCTTTCCACCCACCGGCACGTTACAGCAGGGGCTGGTGGTAAGCTGCCACCAGTTCTGGGGTTTCTGGCCCACATCAACCTGAAGCTCCCGCCGGGCGAAGGAGTAGTGTACGTCGCCAGAAAGCACATAAATATCGTCAAATTCGAAGTTGGCAATGATTCTGCGCAGCTTGTCCAGTGCTGATTGATTGGCAATCCATGGCTCCCTGTCAATTGCACAAGCCCAGCGCGTTCCGACAGCAAGCTGCAAAGCCTCGATCAGGTTGTATCCGTAGACCGGTGTCGGTGACACCAAGACCAATGGGCCGCCACTTGTATCGATGGAATCCAGCTGCCTTTGCATTGTCGAAAAGGCCACATTGTCCATCAGCGCCAAGCCTCCCTTGAAAGAGCGGTGCGTACGGGTATCCAATACCAGCATGGGTGGCGAACTCTCGATCGCATAGCCAAAATACAGGCGCTTTTGCTTGGTAAAATACGGTTCCAGCTTATGCCACAAGTCAAAACCGAGTTCACCGTAGACCTTTTGGATTTCACTCAACACTGAACTAACTTCGCTGACCGGGTTATTCCCCCAATGCTGGAATACCGTATAGGCACTGAGCGCATTGACCAGCAGATTCCGAGACAGGATACTGCCGCTGCTGAACATTTCATGGTTTTTCCGGGTCAGGTTCCAGTCATCGGTTACATCATGATCATCGAATATCATGTAGGTGGGGATATTCGCCATCAACCGAGCCACCTTTCTTGACCCTTCGAGAAAATTTTCAACGATGGCGCACTGATTATTCCAGTTGTACCTGGCAGTGCTGATCGGTTTATCTCCGTCCTTGAGGCGGTGTCGCACCTGCTCGAAGCCAGGAATGGTACGGCTCACATTGGCACCCCATACCAGAAGGTACATCGCCAAATACTCACCGTAAGTCACCAAATGGCTCTTCTTGGCACCGCTGGTGAAGCCCTTGTCTTTGGTCAAAAACCTGTATCGCCCATCAAGGTCCACCTCAGTGGGTTTAAACGGTAAGCGGTCTCGCCGACTTAATCGTACATGCTCCTTTTTGCCCATGATCGCTTCGGCATTGAGTTCGCAAAGCGCCAATAGCGGTGGGGCTACATCGTCGGCATATATCTGGTCTCCAGTGAGCACCAGTCTGGACGGCCTCTCTGAGCTATTGCGGTCAGCTCCGATCAACCGGTCGATTTCTATCAGCTGATCAGGTACCGGATCATCCCCCAGGCAGGCGTGAGGTTTGCGACAGGAGGCGGAAACCGTTCTGCGGTGGAAGGCCGGCAGGTAGAAACTGGGCAGCTTCCCTTCCTCGTACCCCAGTGCGAGCTCACCGGACAACATCCCCCGTGCATGCAAATCCTGGCCATCCACCGAAACATTGTAGTTATACTGGCAATCGACTGCGAAACTGCCGCCGTCCGGAACTGCCCTCAACATCAACACATAGAGATTCGGTGCCACACGGAAAAGGTTGTCCTGCCAATTCTCACTCTGCCCCAGGGTATTACCGGACTCGCCGAAAATAACCGCTTTCGCATCTGCCGGTTTTCCGTCCAGAGCAAGGAATATATTGACTTGATCGACATGGACATGCCGAAGAAAGGGGCCGGCAACGATATTTGTCATGGTAATCATCTCATAATCTTGAATTCGCCCCCTAACCTGGACCTTTACTATTAACCCGGCAATAGTATATTTCGCTCACGCTGCATAGCGGATTTTCTCGTGTTTGAAATATTTTCTGACCCGCTCTGGGCTCTTTTGC
>NZ_JACZFR010000070.1 GCF_014904815.1 Microbulbifer taiwanensis
TATACACAAGTCTATCCATGTATTCTGTTAGTAACAGCGGTGTCATCTCGGAAGCGGATGTAGAAAAGTTCAGTGGTGTTTTTTTACGCGTCTTGGGCACGCTGGCAGAATATCGGGGCTCGGCCGGTATATCCCATAGTTATACACAGCACTGTCCATAAATTCTGTTAGTAACCAGCTGGTCATTGAGGCTCCCGAAGCAAGCTCAGGTGGGGATAGCAGTGAAAGGATCTGAGAGGGAAGCCCTTACCAGAAGGAGGGGGCTGCTGGATAGCTGGCCTGCCTAGGATGCTAGCGGCGCTTTACCTGTTTTTTGATAATGAGTATCATTCGACATCGCGAAAGGAACGGGGAAATATCTATGAAGTCTTTATTGGAAGTTGGAAAGTATTGCGGGTTTGGGCCTGTAGTGGCGCTGTTTGCGCTCCTGACAGCCGCAACCCAGGTTTCGGCCAACGGTGCCATCGGTGATCATGTAAACGATCTGCAGGCGCACCTCGGCCAGTATACGGAAGAGGTGGACTGGCTGGAGGCCAAGTTCGGTGGTGTTGTCGACACCTATGAGAAACAGGGACAGAAGGCAGCTAAATCTGATGCGTTGTTGGAATTCTGGGAGGAAGTGGACTTCCACTCTGCCATCGAAACCAACCATGTGCCCACCTACGCATCAATCTGGCAGGGTATTTTCGGGGTCAAGCAGGCTATCGACTCCGGTGCGTCCCTAGCCAAGGTGCGAGAAGAGCAAAAGAAACTGAATCAGGCTTTGTGGCAGGGATTGGGAGCGGTTAAGCTTGCGGCCCAGTTCCAGCAGAAGGGTTTGCTGGCCAAGATCCAGACGACCGAAGTGGAACCGACCACCGCCCCGGAAACGCTGGAAGACATCAAGCACCGACTGGATCGGGTTGTGGCTAAATTTGCCGAGAGGCTGCCGGAAGCGGCGACGACAATTGTTCACGACACTTACCTGCATCGCTTTGAAGGTGTCGAAGGGGCGCTGATCGAGCAGGATGCAGCCCTGGTGGAAGATCTGGAGAAGGATTTCAACGTGACTCTGCCGCAGGCGCTGAAGGGTCAATCCAGCGTAGATGAAGTACGCCAGGTGGTTGAATCCATGCAGGCAAAGCTCGATAAAGCCAAGAACCTTCTGGTGGAAGCTGACAAAAAGCGTAAGAAAGTTTTCTAAGGTCTCAATAGGGGCAAGTAGTGCAGCGCAGAGCCTTTTTACATAGCCTGGCGGCAGCTGGCGCAATTGGGTTGATTCCATTTGGTCGAAGCCTGGCCGCTGGTTCCTCGCCTGCCAATGCCTTATCGGTAGATCAATTGCCGCCGTTGGAAGGCGATATGACGCTCTACCTTGGGCGCGGTGAGGGAGGACTCTACGAAAATGTCCTCGAAGCCATCCGCAAGCGCAATCCAAAACTGAACCTGCAGATAAGGCGTGGCGTCACTGCAGCCCTGGCGAATACCATAGTGGCGGAAGCCAGGGCCGGAGTGCGCAGAGCGGATGTCTTCTGGGCGGTGGACTCCGGAGCCATCGGTCTGGTGGCAGAGGCGGGGCTCGCGCGTCCACTGCCGGCAGATCTGACCGGGCAACTCAAAAGTGGTTTTCAGTACCCCCAGTGGGCGCCGGTGACAGGGCGCATCCGCACCCTTCCATACAATACCGAGCGCGTCAGTCCCGAGCAGATTCCCGACAGCGTTATGGCGCTAGCGGACAGCAAGCTGTCTATCGGCTGGGCGCCGGCCTATGCCTCTTTCCAATCCTTCGTGACCGGCATGCGTCTGCTGGAGGGAGACAAGGTCACCGCCGACTGGCTGCGCGGTGTCAACGCGCGGGCCAAGAGCTATGCCGGCGAGCTCGGCGTGGTTATGGGGGTTGAGCGGGGTGAAGTCGATCTCGGCTTTGCCAACCACTACTACACCCTGAGACTGAAGTCCGGCAAGCCCGACGCCAAAGTGGATCTCGCGTTCACCAAAAACGATGCCGGCTGCCTGGTGAATGCATCGGGGATTCTCGCGTTGAGCGAGGGTGATTTACCGATCAATTTCATCCGCTATCTGCTCACGCAGGAAGTGCAGTCGTACCTGGCTTCAGAGGCCTACGAAATACCGCTGGTCAATAGCGTCGCCCCCCCTGCAGGCCTGCCGCCGCTGAGTAGGATTTCACCGCCGAAGGTGGATCTGACCCAGCTGGCGGACCTTCGCCCGACACTTAAATTGATGCGCAATATCGGCGTGCTATGACCCACTGGCCGCTACCCCGCTGGCCCGGATCTTACCCGCTGGCACTGATCATTGCCCTGCTGGCACTGGTGCCGGTTGGGGTGTTGATGGGGCTCGCCTCGGACGAGGCGCAACTATTTGATGCGCACAACCTCAGGGTTCTAAGCAACACGCTGCTGTTGATGGCATTTACGGTACTCGGGTCAATTCTGATCGGGGTGCCGCTGGCGCTGCTGACCGCATACGTGCAGCTGCCCTACCGCAAGCTGTGGCTGATCACACTGGCCGCGCCACTGGCCATTCCCAGTTATATTGGCGCCTTCACGCTGTACGCGGCTTTTGGTTGCGGGGGAGAGATCGAAAACCTGCTCGGCTTTCCCGCGCCCGCCCTGGATGGACTGGTGGGCGCGACTGTGGTGATGACTCTCTATTCCTACCCCTTTGTGATGCTCACTACCCGCGCATCACTACTCAGCCTGGATGTCAGTCTGGTGAATGCCGCGCGCACACTGGGCATGCCTCTGGCCGCCTGTCTCTGGCGGGTGGTATTGCCCCGCGTTGCCACGGGTATTGCCGCCGGTGGATTGCTGGTGGCCCTGTATACGTTATCGGATTTTGGTACCCCGGCCATTATGCGCCTGGATACTTTTACCAGAGTTATTTTCGTGGAGTACAACGCTTTTGGCCTCAGTCAGGCGGCCATGCTGTCGCTGCAGTTAATGGTCATTGTGGGGTTTGTACTTTTTCTGGAATCGCGAGTGCGCGGTAGTCGGGAGAGGCCGGGCGGACACCTGACGCTGTGGCCGGGCCCGGGACAGAAGTTGTTCATTGCCGCGGCGGTGGCTCCGGTGACCGGGCTGGCCATAGTGCTGCCTCTGCTGGTTTTCGGTATCTGGTTGCTTCGCGAGGGCACCGGCGGATTCGAGTTCAACTATGCGTGGAATTCCGTCCACGCCTCTTTGCTGGCTGCAGTATTTGCCGTACTGCTGGCGATACCCGTGGCCCATGCGGCAATAGCAGGTCGCGCCGGGCGCCTAATGGAGCGGGTCACCTATTTCGGTTTCGGGGTGCCCGGCATTGTCATGGGCACGGCGCTGGTTTATCTGGGCCTGCAGTTGCCGTTTTTGTATCAGACGCTTGCGCTGCTGGTCTTTGCTTATGTACTGCGTTTCCTGCCGCTGGCCGTCGGTTCGATACGCGCCACCGCCGAGGGATTGGATCCCAGTCTTGTGAAAGCCGCGCGTCTACTGGGCGCCGGCCCGCGGGAAGCGTTCCTGCGTGTGACCATGCCGCTGACCCTGCGCGGCATGGTGGCCGGCGCGGCGCTGGTGTTCCTGGAGGCCATGCGGGAATTGCCGGCGACCCTGATGTTGGGCCCCACCGGGTTTGAAACCCTGGCCACCTACTTGTGGCGGGTGTACGAAGCGGGGTATTTTGGCCGCGCCGCCATTCCCGGTTTGCTGCTGGTGCTGATGTCCGCACTTGGGCTCGCCCTGATGTTGTCCGGCGAGCGCCGGGCCGAATTCGACGTTACAGAGAATCACCGCTCCTGATGCTGAAGGTTAGCAATCTGTCTGTAAGCTACGGTTCTGCCTCCGTAGTGAAAAACCTCAATCTCTCCCTCGCGGCAGACGAAGTTCTGATGCTGGTGGGGCCGACTGGCTGCGGTAAAACCACCATTCTGCAGGCGCTCGCGGGGCTGGTCCCGATTTCCGAAGGCCAGATTGAACTGGACAACTGGATTTCAACATCCGGCAGGGCGGTGCCGCCGGAAAAGCGCAATGTGGGTATGGTTTTTCAGGACTTTGCGCTGTTCCCACATCTGACCGTTGAGCAGAATGTCTGTTTCCACCTGAGCAACACCAAGCTGGCCGACCACTGGCTGCAGTTGTTGGGGCTGGACGCATTTCGTCGCGCCAAGCCGGGACGCCTCTCCGGCGGACAGAAACAGCGGGTTGCCCTGGCTCGGACTCTCGCCCATGAGCCGGCATTCGTGCTGCTGGACGAGCCATTGTCGAATCTGGATGCCGCGCTGAAGGACAGCCTGCGCTGGGATATTCGCGAAGCGCTGAAATCGGCAGGGATTCCGGCCATTTGGGTTACCCATGATCAGGAAGAGGCGCTGTCCGTGGGCGATCGCGTCGGCATTTTGAACGGCGGTGTGCTGGAACAGCTGGATACCCCTGAAAAATGTTTCTCGGAGCCGACCAGCCGCTTTGTGGCCGGCTTCCTCGGCGAGGCGAGTTTCCTTCCCGGGGATCTGCACCAGGATCAGGTTGCGACGGTACTCGGGCCCGCACCGGGAATCCCCATCAATGGTGCCGCCGGTGGAGTGGACCTGCTCCTGCGGCCGGACGACCTGTCGCTGATGCCGTCGACTGAGGGCAACGGCGTGATTGACTGGGTGCGCTACGAAGGCTGTTCGCGCCTCTACGCCGTGCGCATCGCGGGGGGCACGCAGCTGAGGGTGCGTACCAGTCACGAACTTCAGGTCAGGCGCGGTGATCGGGTGCAGATGGCAATTACCACCACGCATCCCCTGGCGGCTTTTCCGCGGGAAGCCTAGGGTCTGTTCACTGTCGAAGAAGTGCACCGCCGTTTTTTTGTTCGCCTAGCCCATAGCTCCGCAACAGCGGGGTCGTCCCGGCCTATCCCAAACTTATTCACAACTCTGTCCATCTAATCTGTTAGTAACCATCTGGTCACCATGAGGTGGGGGTATTGAAGGTTGCAGATAGTGACGTCCAGTTCTTGCATTATTGGTTGCGCACAATTAAATTGATCAAGATATAAAATGAAACCGGTTTGATAGGGGAGACCCAAGTGACCAATCTCTTTTCCATTGCACTGAAAACACAGGACGGACGTGAGACCACCCTGGAGGAGTATCGCGGCAAGGTCCTGCTCGCGGTCAACACAGCCAGCAAGTGCGGCTTTACCCCGCAGTACCAGGGGCTGCAGGCCCTGTATGAAAAATACTGGGACCGGGGCCTGGTAGTACTGGGCTTCCCCTGCAACCAGTTCGGCAAGCAGGAGCCGGGCAGCGACGACGAGATACAGCAGTTCTGCGAGCTGAACTTCGGTGTCAGCTTCCCGCTCTACGCCAAATTGGACGTCAATGGTCCCGACGCCCACCCGCTGTTCGTGGAGCTCAAGAAGCAGGCGCCTGGCATCCTCGGCACCGAGGGGGTCAAGTGGAATTTCACCAAGTTCCTGGTCAACCGCGACGGCAAGGTTGTTAAGCGCTTCGCGCCCAAGGACAAGCCGGAAGCCCTGGAAGCGGAAATCGAGCAATTGCTCTGATGGCAGTTTGCGACGATGACGGCGATTCGCTGGCGCTCAACCGCCAACTCTGCTTTGCGCTCTACGCCGCCTCCCGCGCCATGACCAGAGCTTACGGGCCCATGCTGCAGGACCTGGGCATTACCTATCCCCAGTACCTGGTGCTGATGGTCTTGTGGGAGTGGGACCAGCTGAGCGGTGACGCGGATGCCAGCGTCGGTGCCCTGGGGCAGCGCCTGATGCTGGATTCGGGCACACTGACACCGCTACTCAAGCGTATGGAGCAGCGCGGCCTGGTGCTCCGCCGCCGCGCGCTCCAGGACGAGCGCGTGACCCTGGTGGCCATCACCGATGCCGGCCGCGCACTCAAGCCGCGTGCACGGGACTGGGTGACCCGGCAGCTCGAGGCCTCAACAATATCTCGCGCAGAAGTGGAGCGGCTGCACGGCCAGTTGTGGCAGTTTCTGCACAAGCTGGGCACCGTCGGCTGATGTTGCGTCTTCTCTGTCTCTGCTATCGGAAGTAGTTCCATACAGAATTGATCCCGATAGGGATGGTCATCCTAATTGTTTGTGCTTTTGACACGCTCATTAGGATGTCTGTTGACCATCTCGGCGCAAGCTGGGCATAATGCACTGACTTTATTCCCGGATTCCCAGCGCCGAAAACGCCATGCACACTGAACACTTCAATACCTGGCACCTCTACCGCGCACTAGCTTTCTCGCTACGACTGCCGCGCTGCGGCATATAATTTTATTCCGTCACCCTCCCGCAGAATTCCACACTGTATTTTTTGGTCGCATAGACAGCGGCACGGCCGCTGTTTAGCCTCGGGCCAAAGAAGGAGAAGAGCCCAAAATGAGCACTAAAAAAGATAACTTAGTCATTTTCGATACCACTCTCCGCGACGGCGAGCAGAGCCCCGGCGCCTCGATGACAAAGGATGAGAAGATCCGCATAGCGCAGATGCTGGAGCGCATGCGCGTGGACGTGATCGAGGCCGGTTTCGCCATCGCCAGTCCCGGGGATTTCGAGGCGGTGCAGGCCGTCGCCGAGACAGTGAAGGAATCCCGCGTGTGCAGCCTGGCGCGCGCCGTGGGTCCGGACATCATCCGCGCCGGTGAGGCGCTGAAGAATGCCAACGCCTCGCGCATCCACACCTTTATCGCCACCTCGCCGATCCATATGAAGTACAAGCTGCAGATGGAGCCGGAGGACGTGCTGCGTCAGGCGGTGGAGGCGGTCAAGACGGCGCGCCAGTTTACCGACGATGTGGAGTTCTCCCTCGAGGACGGCAGCCGCTCGGAGCCGGAATTCATGTACCGCATCATCGAGGCGGTGATCGCGGCCGGCGCCGGCACGATCAATATTCCGGACACCGTCGGCTACGGCGAGCCGGGCGAGTACGGTGCCATGTTCCGGCGCGTGATCGAGAATGTGCCCAACTCTGATAAGGCCATCTTCTCCACCCACTGCCACAACGATCTGGGCCTGGCGGTCGCCAACTCCCTGTCCGCGGTAATGAACGGTGTGCGTCAGGTGGAGTGCACCATCAACGGCCTCGGCGAGCGGGCCGGCAACGCCTCCCTCGAGGAGATCGTCATGGCCGTGCGTACTCGCCAGGATCTCTACCCGGTGGAGACCCGTATTGACGCCACCCACATAGTGCCCACCTCGCGCATGGTGTCCTCCATCACCGGTTTCCCGGTGCAGCCGAACAAGGCCATCGTCGGCGCCAACGCCTTTGCGCACGAATCCGGTATTCACCAGGATGGTGTGCTCAAGCACCGTGAGACCTACGAGATCATGCGCGCCCAGGATGTGGGCTGGGGGCACAACCGCCTGGTGCTGGGCAAGCACTCCGGCCGCGCCGCAGTGAGGGCGCGCTACGAGGAGCTGGGAATCCACTTCGAGGACGCCGGTGAGTTCCAGATGATCTTCGAGCGCTTCAAGGAGCTGGCGGACAAGAAGCACGAGATCTTCGACGAGGACCTGCAGTCGCTGGTCGCCGGCACTGAGGCTCCTGTGGAACACTTCCAGCTGGAAGACCTGGAGGTGCTGAGCAAGAGCGGCAGCCTGCCGCAGGCGCACCTGCGCCTGCTGATCGAAGGCGAATCCCACCGCGCCGAGGCCTACGGCAGCGGCCCGGTGGACGCCACTTTCAAGGCCATCGAATCCATCGTGAACAGCAAGGCAGACCTGAAGCTCTACTCGGTCAACGCCGTCACCCAGGGCACTGACTCCCAGGGATCCGTGACAGTGCGCCTGGAGCGCGATGGTCGCCTGGTCAACGGCGTCGGCGCCGATACCGATATCCTGGTGGCGTCCGCACAGGCCTACCTGGATGCGTTAAACTTGCTCGCCACCAGTGAGAGCAAGAGAAAAGGCGTTTGATGAACGAACTGCAGCGAGCGGAGTATCTTTCAGCCCTGGGCGTGGCCAGCTATATGCCGCGCTTCGTGCTGCCGCTCGCGCCGCAACCGCGCCAGGCGCAGCTGCCGCCGGCGGAAACGGAAGCACCCGCGGCGGAGACGCCGCTGCAGCGGGTTCAGGCGGCGGTGCAGAATCCTCTGCCGCAGTCCGCGGCGCAGATTGTCGTCGCCGAACCGGAGACCGCCGCGCCGGCGCCCGTAGAGGCGCAGGTGCTGCGGGATATCGGCCAGTTGGCCGAGCAGACCAGGGTGACACCCGCCGCCCAGGCGGCACCTGTTACCCAGGTTGCGCCGCCGCAGCAGCAGGTGCAGCCGTTCGTACTCAGCTGCTGGTGGCTGGGCGGTGAACTGCTGGCGGTGGACAGCCGCGAGCCGGGGCTGGCCCTGCCGGTGGAGACGCTGTTCAACAATATCGCCCGCGCCCTGAATTGGCACCAGCTGCCGCGCGAGCAGGATCGTCTGCGCTGGCCACTGGCGGAAAACCGCTTCGGCCCCGCGGCCGATGCCTCCGAGGCGCGCGACACCTGCGCCAGCTGGCTGGAGGCCGCCAGCGCGCGTCGCCCGGTCAAGTCCATCTGGCTGATGGGGCCGCAGGCGCAGGACTTCTGTTCGCCCCCTTCACTAAAACAGCCCCTCGAAAAACCGGTCAGCGAGTGGAATGGCATTCGTGTGATCGCCATGCCCAGTCTCACGCAGCTATTGCAGCAACCGGAGCGCAAGCGGGACCTGTGGCAGTTGCTGCGGGAGACCTATCCTGAGCAGACTGTTCCTGAAAAGAACGGGACCCAATGAGCCTCTCCGCGCTGGGTATTCCCGGTGCCCACCTGATTGCCGCCAGTGAATCCGACTGCGCCGCCCTGGCGCTGCTGGCACGCCGCGCCCACGCACACCCCTGGAGCGAACAGCAGTATCGGGACAGCATCGCAGCTGGCCACCATTGCTGGCTGCTGTCAGCGGGAGAGAAAGCCATTGCCGGCTGCGTGATTTCGACGTTGTTCGATGAGGCGGAAGTCCTCGACGTGGCCGTGGATCCCGACTGGCGGAGGCGGGGCATTGCCGAATCGCTGCTGGGCGAAGTGTTTGCGCAATTGCCGGCAGATATCGGCAGAGTGCTGCTGGAGGCGCGCGCCTCCAATCGCGCTGCCCTTTCGCTCTATCGCAAACTGGGTTTTTGCGAAGATGGCCTGCGCAGGAATTATTACCCGGCAGAAGGCGGTGCGCGCGAGGATGCGGTGCTGATGAGCCTCCTGCGTCCCCAATAACTCACTCAGAGTCGGGATTCCGCCGCTTGTGCGATCCTCTCGCGCTGCTGCCACTTGTCAAACTGCCACGCCAGCATCGTCATTCCCGCCAGTGGCAGCAGTATGGCGACCCCGATCAGCTTCAATCTGAGTCCCGCCGGCAGGTCACCCCGAGTTTCTCGCTGCGAAGAGACTCGCCGCCGGCGTTTAAACCACATCAGGCAGCCGCCCACCGCCAGTACAATTTGGCAATAGGTTGGCCGCTCCTGCTATTTTCAGATCACTGCCCTTTCGGACGCTTCTGCAGCTTTCGTTGCAGCGTGCGCCTGTGCATTCCCAGTGCGCGCGCGGTGGCAGAAATATTGCCACCGTTTTCCGCCAGCACCCGCTGAATATGCTCCCACGCCAGGCGCCCGACCGACGGCGGTTGTGCGGAAACCTGCGGCAATTCGGTGTTCAACTTTTCCCCTGCCAGTGCCTGCGCCAGCTGTTCGCCGCCGGCCGGCTTGCACAGATAGTCGTCGGCACCCAGTTTGATCGCCGCCACCGCCGTTGAAATACTCGAGTAACCGGTAAGCAGTATGATGCGCGCTGTCGGATTGGCGCTACGCACTGGCTCTATCAGTTGCAGTCCGCTGCCGCTGTCGATTTTCAGGTCCAGTAGGGCACAGTCGAAACTCTGGTTTTCGACCAGCGCCAGTGCCTCATCGACGGTGGCCGCGCCGTGGGTATTGAAATTGCGCCGGCCCAGCGCGCGACAGAGTACATCGCGGGCACTCTGGTCGTCGTCGACGATCAAAAGCTCCCGTTGCTGATGACTCGCCGGACTCATGCTGTCGACTCCACCTGGCCAGATGCCAGCTCGCTGGCTGCGCTGTGATGGTCGTGCAGGGGAATACGGACTCTCGCGATGGTGCCACGCGCCTCGGGCGCTCGCGATTCCAGTGCGAGACTGCCACCCAGTTGCGACAGGGTCGCCTCGGACAGAATCAGGCCTATGCCAAAGCCGCGTTTCGCCGGTGCACTGTCGCCGCAATCCAGGCCCGGACCACTGTCGGTAATCTGTACCAGGAGTTGATCGGCCGAGCAGTCTGCAATGACTTCTACCGGTTGTGTACTGGCGTCGGCGGCGTTATTCAGCAAATTGATCAGGGCTTGCTCCAGGGTGTGCGGCAGCTTCGCCCGCGTGTCCGATGTGCCGCGCAGGTGCAGGGAAGAGCGCGCCTCCGGGCGCAGCAGTTGCCAGCGCTCCAGGCAGCGCTGGAGAAATTGCGATACGGGCTCTTCGTCGCTGCAAAGTTCCGGATCCCGGGCGCGGCTTTTCAATTGTTCCAGTGCCTGCTTGCACAGGTCGACCTGTCGCTGCAGCAGTGCCAGGTCCGCGTCCCGCCCGGCGGAGTCGTCGTCGCGGGCCTGCAGTTCCTCCACCAGCAGCCCCATGGTCTGCAGCGGCGTTGCCAGTTCGTGGGCCGTGCCCGCGGCCAGGGTGGCGATGGAAAGTATCTGTTCGCGCCGAGTCTGTTCCTGACGCAGGCGGTGCAGATGGTTGTCGCGTTCGCGCAGGGCCTTGGCCATGCTGTTGACGAAACCGGCGATCAGCAGGGCGGAAAAGGTGAAGGTGGCCCACATACCCAACAGGTGCTGGTAGAAGTCGCGGCTGCCGGACATATGGCCGCCGTGGACACTCGCTTCGGCGCCAGTGCCGGGAAATATCAGCATCAGTCCGGTATAAATAGCGATACTCAATCCCGCCATCAGCCAGCTGTAGCGGCCGGGCAGGGTGGCCGCGGCGATCGTCAGAGGCACCAGCAGGTAGGTGACAAAGGGGTTGGCTGCGCCTCCACTCACCGCCAGCAGGGGCGGCAGCCAGACCCAATCCATGAGAAGATGGCCGAAGAACTCCCACTGATCGAGCGGGCGCTGGCTGCGGCTGCGCCAGCCGCTGACCAGGGTGGTGCACAGGCCAAGTAGTACGAACAGCAGCGCCGCGGCGGAGACGGCATCGGTCAGCAGCAGGCCCGTGGCGAGAAATCCGCACAGGGCTATGGCTCTCAGTGCCGTCAGGCGACGCAGGTTGGTGATGGCGGTCTTGTCCAGTGGGCTCATTCTTTTAGTTATTTGATGTTCTATCGGTAGAGAATTAATGGCATTAGCGACGAATACCCCACGACTCACGGAAGGACCTGTGGATGCACACCTGCGCCGACTGGCGCTGCCCATGGTGTGGGGCATTCTGGCCACCATGTCCTTCAATGTGGTGGACACCTATTTTGTCGCGCAACTGGGCAGTGCGCCACTGGCGGCGATGAGTTTTACCTTTCCGGTGGTGATGGTGATCAACAGCTTCGCCATCGGCCTGGGCGCTGGCACCTCGTCTGCGGTGGCGCGGGCCTATGGCGCCGGTGATCTCGAGCGGGTGCGCCGGCTGGTGACCGATGCGTCGCTGCTGGCGCTGCTGGTGGCCCTGGCGATCAGTGCTGTCGGCCTCGCCACGGTTGAGCCGCTGTTCAAACTGCTCGGTGCACCCGCGGAGATGCTGCCGCTGATCGCCGACTATATGGTGCCCTGGTATCTGGGTGCGGTGTTTGCGGTGGTGCCGATGGTGGCCCTGTCGTCTCTGCGCGCCATCGGCAACAGCGCCCTGACCGGGCGCATTATGGTGGCGGTGGCTTTCTTCAACCTGATCCTGGATCCGCTGCTGATATTCGGCCTGCTGGGCTTCCCGCGTCTGGAATTGCAGGGCGCAGCCCTGTCCACGGTCATCGCCCGCGGACTCAGTTTTTTCGCCGCGCTCTATTTCCTGGTGCGCAAGGAGCAGCTGATGGCGCCACCGCGCCTGTCGACGCTGCTCGATTCCTGGCGCACGGTGTTGGCGGTGGGGCTGCCGGCGGTGGCGACCAATGTGATTATTCCCATGGCCGGCGGCGTGGTGGTGGCGCTGGTGGCGGTGCACGGCGCCAATGCGGTGGCCGGTCTGGGGGTGGCCATGCGCATAGAGCCGATGGCACTGATCGTCTTTTACGCCCTGTCCTCGGTGGTGGGGCCCTTTATGGGGCAGAACTCCGGTGCCGGCAAAACGGAGCGTATGCGCGAGACGGTCAGTGTGCTGGCGCGCTTCTGTATCGGTTTCGGCGCGGCGCTGGCACTGCTGCTCTACCTGGTGGGCGAGCCGCTGGTGGGACTGTTCAGCGATTCCCCCGAGGTGCTGGCGGTGGCCGTGGCCTACCTGACCCTGGTGCCCTTCAGCTATGCCGGTTACGGCTTCGTGATGTCCGCCAATGCGGCCTTCAATGGCCTGGGGCGGCCGCTGCCGGCGACGATGATTTCCTTCCTGCGCGTGCTCGGCATCTACCTGCCGCTGGCCTGGCTGGGCAATCAGCTGTGGGGCATTACCGGCCTGTTCGCGGCCACCGCGGCGGCCAACCTGCTGCTCGGCGCCCTCGCCTGGTGGTGGCTGCGGCGCGATATTGTCAGCCGCGCCGCCAGTGATGACGCCGCGGTAAAATTGCCAGCCCAGTCATAAGGGGAGCACGCCAGATGCGCCGACTGATTACCCTTGTCTCCGCCGTCCTGCTCGCGCTGGCGTCGCTCTGCGCCGCTGCCGCGGAGGGCAATCCGTTCGATCGCCACCCGATTCATTTTGCCGAAATCGACGGCGTCTCCATCGCCTACCAGGATATGGGGCCGCGGGATGGCGAGCCGGTGTTGTTGGTGATGGGTCTGGGCGCACAGATGCTGCACTGGGGCGACACCCTGGTGCAGGGGCTGACCGACAGCGGTTACCGAGTGGTGCTGCTGGACAATCGCGACGCCGGCCTGTCGCAGAAATTCTACGACCTGTCCGCGCCGCCGGTGTGGTGGATGATGGTGAAGCAGAAGATCGGCCTCGCCGGCGAGCCGCCCTACACGCTGAACGACATGGCCGCGGATGCGGTGGGTCTGCTGGATCACTTGCAGATAGAGCGCGCCAATATTATCGGCGCTTCCATGGGCGGCATGATCGTGCAGCTGCTGGCGGCCGAGTATCCGCAGCGGGTAATCAGCCTGACCTCGATCATGTCCAGTTCCGGTGCGCCCGGCCTGCCGGAGGCGCAGCCACAAGCGATAGAGGCGCTGGCGATGGCCGCCAGGGGCGCCGAGACACGCGAGCAGCGCATCCAGAACGGCGTGCATATCGCCCGCGCCATCGGCTCGCCCATTTACTTCGACGAGGCGAATGCGCACGACCTGGTGGCGCGGGTCGCCAACCGCGGAAGCTTCGGCCCCGGCATGTTGCGCCAGCTGCAGGCGATCATGGCCAATGGCGACCGCTCGCCACTGCTGGCAACAATCACCGTACCCGCGCTGGTGGTACACGGCGAGGCCGACCCGCTGCTGCCCATCGCTCACGGCCGCGATACTGCGCAAAAAATTCCCGCGGCGCGCTTTGTCGCGATTCCGGGCATGGCGCACACGCTGGAGCCGAAGGTGAGTGAGCTGGTGCTGGCGGAGTTGGTGCCGTTTCTGCGGGCGCAACACCCGCTGGCAGTGGAATAATTTTATCTCGTCATTCCGGCGCAGGCCGGTATCCAGTTTCGGGGGGCTGGATTGCGGCCCGCGCCGGAAAGGCGAAAGAAAATTGTAGGAGCGCCGTAGGCCGGGGTTCCCGATTCCGCTGCGCTCCCTCCAGGCTACAAGCTGTAGAGTAATTTTAACTCGTCATACCGGCGAAGGCCGGTATCCATGGTTGTGGCACAGTGCCGTCGGCATATCCCAAGGCTGGGCCCCGGATCGAGTCCGGGGCGACGATGATCGAATTTCCGCAATCAGCCGATAGGCTGTGTGGCTTCCTGCAGCCAAACCTGAGTCTTTTCATTCACCAACGGCATCAGCGTCTCCCGCACCCGCTGGTGATAATTGTTCAGCCATTCCCGCTCGCGATCGGTGAGCAGATCCGCATCGATCAACTCTCTATCGATCGGCGTCAGCGTCAGCTCCTCGAACTCGAAGAAGCCGTGGTGCTCCGCACACTCCTTGACGAAGATCAGGTTCTCGATGCGAATGCCGTACTGCCCGGTCAGGTAAAAGCCCGGCTCGTTGGACAGGATCATGCCCGGCTGCAGCGCCACGCCGGAGGCGGCCTTGCCGATACGCTGCGGTCCCTCGTGCACGCTGAGGAAGCTGCCGACACCGTGGCCGGTGCCGTGGGCGTAATCCAGGCCCACATCCCACAGTGACTTGCGCGCGAAGGCGTCTATCTGCTCGCCGCAGGTGCCTTTGGGAAAGCGCAGTGTGGCGATGGCGATATGGCCCTTGAGCACGCGGGTGAAGTGCTCCCTCGCCAGCGGCGGGAATTCCCCCAGCGCCACGGTGCGGGTCACGTCGGTGGTGCCGTCCGGGTACTGGCCGCCGGAATCGATCAGGTAGATGCCCTCCGGCTTCAGCGCCAGGCTGGATTCGCGGTCGACGCGGTAGTGCACGATTGCGCCGTTGGGTCCGTAGCCGGAGATGGAGTCGAAGCTGTCGTCGCTGAAGCCCTCGCGCGCTTCGCGCCTGGCCCTGAGCAGCTGCACCGCCTCCAGTTCGCCGAAGCTGTTATCGGCAGTGCCTGCGGCGACTGCCTCCGGCAACTCGGCCAGGAATTCGCTCAGCGCGGCGCCGTCGCGCTCGTGGGCGGCGCGGGCGCCGTCCAGTTCCACCGCATTTTTGCATGCCTTGGCCTGGGTGATGGGGTCGCGCTCCTGCAGCAGTTCTATATCCAGCGCGCGCAGCTGCTGCAGTGTCCAGCAGTTGGTGATCTGCGGATCCACCCAGACCTTCGCCACATGGTGGCGTTTGGCGGCGGCGAACAGCTCGCTCTTGTCGGAGACAAGAGTGACCTCGCTGTTCAGGTGCTCGATCAGTGCCTCGCCGACCGCCTCTTTGGACAGGTAGAGGGTCGCGGTGCCGTCGCGATAGAGCAGGGCACTGGCCAGGGCGACCGGTAGGTGCGGCACGTCGCTGCCGCGGATATTGAACAGCCAGGCGCAGACCTCGGGGTTGGGCAGCCACAGGGCGTCGGCGCGCTTGTCCGCCAGCAGTTCGGCGATACGTTTGCGCTTTTCCGCCGAATGCTCGCCGGTAAAGGTGTGGGGGTGGGGCCGCGCCGCGCCGCAGGGGGGCGTGGGCCTGTCGCTCCAGACGGCGTCGACCGGGTTCTGCTCCAGCGGGCGCAGGGCGATATCCCGCTCGCCGAGGCGTTTCTTCAGCAGTGCCAGGCTCGGTTCCGTGTGCAGGCGCGGATCGTAGCCGAGGGCCTGGCCCTCCTTCAGCTGGCTGCACAGCCAGTCGGCGATATTGCCCATGCCCAGATTTTCCTGGTCAATGGGCTGGTCGCCCAGCTCCTGCTGCGCCTGCAGGGTATAGCGACCGTCCACGAACAGCGCCGCGTGCTCGGTAGCCACCGCGGCCATACCGGCGGAGCCGGTAAAGTCGGTGAGCCAGGCCAGGCGCTCGTCGGAGGCGGGCACATACTCGTTCTGGTACTCGTCCCCCCGCGGCACCAGGAAGGCCTGCACCCCCTGTCGCGCCAGTTCCTCCCGCAGTGCCCGCAATCTCTCCCGACTCATGGTTCACCTCTCGAATTATTTCGTATGAATTGGCATCGTGGCGGTCCTGCTACCGGTGGCTGCTTGCGGGACACGCTGTGAATACATCCCTGTACGCTCGGCGTCGGCATCCATGCCTCCGACGGTCCCGCAAGCAGCCCCCGGCATCAGGACCTTCGCATCTGGCTAAATCGCACTATTCAGCACGAAAAAGCGCAGTCTACCAGCCCCCGTGGAGCACCGCCGACGTGTATAATGCGCGCCTTGTTTTTCCGCTGACCAGCCGAGTTATCGAATCTTAGATTATGGGCCAGAGTTCTACCCAGGCGGGCTATACCGGCCGCCGCACCTTCGCCATCATTTCCCACCCGGACGCCGGTAAAACCACGGTGACCGAGAAGCTGCTGTTGTTCGGGAATGCGATACAGCTGGCCGGTTCGGTCAAGGGCAAGAAGGGCCCGCACGCGCGCTCCGACTGGATGACCATGGAGCAGGAGCGGGGTATCTCCGTGACCTCGTCGGTGATGCAGTTTCCCTACAAGGGCCGCACGGTGAACCTGCTGGACACGCCCGGCCACGAGGACTTCTCCGAGGACACCTACCGGGTATTGACCGCGGTGGATTCCGCGCTGATGGTGATCGACGGCGCCAAGGGCGTCGAGGACCGCACCATCAAGCTGATGAACGTCTGCCGCCTGCGCACCACGCCGATCCTGTCGTTTATCAACAAGCTGGACCGGGATATCCGCGATCCGATCGAGGTAATGGACGAGATCGAGGAGGTGCTGGATATCCAGGCGGCGCCGATCAACTGGCCGCTGGGTTCCGGCAAGGGCTTCAAGGGCGTCTACAACCTCTACACGGACACCATCCACGTATTCCAGCAGGGCCAGGGCCACACCATCCCCGAGGACGTACAGATCAAGGGGCTGGATTCTGAAGAGGCAACGGCGCTGCTGGGTGAGTACGCCGAGGATATCCGCGAGGAGATAGAGCTGGTGCGCGGCGCCACCCACGAGTTCGATCTGGAAGCCTACAAGGCCGGCAAGCTGACACCGGTCTTCTTCGGCACCGCGCTCGGCAACTTCGGCGTGCGCGAGATGCTGGACGGCTTCGTCGAGTGGGCGCCGGGCCCGCAGTCCCGCGCGACCAACGAGCGCGAAGTGCAGCCGAGCGAGGACAAGTTCTCCGGCTTCGTATTCAAGATCCAGGCGAACATGGATCCCAAGCACCGCGACCGCATCGCCTTTATGCGTGTCTGCTCCGGCACCTACAGTCGCGGCATGAAGATGAAACATGTGCGTATCGGCAAGGATGTGAAGATCGCCGATGCCGTGACCTTTATGGCCGGCGACCGCACCCACGTGGAGGAGGCCATCGCCGGCGATATCATCGGCCTGCACAACCACGGCACCATCCAGATTGGCGACACCTTTACCGAAGGCGAGCAGCTCAAGTTCACTGGCATCCCCAACTTCGCCCCGGAACTCTTCCGCCGCATCCGCCTGAAGGACCCGCTGAAACTGAAGCAGCTGCAGAAGGGGCTGCAGCAGCTGTCGGAAGAGGGCTCCACCCAGGTGTTCTTCCCGCTGGACAGCAACGACATTGTCGTCGGCGCCGTGGGGGTGCTGCAGTTCGAGGTGGTGGCCTATCGCCTGAAGGACGAGTACAAGGTGGAAGCCATTTACGAGAATGTGAATGTGAACACCGCGCGCTGGGTCGACAGTGAAAATGCCAAGGAACTGGAAAACTTCAAGCGCAAGGCCAGCACCAACCTGGCCCTGGACGGCAGCGGCCACCTGACCTACCTGGCACCGACCCGGGTCAACCTGCAGCTGGCGGAAGAGCGCTACCCGGATATCCGCTTCTACGCCACGCGCGAGCACTAATATTCCCCTCTCCCGCTTGCGGGAGAGGGGTTAGTGGAGAGGGCCCGGGCCGCAGGCCCACAAGAGCGAAACTCGAGAGAAAGAACAACGTGAGCATTCCAAAAAACCTGCCCGAAGAGATGCCGCGCATCGGCAACTGGTTTACCAAGTGCATTGGCCTGCTGATCGTCAAAATGCTCGGCTGGCGCCTCGAGGGCGAGTTTCCGCCGGAAAAGAAGGTGATGGTGGCGCTGGCCCCGCACACCTCCAACTGGGACTTCGTCGTCGCCATGCCGTTCATCATGGCGTTGAAGGTCAAGATTTCCTGGATGATGAAGAAGGAGGCCTTCTTCTTTCCGTTCAAGCAGCTTTTTATGGCCCTCGGCGGCATCCCCACCGACCGCGCCGCGCCGGGTGGCATGGCCAAACAGGTGGCCAGTCAGTTCCGCGAAAACGAGAAAATGTGGGTGGGCATTACCCCGGAGGGCACGCGCAAGAAGGTGACCAAGTGGAAAAACGGCTTTCTGCGCATCGCCTATGCTGCCGGCGTGCCGATTCTGATCATCGCCTGGGATTTCCCCAACAAGCGTATCCGCGTCGATTCCCTCTACCGTCCCACCGGCGACCTCGAAGTGGATATGCGCGAGATACAGCGACGCTTCAGCAAATACCAGGGCCGCAATCCGGAAAAACAGACCGACTTTGTTGAAGAGCAAGTCGAGGACAAACCAGAGAAATAGTGAACCAGAAAAAGTGGAGCAGTTTACCGGCGACCTCTCCCTTGTTACCTGCCTGATACTGATCGCGGTGGCTTTCGCCGCGGGATTTATCAGCGCCATTGCCGGTGGCGGCGGTATTATTACCCTGCCGGCACTGCTTTGGGCCGGCGTGCCGCCGCTGGATGCGCTCGGCACCAACAAATTCCAGAGCGTGTTCGGCACATTGTCCTCGGCGATCAACTTCTTCCAGAAGGGGCACCTGGATTTACGCCCCCTGTGGCCCGGGCTACTGGCCGCGATAGTCGGTTCCGCCCTCGGCACCTGGAGCGTGACCCGGCTGGGCGGCGAGCAGCTGCAGACCCTGCTGCCGATTCTGCTGATCGCCATCGCCCTCTACTTTATGTTCTCCCCGCGTATCTCCGATATCGATGCCAGGCCGCGCATGTCCAACGGCCTGTTCAACCTGCTGGTCGGCGGTGGTATCGGTTTCTACGGCGGCTTCTTCGGCCCCGGCATGGGCTCCATCTACGCGCTGGCCTTCGCCGCGCTGCTTGGTTACAACATGCGCAAGGCCACCGCGCACACCAAGCCGCTGGTGCTGGCCACCAACGCCACCTCGATGTTTATCTTTATGGCCGGCGGCCACCTGTTATTGTGGCTGGCGATCGGCATGTCCGCGGCGCAGTTTGTCGGCGCGCGGCTCGGTTCCAACCTGGTGATCTCCCGCGGCGCCAGGCTGATCAAGCCGGTCATCATCCTCGCCACCATCGCCGTGGCGATCAAACTGCTGCTGGAGCCGTAAATTGACAATACTGATCACCCTGCTGCTTTCCTTTTGCATCTTCGCCCTGATAATCTGGGCCCTGATGCATATGCGCACACCGCGCTATCGCGTTGATCGACAAGACTTCCTCAAAGTGCTGGAAGACGTGATTGTCGGCCAGGCAGACGACAGCGAGTGGCGGGTGCTTACCGGCTACCCGATGCGCCACGATCCGCCGCTGGAAAAGCTGCGCCTCGAGTGCCTGGAAATCGAAGAGGCCGAATACACCGGTGGTTCGCCCTACCTGTTTACTGAAGCCGGTATCGAGCGCCTGCGCGGGGTGCGCCGCCGACTGCTGGCGGCGAATAGCGAAAATGACAACGACAAATAATCCAACGAGATTTAATCGAGGATGAATCCATGTTCAGACCACTACTGAATTTGACCGGGGGATTGATTGCGGCACTGGCCGTGACCGCGGCCCAGGCCAAGCCACTGTCCCAGGAAGATATCTCCGTCGCGGAAGTGCTGCGCGACCGCGCGCTGGAGTCCTCCGATGCCTATAGCATTGTCGAGTCCCTGACCGTGGAAGTGGGACCGCGCCGCGCCGGCACCGAGGGTGACCGCCGCGCGGTGGCCTGGGCGCAGCAGAAAATGAAAGATTTCGGCTTCGACCGCGTCTATACAGAACAGATCGATGTGCCGCGCTGGCACCGCGGCCACGTGCACGCCGAAGTGGTCGCACCCTTCCCGCAGCCGCTCGTCGCCACCTCCCTCGGCTACGGCGCCGCTACCCCCGAGGGTGGTCTGACGGCGGAGATCGTCGAGTTCGCCGATGTGGACGCGCTGATGAAAGCGCCGGCGCGCAAAGTCAAAGGCAAGATTGTCTTTATCAACAAGCGTATGGAGCGCGCGCGCACCGGTGAAGGGTACGGCCCAGCGGTGGGCGGCCGCAGCAAAGGCATGCGCGTCGCCGCGGAAAAAGGCGCGGCCGCGTTGATGATCCGCTCCGTGGGCACCGACTCCGATCGCTTCGCTCACACCGGCATGATGTCCATCGACGGCGTCGAGAACCCGGTGCCGGCACTGGCGCTGTCCGCCCCCGACGCCAACCTGCTGGAGGCCATGTTGGAGCGCGGCAAGCCGGTAGAGGTAAAACTGGACGTGCACAACCAGCGCCTCGCCGACGGCCCCTCCTTCAACGTGATCGGCGAAATCACCGGCCGCGAAGAACCGCAGGAAGTGATGATTATCGGCGCCCACCTGGATTCCTGGGACGAGGGCACAGGCGCGCTGGACGACGGCGCCGGTGTAGCCATCGTCATGGAAACCGCGCGCCTGATCGCCGAACTGCCCCAGCGCCCGCGTCGCACCCTGCGCGTAGTTTTATTTGGAGCCGAGGAAATCGGCCTGGTAGGCGCCAAGCAGTATGTCGATGCGCACCAAAACGAGCTGGACAACATCATCGCCGTATCCGAATCCGATTTTGGTGCCGGCAAAGTCTGGCGCTTCGACACCCGTCTGCCGGAGAACAAGTTCGATATCGCCGACCAGATGATGCAGCTGCTGGCTCCGCTCGGCATAGAGCGCGGCAATAACAAATCCCACGGCGGTCCCGACAGCAGTGTCTTCGTCGCCCGGGGCGTGCCCGCTTTCGGCCTCTACCAGGACGGCAGCGACTACTTCGACTACCACCACACACCCAACGATACCCTGGACAAGGTGGACCCGGACAACCTGAAGCAGAATGTCGCCGCCTGGGTGGTGATGTCTTTCCTGACCGTGGAGATGGAGGGGGACCTGGGCAGGGTGCCGACTGAGCACTAGAGGCTTCTGAGTCTCTGGCCGGCAGTGTGCGGCCAAGCTATCCAATCGAAACCCCGTTATTTGTGCGGGGTTTTTTGTGTGTGGCATCAGGGTCAACCGAGATCAGAAGCCAGTGGCTCTTGAACACGGAAAATGCTTCCTAAGTTATTGATTTTTAAGGGCGGGGAAAGTGTTCAAGAGCCTGTGGCGAAACCCAGATAAGTGAGCCTTGGGCATTATATCCTGGCCAAAGAATCTCGTCTTTGTTTGTAACTGGTTGATTTAAGAGAAGATTTTATTGGCCGGTAGCGGGCTGCTTTTGAGATATAAGGCGTAGATGATATAAAGCCACTAGCTTTTGAATAAACTGTTAGCTTTAGTCGGAAATAACCAATCAATAAGGAAGTTAAATGGTACGTTTTGAGAATTTATGGGAAAACTACCCAGATGATGATCCATG
>NZ_JACZFR010000008.1 GCF_014904815.1 Microbulbifer taiwanensis
GTTTTTCTGCCTGAGCCGCTGAGGGTAATTTGCGAGAATCTTCTTTATTCATTCCCGCATTGTAGCGTAATATTCCATTGCCGAGTTAATAAAAGAAAATCTATCCAATTTTGAGGCTCTAATAGTCGCCTTATGTATCTTTCACATAATTCTGTTGTCGCATGCAATTCCTATCGGGATATCAGTATTCATCATTTATTCTTTTGATATCGATAGCGAGCATCATAGGGCGGTCATGCTTCCGTTTTTACTGCCTGCTGTTGGAGTGTTTTTTGGTTCTATCAGTGCACTTAAGAAGCTTCAAGAAAAACTGACGGATTCTCAATTATCTTTTTCTGCAGGTGTAGTAACTTTGCTGCTGTTCCTGTACCTTGTGCTCTTCTTTACCTAATAGGTTAACAAGGCCAGGCTGTGCGCGCATAAACAGCGCAGGCCTCCCCAGCTGGCAACGTTAATTTTTCATGACTGAAAAGATCGCCGCTTTTTACCTCATCGTGTTCATCGTATTGATGACATTAAAGTATATGAGGCCGAACGTAGTCACTTTTATGGCATTCAGTTGGTTCGGTCCATTTCCAGAGGAAGGAGAGCTATTGTCAATCTTTAAGGCAAGAAGGATAAGATATGCCTTTAGCTGGGTAATTCAGTTTGCTGCGTACTTTGCCTTCTTGGCCGTTATTGGAATGTATTTCAATAGCTATTTCAACGAAACATTTTTTCTCGTTGCAAGTTTTGCAGGTACTATCGGATTGGGGATGGCGGTTTTAGCCTTCGCTGGATTTTCAGTGTCTTGGCTAAAAACTGTGACCTTTGGTCCAGATCCCAAATGTGAGTGCATAGATGATCCTGAGATTTAAAATTAATAAGGCAGGCTATATACTCCGGCGCTGCTCGCATAAACAGCGCAGGCCTCCCCAGCTGGCAACGTTAGGCATTTTAAGCGGCTATGTCTCAGATAGAAAGTGTAATTAAAAATTTAGGTGTAAAGCGCGTCGTTGATCTTGGCGGCACAGAGGTGAGATTGGCCTGTCTTCTGCGCGAAGAAGATCGCCGTACCTTTCAAGCTGAGTGGTGGAGAGGAAAGCAGTCATCACTAATAGCAGTAGATGACAATGGAAATTTCTTCTTGCGGCATTCTGGCGGCCACATTCTCCATATAGATCAACAAGACAAGTCTGAGGCGCTCGTAGCAAAGAGCGAGACCGAGTTTCTCAACATGATTAAGCTTGGGTGGTAGCCCATGCCTAACCAGCGACTGTGGTTAAGACTCTAGTGGTTCATACGGTAAATTCGGCAACTAAAGCATACAGCCACAGCCTTCAGGTAGCATTGAAAAATCGCAGGGCTAGCAGCGTTAATTCAAGCCTTTTCAGCGTTGCCCTGGAGCCTGTGGTGAAGTGATCGATTACAAAATTTGCCGCATGGAGTACTAGCAATAACTTCCCGCACCCGATCCAACACCATCACCCATCATGGCGCTCTGCGCTCTTCTACAGGGAAAATCCATTGAAAGAAATAAACATCAGAGATGCGGTTATAGAGGATTCTGCTCTGATTCTTCGTTTTGTGCGGGACCTGGCAAAGTATGAGAAAGCAGAGCACGAAGTAGTAGCGACGCAATCTCATATTGAGGAATCAATTTTTGGGGAGAATTCAACGGTTCACGCATTGATTGGTGAAGCCAACTCCGAAGCCATAGGTTTTGCTGTATATTTCTTCAACTACTCAACCTGGCAGGGGCGCAATGGACTTTACCTGGAAGACCTATACGTTACTCCGGCTTATAGAGGGCATGGTGCCGGTAGGGAGATTTTAAAGCATTTGGCGAGAATAGCAGTTTCAAAGCATTGCGGGCGGTTTGAGTGGAGCGTATTGGATTGGAATGAGCCCGCAATAAGGTTTTACGAGTCTATTGGAGCCAAGGCCAAAAGTGAATGGCTGGGCTACCAGCTTTCGGGTGAAGCCTTGTTAGAGTTCAGCAACAGCTAGATTAATATACATATCTATGCTAGCAGCATACCCTGAATACTCGACCATCCTCCTGATCTAGAGCCTCTGGCGACAATCGCATCGGAATTCAGCGAGGCGTATATGAAGCTGGAAACAATAGATATGATGTAATTTTACAGAAATTAATCGACGCTGCTCTATTCGCGGCATCGTCGATATGAAGCCAGTCAGGATAACAGGGCTGGGCGAGGAAGGCGCCCTGCTGACAATAGACAAAGAGGACTATTCCCACTCTTTAACCAGCCGGCACGACATAGAAGTTACAGTGCCTAACGAAGCGGCCCCAAAATATTCATTCACCTTTTCTGGTGCAGCCTCGCAAGTTGCGAAGACCAGAGTGTGGAGAAAAACCTATGAGGCGGCCTCCAAGTATAGAGAATCCAGCAATATTCCTGAGTCCTGACCCCTTATAGTAAACTTAGGCAGATGCCAAAGGATCCGATCTTTTTTTGAGCCCAGTTTACGGCCTGCAAAGGCATAGCTTATAGAATAGTACTGCTGACACGCCTGAAAGCCCTATTCTGGCATTTGCCAACCAGGGCTTCTGTGCTGAATCAGTCACTGCTTCACACCCATGCAACTTTAGGAATATTCGAAGCCATGAGAAACTCTTTTTTCCTTTTTTTATTGCTTTCATTGAGCCCATTGGTTACGGCAAAGGAAGTTATCGGGGTCTGGGAATTGGTTTCTGGAGAATACATCAACGGCGAAGGAAAGCTCGTAGACTACAAGGAGATTAAACTCCATTCGATGAAAGTCATTTCCAGTTCTCACTTCAGCTTCACTTCCATGAAGGGAGAGGAATTCTGGGCGTCCGGTACTGGAAGCTATGAATTTGCAGATGGAAAATACATCGAAAAACTGCACTACAATTCCTTCGGACAAAATCCTGGCGCAACATTTATATTCGACAGTAAAATTGATGATGATTACTGGTATAACTCGCGCTGGAAAGGTGACAAACGCGTCGAACATGAGGTCTGGCGTAGGGTAGAATAGAAAAATGTTGAAAACCGGTCAGTTTTTCTACTGCACACTGTGTGACACAATCAAGGAAGGATACGATGAACTCTCTTAAAGCTGGGGGAATCCTGATGCTGCTGGCGTCAGTCACCCATATTGCCATCATTTTCGGCGGGGCGGATTGGTATCGCTTTTTTGGTGCCGGTGAAGAAATGGCCCTGATGCAAGAAAGTGGATCCTACTACCCTGCCGTTCTCACAGGTTTTATCGCGCTAGTGCTGGCCATCTGGTCCCTGTATGCATTTTCGGGGGCGGGATTGATGCGCAGGCTGCCGTTCATCAAGCCCGCCTTGGCCACCATTGCCGTCATTCTTCTGGCTCGCGGCTTCCTGGGCATTCCGGTGGTTCTCTTTTCAGATAATCCATATTTTGCAGAGCTGGGTTCCAACCTGGCGTTTATCATAGTGTCTTCAATTATCTGCCTGGCTATCGGCCTTTGCTATGGCTTTGGAGCTTACCAGCTCTACCGGAGTAAAAGTCAGGGTGCGTAACAGGCAGTTGCAGTTCTCGAGATTGAGTCAGGGGCCCGTGCGAAGCTGCCATTGTGTGTTTTCCTGCCGCCGCCGAGTTTACCGTGGCGCTGCACTGTCCCGAGTATCCGGGAAATTCGATCGCCCTTCACACGGCGCCTTCCTGACCCCGATTGTCCGAATGCTACTCGCTTGACTTCAATCGATTTACGGCTGACGATAGAAAAATGAATACGGGCTCAGCGCACCACACATTCCAGATTATTACCACCATTCCATAGAATGGTGGGTTTTTGATGCGTCCTTAGTTATCCAGACCCGCCCGAGAGGCGGGTTTTTGGTTTCTGCTTCTCGGGTTTCAACACAAAGCCACGGGAGGCAAGATGAGGAAAGTCGCAATATTCGGCAATAGCGGCGGAGGCAAATCAACACTGGCCAGGCAGTTGGCTGCCGTTACCGGTCTGCCCCTGTGCGCACTCGACAAAATTCAGTATCGCCCGGGCGGCAGGGAGATGCCGCACGATGAGTATCTCGGAATCCACAGCAAGCTGCTGGTACAGAGCGAGTGGATCATTGACGGCTTCGGCTGTATCGCCTCTGCCTGGGAGCGCTTTGCGGCGGCGGATACGCTGGTCTATATCGACCTCCCCCTGTTGACCCATGCCACATGGGTCAGCAAACGCCTGCTGAAAGGACTATTTGCCACTCCGGAAGGCTGGCCGGAAAACAGCCCCATTTTGCGGGGTTCACTGAACAGTTATCGGGTGCTTTGGCTCTGCCACCGTAAGTTGACCCCCACCTATCGCAAGCTGGTTGCCGATTCGAGGGCCTCAAAGCGGGTCTATCATCTGAGGTCGGCCGCCGATATCGACGGTTTCTTGCGGGACATGCGACAAGTATCCGGGCTTTGAGGCAGCCCGGGAAATTAGCGGAACTCCGCGAAAGCAGGCGCACCACTCGGGCAGCCATTCACTGCTGCCCGGACACTTCCACACCCGGAAACATTTGCAGCGCCTCCCGCGCGCGGCTCTCGTCCCCGAGGCGGCGGTAGTGACCGACCAGCGCCATGCCCAACTTGGGCAACAGCGGGTGTTCGACGCGCTGGTTTTGCAAGCGCCGCAGCAGCTCCTCCAGCCAGCCCCAGTTTTTATCCCGCGCCGCCCGACGCGCCAGTAGCAGGCAGGCCCTGGCGGTTAACGCGCGTGGTTTTTCCGTCTGCTGCAGATAGCGGTGGTAGCCGGCGGCCAGGGCGCGACCGTCGATCTCGGCGTTGTCGGCCAGCGCGAACAGGGCCAGGTTGGCGCGATGGAAGGCCTCGCTTTCCGGCGCTGCGGTGGTCAATTCAATGGCGCGCTCTATCAGCGGCAGTGACTGCGGATACTGGCGGATGGCCAGGCCGGCGGCATCGGCGGCTTCCAGCAGCTTGCCCTCCTCCTGGAAGCGGTCTATGCGTGCCAGGGCGCGGCTCTGGGGTGTCGAGGTTTCCTCTTCCACCGGCATCTGTTCCAGCGGCGGGCGGCGGCTGAGCAGCAACAGGGTGGCGGCGAAACCGGCCAGCAAGCCGCCGGTGTGGGCCCAGTAGGCGATGCCGGCGTCGCCGTAGAAGTAGCCGAAGATTTCCTTGGCCAGCCACAGGGGCAGTACCAGCAGAGCCGGCGCGCTGAACTCGCCGAACATAAAGCCGACGGTATAGAAGAAGCGCAGGCGGCGCACACCGTAGATGGCCACGAACATGCCCATGATGGCCGACACGGCGCCGGAGGCGCCCACCATCGGCACCGGACTACCCGCCTCCACCGCCATATGCAGGCCGGCGGCGGCCAGGCCGCCGAGCAGGTAAAGCCCGGCGAACCAGAGGCCCCCCAGGGCCAGCTCCACCGACAGTCCGAACAGCAGCAGGAAGACCATATTGCCGATCAGGTGATCCCAGCTGCCGTGCAGGAACATATGCCCGAACAGGCCGGCGACACCCGGTTCCGCCGGCACCAGGCCCAGGGCGATACTGCTGAGACGGTCGCGCAGTTCGGCGAACTGCTCGCGCTGCGCCAGCCACTCGGTCTCGCCCTCTGCACGCAGTTGTGGCAGCAGCCACTGGTGGAACTCCGGGTTCCACAGCAGCTCGCGGTAGACGAACTCCTCGCCCTGGGCGTCCACCTGTGTGCGCCATTCCGGGCGCACCTCATTCACGTAGACCAGGAAGCGCTGCTCCTCGAGATCCGGCAGTTGGCTGGAGAAGTAGTAGTCCTCCGCCTGCTGCCAGCGCGCCTCGTCGCGGCCCTGGTAGAGGACAAATACCAGCAGGTTGATGGCGATCAGGGCGAAGCACATCAGCGGTGGTCGGCGCCAGTCGGGCTTGTTCTGTATGGGGATGATCAGCACTGACGCTTCCTTTTAGGGTCCGGTGGCCGCGCGAGGCGGCTGAGAGTTATGCCAACAAAAAGCACTACAAGGGTGTGAACAGCCATACCCGGTAAAAATGGTTCACAAACTTGCCACGAAACATCGGTTTGCACGCCAACTTTCACTAACGGCCCCGGAGCCTCTGGTGCCCGGGAATGGCGGCGCGCTATGTTGCTGTCCGTAGGTACATGGAACCCGCCGCGCACCTCTCGCCGGCGGGGTAACAAAAACAATAAGTTGGAGCACCTATGTTCAAGCACATTACCAAACCCAAAGGTAAAGTTTTACTCTTTTCCGGCCTCTGCGCCGCCCTCGCCTCCACCTCCGCACTGGCCGGCGGACCGGATCCGCTGGCGCCGAAGATGAACCTGCCGGCACTACAGGCCGATCAGTCCTACCGCGGATTTATCGTCAAGTACCGGCAGGGCGCCGCGGCCAGGAGCAGTGCCGCTGCGGTGAACCGGTCACTGAACGCGGCGGCCGCGGAGACCGGTACCGGGCTTGATGCCGTGCGCCGCCTGGCCACTGGCGCCCAGCTGGTGCGGGCGCAACGGGGTCTGGACAGGGCCGGCGCCGAGGCGCTGATGCGCCGCCTGGCCCGGGATCCCGATGTCGCCTATGTGGAACCGGATGTGCGCCTCACCATCCAGTTCACCCCGGATGACAGCCGCTACAGCGAGCAGTGGCACTACTATGAGGCCACCGCCGGCCTGAACCTGCCCGGCGCCTGGGACAATGCCGATGGCGCCGGCGCCGTGGTGGCGGTGCTGGATACCGGCTACACGGACCACAGTGACCTGCTTGGGAATATCATTGGCGGCTATGACTTTGTCAGCGACAGCTCCGCCGCCCGCGATGGCGACGGTCGCGATAGCGATGCCCACGACGAGGGCGACTGGACCGGCTGGTTCCAGTGCGGCATCTGGCCCACCAACAGCAGTTGGCACGGCACCCACGTGGCCGGCACTGTGGCGGCGGAGACCCACAACAGCCAGGGCGTGGCCGGTGTGGCCTTCAATGCCAAGGTGGTACCGGTGCGCGTACTCGGCGCCTGCGGCGGCAGCCTGTCGGATATCGCCGACGCCATGGTGTGGGCCTCCGGCGGCAGTGTGGCCGGGGTGCCGGCCAACCCCTTCCCGGCCGACGTGATCAACATGAGCCTGGGCGGCTCCGGCGCCTGCGGCAGCACCTTCCAGGACGCCATCGACACGGCGGTGGCCAACGGCACCAGTGTGGTGGTGGCAGCGGGCAACAGCAATGCCGACGCCTCCGGCTACCAGCCGGCCAGCTGCAACAATGTGATCAGCGTTGCAGCCACCGACCGCCAGGGCAATCGCGCCAGCTACTCCAACTACGGCAGCGTGGTGGATGTGGCCGCGCCGGGCGGCGAGACGGCCACCACCGCCAACGGCGTGCTGTCGACCCTCAACAGCGGCTCCCAGGGTCCGTCTGCGGAGAGCTACGCCTTCTACCAGGGCACCAGTATGGCCACCCCCCACGTGGCGGGACTGGCGGCGCTGGTGAAGAGCGTGGATCCGGATTTGACCCCGGCGCAGGTGGAGGCGGCGATCGTGAATAACGCGCGCGGCTTCGCCGGCTCCTGCTCCCAGTGCGGCAGCGGCCTGGCGGATGCCGATGCGACGGTTACCGCAGTGTTAAACCAGTAGTTGTTGCCCCAAAAGCCGGGCGCCCCGGTTCCCGCCGGCGCCGTTTTTTTTTCGCTTTCCCCCCCCCGCGCGTTCGCG
>NZ_JACZFR010000009.1 GCF_014904815.1 Microbulbifer taiwanensis
GGGTTTCCGGCGGCCGGCTTTTTTATTCGTCTTCCCTCCGCCGTGTTATCGGCAGGCTTGCCTCCCAGCTGCGCAGGTGCAGATCCCGCTGCGGGAAGGGCACCTCTATGTCTTTCTCGCGGAACTCGCGCAGCAGTTCCAGGTTGTAGAGCGCGTAGGGATCGCCCAGCGGCGACACCATATTGCTGTTGATCCACACCACCAGTTTGAAATTCAGTGCATTGTCACCGAATTCCATCAGCCACACCTCGGTCTTACGCTTCCAGTCGGTGTGGGTGATGTTGACCCGTTCCGCCGCCTCCAGCGCCGCCTCGCGCACCAGGTCCGGGTCCGAACCGTAGGCCACACCGAAGGGCACGTGGATGCGGCGTACCGGGTCATCGAGGGTGTGGTTGATCACGCGGCCGGCGACAAACTCGGTGTTGGGCACCAGTATGTCCACATTGTCGCGGGTGGTGATGCGGGTGGAGCGCACATTGATATCGCGGATTCGGCCGAAGACACCGGACTCCAGCTCCACCAGGTCGCCGACCCGCAGCGGTTGCTCGAACAGCAGTATCAGCCCGGATATGAAGTTGGAGAATATCGCCTGCATGCCGAAGCCGATACCCACCGACAGGGCGCCGGCGACAATGGCCAGCTTGGAGGTGTCGAGGCCGAGCATGGCCAGCACCACGATGATCGCCACGCCGATGATGCTGTAGTGCAGCACCCGGCCCAGGTTGTACATGGAGGATTCGCTGGCGTGCTTCTTGCGCACCAGGCGGTTGAGGAAGCGCCGGGTCAGGCCGGAGATCAGCCAGGCGCAGACCATCACGAAAATGATCTTGGCGATATCGCGCAGGGTGATGGGATTCTGCGCTATGGAGAACAACTGGTAGTCCGCCAGCTGGCGCCAGCGCTTGTAGGCCTGCTCGGCCATATAGCTGGTGCGCTCGCGCACCGTCGCCCACCAGCCCTGGCGCTGTTTGTAGATCTGCAGTTGCGCCGCCTCATAGCGCTGCACATCCTCTACCAGGTCGCTGGCGCGCCCCAGGCCGCTGTCGATGCGCTCGAAGTAGCGCCACCAGCGACTCAGGTCCTCGCCCTCCTCGCCGCGCCAGGCCATTACCTGGCGCTGGCGGAGATTCAGCTCCCGTGAATTGCCGTCGATCAGGGTGCGCGCCGTCTCCAACAGGTCGCGACTCACCACCAGCGTCTGCTCTTCCTCCGCTGTCTCGTCGAGGACATTGTTGATCGACTGCAGCAGTTCCGCCTTGCGCTTTTTCAGGTGCCCTTCAAGCAGGTCGACCTCCAGCTCCATCAGCGTGAGGTCCTTTTTCATATTGGTATCCGGGTCGGTGGAGGTCTCCGGGGAGCCCTGGATACTGGTGCGCGTCGCGCCAATCCTCTCGATTTTCTCCGTCTGCTCTTCGATATCTTTTTCCAGCGCCTTTGCGGCTTCGGCACTGTACTGCAGCTCATCCAGCATCTGATTGAGCTGCCCCTCTGCCAGGTCTACCTTCTCCTGCCAGTTGCCGAGAAATTCCTCCAGGGTTTCACGCTGCTCGATGATGTTGATGTGATTGATCTGAGTCTGCAGCAGCGCCAACGCGGCCGCTTCTTTCTCCGCCTCACCGCTGGCTTCGCGCAGCAGTACCACCTGTTTGCGCAACTGGCTGAGAGACTGGCCCAGCGTTTCATCCAGCTGGCGCGCCTCCAGCTGTATGCCCATCAGGCGCCGGCGCCCGCGGGTCACAGCGGCATCCGCCTTGGCCCAGGCCTGCACATCCGGGTTTTTCGGGAATTTGACGTCCGGCAGCACCGAGATCTTTTCGTATTCCTGGTGCTTCTGCCAGGTGACTGCGACGCCCTTGAGGCTCTGGCTGATCGCCTTGGCCCGCTTCTGCAGCTCCTCGTCCTCGGGCAGGTTTTCGCGCCGCGCGCTCCAGGCCTTGTCCAGCGCTTCCAGCCACTGCTTGCGCTCCTCGGTGGACGCCTCTACCCAGCCCGTCCACCAGTCGGCAGAGGGCTCGGTGAAATCGGGTACGACCGGTTCGAACTTATCCGGCTTCTTGCCGGGAAGCTGGGCGCTGGCAAACAGGGTGCTGGAGGCCAGCAGCAGGGTGAGCAGGAAGGTGAAAATTGCACGAACAGTGTTGCGACCGCGTTCACTGCGCCCAGGGCAAAGGGGGGAAAAGCTGCAGTCACCCGCCATAGTGCGCATCTGTCCGTGATAAAAGATCCGACGCAAGAAGTAACACGGATAACTGAAAATCCGTCTTTTCAGTGTAGCCGAGGCGGAATCGGTGCCCTTTCGCCTCAATCGTTGAGTATCACAATCAGGCTGTTCACCGCCATATTGTCCGCACCGGTCCCGTAGCCTCCCTCGGCGTAGAGCCGTTTTGCCAGGGCGCCGGCGGCGAGACGCCGGTCCAGATCAGTGGCGAAATCGCCGAAGTCAGAGAACATGAAAACGATGTCTCCCACGACCACGACATAGAGACCGCCCTCCTCTACCGGCAGCAGTCGCGGCACCGTAAACAGCGACAGCAGGTCCTCGCGAACAGCGCCGCGGCGGATGAAGTGATCCACGCCCAACAGCTCCTGGGTCAGGTTGATGCTGAGGCCAGTGGCGTCCAGCGCCAGGAAAGGCGCGGCTGTGCCCGTATCAATCCAGTCCACCAGGAATTCACTGCCGCTCTCGCTGAAATCCTGTAGCGAGATGGCGTCGAAGTCCGGCGGTGCCAGGCCGAAGGGCGCGACATAGCCGCGAAACTGCAGTGGTGTGCCTACCGCCAGTGAATCGACGATTAATTCGCTGATATCGACCTGGTAGTTGTCCGGGTCGGCATCCAATGCCTCTTCAGAGCCGGTGCCGGTATAGTCGAACTGCAGCGCGTCGCGCCCACCGAATTCCAGCGCCGTAACCAGCATTTCATCGCCGGCGCGGTCGTTCAGGAGGCTGTCCAGGCGACTGGGTAGCAGACGCACGCGGCCCGCGTCGAGATCCAGTCGCACTAGTTCGCCATCCCAGTGCCCGAGGGCGATGATACGCTGGCCAACGGAAACAGCGCTGATAGTTTCCTGGCGCAGTGGGAATCCCGGTACGCTGACTAAAGTGTTGTCGGTGAGCTGCAGGTCGACCTGATCGCGAAATGCAACGCTGCCATCGGTGCGGATCAGGCGCGCACCGATCATTCTGAGCAGATTACCCTGGCGTCGCAGAACCTGTCCCTTCAGTGCATCCAGGGTGTCACCCGGCACACTGCTGCCGGCGTAGACCTGGTCTGCGATGAAGCTGCGCGCGGCGCGATCGTATTGGCCAAATGCCAGTGTCGCAGTGTCCGGGGGCAGGCCCACCATTTCGCTGAGGCCGCTGGACCCGAAGAAACGCTCGCCGTTGATTTCCCAATCGGTCTCGCCGCGGATCTGGATATCAACCCCGCCGAAGCGCCCCTTGGTACTGTCAAAGGGCCGCACGGCGATGCGGAAGGAAACCTGCCTCTCGTCCACACTGATCAGCGGGCCGCGCAGCCGAAACGCTTTCGGCTGCAGAGGATTGTTGTCCGCAGTGACCACCGGAAATACAGTCACCTGCGGCGGCGTCGGGGCGGTATCGACACGGTTTGAGACGAGCAGGTTGAAGTCCAGTTGCAGCAGCGCCGGCAGATCCGGCTGAACGACTAACGGCCTGAGACTGTCCAGCTCCAGATCCAGGGTGACCTCGCGCACTCTCCGGCCGTCCTCGAAAAAGGCCCGCGCCATTTCGGCGCGACCATCGACATCGACACGAATGTCCGCGTCGGTATATTCGAGGGTGATCTGGCCGCGCACATAGTTACCGATACGCAGTGTCGCCGCCGTCACCAGTTCAGACTTGTCCTGGTACTCAACGAAGTCCACCGCATTTGACGATGACAGGACCTCGCTCCAGGAGCCATCAAAGCGCTGCAGCCGCAGGGAAACCAATTCCACCCGATAGCGGATAAAGTCCCCCTCGAGATCGGTGATGCCGACAAACAGCTGACCGCAATTTTCAGAAGTTGGGCCGGCATCACTGGTTTCGCAACTGATCTCGTCGGCGCCGGAATCGGTATCGGAACCTGACGACCCGCCACTACTGCTGCCACTGCCGCAGGACGACAGACTCAACGCGAGCAACAGGACTGCAATGATGCGCCAGCCCGCGGATAGATCCCTGTTCATCAGTTTGCGCTTCCCTTCCACTTTTCCCTGCGTCCACGCGCGACAGCGGCCATCCGGCTGGCCGCTGTCATTCTTAAATACTAGGGCATAGAGCGGGAAGAACTGCTAGCGCATGCACCGTTTAAACTCATCCCAGTAACCGCCTGGCTGGCGACGATAGGGGCCAACCCCGGCGCGACGCGACTGGTCGCTCGCTATGCGGCGACAGGTCGCTCTGCGCTCGCGGTAGCTTTCGTCGTAGATGTCGTCGCGGAAGCCATAGCGGCCGTAATACTCATCGCCACGATAGTAGTAGTCAGCGCGACTGCGACCGTAGTAACTGTCCGGGCGATATCTGGGATCGGGCTGCGGCTGGGCCCGGGGCATTACTTCCGGACGCTGCGCCGGCTGTGGCGCCGGCAGCGAGCGGAGTTGCGGCGGCGCGCGGTAGTAGTCACGCCAGCCGGGCGGCGGGGTGACGACCGCGAAGTCGTCGCCTTGCGGGTCGTACAGCAGGAAAGCGCCGTCGGAAGTGACGAAATAGCGGTCGCCGCGCAGGGTAAAGGTGCCGCTACTGCCCGGAACACTGGGCACCTTGGCGCCCAGTGGCGGCTCCACGCGCAGGTAGCCGCCCTTGCCCAGACGGTAAAAGGATCCGCGGGAGTAGTAGTAGGTCTTGCCGTTCACCAGGAGTTGCGAGGTGTCGGAAGGCAAGGTGCTCAGCCTGTCCTGGGCCCAGGCGAATGAGACGGCGAGGCTGAGCAGGAGTGCAATGGCATGGTGCATGGCAACGTCCCCTCTGTTGCAAACTACTGCAAGTTTACTCAGCGGCGACGCCTATCCCCAATCTGGGCCTCGGGACTATATCGAACTTCCCGCCTCTTCCCGCGCCGCCACCTCCGACAGCACCTTGACCGCCTGGTCCGGCTGCAGGTTTTCCGCGCCGCGCACTATCACCCGGTCTCCGTCCGCCAGTTCGCCGCGCACAGATATCCACTCGCCGTCGCCGCTGCCGGTGGTTACCGGCAGCCGCTCGGCCTTGCTGTCGGCACCGACGCGAAACACGAAGGCGTCGCCATTGCGCAGCACCAGGGCATCCCGCGGCACCGCCATCACCTGCTGTGCCGCGGCGACGGGTACCGCCACCTGCACCGGCATGCCGGCGATCCACCCCGACTGCTGTGGCAATTCCACCATCAACTTGACCCGGCGCGAGTTGGCGCTGGCCACGGGCACCGACTGCCGCACACGCCCCTCGAGCAGGCCGCCGCCGGCTTCGCGCTTTTCCTGTGTCTGCGACACGGCGTCGCTGCGCAGCGCTATGGGATCGCCGGTGCGCAGAAGGGCCAGCGATGCCAGTGGAATATCCGCCTCCACTTCCAGCTGCGACATATCCAGCGCGCGCAGCAGTTGGGTGCCGGTGCGCACATACTCACCGGCCTGTTGCTCGCGGCTCACCACCAGTGTGTCGAAGGGAGCGTTGATGGTGGCCTTGGACAGCTCATAGGCGCGGCGGTCGCGCTCTATCCCCGCCGCCACCAGGTCCTGGGCCATGGCCTCGCGCTCCGCCTGCTGTTCTTCCAGAGCCGCGCGGGATGTGCTGTTGGTTTCCGCCAGTTTGGACAGCCGCTGCAACTGCGCGTCCAGGTAGGTCAGGCGCGCGCGCAGCTGCGCGATGCGGCTGTCGCTGTTGCGCAGCTGCAGTTTCCAGTGGGTTGCCTCCAGCTGCGCCAGTCGCTCGCCCTTTTTCACCAGGCTGCCCGGCTCGGCGACGAACTCCAGCGCACCGTCCAGTTCCGACGAGATGCGGATATCGCGACGGCTCACCACCCTGCCCGCAGACCACTGGCTGGGCGCTATCTCGCGCAGCTGGGCGCGGTCGACAGTGACGGCCGCACCTTCGCCCTGCTGCGCCAGTGCCGGCGCGGCCGCCAACAGCGCCAGGAAGGAGGCGCCGATTATCTTTCTCATTGGGAATTCCTCGCTATGGTGCGACCGCGCATAAGCGCGAATTTCGGCAGGGCCAGGCGGCCCGTCTGCAACAGGGCCGGCAGCAGCACCAGGGTAAAGAGGGTGCTGACCGCCATGCCGCCGACGATCACCGCCGCCAGGCCGCGGTAGATGACACTGCCCTCCCCCGGTGCGACCAGCAAAGGCAGCATGCCGAAGACACTGGTCAGGGTACTCATAAAGATGGGTCTCAGGCGCAGGCGCAGCGCCTGCTCCACCGCCTCGACGCGGCTCGCGCCCTCCCCCTCGGCGGCGCGGGTCTGGTGCACCAGCAGTATCGCGTTGTTGACCACCAGGCCCAGCAGTATCACGAAGCCGATCATTGTCAGCAGGTCGAGGGGCTGGAAGCCGATCAGGTTCAGTATCTGCAACGCCAGCACGCCACCCACCGTCGCCAGCGGCACCGTCAGCAGCACCAGCCCGGCATCCTTGAGGGAGCGGAAGAGTGCACTCATCAGCAGAAACAGGATCAGTAATGCCAGGGCGAAGTTCTGCGAGAGGGACTGCAGCGCCTTGTCCAGGTCGCTGGCATTGCCACCCACCAGGATGCTGCCATCGGCGGGCATGGCCGCCTGTATCTGCGGTAGTACCTCCGCCTCTATCTGCGCCCTCACCTCCTCCAGGGAGACGTCGTCCGGCGGCACTATGTTGAGGGTGATGGTGCGGCGGCCGTCCACCCGCCGCAGGCTGCCGGGGCCGACGGTGCGCTCGACACTGGCGAGCTGGTTCAGCGGCACAATTTCGCCCCGCGGTGTGACCAGCGGTGTGTTCTGCAGCTGCTCGGGAGTGCTCCACTCGCGCGCCTTGAAGATGACATCCAGGCGCTTCTCACCGTTGAAGTACTCGCCCACATAGAGGCCATCGCCGAGGGCGCGCACCAGGCTGCCCATATCCTGGCGGTTCCAGCCCTGCTCGTGCATGGCGCGGTCGTTGGGGTAGACGGTCAATTCCGGCTCGGACAGGGACAGGCCCGGGTTCGGTTGCACCGGCACTCCGGGCATCGCTTCGCCCATCACTTCCACACCGCGGGCGGCGGCCTTCATCAGGCCCTCGGCGTCGCGGGACTGCAGGTGCAGGGCAATGCGACGGTCGCCGCCGAACTGCCCGAAGAGGTTGCCGCGGGCGGCGAAGCCGCGGAAGTCGGGAATATCTGTCAGGATGTCCTCGCGCAATATGCGCTCCATGTCCTGCGCCTTATCCATGTCTTGGACGCGCACACCCATGGTGCCGCCATTGGGCCAGGTGATGATGTAGTAGTTCTTGAGCGCCGGCTCGCGATCGCCGCTCATATAGGGCGTCATACGCCGGTCAATTTCGGCGACGATTTCCCGGCCTATGGTCTCGACATTGGTGGCGGAGGGAAAATTCATCCACACGTCCACCGCGTCGCGCTTCACCGGCGGCAGATAGTCCAGCTTCGGCAGCAGGAACCAGGTGGCCAGCACCGGCAGCATCAACAGCGCGCCAATCACCTTCCAGCGCCGCGCCGGCGTGCGCGTCAGGCCCATGATTCTCGACGTGATCTTTTCCCACAGCCCGGCGAGACGGTCCCGGCTTGAGATATCCGGCAGCCACTGCCTGGCCGCCAGCGGCACCACCGCCACCGCCACCAGCAGCGAGAAAACAACGGCCACCGCGATGGTCAGTGCCAGGTCGCCGAACACCTGGCCCTCGACGCTGTTGAGGAAAAATACCGGCAGGAATATGGCCACGGTGGTGGCAGTGCTGGCGAGCAGCGCGCCCCACACCTGGCCGGCACCCTGTTCAGAGGCATCCTCCGCGCCCAGGCCCTTCTCGCGCAGGCGCACTATGTTTTCCAGCACGACGATGGCCGCATCCAGCACCATGCCGGTGGCGAAGGCGAGGCCGGCGAGGGAAATCACATTGACACTGCGCCCGGCGGCGGACAGCACCACAAAGGTGGCGAACAGGGAAATCGGTATCGCCGCGGCGACGATCAATGTCGCGCGCATCCGGCGCATAAACCACCAGAGCACCCCCACCGCCAGCAGCATACCCAGCAGCAGGTTGCCGCCGAGTAGATTCAGCGCGCGGTAGACGAATACCGAGGCGTCGAAGGACTGCACCAGCACCAGCTTCTCGTCCTTCAGGGTCGTCTCGTTCAGCTCTGCAACCTTTTTCTTTACGCGCTCCAGGGTGGCGAGCATATTGGCGTCATTGGTGCGGTTGATGCGCATCGAGACCGCCGGGTTGCCATTCTGGGTGGTGACGCCGCCGCTCTCGGAGGGCCCGACTTTGACTTCGGCGATATCGCCCAGGCGCACCGGCTGACCGTCGCGCCACTCGAGCACCAGCTCGGACAGTCGCGCCGGATCGTACTCGCCGACAAAGCGCAGGGTATAGCGGCGCCGGCCCACATCGGTAAATCCGCCGGACACATCCCGCGCCGAGGCCAGCTGGCCGCTCACCGCCGGCAGCTGAATACCCAGCTCGGCGGCCTTCCAGGGATCGAAGACCACCTGCAGCTCCTCGCGCCCGGCGCGCCCGGACTGCGCCTCGACACTGGCCACGCCCTGCACGGCCTCCAGTTCCGGGCGCAGCACATCCTCGATCAGGCCGGTGTAGTCCTCCAGGCTGTTGGGATTGTCTGGCAGCAGCTGCAGGAAGAAATAGGTCAGCGCGGTGGCGTCACCGCCCCAGCCACCCAGCATGACCCGCGGCGGTTCGGCATCGCGGGGCAGCGGCGGCAGGCTGCTCATGCGGCTGATGACGTCGATCAGCACCTTGTCCATATCGGTGCCCATGGTGAATTCCAGGTTCACCCAGGCGAAACCGCGACCGGCATTGACCTGCATCATTTCCAGGCCGGTCAGGCCCTGCAGTACCGACTCGATCGGCTCGACGATTTCCGCCTCCACTTCCTGCGGTGAGGCGGCGCGCCAGCCGGCGGCGATGGTGATCTGCGGGTTTTCGATATCGGGGAAGAGTTGTACCGGCAAGCGGCTGGCGAGAAAGGCGCCGAGCAACACGGCCATGACCACGGCCACCGCGGTGGCGGCGGGATTCTTGAGAGCGGCTCTGGTGAGCGCCATACCCTGGACCTTTTGATTTTTTTAATAATGGGGCAAGGCTAATCGGTTGCCGGGTCGGCGCAAGGGGATTGCGACCAGCGGATCTTTTTAGCGGATATAGTACGACTTATCCTGCGGGCGCCCGCCCGGCTCCCGGACCCGCTGATGCGCGCCATCCCCGACAAAAAACCATTCCCGCGCCGGCCCCGTCAAGAGAATGGAGGGCAGGCGCGGGAAACTATTTCCTAATCGATAGCGGTTAGCGAATCATTTTCATGCAGCGGTTGTACTCCCGGAGATACACCTTGCCGCCTGTACTCGGATTGCGGTTGGCGCGCTCCGAGGCCAGGTTTCGACACCCCTCCTCACTGTTGATGTTGGGGCGCTGTGGCTGCATGTCGCGGCGGTAATAATGCGCCTGCTCGTCCTGCAGCAGGCTCCGGGGCGGCTGCACTTCATAGAAGTATCCGCCCTGCGGGTGGAAACGGTAGAAGGTATCGCCGTGTTGGTAGTATGTCTGCCCCATTACCTGCACCTCAGAAGTATTCGAGGGCAGCTGGCGCAACTGTTCCTGGGCCTGGCTGTAGCCGGCGAGAGAGCACATCAATAGCACGGGAATCAAAATACGCATATGGACCTCCTGCTCTTACGATGTGCCCGGAAGTCTATTTACTGCGGAGGCCAATCCCCAATGCGATTTGGTGCAACGACCCTCCCCAGTTACAGGAAATGCTGCACCTTGTTTTTATAACTGCGGCTCATTTTCAGGCGCTCGCCGTTGTTCAGTACCAGATGATACTCGCCATTGATATGGGCGCAGATCTCGCGCACGCGGCTCAGGTTGACGATGGTGGAGCGATGGATGCGCTGGAAGACTTTCGGGTCCAGCTGCTGTTCCAGTTCCTTCATCGTGATGCGCATCACGTGTGTTTCACCGTTGGCGTGCACGCACATGTAATCGCCGGCGGCGTCGATCCAGTCGATTTCCCGCGCCGGTACCAGGGTGATCTTGCCGGAGTCCTTGATGGCGATTTTTTCCGGATAGGCACTGCCGCCCCACTCACCCTGAAGAGCGCCGGCAACCAGCTTCTGCTCCAGCGCCTCAGGGGATTCCCTGGTCAGGTCGGCGACCGCCTCCAGCAGCTGTTCGCGCTGGCTGGCAATATCGGCGCTGGCGAGCTTGTCCCGCACCCGCTCCAGCGCCCTGGCCAGGCGCTGCTCCTCGATGGGTTTCAGCACATAGTCCACCGCGTTGACTTCGAAGGCCTCCACCGCGTACTGGTCGTAGGCAGTGACGAAAACCACCTGTGGCAGCTTCTCCGGCGGCAGTTGCTGTACCAGCTGCAGGCCACTGACGCCGGGCATCTGGATATCCACGAAGGCCACATCCGGGTGCAGCTCGAGAATCCGCTCCCGCGCCTCGCGGCCGTTGCCGCACTCGGCGACCACCTCGACGCCGCCCACCTGCTCCAGGCGCAGGCGCAGACCGCGCCGCGCCAGCGGCTCGTCGTCGACGACTATGGCTTTCAAAGCGCCCGCGGCCTTGGAGGAAGCGCCTGCGGCTTTGGATGAAGAGAAGTCCGTCTTGCCGTTCATGGTTCTATTCCTGTTCATAGGGGAGGCGGAGGTGTACCGCCAGGCCGCCCTCAGGGCGATTGCGGAAGCGCACCTTCTGCTCGTCGCCATAGAGAGCGCGCAATCGCTCGCAGGTATTGCGGATACCGACGCCGTAGCCGGAACTGGACCTGGTAGCCAGGGTCGCCAGCTCATTTTCCGGTATCCCCGGCCCATTGTCGCTGACTTCCAGCAGCAGTTCGCCGGCAAATACCCGCGCTTTTATCGCCACCTCGCCGCCCCACTCCCGCTGCGAGATGCCGTACTTGATCGCGTTTTCCACCAGCGGCTGCAGCAACAGGCTGGGCACCAGCGCCCGCGGTGAATCCCCCTCGAGATCCAGGTTTACCCCCAAGCGGTCGGCAAAGCGCACCTTCTCGATATCCAGGTAGAGCATCAGTGCCTCCACCTCCTTGGCGAGGGTCACCTTCTGCATCGGGTCGTTGTCGAGGGAGTGGCGCAGGAACTGGGACAGGCGCGTGACCATATCGTTGGCGGTGCGCCCCTCATTGTCGAGAATCAGGGTAGAGATGGCATTCAGGGTATTGAACAGGAAATGGGGGTTCAGCTGGTAGCGCAGCATCTTAAGCTGCGCTTGGTGCGCCATGGATTCGGCCCGCAGCGCCTTTTCCTGCTGCAATAGGGAGGCCTTGTAGAACTTGATGCCGTAGTAGAGCGCCGCCCATGTCATCAGGATCAGGAAGGAATAGGAGAACCAGTAGATGGCCAGCAGTGCCGGGTGCTCGTCGCTCTCCTTGCCGTAGAGCCACAGGGAGCCGCCGAACTTGATCGCCGCCCACAGGACCGCGGCCAGTATCACCACCACCAAGGAACCGAACAGGCGCGACGCCGGCGGCTTGTCCCAGAGCTTCTGGAAACCGCGGCGCATGGCCTCGGACAGCAGCACGCCGGACGCGGTGGCCACGGCGATATAGCCGGTGTGCAGCCAGTGGTCCTTGACCCAGAAAAAGCTGCCGACAAAGGTCAGCAGCGTATAGCCGCCCCAGCCGGACAGTTGCAGTGCCCAGTACTGCCAGTGCTGCATGGCCAGCCGCGCGGACAGCCATTGAATCGTGTTGTTACCCATAAATTCCTGTGATCGCGGCGCCATCTGTGGGGCGTCGATTTGAGGAACCGTTGAAAAATGTCGCGAGCGGGTGGCTGGTGGTGACCGCCGGAGCGCAGCAAGCGGAGTGTACTTTAGTACATGAGCATTGCGACCGGGTCGGCCCACCGGCACCGCCGGACGCCGCCAGGCATCCGCGCAGTAGTTTTTCAGTGGTTCCTTGACACTTTCGTATGGCTCAATACTAAATGGCGATATCTGCCGGCGGAATACCGCCGAGCGCAACATTTGAGCAGACTGCCGCAAGGGCACGCGCATGAACTACTGGTTATTCAAATCCGAACCGGACGAATACAGCATTAGAGACCTGGCCGCAGAGCGGGGCCATATCGGCCGCTGGGACGGCATCCGCAACTACCAGGCGCGCAACTTTCTTCGCGACCGGGTACAGGAGGGCGACGAGGTGTTCTTCTACCACAGCGCCTGCAAGGTGCCCGCCATAGTCGGCACCGCCCAGGTAGTGCGCGCGGCCTATCCGGATCCGGCCCAGTTCGATCCCGGGAGCAGGTACTTCGACCCCAAGGCCAGCGGGGACAAGCCGCGCTGGTACTGCGTGGATATCCGCTGGCAGAGCGAATTAGCCCGGCCTGTGCCGCTGGCTGAGATAAAGCGGAATCCGGAGCTGGCAGAAATGGTGCTGGTGAAACAGGGGCGACTGTCGATTCAGCCGGTGACCAGGGAGGAGTGGAAGGCGATAGTGCGCTTGGGCAGCGCCGCGCCCTGATTGGGCGCCGCTCAGGGCGCGGCAACCCTCGGGAACGGCGGGCACCGAAGTCGCTGCCCGCGCGAAACCTGTTACCCGCCTTCCGGCAGATTGCGCCCCACGCTGTACCAATCCAGCTTGCGGGTCAGCACCATGATGCCGCTGAGCACACCGAATACCAGTAGCGAACCCATCAGCAGGGCGTAGTCTTCGGCGCTGAGCAGGCCGTACAGCAGCCCGTAAAGCGCCGCCAGCAATGCGGCGAAGCCCAGCCCCCGACGCCAACTGTGCAGCACGAAACTGACGTAGAAACCGATCAAGCCGACACAGGCGACGGCGGACAGGACATAGGCGCGGGCGAAGGCGATATGCTCGGACAGCGACAGCAGCAGCAGGTAGAAGAGGGCCAGGGCCAGCCCCACCAGGGCGTACTGCACCGGGTGCACCGCCAGGCGCTTGAGTACTTCGAACAGGAAAAAGGTGGCAAAGGTCAGGGACAGAAACAGCAGCGCGTATTTGATCGCGCGGTCGGTCTTCAGGTACTGGTCCACCGGATCGAGAAAGCTGACCCCGAAGCTGCGCTCGAGCAGGCTCCCGCAGGGCTTGTCCTGTCCGCAGCGCTGCAGCGTCTCCTCCAGGTTGGTGGCAAAGAAGCTGGTCTGCCACTCGGCGGTGAAGCCGCGCTCGGTCACCTCGCGTCGGCTCGGTAAATACTCACCGACAAAGCTCGGGTGCGGCCAGTCTGCGCTCAGCATCACCCGGCTGTCGCGCCCCACCGGTACCAGGCGCAGGTGCTCGGTGCCGGCGAGATCGAGATCGAAGGCGAACTCCAGTGTCTGGCCACCCTCGCGTTGCAACTCAGGCAGTTGTGCGTGCACGCCGGCACCGAGTATCGGTGTGCCACTGCCGGGGGCGAACTCCAGGGTGCGGCCATTCAGCTGCAGTCGCAGGTCGTTGCGGATACCGCGGATATCGCTGATACCCACGGACAGGAAGGGTCTGTCGAAACGATATTGGTCCAGTTCCTCACCCAACCCCAGGCGCGCCGGCAGGCGAAACTGGCCGCTGACCTGGCTGTCGCTGTGGTATAGCAGCGCCTCGTAAATACCCCGTGCGCGCCGTTCGGTGCTCAGTTCGGCATCGAAACTGAAGCGCTCCGGCAGGAAGTACAACTGCCCGCTTTTTTTGCGCTGCTCCGCGTAGCGCTCGCCGGTCTTTTCACGGACTTTCCACTGCTGGATGGTCCTCACGTAGGGCACCACCAGGATGGGCCCGACGATCTGCTGGCTGTAGCTCGAGCTGCGGGCAATATCCCGCAACACCCCGCGCTGGTATTGCTGTCGTTCGTCAATCAGGCCGCCGATCATGCTCAGGGGAATCAGCAGCAGCAGTATCAGCAGGGCGATAGCGCCCAGTTTGAAAGCCAGGGTTCGGTTCATGGTTCAGCGCTCCGTGTCGAATGTCGATAGCACAAAGTCTGAATTGACAATGTGGAGCGCCGATGGGAGGAGTATGGAGACTGTGTGGGATTTTGAGGCGCAGGACTTCCGTTCAAATCCCGGGCAGGCTCAGGCGCACCTGCACGCCGCCCTCAATATTGCCGATGGCCAGTTCACCGCCGTGCAGATCGACCACTTCCTGTACGAAGTTGAGCCCCAGTCCGGTGCTCTTGCGCCCGCCCGCCGGTCGCGGCAGGGAGTAGAAGCGCTCGGTCAGGCGCGCCAGCGCATAGTCGGGAATCGCCTCGCCCTCGTTGAACAGGTAGAGCTCAATAAATGCCCCGCGCCGCTCGGCACCGAAACGGATAAGGCCGCCCGGCGGCGTGAAGTCCAGCGCGTTGTCGAGCAGATTGGCCAGTGCCTGCCGCAACAGGAAGCGCTCACCGCACAACCGCAATGCCGGCTCCAGCGCCAGCTCCACCCGCAAGTCCCCGGCGGCGATGCGCGCCTGCTGGGCCGATACCAGTTCCTCCACCAGGGCCGCCAGCGGCACCTCCACCCGCTCCTCCAGGCCCTGGCGCTGTTCAACCTGGGCCAGGTGCAGGAGGCGTTCGCTCAGTTGCTGCAGGCGCGCGCCCTCCTGTTGAATATTGGCCACGAAACGCCGGCGCTGCTCCGCCGGCATCTCTCCGTCGAGCAACTCTCCACCGAGCAATTCGGCGGCGCCGCGAATGGCTGCCAGGGGGCTCTTCAGTTCGTGGGTCAGGGTGTGCACATAGCGCTCCACATAGGCCTTGCCTTCCAGCTCGGTGCGCATCTGCTCCACCGCCGTCGCCAACTGGCCCAGTTCTCCGCTACGCACCCCCGGCGACTCTGCGCGCCGCCCTTCACTGACGGCCTGGGCAAAGCGGGTTACCCTGCCCAGCGCAGCGCTGAGCCACCAGGACAGCAGTGCCCCAATTGCCAACCCCAGGGCGATCAGCCCGGCGCCGAGCCAGCCCAGACGCCGCTGCGAACGCTCGATATAGGGTTGCAGGGTCCGGTTGGGCTTGGCCACCGAGACCACGCCTATGACCTCCTGGCCATCGAGAATAGGCGCGGCCACATACATTACCGAGGAGTCGGGGTTGTCCGGGTCTTCGCGGGTGGAGCGCGCGCCGTATTCACCGCGCAACGTCAGGTACACATCGTTCCAGCGCGAATAGTCCTGGCCCACCGCGCGGCCGCTGGAATCCAGTAGCACCTCGCCGCGGGCATCGGTGACATAGATGCGGTGGTTGACCTGGTTTTTGGTCAGCCCCCAGATGCTCGCCTGCGGCCGGCGCCGGCCATAGGCTTCCAGCAGCGCGGGCAGGTGGCTCTGGGCCAGGTTGCCGCTCCTGACCTCATCGCGCAGGATTTCGGCCAGCAGGTTGGCGGTGTCCACCAGGGTCTCCTCGGTGGACTGGCGCACACCGGGGCGTATCTCGTCCATCACCGTGCTCAGCACGAACCAGCCGGACAGGCCGACGAACAGGAAGTAGACCGCAAAGATACGCACGCCCAGCGGCATCTCAGTGCTCCAAAAGGCAGCTGTAGCCCAGCCCGCGGTGGGTCTGGATCGGCTTGGTAGCGGGCGCCACCGCGCGCAGTTTGGCGCGCAGGCCCTTGATATGGCTGTCTATATTGCGCTCGTAGCCGGCCTCGCGTGCCACCCCCAGGGCGTCGAGCAGCTGTTCGCGGGAAAACACCCGCCCGGGCTGGCCCAGCAGGGTTTCGAGCAGGCGGAATTCGTGGCGGGTCAGGGGCAGCAGTTGGCCGTGGAAATGGATCTGGTAGCGCAGCAGGTCGATTTGAAAGGCGCCCACAGGATCCGCCGCTGTCGGCGCCGCCGCATGGCGCGGGACCACGCGCTTGAGGATGACCTTGACGCGCGCCGCCACCTCGCGCGGGCTGAAGGGTTTGGTCACATAGTCGTCGGCGCCGATTTCCAGGCCCACAACCCGGTCTATCTCCTCGTTGCGCGCGGTGAGGAAGATGACCGGTACCTCGGAGAAGCGGCGCAGGCGCTTGCAGGCCTCGAAACCGCTGATATCCGGCAGGCCCACATCCAGGATCACCAGGTCAAAAGGCTCGTCTTCGAGCAGCGCCAGTGCTTCGCCGGCCACGGCCACCCAGCGGGTGGCGAAACCCTCGGCCTGCAGGGCATAGACCAGGGTATCGGCGATTGCGGCTTCGTCTTCGACGATCAGTATTTTCGGCATAGGGACTTGTGTTCGTTAGCGAATGGTCGACGCGGGAAGATTTCCTGAGTACAAAATTTAAGCGGAACCTCACCATGCCGGGCAAGGGCGAACTCGAGATTCGTTGCGGCCGCTCCACGCAGTCGCGGCGCCTTCGGCCCCTACAGGGGCGCTATCGTCATTCCGGCAAAGGCCGGACTGCGAAGGCATGGATGCCGTAGCGAGCATTCGCGAAGCGAATGGCCCGAAGGGCGTGGCGCAGGAGCGCTACCTAATCCAAATGCCACCGAACTGGACACCGGCCTTCGCCGGTATGACGAGCCAATGGACGACTGTTTTGCAACAGAGTATCTACAGATAAAATCATTGCGGTTAAATGAAGTCCGCAATTTCCTCCAGCGGTTTCTTGTCTATCGCCGGCACCTGCGCTCCCTCCGCCGGCAGGCCCGTGACCAGGATCATATAGGGCTTCTCCGTCGCCGGGCGGCCGAGGATTTCGTTGAGGAACTTCATCGGGCTGGGCGTGTGGGTCAGGGTGGCGACACCGGCATTGTGCAGGGCCGCGATCAGCATGCCTGTGGCGATTCCGACACTCTCCGCCGTGTAGTAGTTCTTCAGCTTCTCGCCGGCATCTCCACTGGAAAACTTCTTCAGGAATATGACGATCAGGTAGGGCGCGGTTTCCAGGAACGGCTTATTCGCGTCTGTACCCAGCGGTTCCAGGGCATTCAGCCACTCGGCGGACGCGCGGCGCAGGTAGAACTCGCGCTCCTCCTCTTCCGCCGCCTCGCGTATCTGCCGCTTTATCTCGGCGTTCTCCACCACGACAAAGTGCCACGGCTGCATATTGGCACCGCTGGGGGCGCTGCCAGCGGTGCGGATCGCGCCCTCTATGACCTGGCGCGGCAGCGACTCGGCGGAGAAGTCACGCACGGTACGGCGCTGGCACATAAGGCTGTTGAAGGCCTCGGCGCGGCGGCACATCTCCGCATCAGTGAGGCGCTCGAACGACAGGGGCAGAAAAGTCTTTTCTTCGCTCATGGATCTCCTCAAACCACGCCTTTGGTGCGCACTATAAAAATACTGACCAGCGACAGCAGCGTCAGCACACCGACGATCACCAGCAACAGCAGCAGCGGGCGGAAGGGCTTGCGCTCCACCCAGTTGACGCTGCTGTGCAGGTACTTGTCGACCTTGGCCTGGTCTCCGTCGGAGAGTTTATTTTCCGGTTTCTCGGGCATGGACTGCCACCTCCTGCGGCACCGGCTCGGACGAAAAGTCTCGCACATAACGTCGTGTGCGCATCTTCTGGCATTGCGCCTCGGCACGGCACGGCACGGCACGGCACGGCACGGCACGGCACGGCAACAGGTAACTTGCTGTTTGAAGACGCGTAAAATCTAGTGCTTTCGAACTACCCATAGTTACAAGACATATCGTTATTCATACAGCGTATTTCAACTACGTCTTGCACCTATAACATTTACATACACCCAGGATTTGTCACACCCCAATATGCATTTAATATAAATACACTGCTCCCGCCGCATAGGCACTATCATCACGCTGATTACCTCCAACACCAGTAGCTATACTCCACTCCATATCAGCACCGACAGCTAAAACTTCCCCATCTCCGGAAAGAGCTACAGATGAGCCAAAAAAATCAACTCTACCGGTATTGGGAGCTTTTATATATGCCGAATGGCTCCAACCGTTGCCATTCTTTTGATACAGGTAAGCGGCGCCTGCATTGCCATAAGAATTATCATCCTGACCGCCATTAATGGCCCTGCTGCCACTGTCCTCTTCCGGAGCCCCAACCACCAAAAGAAGACCATCGCCTGATAGAGACAAAGATTCACCAAACTGATCACTTGCATCAGTATTCGACGCTTTGATATAAGCCTCTTGCGTCCAGCCTCCATCGGACCTAACAAAAACATAGGCCGCACCTGCCCCTTCATCCGAGCTGCCAGACGCCGAATTATCGACCTGATCACCATTTACGCCAGTAGCCGCGCTTCCCTCATAAGGAGCAGATACTGCCAGACTGTTGCCATTACCTGACAATGCTAAGCCAAAACCAAATCGATCACCGATATCTGGATTAGAGGCCTTAATGTAGGCCTGTTGTGACCATCCGCCCAGTTCTCTGACAAAAATATACACAGCGCCAGAACTCGGCATAGCATTGTCATCTTGCTCCCCATCAACACCAGTAGTTGCGCTACTTTCATATGGTGCGCCAACTGCCAAAGTGTTTGCATCATCCGAAAGTGCAACTGATTGGCCAAAACGGTCCGACGCATCGCTGTTCGAGGCTTTAATATAGGCCTCCTGAAACCAGCCCACCTCACGTCTACGAAATATGTAAGCGGCGCCAGCGCCATTGGCAGAATTGTCAGCTTGCTCTCCATTAATCCCTGCTGCGCTACTATCTTCATGCGCAGCCCCTACCACTAAGGTCTCACCATCGGCAGCAAGAGCCAAGGACTCGCCAAACCCGTCCGAATAGTCTGTATTGGACGCTTTTATATATGCGCTTTGCTGCCAAATCTCACCAGTTCGCGAGAACACATAAACTGCTCCAGAATATTTCCCAATTTCGTCGTTACCCTGATCCCCTTCCACTCCCTTGGCACTGCTCCCCTCCATGCTTGCGCTCACCGCCAGAGTATTTCCGTCTTGGGAAAGCGCTACCGACCATCCAAACGCGTCATCTTCGTCTGTATTAGATGCTTTGATGTAGGCCTGTTGTGCCCAGCCATGCTCCCCTTTACTAAACACATAAACAGCGCCAGAATAGGACGCGTTGTTATCACCCTGATCACCATCTATCCCAGTAGCACCACTTGCTTCCGGCGGCGCACCGGCAGCCATGGTCCGACCATCACCGGAAAGTGCAAGAGAAAAACCAAACCGATCCCATGCACCCGTACTGGTGTTTGACGCTTTAAAGTACCCGATCATGCTTTCCACCGTGACGTCAGCAATGGACACTTCTTCGGAACGGTCTAACTCATCCCCCCCTTCTCCTACAGCGACCAACTGATATCGGGCCAATTCCCAATGCATCAAGTGCAAAGGCATCTCCACCTCTACCACAGTAGAGTCTCCTGCTATTTCCCCATCAATATCCACTTCTTTATAACCGGACTTTCCATCAGGGTTCACCTCAAGAACGAAATGATGCGGATTAGAATCAGAAGCCCAAGAAAACTTTAACAATTTAGGGTTGGCACCATCCCCACCTGGCTCGACTTTAAAATTACTTATATCAGTCACAGGATCTACTGTGATTGCCACAGCGGCAGTAGCACTACTATTATCTTCACCAGTAATTCGATACCGAAAATGATCACTACCATTAAAATTTGGAGCAGGAGTATATAGAAGACTAAATCTTTCGACCCCACTTGATTCAGCGTTGCTCACGACACTAACTTCACCGCTAGCTGGGCCATCCACCACCTCCAATGAAATCAGCTTCCCGCCAATTTTATCATTAGCCAATACATTGGCAGTCAGGCTACCTCCATCCTCGTCCATCAAAAACTCGTCATCTACAGCAGTTATAGACCGGGACGTGTCTCCTCCGCCAGCTCCACCGCTGCTTCCTGAACCACTCATGCCACTGGAGCCACCACCACTGGAACTGCTACTAGAACCACTGCTAGAGCTGCCCCCGCTGGAGTTGGTTACGTCATGTGCGCCAGAACTGCCTCCACCGCCTCCGCAGGCAGAAAGTGATAGTGATAGCAGAGCCACTATCACCACTTTAAATAATGGATTTTTATCGGGTATAGCGATTGACCTGTTCATTTTTTAAACCAGCTCGCAGTAATTAGGAAACCGCAGAATGTATATTCTGCTTACGTAATCTCGAAACAGCATCTATGTATTGGCGGTCAACAATTAACCTATACAACACCTTTAGTGCGCGCGATAAAGATACTGACCAGGGACAGCAGGGTCAGCACGCCGACGATCACCAGCAACAACAGCAGCGGGCGGAAGGGCTTGCGCTCCACCCTGTTGACGCCGCGATGCAGGTATTCGTCGACCTTGGCCTGGTCTTCGTCGGAGAGTTTCTTTCTAGGGTGCTGGTCGGGTTCGTCGGACATGGGCAGTGCTGCTCGTTATTGTTTGCCCCGAGTCTAGGAGATACTGCAGACATAGAAAAGCCCCGCGAAGCGGGGCCTGATCGGCAGATCGTAAGAGTGCATAGACAAGCGGTGCGGGCCCGTGGCCCGGAGCCCTCTCCCCTAACAGGGGATCAGAAGAGATCTTCGTCGATATCCATCAGCGTGGCGCTGCCGGCATTGGCACTGGCGGCCAGGGCCAGGGCCTGGGGCAGCAGGCGGGCGAAATAGAAGCGCGCCGTCTTGACCTGGCCCTGGTAGAAATCGTCCTCGCCGGTTTTCGGCAGCGCCACCGAGGCGGCCCTGGCCCACATATAGGCGTAGGCCACATGGCCGAACAGGTGCAGGTATTCCACCGAGGCGGCACCGGGCGCGTGCGGGTCTTCCTGGCTCGCGGCGATCATATTGGCGGTGGCCTCTTTCAGGCGCTGCAGTTCGCTCGCCAGCGGCTGTACGAACTCGGCCATCTCCTCGCGATCTATTTCAGCATCGATAAACTTCTGCACATCCGCGGCGAACAGGTCGAAGAAGGCGCCGCCGTTGGCGACCGTCTTGCGCCCCGCCAGGTCCAGGGCCTGGATGCCGTTGGTGCCCTCGTAGATCTGGGTGATGCGCACGTCGCGCACCAGCTGCTCCTGGCCCCACTCGCGGATATAGCCGTGGCCGCCGAACACCTGCTGGCCGATGACAGTGCAGTCCAGGCCCTTGTCAGTGAAAAAGGCCTTGGCCACCGGAGTGAGCAGCGCCACCATCGCCTCGGCGTGCTTCTTCTCCTCGCCCTCGCCGAACTTGGCGATATCCAGCCACTGGGCCACATAGGTGGACAGGGCGCGGCCGCCGCCGATCAGCGCCTTCTGGGTCAGCAGCATGCGGCGCACATCCGGGTGCACGATGATCGGGTCTGCGGCCTTGTCCGGTTGCTGCGGGCCGGCCGGGGAGCGGCTCTGGATACGGTCGCGGGCGTATTCCAGCGCGTTTTGATAGCTGCGCTCCGAGGCACCCAGGCCCTGGATACCGACGCCCAGGCGCTCGTAATTCATCATGGTGAACATGGCAGCGAGACCCTTGTTCACCTCGCCCACCAGCCAGCCCCTGGCCCCGTCGAAATTCATCGCACAGGTGGCGGAGGCCTTGATACCCATCTTGTGTTCTATGGAACCACAGGTGACCGCATTGCGCTCGCCCAGGCTGCCGTCCTCATCGACCAGGTATTTCGGTACCAGGAACAGGGAAATGCCCCTGGGGCCCCTGGGCGCGTCGGGCAGCTTGGCCAGCACCAGGTGAATGATGTTCTCGGACAGGTCCTGGTCGCCACCGGTAATGAAGATCTTGCTGCCGGTGATGCTGTAACTGCCGTCCTCCTGCGGCTCCGCCCTGGTGCGGATAATGCCCAGGTCGGTACCGGCGTGGGGCTCGGTCAGGTCCATGGCACCGGCCCAGCTGCCCTCGTACATCTTCGGCAGGTATTGCTGTTTCAGTTCCTCGCTGGCGTGGGCGTCGATGGCCAGGCAGGCACCGGCGGTCAGCACCGGGTAGAGGGCGAAGGAGATATTGGCAGAGTTGATCATTTCCTCCACTTGGGCGCCGAGCATCTTCGGCATACCCATGCCGCCATACTCCGGGTTGCCCAGCAGCGAGCCCCAGCCGCCCTCGCAGAAGGTGGCGTAGGCCTCCGGGAATCCTTTTGGTGTCGTGACCACACCCTCGTTCCAGTGGCAGCCCTCTTCGTCGCCGCTGCGATTGATCGGGTCCAGGGTGTTGGCCGCCAGCTTGGCCATCTCCTCCAGAATTGCGTCCGCAGTCTCGCGGTCCACCGCGCCTTCCAGTCCGGGCAGTCGCGCCCAGAGTTGATCCGCGGCAAATACTTCGTGCAGCAGGAAGTGCATCTCCCGCAGTGGCGCCTTGTACTCGGCCATGCTCCCGGTCCTCATTCAAGCGTTTGAAACAGTTGTTTGAATCTAGGCTCGAAGACAGGGATTGTCAACTGTGCAGGTGGACTGGAAGCGGGGATTGATTCGCGTGGCCACCTGCGCTGCATGGCCGGAGTGAGCGCCTGGGCGCCTATTCGCCCAGGAGTGGGGTCAGGTCCAGGTGTTCGGCCGCACGACGGTAGTCGGCGACCTCGTCGAACGGCAGGGTGCCCAACAGCGGCGCCGGCAGCAGGGTCTTGAGGGTGGCCAGGTTCTCGTCCGGCCGCTGCATCGGCACCGGAGATCGAAAGTTTGCCACCCAGCCCGCCAGCGGCAGGCCGTCGCGGCGGATTGCCTCGGCGGTCAACAGCGCGTGGTTGATACAGCCAAGTTGCATACCCACCACCAGGATCACCGGAATATTCAGCTCCCGCGGCAGCTGCGAAAGAAAAGCCCGGGGACCGAGCGGTGTGCGCCAGCCGCCGGCGCCCTCGATCAGCACCAGGTCGGCGCCGGTGGACATGACACCGCGGCAGACGCCGGCCATGCGCCCCAGGTCCAGCCGCCTGCCCGCCTCCATGGCGGCAATATGGGGGGCTATGGCAGGCTCCAGCGCGAAGGGATTGACCTGCTGGTAGGGCAGATCCAGGGTCATGGCCTCCTGCAACAGCAGGGCGTCGGCGTTGCGCAGCCCCTCGGCTGTGTCTTCACAACCGGACGCGACCGGTTTAACCGCCGCGGTTTTCAATCCGCGCACTGCGGCACTCGCGAGCAATGCTGCGGTCACATAAGTCTTGCCGACTTCGGTGTCGGTACCGGCGACAAAATAATTCTGGGGCACGGTGACTCTCCAATTCTTGCCAATTTTTTATTGACGCCTCTTTAAACGTCGCCTACTTGATGATAAATTACCCATATAGAGCAATTTTTAACCGCATCTCGAGAACATTTTCGATTCGGGATTAGGATAATTGCCTAAATAATTGCCCCGGCACGCTTGGGGCAGACAGCAAAAGACAACGCTGTCAAAAAAGAATTCCCACCGCGGGAATGACACGGCAGGGAAGCTACCGGAACTCCGGAAAAACGTATTACTAGCCAAACCGCTTGCGAGACCATGAAATACCTGATTTTTGCTCTGCTGATGTTGGCGCCGCTGTTCGCCTCCGCCACGATCAAACCCGTCGACCAGGTGGTCGTCTACAAATCCAAGGGACTGATGCAACTGAAACGCGACGGCCGTGTGGTCAAGAGCTACAAGGTCGTGTTCGGCGAGAACCCCAGGGGTCACAAGGTCCAGCAGGGCGATGAGCGCACGCCGGAGGGCCGCTATACCCTCGACTGGAAGAACCCCAAGAGCCGTTTCTACCGCTCCATTCATATCTCCTACCCCAACAAGCGCGACCGCGCCCGCGCGGCCCGCCTGGGTGTGGACCCGGGCGGCGATATCATGATCCACGGCATGAAGCCGCAGTGGAGGGGCATGGAGCAATACCTGCAGAAGATGAACTGGACCGACGGCTGTATCGCCGTGACCAACCGCGAGATGGACGAGATCTGGGCGATGGTGAAGACACCGACGCCGATCGATATCTACCCCTGAGTCCAGACTCACTCCCCAACAATCGCGCGGGCCACAACTGGCCCGCGCTGTCGTTCAGGCGCCCCTTACCAGTTTCGTCCGCGCAACCTGCGCCAGCTTCAGATAGATCACCTCGTAACTGGCCGGCAGGCCCGCAGCGCTGCGCAGCGGCTCATAGGCCTCCGCCAGCCGGCGCAGCTTTCCTCGGACCATCAGCCCGCGCCCGGCATCGCGATTCACATTGTGTGCGCCGACGCTCTTCAGCTCTCGCATCAGTTCCCGCACGCTATCGAAGTGCAGCACCCTCTCTTCGATACGCAGCTCGCCCGGCAGGCCGCTTGCAGCAGCGGCACTGATCCACTCGCTCCGGGACAGGAAACGGTTTACATGCACACCGTCGTCCACCCGGCTCCAGCTGTCCTTCAGTTCGCTCAGCGTGCCCGGTCCCAGGGTCGCCACCAGGCAGCGGCCGCCATCCGCCAGCACCCTGTTCAATTCCGCGAACAACTGCGGCAGCCTGTAGCACCACTGCAGCGCCATGCTGGAAAAGACCAGATCCACGCTGCCGTCTGCCAGGGGTAATTGCTCGGCATCAGCGGCGATATGGAAATCCGCCACCGGCCGCTCGCTGCGCGCGAATTGCAGCATGCCCTCGGCCAGGTCCAGGGCGATAATGCGCGCCTGTGGAAAGCGCCGGCGCAGCAGCTCGCTGCCGTAACCGGTACCGCTGCCCAGATCGAGGATTGTCTTCGGTGCCCGGACGCTGTCGGCTTCGCTGAGCAGCTGGCGGCAGACGGCGCGCTGCAGATGCGCGGCACTGTCGTAGTTTTGGGCTGCGCGGCCGAAGGATCTGGCTACCGCGCTCTTGTCGAACGGCGATTCGTCGGGTTGTACCGGGCGAACCCGGGATTCGCCCCCAGGGGTCTGGTGCAAAAACTCGCGCAGCTTTTCGGCAATCCATTCGGGCCGGGATATCTGCGGCGCGTGACCGCAGCCGGGCAGTATCTCCACGGCTGTGCCCAGTGCACGGACTTGTTCCGCTGCCGCAGCCGGTACCAGAGTATCTTTTTCACCGAACAGGTGCAGCGCCGGCACCGATATCTCTTTCAGGGTTTCGCGGTTATCCAGGTTGCCGAGACAGTCCAGTGCCTGCAGCCAGGCACCATCTATCGACTGCGGTCGCCACTGTTTCAACTGCTTCAATACCGCACGCATCGCAGCGTCGCCGCGGGCCTGCAGGCCGCAGAATGTTTCCCAGGTCGATTGCGGCCCATCGTGCACCGACTGCCGGAATGTGGCGAAGGTCTCTCGATCCATACCGGGCCAGTCTCCGCGCTGCACGAAGTTGGCGTTGGCGGCGATGGTAAGCAGCGACGATATTTTTTCCTGCCCGGGCAGTGCCGCCAGGCGCGCGGCCAGCATGCCACCGAGGGAGTGGCCCACCAGCAGGCAGCTCTGCGGCAGCTGTTCGTAGAGCTGCTGCAACAGTGCTTCTTCACCGGGCCAGGGCTGGCCGGAATTGTTGCCGAAACCGGGCAACTCAAGCACCGCAATCGAACCGTTGGGGCCAAACTCCGGTCGGGCCGACAGCGCATCGAGCAGCGGCTGCCAGATACGCTTGTCGCAGCCCCAGCCGTGCACGAATACCAGATTCACGATGTCACCGCTGGAAAAGTGCGCAGGGATTCTGCCAGCGCTACAAGCAGTTGCTCAATCTGCGCCTCGCTGTGATTGGCACTCAGCGTAATGCGCAGCCGCGCCGTGCCGGCGGGCACTGTCGGCGGCCTTATGGCGCCGACCAGGAAACCCCGCTCCTGCAGCTCGGCGGCGACGGTCACTACCTTTTTTTCACAGCCGAGCAGCAGCGGCTGTATCGCGCTGGCGGATTGCGCCAGCGGCAGTTCGAGCCCCGCCGCGCGCGCGCGGAAAAACTCGATATTGCGGCCGAGGCGCACACGCCGCTCGGGCTCCCGCTGCATTACGTCTATCGCCACCAGGCAACCGGCGGCCACCGCCGGCGGCATGCCGGTGGTATAGATATAGGGGCGCGCGAACTGCACCAGGAAATCGATCAGCTCCCGCGAGCCGGCGACAAAGGCACCGGCGTTGCCGGCGGCCTTGCCCAGGGTCCCCATCATTACCGGTACTTCGTCCTGGGTCAGCCCGGCGGCGGCGATGCTGCCGGCCAGCGGAAACTGTTCGCTGCCCACTAATCCGCCCATGGTGCCGAAGCCGTGGGCCTCATCCACCATCAGCCAGGCATTGTGTTTGCGGCACAGTTCGGCCATCTGTGCCAGCGGCGCCAGGTCGCCGTCCATGCTGTAGACGCCGTCCACCGCCACCAATGTGTTGCCGCCGTTTTGCGCCGCGCGCTCGAGCTGTCGCTCGAGGCCGTCCAGGTCATTGTGGGGGAAGCGCAGGCTGGCGGCGCTACTGAGGCGCGCGCCGTCGATCAGGGAAGCGTGGTTGAGCCGGTCGGAAATGATGTTGTCGCCGCGACCGACCAGCGCGCAGATGGTGCCGATATTGGCCATATAGCCGCTGGAGAAGACCAGTGCCGCTTCGCGTCCGGTGACATCGGCTATGGTGTCCTGCAGTTGCTGATGAATCCGCAGGTGGCCGTTGACCAGGTGCGAGGCGGTGGTGCCGGCGCCGAGGCTGGCGCCAGACTGCTGCGCGGCAATCACGTCCGGGTGGGTGGCCAGGCCCAGGTAATCGTTGCTGCTGAAGGTCAGCAGTGCGCGACCGTCCACGATCGCCCGCGGCCCCGGCGCGGCGTCCAGGGTTTTCAGTTGGCGATAGAGGTTCTGCGCGCGCCGCTCGTCGAGGCGCCGGCGCAGCGTCTCGGTCAGTGTCATTTTGCCGCGTCGTAGAAATAGGGATCGCTCTGCTGTTCGGAGATCTGCGCCTGCAGCTCCGCCTCTACTGCCACTTCGTCCTCGTACTGCTGGTACTCCTCGGGCTGGATGCCGAGGCGGGCGAACAGTTGCATGTCTTTATTCGCCTCCGGATTGCCGGTGGTCAGCAGCTTTTCACCGTAGAAAATGGAGTTGGCACCGGCGAGGAAAGCGAGAGACTGCATCTCGTCGTTCATGGACTCGCGGCCGGCAGAGAGTCGCACATGGGATTTCGGCATCATTATGCGGGCCACGGCAATGCAGCGAATAAACTCGAAGGGATCCAGGTCTTCGTTGTCCGCCAGCGGCGTGCCAGCCACTTTCACCAGCATATTGATGGGTACAGATTCCGGGTGATCCGGCAGGTTGGCCAGCTGCATCAGCAGGCCGGCGCGATCCTTTTCCCCCTCACCGAGGCCGATGATGCCGCCGGCGCAGACCTTCATACCCGCCGCGCGCACGTTCGCCAGGGTATCCAGGCGGTTCTGGTAGGTGCGGGTGGTGATGATCTCGCCGTAATATTCCGGCGAGGTATCCAGGTTGTGGTTGTAGTAATCGAGGCCGGCATTCGCCAGGTCCTGAGCCTGCTCGTCGGAGAGCATACCCAGGGTCATGCAGGTTTCCAGCCCCAGTGATTTCACCTCTTTGACCATCTGGGTGACATAGGACATGTCCTTTTTCTTCGGCGAGCGCCAGGCGGCGCCCATGCAGAAGCGGGTGGCGCCGCTGGCCTTGGCCGCGCGGGCCTCCTCCACCACCTTCTCCACCTTCATCAGTTTTTCCCGCTCCAGGCCGGTATCATAGCGGGCGCTCTGCGGGCAGTAGGTGCAGTCCTCCGGGCAGGCGCCGGTTTTGATGGAGCAGAGGGTGCTCACCTGCACCCGGTTCGCATCGAAGTGCTGGCGGTGCACCTGCTGGGCGGTGAACAGCAGGTCGTTGAACGGCAGTGCGAACAGGTCCAGTACCTGCTGGCGGGTCCAGTCGTGGCGACTCTTGTTGTAATCGACGGAGGCTAGGGGCATTTGCTGGGCGGCAGTCACTGGGCTTAATTCTCCCCGGTAGTTATCGTTGTAGGAGCGGCCCATGGCCGCGATCGGAAAAGCCGGCCGGTAAAGAGCCCGAAAGATTGATCGCGGCCATGGGCCGCTCCTACAGTTGTGATCGGTGCATCGAAGCCGCCAGTGTAGCGGGGGCCGGTTCGCTGTCAACCAGAGGGCCAGGGAATGGTTTACAGACCGCTAACTCACTTTTCGTCACTTTTTTCCCCGCCGCGTCTGGCGGTCTGCCTGCTGTGCGGCGACATGGCCAGCCACAGCGGCCTCTGCGCGCCCTGTGCCGCCGAGTTGCCCTGTCTGCACAGCGCCTGTATGCGCTGCGCCCTGCCACTCGCTGCGGGGGCGAATGTCTGTGCCCGCTGCCTGCAGCAGCCGCCCTTTTTCGCCACCGCCAGCGCCGCCTGGCACTACGCCTTTCCCATTGGCCAGCTGGTGCAGCGCTTCAAATACCGCAATGATCTCGCCGCCGGCCACAGCCTGGCGCAGCTGGCCGCCGAGCATCTCTCCCCGGGAATAGAGCAGCCGGACCTGCTGGTGCCAATACCTCTGCACTGGCGCCGCTACTGGAGTCGCGGCTACAACCAGGCGCAGCTGATCGCGACCGAGTTCGGCCGCCGCTGGCGGATTCCGGTCGATGCGCGCCTGTTGCGCAAGCTGGCCGGTGGCGACACCCAGCAGCAGCTGAAGCGGGCGCAGCGACTGCGCAACCTGAGGGGAAGTTTTGTCGCCAGCCGCCCCGTCGATGGCCTGCATATCGGCCTGGTGGACGATGTCATCACCACCGGCGCCACCCTGGATGCCGCCGCCCGCACCCTGCTCGATACCGGCGCGGTAAAGGTCAGCGCCTATACACTGGCCAGAACACCCTGATTGGTCGGCCCGACCGGACATGGACCGAAATAGACATTCCCGTCACAATTACGCTCGAAGCGGAATTGGGCGCCAAATGCATCCAAGGACCGGGCCAGATGCGGCGCCGGTCGCAATAGCCGCAATTTTCAGGGCTGGCACCCGCGCCTCAACCGGGGGCCGGCACTGCTAAGGTTTAAATTAGTGACTAGTCGCTCGCGCTTCGTTTGCCGCGAGCCGGGGAAATCAGCGATGAGTGAAAACAAGCTGCCGCGGAGCATAGTAATCAGCGGCACCGGCCTGTGGACGCCGCCGGAGTCGATCAGCAACGAGGAGCTGGTGGACGCCTACAACGCCCACGCGGCCCTCTACAACCGCAAAAATGCCGCGAAAATCGAGGCCGGCGAACTGGCGGCAAAACCGGAGTCCTCGGCGGAATTTATCGAAAAGGCCTCGGGCATCAAGAGCCGCTTTGTGGTCAGCCGCGAAGGCATACTGGACCCGGAGCGCATGCGCCCCTACCTGCCGGAGCGCGCCGAAGACGAGCTGTGCCTGCAGGCGGAAATGGGCCTCAAGGCCGCAAAGCTGGCGCTGGAGAAGGCGGGCAAGAAGCCCGAAGATATCGATATGGTTGTCGTCGGCGCCTCCTACCTGCAGCGCGCCTATCCCGCCATCGCCATTGAGACCCAGGGAGCCCTGGGTATCGACGGCTTCGCCTTCGATATGGAAGTGGCCTGCTCCTCCGCGACCTTTTCCCTGCAGCGCGCCGTGGATGCCATCAGTTCCGGCGCCGCGCGCGCGGTGCTGGTGATCAATCCGGAACTGGCCTCGCCCCAGGTGGATTACACCGATCGCGACAGCCACTTTATTTTCGGCGACGTGGCCGTGGCCAGTGTTGTGGAGCGGCGCGAGAGCTGTAGCGCTGACAGCGCCTGGGAGGTGCTGGGCACCAGGGCAAAGACTGTCTACTCCAACAATATCCGCTCCAACTTCGGCTACACCGCCCGCGCCGCAGACGTGGATCCTTTCGGCCCAGGCAAGCTGTTCCGCCAGAACGGCCGCAAGGTGTTCAAGGAAGTCTGCCCCATGGCCGCCGCACATATCGAGGATCACGTGCGCGAGGCCGGCAGTGAACCGGCGGAGGTGCGCCGCTACTGGCTGCACCAGGCCAACATCAATATGAACAACCTGATCGCGAAGAAGCTGATGGGCGACGGCGCCAACGAGGAGCGCGCCCCCATAGTACTGGACCGCTACGCCAACACCGGCTGCGCCGGCTCCGTGATCGCCTTCAACCTGCACAGTGACGACCTGCAGCCCGGCGACCGCGGGGTTATCTGCTCCTTCGGCGCCGGCTATTCGATCGGCAGCCTGGTGGTGGAGAAAATCGCCCTTTGAGCTGCCGCGCGAGACTGAAGGGCCGGGATAACGCCTGGCCTTTTTACATTTTCAGCGGCAGTTGCTATCGATTGCCCATCGCCCTGTCCAGGCGCAACGCATAGCAGCCGTAGGCGGCAAAGCGCAGCAGTGCGAAGTCGATATGCTCCCGGGCAAAATACTCGGCCACTTTCTCTTCAATCTGCTCCGGCGTCACCAGTTGCGCCGCCGCTATATCCTCTTCCGCACTGTAGGCACGCAGCACCAGTTGCGCGCCCGCTTTCCAATAATCCCCGGCGCTGTTGTTCGGCAAAGGCAGCTCAATCCGGGCTGCGGGCTTTTCCTCGGCTTGCGCCAGCACGAACACAGGTCCGTATTCCCGATAGGGCCCGGGGCGCGTGAAGGGACAGTAGCTGGCCAGCAGGATTTTCTCCCCCGGCCGCGCCCGCCGCAGCGCATCGCGGCAGGGCTCGCCGCCCTCGGCCACTATCTGCCGCACTGGCTGCTCCAGGTCGTCCAGGCCTGTCTCCCTGGCTTTGCGCAAAAAATTTTCGCGGATGGGGGTTACTGTGTAAATCATGGCTGCGCTCTTCCCGCTTGTTGTGGAGAGAGGCAGGGTATTGGATGGCAACCGCCGATACCGGCCGGATTCGGAAGTCGCATTGGGCAAATCGCGGAGGGGGTCGCTACTGTTTATCCGGCTCTCCCAGTTTCCGCAGCATCTTCTCCCCCCACTCGATCCAGGTTCTCTCCGCCTCTATCCCCAGCAGCAGTGTCTGGTGTGCCAGCCAGTACTGTTCCTGCAACTTCGGGTCGCTGTGCAGAACCTTCTCATTCTGCTCGAGATAGCTGTCCAGCAACGCGCGGTGCTGATCCAGCTGTCGCTGCACCGCATCCTGCGCCTGTTCGCGACTCAGATGGTGGCCGGCGAACAACTGGATCAGGAAGGGCTCGCGAATCTTCTGCGCGGGAGGTGGCTGCTGCACCCAGGCTCGCAGTGCCTCGCGGCCTCTGTCGGTGAGGCTGTAGATTTTCTTGTCCGGCTTGCCGGCCTGGGGCTGCTCGGTACAGTCCAGCAGGCCCTCGTCGTGCAGCCTGTGCAATTCGCGGTACATCTGCTGGTGGCTGGCGCTCCAGAAATGGGACACGCTGCGCTCGAAACGGCGTTTCAGGTCGTAGCCACTGCCGGGCTCTATATCCAGCAGGGTGAGGACGGCGTAGCGCAGGGACATGGGGGCTCCGATCGGACTATGCAAAGAATTGCATATTAATCCCTGCGGCCGGCGGTGACTATGTGACCGCCCGGACAGATTTAAAATATTCAGATTACTAAAAACTGTAACAATAGGATGGTTATATCGATATTGCGATTATATTGATATGAAAGACTAGATTTTACACAAGTAGTGGATATAATCGCCTGCCGTAATTGGCCGCAACTTTCCCGGAGTCGCGGCCCGCTGTACCCAGAGAGCTGTACCCCCATGTCCGCCACTGCGCCCGCCGATACCATAGCCCCGGAAACCGCCGCCGGAAGCGGCGCGGACACCCCCGCGCGCCGCCGCGAGCTGCTGCTGGACATAGTTGCGATGAACAGCTTTTCCTGGGCCATCGCCGTACCCATAGAACTGGTGCTGGCGGGCATGAGCTGGCAGGAGCACCTGAAGGTGCGACTGCTGGCGGTGATCTTCAATACGCTGATCGCGCGGCCGTTCAGCCTCTACCGCAACTGGGTGATGGGCCGTTTTGGTGGCCGCGGCACCCTGCACGCCTACCTGGTGGACACCTTCGTGTTCCTGAGTTTCCAGTTGCCGCTTTACCTGGGCAATATGTATCTCGGCGGCGCCAGCTGGGCGGAGATGGCCACTGCCAGCGCCACCTTTATGCTGATCGCGGGCGCCCTCGGCCGTCCCTATGGAATTTATCTCGACTGGCTGCGCCGGGTATGGAAGGACAACCCCGCCATGGCAGAGCCGCGCGCGCTCGCCTGAGAGACTCTATTCGGCAAACTGCGGTAACTATCGGCCACCACCAGTTAGCACTCACGTACACGCGACTGCTCGCCCAGCGGCAAATTTCACTTGTATGCACCGCCGGATTGCAGTATCAAACTGACCTGAAACCTCTGGAGGTACGACTCAAAACAATAAAAGCGGACTGCTGGATTTAGTCCGCGCCAACACAACTGGTAACAAGGATGACCAAGACCATTACCCGCGGGGAAGCCCATTCTCCCGGCTTTGCCCTGCGCGCCGCTACCCTCGGCGGCCTGGCGAGTGCTAGCACCCTGTGGTCGGCAGCTGCCGCTGCGGCCTCTCCCTCCCTCACCGATACCCAGGTCGCCCTGCTCTGGCCGGCGCTGCTCGCCACTGCGCTGCTGGCGATTTCGGCATTGGCCCTGTCTCTGTGGTTGCGCCTGGGCCGGGAGACCGCAGAGGCCACACAGAGAGCCTCGGCCCAGAAAATCGACAACAGCAACCTCCACCGCCAACTGCAGTCCTACAGCACCGAGCTGTCCTCCCGTGAAAAGCAGCTGGCCGAGGCGCGCAAAAACCTCGAGCGGCAGCGGCAGGAAAACACCGACATGCTGGCGATCATCGGCCACCATCTGCGCCAGCCCCTGGAGGCACTGCGCGGCACCCTGGGCCTGCTCGCGCGCAGCGGCGCCAGCGAAACCACACAGCTGGTGACGATGGCACAGCGCCAGCTGCAAACTGCCATTAAGTCGATGGAGGAACTGCAGAAATGCGACGGGCTGGAGACTGTCGAGTTGAAGCTGCCGGCTCAGCAGCCGAAGGCGGAAAGCCGGCCACTGTCGATACTGCTGGTGGAAAACGACAACGATGAATCCCTGCGCAACGCACTGGAGAGCCGCGGCCACAGGGTGCAACGGGAAAACAATGGTGTCGACGGCGCCGACGCGGCGCTGCAGAAGGAATTCGACCTGATACTGATCGACAGCCACCTACCGCTGATGGACGGTGTCGAGGCGACGCAGAAGATTCGCCGCGGTGCCGGGCGCGAGCTGCCGATCTTCGCCCTGCTCCGCGAACCGCGCGCCGGCGACAGGGAGCGCTATCGGGACCGCGGCCTGACCGGCGTACTGGCGCGCCCGGTCTCCGACTTCCAGCTGCAACAGCTGCTCAGCTGGGCCGGTCGCCGCGCACGCGACACCGGCGAACAGAAGCCGGCGCGCCCCACGCGCCTGCTCAACACCAGTACCCTGTGCCGGCAGCGGGACACCCTCGGCCACCTGCCGTTTGCGGAGCTGCTCAGCGACCGCAGCGCCACACTGCCGAAGAGAACCACCGCACTCACCAGCGCCCTCACCGGCCGCCACTGGCCGGACGCCGAGCACCAGGCCCAGGCCATTGCCGCCAGCGCCGAGGAGTTAGGCCTGGAGGCGGTGGCCGCGCGCCTGCGCGCCCTGGCCGCGCGCCTGTCGATCGACAGCGAGCGGGAGTACTGCCGCCACCAGCGTACCGAGCTGCTGAACCTGATGCGTGCCTCCGTCCAGCAGTTGAAGGCCTGGCGCGAGGAGAATGTGCACACCGAGTGGGCGCTGAGGTGAGCCCGGGGGCGGCCGAGTTGAAGCTTGAATATCTGCAGGCCGCCCGCACACTATTGAACTGATATTCCTGCGAGAAGAAGAACCATGACCGAGCAGTATCCCACCAGGACCCAGGAAGCCCGCGAGCAGAGCGGTAGCGACCTGGCCACCCTCGTCTACCTGATCCAGGCCATCAGCCTGTTCACCGCCGTGCCTTTTTTTGTCGGTGTGCTGATCAACTATTTCAAGCGCGGCGACGTGCGTGGCACCCTGGCCGAATCCCATTTCCGCTGGCAGATACGCACCTTCTGGTTCTGGCTGCTGTGGACGGTGATCGGCTCACTGACCTGGTGGCTGCTCGGCCTGGGCTTTGTGATCCTGGGCATCGCCTGGGTGTGGGCTGTCTACCGGGTAATCCGCGGCTGGCTGGCGCTGGCGGATAACCGCCCCGCCTATTGATCCACTCTGCACCTGCAACTGTGCAGAAACTGGGCGCGGCATAAGGCCGCGCTGCCCTCAACTCCCGTCCGTTTCGATACAACTGAAACTTTCCCGGATCACAGCCGGGCTCCCACTCCTGTAATCGTCTTCAAATCCCCAATTTGCATAAGAAATTAAGTCCCGCGCGATTGAAGCCGCGGAACTTGCAAGATTGTTTCTGCCTGTTTACCACAGGATATGACATTCATTTCAGTATTTTCGTGTAATTAGTAGCTGCTGTGCGAAATTGAAAACCAGTTCAACAAACGCGACTCCGAATGCGCCAAAAAATAGCGAAATCCAGGGATTTTCAGCAAGTAGCGCCGTTGAAGCATCCCGCCGCAGCGACGCTTAACCGCCGAAATATGCGAAGATGTGCGCCTCGTTCTTCCAGGGAGAAAAGCTTCGTGAACCAGGATAAAAATGCCCCTCTGCGGGAGGACGTGCGCCTGCTCGGTGAAGAGCTGGGTGCAGTACTGCGGGAACAGGCCGGTGAGCCACTGTTCGACACCGTTGAAACCATTCGCCAGGCGGCGGTGGAAAGCCGCAGCCAGGGGGAGATGCAGGTCGACCGACTGCGCGAACTGCTGGATCCCCTCGACGATGCAACCCTGCTGGAAGTCGCGCGCGCATTCAGCCAGTTCCTCAACCTGGCCAATATTGCCGAGCAGCGCCACCGCGAGCGGCTGCACCGACATCACCAGCGATTTCCCGGCGATCCCGATACCGACCGCGGCCTGCGCCAGGTGCTGGCGGAGCTGAACAATGCCGATATCGACCGGCAGAATATTCGCACGGTACTGGAGGGACTCTCCGTCGAGCTGGTGCTCACCGCCCACCCCACAGAAGTCACCCGCCGCACACTGATCCGCAAATACGACCGGGTCGCCGACCTGCTCACTGCCCTGGACAGGCCGGACCTCACCCAGGAGGAGCTGGAAGACCTGCGCCGTCACCTGCGCGAACAGATTCTCTCTGCCTGGAGCACCGACGAGATCCGGCGCGAGAGACCCTCGCCGGTGGACGAGGCCAAGTGGGGCTTTGCCACCATCGAACAGTCCCTGTGGCAGGCTGTTCCACAGGGCATGCGGGAAATAGAGGCGGAGCTGGAGCTGGCCGGGCTGCCGCCGATGCCGGTGGACTGGGTGCCCATCCGCTTCGCCTCCTGGATGGGCGGGGATCGCGACGGCAACCCGAATGTCACCGCCGCGGTGACCCGCGAAGTGCTGCAGCTGGCCCGCTGGATGGCGGCGGACCTCTACCTGCGGGATGTGGAAAACCTGCTGGCCGACCTGTCGATGCACAGGGCCAGCGACGAACTGCTGGCGCGCACCGGCCCCAGCCACGAACCCTATCGCCTGGTATTGCGCAGTGTCCGCGATCGCCTGCGCACCACGCGCGCGCAGATGGAAGCGCGGGTCAACGGGCAACCGGAACCCGGGGGCGAGGGCTTCACCAGCGGCCGGCAACTGTTCGACGAGCTGAGCCTGATCGACCGCTCCCTGCGCGCCGTCGGCCTCGCCGCCATCGCCGACGGCCAGCTCAAGGACACGCTGCGCCGCCTCAACTGCTTCGGCATCACGCTGCTGCGCCTGGATATCCGCCAGGAATCCACCCGTCACACAGAGGCGCTGGACGCCATCACCCGCTACCTGGGGCTGGGCGGCTACGCGGACTGGGACGAAGCGCAGAGGATCCGCTTCCTGCTCTCCGAGCTGGACAGCCGTCGGCCACTGGTTGACGAGGCCTTCTACAGCAGCGACTTCTGCGAAGACGATGTAGCGCAGGTACTGGAAACCTGCCGGGTGATCGCCGAGCAGGGGCCGGAGGGACTGGGCGCCTACGTCATCTCCATGGCCAGGACATCTTCCGATGTACTGGCGGTCATGCTGCTGCAGAAGATCGCCGGCGTGCGCCGGCCGATGCGCGTGGTACCGCTGTTCGAGACCCTCGACGACCTCGACAATGCCGCCGCCACCATGAGCGCGCTGCTCGATATCCCGCTGTACAAGCAGCGCGTGCTCGACGGCCAGGAAGTGATGATCGGCTATTCCGATTCCGCCAAGGATGCGGGCTTCCTGGGCGCGGCCTGGGCCCAGTTTCGCACCCAGGAACAGCTCACCACCATTTTCAGGAACCACGGCATTCCGCTGACGCTGTTCCACGGCCGCGGCGGATCCATTTCCCGCGGCGGCTCGCCCACTCGCATGGCGCTGCTGTCGCAGCCCCCGGGGTCGGTGGCGGGCCGAATCCGCGTCACCGAGCAGGGCGAAATGATCCGCTTCAAGTACGGCCGCCCCAAGGTGGCGGCCTACAACCTGGAACAGTATGTGGCCGCCACCCTTGAGGCCACGCTGATGCCGCCGGCACAGCCGCGCGCAGAGTGGCGCGCACAGATGGATCGCCTGACCGAAGTGTCGGTGGGCAGTTACCGCCAGGTAGTGCGCGACGATCCGGCGCTGGTGGCCTACCTGCGCACCGTGACACCGGAGACCGAACTCAGCCGCCTGGCCCTGGGCAGCCGGCCGGCGCGGCGCAAGCCCGGCGGCGGCGTGGAGACGCTGCGCGCCATTCCCTGGGTCTTTGCCTGGACGCAGATTCGCCTGATGCTGCCGGCCTGGCTGGGAACCGGCGCGGCACTGGAGAGCGCACTGAAGCACGCCGATGAGACTGACACCCTGCGCGCGATGAACGAGAACTGGCCCTTCTTCCAGGGTGTCGTGGATATGCTGGAGATGGTGCTGGCCAAAACCGACACCCGTGTCGCCTCCTGGTATGAAGAGCGCCTCACCGGCGAGAGCGAACTGATCCGCCTCGGCGACACACTGCGCGAGCGCCTGGCCCACACGGTGAGCGCGCTGCAGCGGCTCACCGGTCGGGAGAGTCTGTTGGACAATAATCCGGTAATGCGCTGGTCCATCCGCGTGCGCGACCCCTACACGGATCCGCTGCACCTGCTGCAGGCGGAGCTGATGGCGCGCCTGCGCGAGCGGGAGACAGATCCGCTACTGGAGAGCGCCCTGATGGTCACCATCGCCGGCATAGCCGCGGGGATGCGCAATACGGGGTGATGGGCGGAAGCCTGGAAGGGAGCGGTCCGGCCGCTCCCGGATGGGACTTGCCTTAGAAATTACCGGTCAACGCCAGCATAAACAGGTCCGGCGGCAACAGTTGGCCGTTGACCTGCAACTGGCCCCGGTCCACCTGCAGGTGCATCTGCAGCTCGCCGTTGTCCTCCAGCAGCAGTCCGTACTGGCGCAGCATCATCACCTGACCCACCAGCGGCGACTGTATCAGTGCCTGCTCCGCGGCGCTGAAAGTCATGGAACCGGTCAGCGGCACCAGCCACTGATCCACGGCATTGTCGGCCCGCCGCCCCCTCGACCGCATGCCGCGCCAGTCGACATCCGCATCCACCAGAATCGGCCCGTTGCGGGATTGCACCGCCAACTGCTGCTGCAGTTGCAGCGGTCGCTGCATGGTCTGCGGCCAGTCGCGCTCGGCGGCCGGCAGCAGGGCGCGCAGGTAGTGCCCCAGGTCGGCGGCGGCAATCTGCGGCAGGGTCATCTGCTGCTGCAGCGAAGTCACCGGCGTGGCCGATTGCACCTGCGGCAGCTGCAGGTCGCTGACCAGCTTCAACCTGCCCGCGGCCAGCTGCTCCAGGTTCAGCTTGAGGCTGACATCGCGCAGTTCCAGCGGGCCGGATTCGGCTTCGCCGCGCAACAGCGGCAGCTGCAGTGAGATATCGCCCCCCCTGCCGGGAACAAACTGGAATTCGCCGCTGGCCGGCTCGGTAAACAGCTTCTCCTGCCCGCCCCGGGTCTGCTGCAGTGAGCCTATCTGCAGCGTGCCGGTCAACAGGGCACCGCTGTAGTCGGTCTCGATCAGTACCTCGCCACCGTCGAACACCAGTTCGCCGCTGCCATCGCTGCGCCTGAAGGGCTCCAGGCGCAGATGGTTGATCACCCGGTTGTCCGCCTTGACCAGGGACTCCAGTACCAGCGGGCTCTGCTCCAGGCGACCGTAGATCTTCTCCAGCTGGGCGCGCAGCTGCGGGGCCAGCTGCTCCAGCGACAGGCGCGTCTCGCTGTACACGAGACCGATGCGCGGGCCGCGGGCGGTCAGCAGCAGCGGGCCGTGGTGGATATCCGTATGCAGCTGGGTGCTGCCCTCGGGGCTCTCCAGCTCGGTGCTGGTCTCGGCGCCGAACCAGCCGCGCCGGTAGTCGGCAATACTGCCGCCCTGCAGCCGACCCAGCTGCTGCTTCCAGATTTCCTCGACCTTGGGACCGATAAATCCGGGCGCGGCCAGGGCGGTGGCCACGGCGAGGCCGAGCAGGGAGAAGAGGGACAGGCGCAGTAGTTTCATGGCAAACATTCGATCGGGACAGGTTGCGCCGATGTTAGCAAATTCTCGTGTCTACCGTAGGGTGCGCCGTGCGCACCGCTCGGGCCAATGGTGCGCACGGCGCACTCTACCGGCATGAATCAGGCGGTCAGCGCCCTGGCCACGCGGGAATTACTCTCGCGCCCCAGTTCGGTGGAGATAAAGTTGCCGGCGTCCGCCAGCAGTTGCAGATCCACACCCGTGTCTATGCCCAGGCCATCCAGCATATAGAGCACATCCTCGCTGGCCACGTTGCCGGATGCGCCCTTCGCATAGGGACAGGCGCCGAGGCCGGCCACGGCGGGATCCACCACAGCCACACCCCTCTGCCGCGCCGCGTAGGTGTTGGTCAGCGCCTGGCCGTAGGTATCGTGGAAGTGCACCGCCAGCTTTTCCAGCGGCACCTTGGCGCTGACCTGTTCGATCATGCGCTTGGCCGCTTCCGGTGTACCCACGCCGATGGTGTCGCCGAGGGAGATCTCGTAGCAGCCCATCTCCAGCAGCGCGCCACTCACTTCGGCGACCTTGAGTGGATCTATCTCGCCCTCGTAGGGACAGCCGAGCACACAGGAGACATAGCCGCGCACCGGAATGCCGTCGCGCTGCGCCTGCTCCAGCAGAGGACGGAAGCGCTCCAGGCTCTCGGCGATGGTGCAGTTGATGTTTTTCTGGGTGAAGGCCTCTGACGCTGCGCCGAACACGGCCACCTCGTCCGCCTTCGCCGCCAGCGCGCGCTCGTAGCCTTTCATATTTGGCGTCAGCGCGCTGTAGACGGTGCCGGTTTTTCTCCGGATGCCCGCCAGTACCTCCTCGCTCGCCGCCATCTGCGGCACCCATTTCGGGCTGACAAAGCTGCCCGCCTCGATCACCGGCAGGCCGCTGCCACTGAGCCGGTCTATCAGCGCTATGCGGGTGTCGACGGAGATGGGTTGCTTCTCGTTCTGCAGGCCATCGCGGGGGCCCACCTCGACCATTTTTACCTGTTTCGGAAGGCTCACCTTACTCCTCCTCGAAGTCGATCAGCAGGCTGCCGCCGTCCACCAGCTCGCCCTCGGCGCAGAAAAACTGCTGTACCGTGCCGGCAGCTGGGGCGCGCAGTGTGTGCTCCATTTTCATCGCCTCCATCACCAGCAGCGGCTGGTCCTTCTCGACCTGCGCGCCCGGTTCCACCAGCAGTGCGATGATGGTGCCGTTCATCGGCGCCTCAAGGCCGTGGGCGCTATCGTCGCTCTCACCGATATCCGGTGGCAGCAGCTTGAATTCCACCTGGGTGCCGTCGATAAAGATGACACCGCCGTCCCCGGTGTCGACGCAGGAGAAATTCAGCCGGCGGCCGTCCACCAGCGCCAGTCCCCCCCCTTCCAGCACGCGAATCTCGCCGCTCTTGATGTCGCCGTCGAGGGCATCGCACTGCCACTGCACCGAATCGCCGGTGGCGATAAAGCTGATCTCTGCGTGCTGACCGCGATAGTCGACATTGTGCGCGCGCCTGGCGGCGAGACCGGAGCGCCAGTTGTCGCCGCTGTGCCAGGGGGAGTGCGGATCCGACGCGGGTGCGGATTCACGCATATCCTGCCTCTCGCGCCGATTCAGGTATCCGGCGATGGCGGCGCATTTCAGCGGCGTCAGCTGCTGTTCCCGCTGCAGGATTTCCGCCTCGTAGTCCTCGATAAAATGTGTGGTGACACGGCCGCTGGCGAAGGCACCGTGGTTGATGACCCGGCGCAGGAATTCGATATTGTGGCGCACGCCGGCGATCTGGTACTGCTGTAGCGCGCGATCCAATTTCGCCAGCGCCTCCTTGCGAGTGCGGCCGTGGCAGATCAGCTTGGCGATCATCGGGTCATAGTGCACGCTGATCTCGTCGCCACTCTGCACACCGGTATCCACCCGCACGCTCTCGCTCGCTTTCGGCGGCCGGTGGCGAACCAGGGTTCCGGTGGCCGGCAGGAAGTCGTTGTCCGGATCCTCGGCGTAGATACGCACCTCGAAGGCGTGGCCGAGTATATGCAGGTCGTCCTGCTGCAGCGGCAGCGGATCGCCGGCGGCGACCGCCAGCTGCCAGGCCACCAGGTCCTGGCCGGTAATCATCTCGGTGACCGGATGCTCCACCTGCAGGCGGGTATTCATTTCCATGAAATAGAAGGCACCGCTGGCATCCAGCAGGAACTCCACCGTGCCGGCGCCGACATAGCCGATGGCGTGGGCCGCGCGCAGGGCCGCCTCGCCCATGCGCGCGCGCAGCTCCTCGGACAGGCCCGGCGCCGGCGCCTCCTCGACCACCTTCTGGTGGCGGCGCTGTACCGAACAGTCGCGCTCGAACAGGTAGACACCGTTGCCCTTCTGGTCGCAGAACACCTGGATCTCCACGTGGCGAGGACTGAGCACATAGCGCTCCAGCAGCATCAGGTCGTCGCCGAAGGCGTTCATCGCCTCGCGCTTGGCAGCTTCCAGGGCGCTGTGGAATTCATCCGCGCTGTCCACGCGGCGCATACCCTTGCCGCCACCGCCGGCGGCGGCCTTCAGCAGCACCGGATAGCCGATGCGGTTGGCGTGCCCCTCGAGGATGTCGGCATTCTGGTTGGTACCGTGATAGCCGGGCACCAGCGGTACCTTGGCCTCTTCCATGATGCGCTTGGCGGCGGACTTTGAGCCCATGGCATCGATGGCGCCGGCGGGCGGGCCGACAAAGATAATACCGGCGCTGTCGCAGGCGCGACAAAACTGCGCGTTCTCCGACAGGAAGCCGTAGCCGGGGTGTATCGCATCGGCACCGGTGTGCCTGGCCGCATCGAGGACTTTATCGATATCGAGATAGGAATCCTTCGCCGGCGCCGGCCCCAGGCGTACCGCCTCGTCGGCCAGCTGCACGTGCAGCGCGTCGGCATCCGCGTCGGAGTAGACGGCCACAGTGGCCACGCCGAGGCGGCGGGCTGTGTCGATGATGCGGCAGGCAATTTCGCCGCGGTTGGCAATTAACAGTTTGCGAATCATAGAGAATCCGGAAAATTATTTGTCGCTGCTATTCATCCAGTTGGGCGCACGCTTCTCGAGGAATGCGCCCAGGCCCTCCTGCCCCTCCGGGGATACGCGCACCGCGGCGATCAGCGCGCTGGTCTGGCCCTGCAACTCCTCGTTGACCACGCGGTTGGACATGGACATGGCCAGCTGCTTGGCCATGGACACGGCGCGTGGGCCATTGTCGGTAATCGCGTTCACCAGTTTCTGCACTTGCAGATCCAGCTCTCCCTCGGCGCAGACTTCCGACACCAGGCCTATCTGCTGCGCGCGCTCGGCGGAAAAGCGTTCGGCGGTGACGAAGTAGCGCCGCGCCTGGCGGGTACCCACGGCATTGATTACGTAGGGGCTGATAGTGGCCGGCAACAGGCCTATTTTCACTTCGGACAGACAGAAACTGGCGCGTTCACTGGCCACCGCCATGTCGCAGCAGCTGACCAGGCCGACGGCGCCACCAAAGGCGGCGCCCTGCACCCGCGCAATGGTCGGCGCGGGGAAGGTGTCCAGCTTGTACAACATGGCCGCCAATGCGGCAGCGTCGCGGCGGTTCTCCTCTTCGGAGTAGTTCGCCATGCGCTTCATCCAGTTCAGGTCGGCGCCGGCGGAAAAGCTCTTGCCGTTGGAAGCCAGCACCAGTGCGCGTATCGAAGTGTCCCGCGCCAGGCGGTCGAAGGTCTCACCCAGTTCACGGATTAGTTCGTCGTCGAAGGCGTTGTGAATTTCCGGCCGGTTCAGGGTGACCGTGGCCACGCCTTCGCTGTCGATTTCGGTTAGCAGCTTGTCGCTCATTGTGAATTCCTTGTTTCCTGCGCGCCTGTTCGTTTACTTGTAGGAGCGGTCCGGCCGGGAGCGGCTCATGGCCGCGATCAATCTATCAGAGCTCTCTGGAATCCGATCGCGGCCACGGGCCGCTCCTACGGCGTACTGCCCGAGTTACATGCGGAAGACGCCGAACTTCGTTTCCTCCGGCTCCTTGTGGCTGGCCGCAGCCAGGCACAGTCCCAGCACGCGGCGGGTATCCGCCGGATCAATCACACCGTCGTCCCACAGGCGCGCGGAGGCATAGTAGGGGTGGCCCTGGTGCTCGTAGTCATCGACGATCGGCTGGCGGAAATCCTGCTCCTCGTCCTCGCTCCAGGATTCACCGCGGGCCTCCATCTGGTCGCGTTTCACCTGCGCCAGCACGCCGGCGGCCTGTTCGCCGCCCATGACCGAGATGCGCGCATTGGGCCACATGAACAGGAAATTCGGATCGTAGGCGCGGCCGCACATGCCGTAGTTGCCGGCACCGAAGGAACCGCCGATCAGGATTGTGATCTTCGGCACCTTTGCCGTCGCCACCGCGGTCACCATCTTGGCGCCGTGCTTGGCAATGCCGCCGGCCTCGTACTGCTTGCCCACCATAAAGCCGGTGATGTTCTGCAGGAATACCAGCGGAATATTGCGCTGGGCGCACAGCTCGATAAAGTGCGCGCCCTTCTGCGCGCTCTCGGCAAACAGAATACCGTTGTTGGCGACTATGCCCACCGGGTAGCCGCAAATGCGCGCAAAGCCGGTCACCAGGGTGGTGCCGTAGAGGGCCTTGAATTCATCGAATTCGGAGCCGTCGACGGTGCGGGCGATAATTTCGCGCACATCGTATGGCTGGCGAGCATCGCTCGGCACCACGCCGTATATTTCCTCCGGCGGATAAATCGGCTCGATCGGTTTGTGGATATCCAGGCCCAGATGCTTGATGCGATTCAGACGGCTCACCGAGCGACGCGCCAGCTGCAGTGCGTGCACGTCGTTATTGGCGTAATGGTCGGACACACCGGAAGTGCGGCAGTGCACCTCGGCTCCGCCCAGCTCCTCCGCAGACACCTCTTCACCGGTGGCGGCCTTCACCAGCGGCGGGCCGGCGAGGAAAATCGTCGCCTGCTCCTTCACCATGATGGATTCGTCGGCCATGGCCGGCACATAGGCGCCGCCGGCGGTGCAGCTGCCCATCACCACGGCGATCTGCGGGATGTTTTTTGCCGACAGGTTGGCCTGGTTGAAGAAGATGCGACCGAAATGCTCGCGGTCCGGGAATACATCGTCCTGGCGCGGCAGGTTGGCGCCGCCGGAATCCACCAGGTAGATACACGGCAGGTTGTTCTGCTCGGCAATGGTCTGCGCGCGCAGGTGTTTTTTTACCGTCAGCGGGTAGTAGGTACCACCTTTCACCGTTGCATCGTTGGCGACGATGACGCAGGGCTGGCCGGACACTGTGCCGATACCGGTAATGATACCCGCGGCCGGGACCTCCTCACCGTAGACGTCGTGGGCGGCCAGCTGGGAAAATTCCAGGAAGGGGCTGCCCGGATCCAGCAGTGCGTCTATGCGATCCCGCGGCAACAGCTTGCCGCGCGACTGGTGTTTTTCCCGCGCGCGCTCGCTGCCACCCAGGGCGATCTTCTCGACTTTCCCACGCAGGTCCGCGACCAGTTTCTGCATCTGCTCGCGGTTATCCGCGAAGGCGGCGTCGCGGGTGTTAATTTTGCTCTGTAGCTGGTTCATAAACTCTGATTCGCTTTTTCAGAGAAGAGATTCTTTGTAGGAGCGGCGAGGCGGCCGTCCGCCCATGGCCGCGAGCCATGTCCGAGCGGCAGTAAGCGGCTGTTTGATAGAGCGATCGCGGCCATGGGCCGCTCCTACAGTACACATTTAATCCGAGCCTCGAAAATTACCGAGTCTCATTGAACAGCTCGCGGCCGATCAGCATACGGCGGATTTCCGAGGTGCCGGCGCCGATTTCGTACAGCTTGGCATCGCGCAGCAGGCGGCCGGTGGCGTACTCGTTGATATAGCCATTGCCGCCCAGGGTCTGGATGGCCTGCAGGGCCATCTGCGTGGCGCGCTCGGCGGTGAACAGTATCACCGCGGCGGAGTCCTTGCGCGAGTCCTCGCCGCGGTCGCAGGCTTTTGCCACCGCATAGAGATAGGCGCGGCTGGCATTCAGGTCCGCGTACATATCCGCGATCTTACCCTGCATCAGCTGGAATTCGCCGATCGCCTTGCCGAACTGTTTGCGCTCGTGCACATAGGGCACCACCACATCCAGGCAGGCTTGCATGATACCCACGGGACCGCCGGATAGAATGGTGCGCTCGTAGTCGAGGCCGCTCATCAACACGCGCACGCCGCCGTTCAGCTCACCGAGGATATTCTCTTCCGGCACCTCGCAATCCTCGAACACCAGTTCGCAGGTGTTGGAACCGCGCATACCCAGCTTGTCGAGCTTCTGCGCCTGGCTGAAACCGGGGAAATCCCGCTCGACGATAAAGGCGGTGATGCCACCGGAGCTGACACCCGGCTCGGTGCGCGCGTAGATCACATAGGTGTTGGCGTCGGGGCCATTGGTGATCCACATCTTGTTGCCGTTGAGGATAAAGCGGTCGCCCTTCTTCTCCGCGCGCAGCTGCAGGCTGACCACGTCGGAGCCGGAATTGGGCTCGCTCATTGCCAGCGCGCCCACGTGCTCACCGGAGCACAGTTTGGGCAGGTATTTCTCTTTTTGCGCCTGGGTGCCGTTCTTGCGAATCTGGTTGACACACAGATTGGAGTGGGCACCGTAGGACAGGCCGACGGACGCGGATGCGCGGGAAATTTCCTCCATCGCTACCGCGTGAGCCAGGTAGCCCATGTTGGAACCGCCGTACTCCTCCTCGACGGTCATGCCCAGCAGGCCCAGCTCGCCGAATTTTTTCCACATATCCGCCGGGAACAGATTGTCCTCGTCGATCTGCGCCGCGCGCGGCGCCAGTTCTGCCTGGCTGAATTTGTAGACCATATCGCGCAGCATATCGATCTCTTCGCCGAGATCGAAATTCAGGGTCGGGTAGGAGGTGTTCATAGCGACTCCGTAAGTGAGTTATCTCGTCAATTTTCAGAATTCTGTTTCAGCGAGGCACGGGCGCGCGCCTCCGCCTCATCCAGCTCGCCCATCAGGCTCTGGATATCGCGCAGCTGCTGTTCGAGCTGCGCGCGCTTCTGTTCTATATGCAGCAGCAACCGCTGCAGCTGCTCCACGTTGCCGTGGGCCGGGTCGTACATATCGATGATTGCCCGGCTCTCGTCGAGGGAAAAACCCAGCCGCTTGCCGCGCAGTATCAGCTTCAGGCGCACCCGGTCCTCGGGACTGTAGATGCGGGTCTGGCCGCGCCGTGCCGGCGCAATCAGGCCCTTGTCCTCATAGAAGCGGATGGCGCGGGTAGTGATACCGAATTCCCGCGCCAGCTCGGAAATGCTGTAACTGGCGGGCTCGACGGCTTTGGCTTCGGGTTTCATGGCAACTTCCTCTGGACGCGCTGAAGCCTAGCAAGAGTTTACGTTAACGTAAACGTCAACTTCGTGACAAAAACAGACCCTCGCCCAGCAACTGGTCACCGGACAAGGGGAATCCTGTTACAGGGGAAGTCTAGGCGTTGAGCAGTTGGCGCAGCTGGTTGTCCAGCAACTTCTGGTAAGCCGGCACCAGGCCGGTCACTTCGGCGCCCCAGCTGGCGCCGTGGCACTGGATGCGCCCCTCGAGGGATTCCGCCTCGAGCAGATCCGGATGCAGTGACAGGCCGCGCCCCTGGGCGAGCAGCTGCTCGCCGGAGAAGTCGAAGGCATCAGATCGCGCCGACACCACAGCCAGCGCCAGTTTCAGGCCGGTAGCGCGGCTGGCGCCCTGCAGCTCACGCAGCAACAGGCCGCAGCAGACGGCGCGGAAGGCGGCGTCGTCGCCACTGAAGCCCAGCCCCTGCTGTGGGCCGGCGTGCTTCAGCGGTCGCGCGTCGTAGATACGCCTGAGCAGCTGCAGCCGCTCGTCCAACTCCAGCTGCAGCTTTTCCAGGGCACTGCGACTCAGCTGATTGGCCAGTTGGGCCCAATTCAAAGGACGGATATAGAGGCCCACGGCGACCTCCGGTTCCGGCCGCGGCTGGGGCGCGGATCCGACCTCCACGACCGGCACGGGGCGGCGCCGGCTGCCGGCGCTCGATGACAGAAGCGCTGTCGCCGTCAGCGCTGCAGCGGCACTGAACGGCAGCGCAAAAACCAGGCTCAACAGCAGGCTGGCCCAGGGAAACTCGACGCCACTGCCCGGCAGCAAATGTACGGTGACACTGCCGGCAATACTGTCGTGCAGCACGACTGGTGCACTGACAGTCTCGCCCGTCTCGGTGTCGCCCACCTGTGCCAGGGTGTTGGACTCCACGTCCTGCACCGCTATGCCGCTGATCGCCGGCAGCCTCAACAGCTGCTGGGCCAGCAGCTGCATGCTGATGCGGTCGCCGGCGACGATGCGCTCCAGGCTCTGGCCGGCCAGGAAGGCCGCCGCGGCCTCCGCCGAGGCCCTGTCCCGCGCGGCGGCCACCGACTTCTGCTGGCCGTAGTAGTGGCCCAGGGCCGCAGTGCAGAAGAGCGCCAGCACCAGCCAGATGACGCCGGCCAGCAATTGCTGCTGGGTGCGCTGGGGCAACTGTGCCAGTAGCTTGGGCAGGCTCGTCGAAAACAGGGTGGCAAACGAAGCAAACATAGGAGCGGTGGTTTTTGTCGTTGTGAGGGATGATTTTAGCGAATAATGCGAGCGGGGCTATAATGCTGCGCCTCCGACTTCCGCAACTAGACACAGGGATGCAGCGCCATGGGCAAAACCTCGACTCAAGAATTTCACCTGCCCCTGGCACAGATCACACAGAGCCCGATCGACTGCACCCTGCGCTACCTCGAGTACCGAAAGCAGGAACATCACGGCGATTGCGCCCACCTGGGGCTCGAGTACAGCGGCGTCGCCCCCTTTGAAGATATTGCCAGCCGCGAGCTGGCAGCGCCGCGGCGGGAGCCCACCCCGGTTTCCAGCCCCTGGTGTGTCACCCTGCTCTCCCCCGCCGCAACCCTGGCGCAGCTGCAGCAATTGTTGCGATTCTTCGCCGACCGCGACTGGCCGGTAGCCGCTGTCGACACATTGGCCCAGCGCCGCGATTGCACGGTATTGCGCTTTCAGCTGGCAGCGGACCTGGAGTTTTCCGCGGCCAAACACGCCTGCCTGCAACTGGCGCGGGACATAGGCGCCGACCTGGTGCTGCAACCGGGCAGCAGCCAGCAGGTTCCGGCCCTGGCCGGCTTCGATATGGACTCGACCCTGATCGATGCCGAGGTGATCGATGAGCTGGCAAGGATTTCCGGTATCGGCGATGAGGTCGCCGCCATTACCGAGGCGGCCATGCGCGGCGAGCTGGATTTCCGCCAGAGTTTCAAAAAGCGCATGGCGCTGCTGAAGGGTTTTTCCGAAACCCGCCTGGCGGAGATAGCGGCACAGCTGCCACTCAAGTCCGGCGCCGACCGACTGCTGGGCGCCCTGCGCGCGCTGGGGTGCAAGACCGCGATACTGTCCGGCGGCTTTACCTATTTCGCCAATTACCTGCAGCGGGAGCGGCTGCCGGTGGATTTCGTGCACGCCAACCAGCTGGCGTTCAGTGACGGCGCCCTGACCGGCGACGTGATAGAGCCGATTGTCGACGGCCTGCGCAAGCGGGAGCTGCTGCAGCAGATGGCGGGAGAGTTGGGACTGGGGCTGGAGCAGGTGATCGCCGTCGGCGACGGCGCCAACGACATCCCGATGCTGAACCTGGGGGCGCTGGGTATCGCGATACACCCCAAGCCCAAGGTGCGCCTGGAGGCGCCCCAGTCCATCGGCAGCTTCGGCCTGGATGCGGCGCTGTACCTATTCGGCCTGAACGACCAGCAGATAGAAAGGCTCTTGTAGGGTTGAAGCCCGGCGAGTGCGTGGAGCGGTCAAAGGTCGCTCGTGCAGCGGGGCGAACTGCAGCGTGTTATGCCATCGCGTGGGGGAAAGGCTGCGGTCCGCGCCTGTCGTTATCGGAACAGGCGCCGATACCACTGCCGCCCGTGCAGCTGCTGAGCAGGAACGCCGCCAGCAGCAATAAAGCCAGTCGAACCTTCATAAGTGCCTCCCTTCACCCAATCTGTTGAGTCCGCATCGCGTTCGGGTACTTTTTTCCGACTGCAGATTACGCAAAGCGTTCAGCACAGGGTAGTACCTAGTGGAAAAATACGCCACAAATTTGGCGGCGTGTGACGGCGGTGATGACACTATCCTCTCCAGAGGCAGTGGCCCATTGCCCGCGGGGCCCATTTGCACCCACTGAACCTTTGGCCGGATCTTATGAAAGCCTCGAGCGAAGAAAGAGAGCCCCTTCTCGAAAACATTCGCGCCCTGTCGCAGCCGCTGCGCAACAGGGCGGACCTGGATCCGCTGGTCGAAACACTGGCGGGCGCCCGTATCGTCATGCTCGGCGAAGCCACCCACGGCACCTCGGAATTCTACCTATGGCGCGCCGCCATCAGTCGGCAACTGATCGAGAAACACGGCTTCGACTTCATCGCCGTGGAGGGGGACTGGCCGGACTGCTATCGCGTCAACCGCTTTGTCAAAAACTATCCGCAATCAGGCGAGCGCGCCCGAGAGGTACTGTGCGGCTTCGACCGCTGGCCCACCTGGATGTGGGCCAACTGGGAGACGGTGGCCTTCGCCGAGTGGCTGCGCAAATACAACTGCGGGCGCGAACGCGCGGCTGGCTTCTACGGCCTGGACGTCTACAGCCTGTGGGAATCGCTGGATGCCATCATAGGCCACGTGCGCGCCACCGACCCGCAATCGCTGGCGCTGGCAGAGCGGGTCTTTGGCTGCTTCCAGCCCCATGACCGCGACGAGCGGCACTACGCGCGGCACACGGCAGCGACGCACCAGGACTGCGCGGATGAGGTGGTCGGCCTGCTGCTGCGGCTGGCACACCGGCGCCCGCGCCATGAAGCGGATCCCGAGGGCGATTTCGATACGGAGCAGAATGCCCATGTCATGGTGAATGCGGAGCGCTACTACCGCACCATGGTGGCCGCCGGTCCCGGCTCCTGGAACCTGCGCGACACCCATATGATGGAAACCCTCAATCGCCTGCTGCTGTACCACGGTGCGGACAGCAAGGGGATTGTGTGGGCGCACAACACTCACGTCGGCGACGCCCGCGCCACCGACATGCGGCGTGCGGGAATGCACAATATCGGCCAGCTGGCGCGGGAGGAATGGGGGGCAGATCTGGTGCGGCTGGTGGGTTTCGGCTGTCACCGCGGCAGCGTGATCGCCGGCCGGCGCTGGGGCGGTGAACGGCAGAAGATGCCGCTGCCCGAAGCGCCGGCACACGCCTGGGAGGGGCTGGTGCACAGGGCACTGGGCGACGACGGACTCTTCCTGTTCGACGGAGAGGGGGGATGCGACCAGTTTTTACAGAGCCGCGGCCACCGGGCCATCGGTGTGGTGTACAACCCGCAATACGAGCGCTTCCAGTATGTGCCCACCGAGCTGGCGCGCCGCTACGATGCCTTTGTTCACCTGGAGGAGACCCGGGCACTGCACCCACTGCATATCGAAGCATCCAGGGAAGCAGAGCCGCCGGATACTTATCCGTGGGGTTTTTGATTCCCGCCCCACGCCTGCCCGCTGCTCAGGCGCTGGATAACCGGAGCACCTTCGCAACGCCGGGATCTGCAGCCATCTTCTGCATAAAGGGGGAGAGACTGCGGTAATCGCGCCAGGTCTTGGGAAAGTTTTCCGACCAGCGAGCCATCACAAAGGCATCGGCGACGGTGCGCCCCGCCTTACCCCTGCAAGGCGGGCATCATGACCTCCTGCACCAGCCGGCTGCCCTCCGGTGTACTCCAGTCGCCGGCGAGCTCTGCGATCACCTGATTGGTACTGGTCAGGGTGACGCCGCCCCGCTCCATCCGGCGCAGGGCCATATCGTCGCCGATAGCACCGGACGAGAGGCGAATAGCCGTTTTATCAGCACCAATCTCATCGGCGATGGCCGCGGCCACTTCGATGGCAAAGCGGGCGCGATTCTCGACGGAGCCGCCGTATTCATCGCTGCGGCTATTGGCACTGGGCACGAAAAACTGCCGGATGAGGTAGGCATTGGCGCCGTGAATCTCTACGCCATCTGCACCGGCTTCGATAGCGCGGCGGGCCGCATAGCGAAAGTCAGCCACTGTCTGGCGCACTTCTTCAGTTGCCAGGGCTCGCGGCACAGGGATTTCCTGCATGCCGGTAGCCGTGAACATTTCGCCCCCCGGCGCTATCGCTGAAGGCGCGACGCCCTGGCGGTAGCGGCAGTAGGGTCTGTTTGGCTAGCCGCGGGAGGCAGGAGAAAGGAAGGGGCGGCCACAGGGCCACCCCCGAATCGGTTATTCGCCGTCTTCGCCGTAGATAACCCAGCTGTTCACCTTCACAGACAGCGGGTGGTAACCCGGCTTGGCCTCATCGAAGATACGAACAGCCAGCTCCTTCTGATCCGTTTCCACCAGGTTGCGGTACAGCGGGCGCAGGAACTTGTTGCGGCCGATACTGGTGAGGAAATTTTCCAGGCGCGGATAGGCGGGTTTGTACTGGTTGCGCACTGCGATCATCAGCCAGCTGAAGGCCACTTCGTTGTTCTTCGACTCGGTCAGGCCGAAGGCACTGTCCAGTTCCTTCAGTTTTTCTCCACTCAGCTTTTCTGGCATGCCGTCGAGGAAGTATTTCCACTGGTGGTAGGTCCAGCCTTTCGTGTCGATGTCCCCGGCTTTGATCTCGCCATCCAGCCACTGCTGGCGAATCGGGTCCAGTTTGGTGAAGGCGTCGGACTGCGGGTGCGGCGCGCCTTCGGGAATACCCGGCTCGAAGATCCACTCGTTGATGCGCTCGGCATCCAGCTTGTCCGGGTACTGCTTCAGCAGGGTTTCGTTCAGGTGCTGGACGAAATCCTCGGTGGCGATACTCTGGAAGGCGAACTTGTTGAAGTAATCCAGCAGGAACTGGTCGAAATTCTCACGGCCGATTTTCTGCTCCAGTTCGTACAGGAACAGGGAGCCCTTCTCGTAAGGGATATCGGAGAAGACTTCATCCGGATCGCGGCCGCGCGAATTCACCGCCAGTATCTCATCGCTGTCCGGCCTGTCCTTCAGTGTCGCCTGCAGATCGTCGTAGCCCAGCGCCATCTCCATCTGGTAGCGCTCGTCGCCGTAGATGTTCTGCATGATGCGATTGGTCAGGTAGGTGGTGAAGCCCTCGTTCAGCCACAGGTCGCGCCAGCTGGAGTTGGTCACCAGGTTGCCGGACCAGGAGTGCGCCAGTTCGTGGGCGATCAGCGCCACCAGGCTCTTGTCACCGGCGATTACCGTCGGGGTGATAAAGCTCAGGCGCGGGTTTTCCATGCCGCCGAAGGGGAAGCTGGGCGGCAGAATCAGCAGGTCGTAGCGGTCCCAGCGGTAGGGGCCGTAGACCTTCTCGGTGGCCTCGAGCATGGATTCGGTGTCCTCGAACTCGGCTGCCGCCGCGTCGAGAATTTCTCTCTCGGCGTAGACGCCGGTGCGCTCGCCCATCGGCTTGAACTCCAGGTCGCCCACCGCAAGCGCGAGCAGGTAGGAGGGAATCGGCTGCGGCATCTCGAATTCGTAGACGCCGTCCTTTTCCGCCTGCGGGTCGTTGTCCGCGCTCATCACCGCGCGCAGTTCTTCCGGCGTGCGGATGGTCGCGTTATAGGTGATGCGCACCTTGGGAGAGTCCTGCAGCGGCACGAAGCTGCGCGCGTGAATCGCCTGGGCCTGGGTAAACAGGAAGGGATGTGCCTTGCCGGCGGTCTGCTGCGGTTCCAGCCACTGCACGCCGGACGCGTCCGGAGAGGTGCGATACTGGATGGCGACGCTGGTGGCGCCCTTCGGCAGTTTGATCTCCAGCGGCGTGCCCAGGTGATCGTCTTTTTTCCCCATGGAGAATTTGACCGGCTCCATCTGCTCACCGCGGCCCGCCTTTATGGATTCGATCTCCAGGCCGCGAGTGTCGAGGATCATCGGCGGGTTCTTTTTGCTGAGACGCTTGAACTTCAACACCGCCTCGCCCTCGAGCACCTTGCGCGGGAAGTCGACAGTCAGGTCGAGATCCAGATGCTGCACTCGGTAGTCGTCGCTGTTGGCGAAGGAGTGGTGGTCAACACCAGGTTCCGGCGCCTTGTCCGCGGCTGCTTTCATCGCCGTTTCGGCCGGCTGGGTTGCGGCGCCATCGGCTTTTGCCTGCGACTCGGCGGGCGGTTCAGATTTTGAGCAGCCGCCCGCCAGCGCCAGGGCGCCGACAAACAGGCTGGTACAGAGTAAGCGGGGCAACATGGGATAGCTCCAAAGGTATTCTGTTTATTCAATCGCGGCACAGGATACAGGAGCGGTGGAGAATGATGAATGCGGAATGCGGAGTGCGGAATGAAGAAAAGGATAGCCTGTAGGAGCGGCCCATGGCCGCCCCGCCGCTCCTGCAGGGATGAGTGTCAGTTCGGGGCTACGCAGGCGGCGTGGACGTTTACCTCGCTGAACAGACCCAGCACGCCGCCCGTATGCCGAATGCGCAGGCTGTCGAACGTCTCCGTGGTTTCAAAAACGGCCAGCTGGCGATCTGACGCACCCGCGAGCAGCAGCAGGCTCAACAGGCTGGCGCCGCCGGCACTGTCCACTTCCTCACCGCCAGAAAGTACGGACACCTTCAGGCTGTCGAGCAGGCTCAGCTCCAGCAGGCCACCCGGTTTGGAGATGATAAAACCGGCCCGATTCGATCCGCTGTAGACACTGTCAGTATCGCGCACGGTGACCTCGCCCCAACCGGCGCCGAGTAGTGCAATCGATATGGAAATCCGCGCAGCATTGTCCTGGTCGCTGTCGATCACATTGTTTGCACCGCTCACGCTGCAGGTGCCGAGCAGGCAGCCCTTGTCGGTGGTGACACTGGCAGCCGGAGCCACGATCGGCTCGAAATAGGCACCGGGCGCACAGGTAAATTCAGCCGGCGCAGGATCACAGCTGTCACCGAGACCGTCGCGATCGCTATCCTGCTGGTCGCTATTTGATACCAGCGGACAGTTGTCGCTGCCGTCGCTGACGCCGTCACCATCGTCATCGGTGTCGCAGGCATCGCCCTCGCCATCGCCATCCAGGTCACCCTGGCCGGCATTGGGCACCGCGACGCAGTTATCCGCACCATTGTCGACGCCATCCCCGTCCAGATCGCCATCGCAGGCATCGCCCAGGCCGTCGCCGTCCGCATCTGCCTGGTCGCTGTTGGCGGTCAGCGGACAGTTGTCGCTACCGTTGGCGACGCCATCGTTGTCAGCATCGGAATCGCAATCGTCACCGAGACCGTCGCCGTCCGCATCCGCCTGGCCCGGATTGGCATCCAGTGGGCAGTTGTCGCTGCCGTCGGCAACGCCGTCGCCATCATCGTCTCCGTCGCAGACATCACCCACACCGTCCCCGTCCAGATCGAACTGATCGCTGTTAAACACCAGCGGACAGTTATCGGCGCCATCGTCAACACCGTCACCGTCGTCATCCGTGTCGCAGGCATCGCCGAGCCCGTCGCCATCCAGATCGTCCTGGCCGGGGTTGGCGGCCAGCGGGCAGTTGTCGTCACCGTCTTCGATACCGTCGCTGTCGTCATCGGCATCGCAGGCGTCGCCGATATCGTCGCCATCGGTATCCGCCTGCCCCGGGTTGGCGAGCAGCGGGCAGTTGTCGGCGGCGTTTTCAATGGCGTCGCCGTCGGCATCGCTGTCGCAGTTGTCGCCTATGCCGTCGCCGTCCTGATCTTCCTGTCCCGGGTTCGGCGCCAGGGGACAGTTGTCGCTGCCGTCGTCCACGCCGTCGCCGTCATCGTCCGCGTCGCAGGCGTCACCGGTGCCGTCGCCGTCGCTGTCCGTCTGGCCGGCGTTGGGTTCCGCGGGGCAGTTGTCATCGTCATCGTCGATACCGTCACCATCGCCGTCCTCACAGGCGTCGCCGATACCGTCACCGTCACTGTCGACCTGTCCGGCGTTGGCGATCTGGGGGCAGTTATCCACAGGATCCAGGACACCATCGCCGTCGCCATCGGTCTCACAGGCGTCGCCAATACCGTCCGTATCCATATCCCCTTGGCCGGGATTGGCCACCAGCGGACAGTTATCGCTGCCGTCGCCCACGCCGTCGCCGTCGTCATCGCCGTCACAGGCGTCGCCCAGGCCATCGCTATCGGTATCCGCCTGCGCGGCATTGGCGGCCAGCGGACAGTTGTCCACGCCGTCATCTATGCCGTCGCCGTCATCATCCAGGTCACAGGCATTGCCGGCGTTGTCTCCATCGGTGTCCTCCTGGGCCGGGTTGGCGGCGAGGGGGCAGTTGTCGGAATCGTCGGCAATGCCGTCACCGTCGTCGTCGCTGTCACAGATGTCACCGGTGCCGTCACCATCCAGGTCTTCCTGGACCGGGTTTTCCTTCTGTGGACAATTGTCGGCCGCGTCCTCGACGCCGTCGCTGTCGCTGTCCTGGCAGGCGTCACCGGCGCCGTCACCGTTCCAGTCTCCCTGGCCCGGATTACCCACCAGCGCGCAGTTGTCGTCGCCGTTGTCGATGCCGTCGCCGTCGATATCGTCGTCGCAACTGTCTCCGATCAGGTCGCTGTCCAGATCCGACTGGCTGGGGTTGCCGATGTTTGGGCAATTGTCGTTGGCGTCGCCGACACTATCGCCGTCCCGGTCTAGGTCACAGCTGTCGCCAAGGCCGTCGCCATCGAGATCGGCCTGGGTAGGATTTGGTTCGGAGGGGCAGTTGTCGGACCGATCCGGCACACCGTCGCCGTCGCCATCGGCATCGTCGCTGTCGTCGCAGGCGTCGCCGATGCCGTCACCATCACCGTCGCCCTGGCCGGGATTGGCCGTGCCCGGGCAATTGTCGGCCGAATCGGCGACACCGTCGCCGTCCCGATCGCTCAGGCTGTCGCACGCATCGCCGAGACCATCTCCATCGCTGTCGGCCTGGTCCCCGTTGGCCATTGCCGGGCAGTTGTCGACATGGTTCGCCGCACCGTCACCGTCGCGATCGCCGTCGCAGTCGTCGCCGAGGCCGTCGCCGTCCCCGTCTGCCTGGTCGCCATTGGCCAGCTTCGGGCAGTTGTCCTCGCTGTCGGCGATTCCGTCGCCGTCGCTGTCCACCGCGGCTGGCGGTTCGCCGCCGCTGTTGCCGGGATTGTCCGCGTCCCTGCCGGTGGAACAGCCGGTCAGCAGCATGGCCATCACGCAGGCGGCGAGCAGGTGGATAAGGTTCATGGACGCTCTCTAGGAATTCTTATGGCTTTTCTGGCTGGAACGCGAATTGATTGGTGTTCGGCACGCGGTAAATACACGCGACAACAGAGTAGTTAGTCCAAAAACTCCCTCTTCGCCATCGGCGAGGCGGTGTGACTGGCGGCCCAGTTCACGCGGACTGCCGAGTTTGTGTCTATGTACCAGTTGGAAGCTGCCCGCGGAGGAAAAACGCGGTAACGGGAGGATTTCGCGGAAGCGGGTCAGGGGAAAGGGAGGGAATCTTGACGCGGACATCCCTGTCCGACCAAGGGTGCCTTTGTTCAGTCGAGACTGAAATCGAAGCTCATGTCTTCTGCCGGGGCCTGGACATAGTAGCCCTGGATATAGTCGGTGCCCGTCTGCCACAGGGTGGGCAGCATGCTGGCCTGCTCGATATGCGGCACTATCACGCGGGTGTTGGCCTCGCCCAGTTGCTTGACCAGGTTTGCGAGGGTCTCGCTGCTCTCGCCCTCGTCCTGTACTTCGCGCACGAAGGACGGATCCACCTTGGCGATATCCACCTTCACATGCTCCAGCGCCTTGAAGGGGCTCAGGCCGGTGCCGAAATGGCAGACGGCCACGCGGCAGCCGAGCTCCTGTACCTGCTTGGTGAAGTCGCGCGCGGCGTGCAGGTTGCTGGTGATATCCTCCTGGCGCAGCTGGAACACCACCGCCTTGGGCGGCACCTTGGCGGCCTTGAAGGCCACACCGAGCCACGCCGGCAGACCGTTGTCGGTCAGGGAGGCGGCGGTGATATGCAACAACAGGGAGACGTCCTTGCCGGCGGCGCGCTGGGCGGCCGCGGACTTGATCGCGGTGAGAATCACCCAGCGGTCCATCTTGCTGGAGAGACCGGCATCACCGAGGGCCTCGAGGAAGGCCATGGGTGCCAGCTGCTCCTTGCCATCCACCAGGCGCACCAGCACCTCGTACATCTGCTCGCCGGTACCCTGCAGGCTGAGGATCGGCTGGTAGAGCAGTTTCAGGTTGCCCGCCTCCAGCGCCTGCACAACCCGTGCGCGGTGGTAGGTGTCGGCGTCGCCTTCCTGGCTGGCGTCCGGCTCGAAGAGGGCGACGGCACCGCCCTTGTCATTCTGCCTCAGCGCCTGGTCGTGCGCCTCCAGTGCCTGGTCCAGTACCTTCTGCGCATTGCCGGAGGCCTCACTCAGCAGCGAAATACCCACCGACGCGGTAACCTGCAGCGTCTTGCCGGCGGCCTCGAAGATGGTGTCGGAAACCTTTTTCACGATTTCCTTTGCGCGATGCTCGGCGCTGTCCGGCGTCGTGTCCGGCATCAGCAGGCAGAAACTCTCGTCGCTGTAGCGCGCCACCACGTCGCCGCGGCGCAGGCTGGACTGCACCAGCTCCGCCATTTTCTTCTGCAGCGCATCGGCACCGGCCACCCCCACAACCTTCTGCACCGTCTCCTCGAAACGATCCACCTCGATAAACATCAGGCCGCCAGTACGCTGGGAGCCGGCGGTGGACTTGATCGCCGAACCCAGCAGCTGCAGGAAATGCTGGCGATTGTAGAGGCCGGTGAGCGGGTCGCGGTTCTTGATATCGCTGAGCTGCGCCTCCAGCTGCTCGGTGTCGCCGCCGCGCGCGGCGATGCGCACTTGCAGGCAACGCTCTTCGTCATAGGTGGTGGAGAGCACCTCGGCGCGGGTCGGCAGAGGGCTGCCGGAGGCGGTCTTGGCGGTGAACTTCCACTCGCTCGCCTCCACTTCGTTGTTGTCGATGGCGCACTGTTTAAGGAACTCCCGCGCTTCTTCCTGCTCCCCCTCGGTGAGCATATCGATCAGTGGCTGGTATTCGACATCCTCGCTGCTGCCGTAGCCGAAACGCTCGGCGAAGGATTCATTGGCGTAGACGATCAGCCCGTCGGATACGTAAGCGATGGCATCCTTGGAGCTGTCCAGCAGCTCCTTGGCGCGCTGCAGTGTGGCGTGGTAGCGGCGATCGTGCAGGCGCGCCTGGCGGCGGTTGGATAGCGCGATCATCTCGCGCTGGATCACCAGCAACAGGTGCTGGTCCTCATCCACAGTGACCACGTCCCGCGCACCCAGTTTCAGTCCCTCGACAGCGGGCTGGGAACCGCTGCGCTCGCTCAGCAGGATTACCGGTACGTCTTTCTGCAGTTTGCTGATAGTGCGCAGTGCCACCGCGGGGGGCAGCTGCTTGCTGTTCTCGGCAGCGATCAGCAGGTCCCAGGTCTTGTCCTGCAGCAGCTTGGTCAGTGCCGCCGCGCTGGCGACGTGCTGCGCCCGATTGGGGCGACCCGCGTTGTGCAGCATGCTCACCAGGCGCTGTGCCTCGGAAGGCGTATCGTGAATCAGGAGGAGTCGGATGGTGTCGTTGCTGCTCATTATTTGCTCTATTCAACTACTTTGCGGCAGTACACAGGACCGCGGAACCCGCTAGTGTAGGGGCCGGCAGCGGTGGCACACAAGGGCGGAAGATTTGCCAATCGCGACCTGGATCACACAAATTCAAAGCGGGCGAAACTGCCGGTGGTCAGGGTCTGCCGCTGCAGTATCTGCATACTGCGCCAGCGGTGTCCGGGCGTGCCCAGCCCGAAAAGGGAGACGACCCGAATCACTCTCTCCAGGCTGTCCAGCCCGCGCTGCAGGCTGCGCGTATACTTTTCACGCGACAGCAGGGCCAGGCCAGCACCTTCCTGTGCTGCCCCGCGACACAGGCGAAGGCAATACCCAATTGCTGTAGCAGCCGCACCGCCGCCAGTACTGTCTTGCGCAGCTCCGCGGTCTGCGCAGTGGCCAGTACGGAGCGCTGAATCCCCATCGCCTTGACGCAGGCCAGGGTGTATTCGCGCAGCAACTCCAACATCGCCAGGCGCCTGCCCGCGGGCGCGCGCCACCGCGCCACCTCGTCGGTCAGGCTCAACAGGAGTCCGGCCAGGCACTGCTGGTCGGCGGGTTGGCAGGGCTGCAGATCGTATTGCTCCAGCCAGCTGAAAAGCTGTTGTCCAGTGGCGCAACCGCAGCTGAGTGCCGGTAGTGTCCGGGCCGGCATTTGGAGCCTGGAGAATAATTGTTGTGGTGCGGCTGCTTGCTTCGCGGCAGCCACACATCTTGTACAGCTTCCTGCATCGCTTTCTAAGCATCCTGTGGTTTTTCAGCAGTACAAGAAGCGGGCTTTTTACCGAACAAGCGCGCAAGTCGATACTGGTGACAAAATTGCGACCTACATCAGTGGCTACTTACGCGAATATAGCCACTTTTAGCTACACACCGGCGACTTTGATGACTTTCCGGGAATTTCTCGCACCAGCCTGGGTACCAGGTAGCCCGGCAGTCGACAGCGCAGCTGTTCGACGAGATGCAGCGCTTTTTCGTCCTCCACCTCGAAGTGGGCCGCCCCCTGCACCCGGTCCAGCTGGTGCAGGTAATAGGGCAGCACGCCGGCCGCAAACAGCGCCTCGCTCAGCGCCCCCAGCGCCTCGGTGCTGTCGTTTACCCCGCGCAACAGTACCGCCTGGTTGAGCAGGGTGACGCCGGCGGCGCGCAGCCTGGCCGTGGCCGCGCGTACCTCTGCGTCGATTTCGTTGGCGTGGTTGCAGTGCAACACCAGCACCGGTTGCAGGCGCGAGGCGGCGAACCAGGCGATCAGTTCGTCGGTCACGCGGCTCGGCGCGACTATCGGCAGGCGACTGTGCACGCGCAGCTTGTCCAGCTGCGGTATCTGCGCCAGCTCGGCGGCCAGCCAGCCGGGCTGGCGGGCGCTCCGCACCAAGGGGGCGCCACCGCTCAATATCACCCCCCGCAAATCGGGGCGCGCGCGGATGTGGGCCCGTGCGCCCATCCACTGATTGCGGTTCAGGTGGTTGTCGCCGTAGGGAAACTGGCGGCGGAAACAGTAGCGGCAGTTGATCGCGCACTGGCCGGCGGCGATCAGCAACAGGCGGCCATGATATTTGTGCACCACCCCCGGCACCGGATTGGCCGCCGCTTCGTCGAGGGGATCGGCGCTGTAGCCGGGGCTCGACTGCAGTTCCGGCGCGCCGGGCAATACCTGTAGCAACAGGGGGTCGCGCGGATCACCGACACGCATACGGTGCAGGAAGGCGCGCGGCACACGCAGGGCAAATTCACCGGCGGCGGCGAGCGCGGCCGGCAGCTGCTGCACATCCAGCTGCAACAGCCGGACCAGTTCTCGCGGATCGGTCACCAGATCCGCCATTTCCTCCTGCCAGCGGCGGTGCTCGCGTACGGGAATTGCACTGGTTGCAACGGAATCTTGTGTCATGGAAACCCTGGGCGGAAAAAGCGCGCATTGTAACAGGGCGCCCCCCGGGCGGCGATTTATTGACCAGCCCATCCGGCGCCCCGCGGCCGATATTTTACGCGCCTAACACCGGTGTCTGGCACCGGCACCTGACATTTCTGCTAGGTGACGCTGCAGGCCCCCTTAAATAGTCTGCCTGCCGAAGCAACCGGCCGCTGGCCGCGCGCAGGGAAGCCACCGACAGCTGCAGTTTCGACTGTCCCACTCCCCTTTCGGTATGCGCCGCAGCACAGCCCCGCAGGCATCGGGAATCCCCCGCCCGCATCCGCCGGTCATCCGTTAACCCATCCACCAGCAAGTCAGGAAACCGACATGGAACAAGTTCAGAGCAAACGCCCGTCCGCGGAGAAGAGTGCGGGCAAGAGCAACAGCGCCAAGGCCACGCCGCAAAAGCGCGAACCCACCACGCCGCTGGAGCCGGCGACACCGGCCAATACCGCGCTCTTCCCGGTGACCACCCAGGTGCCGGAGCAGCGCGAACATGTGCTCTGGTACGACTCCCGCGTACTGGCCTCCCTGGATGAGGAAAACCGCAAGGCGATTGTCCAGCGTCTCGGGCAGGGCCGCTACAACGGCATAGTGCTCTACAGCGACAACTTCGAGGAGCTGGACAAGGCGGTCTCACCGCGCCTGCAGCGCGTCATGCACCTGGACACCATCGACGAGTGGGCCCAGTTTGCCAAGCGCGTCCAGGATGGCGCCGAGAAGAAAACGGTCGCCGTCATTTCCAGCCACGCCCCGCAGGTGCTGGCCGCAGCCCGCGAGGCCGGCTTCCGCACCAGCCTGCGCACCCACGTCGACAACGCCTCCAGCCTGCACGCCTCCTTCCACCTGGGCATGCACTACGACCACCTGATGGTGTCTTTCAAGGACCCGACCAATATTCCGCTGGAGCTGGTGATCGCCGAGCTGCACAAGACCAATACGGTACTGCTGAAGGAAGTGCACCAGGATGTAGACGATGCGGTCATCGCCCTCGGCGTGCTGGAACTGGGCAGCGACGGCGTGCTGGCCTCCTTCACCAGCATGGAGCAGTTCGACCGCTTTGCCAGCAAGATGGACGCACAGGCCTCACCGAAGATCGATATTGAAATCGGCGTGATCGATCGCATTACCCACCTGGGCCTGGGCTACCGCGCCTGTATCGACACCACCCATATGTTCAACCCGGACGAGGGCATACTGGTGGGCTCCACCTCCACCGGCGGCATCCTCTGCTGCCCCGAAGTCTTCCACCTGCCCTACATGGAGCTGCGCCCCTTCCGCATCAACGCCGCCTCGGTACACAGCTACGTGTTCCAGAGCAACAACCGCACCAGCTATATCAGCGAGCTGCGCGCCGGCAGCCAGCTGACCACGGTCAACGCCCGCGGCGAGACCCGCCAGGTGTACGTGGGCCGCACCAAGACGGAGATACGCCCGCTGCTGCTGATCGAGGCCACTTTCCCACAGGACCGCAAGGTCAACATCATCATGCAGGACGACTGGCACGTGCGGGTCTTCTCTGACAAATCCAAGCCCCTCAACGTCACCGAACTCAAGCCCGGCGACCGGGTGCTCGGCTTCGGCACCGAGCCCGGCCGCCATGTGGGCGTCAAGGTGGACGAGCACATCATCGAGCTTTGATTCCTCCACCCGGCGGGCGCCGCCCGCCGTTTCACCAACCATTGGATAGGAAAAGGAGTGTGGAAGTGCATCAGGTACTGATTACCGGCGTCACCGGTTTTGTCGGCAGCGCCCTGGCGGCGAGTTTTCTCGCCCGCGGCGTCAAGGTCACCGCCGCGTCGCGCAACGACCCCGACGGCGTGCGCACCATCAACGCGGTACTGACCGCCGCCCACGGCTGCGGCCTGGATGTGAGCGGCGCAGTGGAGAGTCACCTGCGGGTACTCGATATCGATTTTGCCAACCTGGAAGCCGACCTGGCCGAGGCCGGGCTCGAGGAAATCACCGAGATCTGGCACGTGGCCGCGGAGATGAGCTATTCCGCCCACAAGCTCGGGATCTCCTTCGATACCAACGTTGGCAACAGCGCGCGCCTGTATGAAACCGCCGTGCGCTGCGCGCCCAATTGTCGCCGCTATTACTACGTCTCCACCGCCTACGTGGCGGGCATGGCCGGCGGCGCGGTGCGCGAGGAGCTGCACACGAAAAGCCGCATGGTCAACACCTACCAGGTCACCAAGTGGAGCACCGAGCAGTCGCTGCACCTGCTGCAACAGCGCCACGGGCTGCCGGTCACCATCTTCCGCCCGACCGTGGTCGTGGGCCATCGCCACACCGGCTGGGCGCACCGCAATGGCTTCGGTTTTTATATGTTCCAGGACGCGATGATCGCCATCGCCGCCGCCGGCCACCGGGAACTAACCGTGGACCTGCTGCCGGACGCACGCCCGGACCTGGTCTCCATCGACCAGCTCTGCGCCGACGCCTGCTCCCTGACCCTGCGCCAGTCCACGGACGGCGAATTCGAGGTGTTCCACAGCAGCGGCGGCATCGGTGTGCGCATGGAGGAAATGGTGCGCATCTGGGGCCAGGTTGCCGGTATCGACGCACGCCTGGGCGCCCCCACCACCGCGCTGGAGCAGAAATTCGATCGCGCCGTGGGCCCCAACCGTCCCTTCGCCCGCACCGAATGGCAGTTCGACCGCTCGCGCCTCGACGCCGCCATCGGCCTGGCCCAGCCGGTACAGCCACTGTCCCGCGATGAGCTGTTCGCCCTGTGCCGCTGGTACGCCGAGGAGTCCACCAGTGTCGTCGCTAGCACCGCACCGGCAGTGGCCGAGGCCAGCTGAGGAAACGCCGTGACCAGTCTCACCACATCAGCGCCCGCCGCCACATCCGAATCCAGCGCATCTCCTATTGACGCCCTGGCCGAGGTATTCGTGCACCTGGGGGAGCTGGCCAACGTCAACACCAACCAGATACTGATCGTCAGTGGCCGCCTGGATCCCCGCGCGCTGGAGAAGGCGGTGGCGCGCGCGGTAGCGCAAATACCGCTGCTGCGCAGCCGTCCGCAGGGTGGCCAGTTGCGTCCATTCGACACCGCCGAGACCCGCTGGGTGGAGCACCTGGAGTATGCGGCGCCCTGCGACTTCAACGATGTCGCCTTCCGCCAGCTGTTGATGAACTTCAGCTCTGCGCGTCGGTTGCGCTGGCGCGACCGGCCGCCACTGCAGCTGCTGCTGGTTACTGGCAACGGCGGGCACAATTCCTGTGTCTACCTCAGCAGCCACCACGGTGTCGCCGATGCGCGCAGCGACTGCCTGCTGCTGCGCGCCATCATCGAGCACTACGCCCATATCACCGGCGTGCCAGGTACCGCGGCACCCGGCGGCGAACTGCCCTTCGCGCCGCTGGCGCAGATACGCCCGCAGTGGTACCGACCACTGGCGCGCGGGCACCGCTGGCTGCGCGCGCTCGGCAGCGTCGCCGCCGACCTGCTGCGCCGCGACAGCGGATTTCCGGTGCAGCTGCAGGGACAGCGCTGGGAGGGCCGCAGCGCAGACCCCGGTATCGGGCAGCTGGATTTTTTCCAGAGCCCGCTGCCGCGGGCGCTGGAGGAGCGGCTGGCGCCGGCGGCCAAGGGCGCCGGTGTGACGGTCAATACACTGCTGTGCGCGGCGCTGGCGCGACTGATGGAAGCCACGGGCAACTATCGCAGCGGCCAGTTGCGCATCACCTGCGCGGTGAGCCTGCGGCGCCTGATCGAGCGGACCTACGACCGCAGTTTCCGCAACTACCTGGTGCCGAGCAGTATCCGCCTCAAGGCCGGCCAGGAGACTCCCGCGCTGCTGCGCAACCTGCACAAGGCCTTCGGCCGCGCGCGCAGTGACCGGCAGCTAGGCACAGAGCTGGGGCGCCTGGAAACCCTGCTGCCGCTGCTGCGCCTGAAACCCCTGCGCGGCCCGGCCCGCAGCCTGCTGAACCGCTGCCAGGGTACCAACGCCTGCTATTCCAATCCCGGGCGTATCGAGGAGGACTTCACATCCTTCGGTTCAGACGCACACCGCACCCAGAGCTATGTGGGCTTCGGCTGCCTGGTGCCCCCCTACGATTTCATTCTGTACACCCCCACCGTCAACGGCCGCATGCAGCTGGACCTGGTCTACCGCCGCGCGGCCTTCAGCGATATCCACAGAGAGTTCGCCGCACCCTTTCTCGAAGCCCTGCGACAGCTGCTGGACACGCTGCAAAACCCGCCCCGGAGATGATGCCAAGATGATGAGCTACGCAATTGCCACCGCCGTCACACTGCTGTTCGCCTACCTGCTGTTTATCGCCGCGCGCCTCGGCTATTTCGGCCGCCTGTCGCTGCTGGCCAGCTGGGATGACCGCGTGGACCGCGCACTGGAATTCGCCGCGCGCCGCCACGGCGACCGCGAGCTGGTGGAACTGGCCCAGCCCCTGGCCTGGACCGGCGAACAGCACTGGAGTGCGCCGCTGATCCTGGAAACCGCGAAGAAACTGTCGTCCTGCTGGCACCACCTGGGTGTCGGCGAGGGCGACCGGGTGGCGATCTACAAGGCCAACCAGTTCGACTACTTCCTGTTTTCCGTGGCGGCCCTGCGCATCGGTGCCATCGCCGTACCCATCAACGTCAACGTGGCCGCAGAGACAGCCGCCGGCTATATGCAGCGCCTGGGTGTGCGACTGCTGGTCAGCGATGGGGGCGGCTGGCAGAAACTGGCAGCGCTGGACGAAGGGCAGCTGCCGGACTGCCTGAGCCAGGTGATACTCACCGACACGCCCCAGCACGCCGCCGGCGCGCGGGTACACAGTCTCGCCGCGCTGCTGAACGAGCCACTGCCGGCGGCTCCGGAGCGCCGCCGCGGCGGCGAGGATCCCCTCTACATAGTGCACACCTCCGGCACTACCGGCGTGCCCAAGGGCGTGATCCTCAAGCAGGAGGGCATAGCCCAGTCGCTGCGCTCCATAGTGCTGTTCAACCCGGTATCCACCCGCGACCTGGCCTGTTTCGCCCTGCCACTGAACCACCAGGTCTCGCACCTGTACCTGCATGGGGTGCTGCTGATGGGCGTGCGCTGTATCGTCGACGGCGAACTGTCGGCGCCGGCACTGGTCCGCCAGCTGCGCGAGCGCAAGCCGAGCGTCTTCTTCGGCTTCCCGATCACCTATACCCGCCTGCTCGAGGCCGGCGTTACCGAACAGCCACTGGACAGTGTGCGCATCTGGGGCACCACCGCGGACGCCAGTCACGAGGTGCAGCAGCGGGCCCTGATTCCCCACGGCTCCTTCTTTACCCGCCTCGGCATCCCGGTCAAGGGTTCCCTGTTCGTCGACGGGCTCGGCTCCAGCGAAGTGGGCATCGCCGCCCTGCTGCGCATTGCCACCCCCTGGACCAGGCACTTCGGCCGCCGCGTCGGCCGCCGCACGCCACTGGGCCCCGAGATCAAGATTGCCGACGCCGACGGCACGCCGGTGGCCAAGGGGGAAGTCGGGCGGCTGATGATCAAGGGCAAGAGTATGTTCGGCGGCTACTGGAATGCCCACGACGTCTTCTATTCCGCCACCCGCGACGGCTGGTGGTTCACCGGCGACATGATGCGCGAGGCCGACGACGGCGAACTGCTGCACCTGGACCGCGAAGTGGACGTGATCCACACCGCCCGCGGGCCCATGTACACGCTGCCGCTGGAGGAGATAGTGCTGAAGCAGGACGGCGTGCTCGATACCTGCGTGTTCGGTGTGCGCCCGGACGCGGACGGCCCCGAAGTCCCCGCCGCGGTGGTGGCACCGCGGGCCAGGGCGCGTATCCCGGACGCGGAAACCCTGCGACGCACGCTCAACACGCTGCTGCCCGAGGGACACCAACTGGTTCACCTGTGGCTGATCGACTGGGCGGATTTCCCCATCGGCGCCACCGGCAAGACCCTGAAGCGGCGCCTGCGCGAAGACTACAACGCCCTGCTGCAGTTGCAGCGGGACTCCAACCCGGAGGCGGCGCCATGCGAAGCCAGCGCACTGCAGCCCGCCTGACACCCGCACTGGTCGCGGTCCTCTGCGGCGGCCTAGGTGCCGGGCCCGCGACCGGCGACGACGACTGGGCCTTCGATACCAGCGGCGCACAGGAAACCTGGAGCAGCGACTACGAGTTGACCCTGCAGCTGATCCGCGAGCGCGAGCAGCTGTTCGCCCCCCTGGCCGCGTCCTGGGACGGCGGCGACCGCGCCGGGCGCAGTGCCGCCGAACTGCGCCTGGACCTGCAGCTGCGTTGCAGCGCGTCGCCCTGTAAAGGCACCCGCCTGGTGCTGAAGCCGCGCCTGGCCCTGGGCGACGACGACCGTCCGGCGGCCATGCCGGATCCGCAGCCGGACTGGCTCGCCGAGGGCTACCTGCTGCGCGAGTTCGACGGCGGCACCCGCGTCGGCGCCGGCAAGCGTCTGCTCGGCTGGGGGCCCTCGCTGCTCTACAGCCCCAGCAACCGCCTCTTCCCCGACAACGGCGCCGTGACCCCGCGGCGCGATGTGCCCGGCAAGCCAATGGCCTTCGCCAGCACCGATCTCTCGCCCCGCGGCCGCGCCAACCTGCTGTTGGCGGACCCGCGCCTGGATGAGGTGGCTGGCCTGGACAGCGGCGGCGCCTTCAGCCTGGCCCGCGCCGAGTGGAACTGGGTCGAGGGGCGCATCGCCACCCTCGGCGCCGTGGCCGCGGGCGGCGGCGGTTTTCGCCCTTATGTCGGCGGCTACTACCAGCTGGGCCTGGGCGAAGCCTGGACCCTCGGCTTCGAGGCGGCGACATCGCGCGGCTACGCGGACACCGTCGCCGGCGCCCCGGCGCTGGCGCAAAACGAAGAGCGCTGGCGCTGGGACGGTGTTTTCAACCTGCGCTACGGCGCCGCCTCCGGAGCCGAGACAGGCCTGGAGCTGATCTACAACGGTTACGCCCAGAGCGATGCCGAGCGGCTGGACCCGGCACTCGCCGCCCTGCCCTCGGCCGGGCGCGGCCCGTCGCGCAACCGCCCGCTGCACCCCTTCGTGCAGCGCCGCTATGCGCTGCTGCAGACCACCTGGCCGAAGCTGTTCGGCGACCGCCGCTGGGGCCTGACCGCGCGACTGCTGCAGGGACTCGACGGCGCCAGCACAAGTGGATTTACCGAGCTGTCCTACAGCCCCGGCGACGCCGCCACCGTCTACCTGGGATTGTCCCGCAGCCGCTCAGGCAAAGCGCTGGAAATGAGCCAGCCGGTTACCCGCAGCGCCTACCTGGCCCTGGATGCCTTTTTCTGATGACCCTGTTTCCGATGAATACGCGAATAAGAGGAGAGAAGAGATGAACCTGGTCGAATTCGAATCCGTCACCAAGCGCTACCGGCTCGGCGAGGTGGAAGTCACCGCCCTCGACAGCGTCGACTTCGCCGTGCGCCGCGGCGACTTTGTCGCCATCACCGGCCCCAGCGGCAGCGGCAAGACCACCATGCTGAACCTGATCGGCTGCCTGGACAGCCCCACGTCCGGCGAGATCCGTGTGGCCGGGCAGCCGGTGAGCGGCCTCGACGACCACGCCCTGGACCAGCTGCGCAGCCGCAGCTACGGCATCATTTTCCAGAACTTCAACCTGGTGCCGGTACTGACCGCGCTGGAAAACGTGATGCTGCCGCTGTACCTGCACGGGCTGTCGAAGGACGAGCGCCAGCACCGCGCCTCCGCGGCACTCGCAGCCGTGAGCCTGACCCGATTCGCCGATTTCCGCCCGGACCAGATGTCCGGCGGCCAGCGCCAGCGCGTGGCGGTGGCCCGCGCCCTGGTCACAGAGCCCAAGCTGATCCTCGCCGACGAGCCCACCGCCAGTCTCGATACCGCCAGCGCGCTGTCGCTGGTGGACCTGATGAAAGAGCTGAACACGGAACGGCGCGTGACCTTCGTCTTCTCGACCCACGACCAGCGCCTGCTGCAACACGTCAGCCGCGTTGTCGAACTGCGCGATGGCCAGCTGTCCGGTGACGATGCGCCCGGTGCCGGCGTGACCGGCGCCGCCCTGGTACAGACCGGCGACAGCGAGGTGGCGTGATGTGGTCCATGGCATTTCGCAATCTCTACCGGGACCGCCGGCGCACCCTGGCCACCGTCATTGCGGTGGCCGCGGGCCTGTTCGCGGTGCTGATGTTCCTCGCCTATATCCGCTTCGTCGAGAGCTCCCTGGCCGCGGTGGTCATCTACCGCGACGCCAATGCCCACGTACAGGTGTATCGCGTGGACGGGCCTGAGCAGCTAGCGGCGACACCGGCGCAGTACTCCCTGGACAGTGCCGACCAGGCGCTGATTCACCGCGCACTGCCTGAACTGCCGCACTTCCTGCGCGCCTCCAACCAGTTGGTGGGTGTCGGTGTGGTGCAGGCGGACGCCGACAGCGCCGTCTTCCTGGCCCGCGGTATAGACCCGGAGTTCGAAGCCGCGCTGCAACAGCACAGCCCGCTGGCCGCGCCGCCCCCGCCGGTGGATGGGTTGCTGCTCACCACCCAGCTGCAGGACCTGCTCGGCTACCCGGCGCAACACAGCGACCTGCAGCTGTTCGGCGCCTCCTATGCCAACCGCATGAACGCTATCGAGGCGCCGTTGGTGGGCGATTTCTCCACCGGCATTGAGGCCATCGAAGACAAGGGTCTCAAGGCGCCGCTGGCACTGCTGCAGTCGCTGTACGACACCGACGCCGTCTCGCGGGTGGTGGTGCAGCTGGACGACCGCATGCACAGCGGGAATTTCCGCGCACAGCTGGCCGCCGAGCTGGAGCGGCAGGCGCCCGGGCGCTTCGAGGTCACCACCTGGGACCACCCGCAGATTGGCCAGCTGTACACCAGCTTTATGGGTTTCTTCAATATGGTGTTCGCCTTCACCGGTATCGTCGTGTTCACCATCGCCCTGACCACCATCCAGCACACGGTGGCAATGAACGTGGCCGACCGCACCCGCGAGATCGGCATGCTGCGCTCGCTCGGATTCGGCCGCGGGCGCATCGCCGGGCTGTTCGTGCGCGAGAGCCTGCTCACGACACTGGCGGCGGCACTGGTCGCCGCGGCCCTGGCCTATGCGGTTATCGCCGCCCTGGCCCTGGCGGGGGTGGAGACCCAACTGCCGCGCATCGCCGAACCGGCGCCGCTGGCGCTGCAACTGCCGCCCCTCTGGGCTGTGATCGCCATCGCCTGTGCCGGTGCCGGCATCGCCCTGGGGGCACTGCTCACCGCGCGCAAGCGGGTCGGCGGCGAAGTGCGCCCCGGGCGCCGCGGCGTGCCGCTGACCCAGCTGCTGGCCGCCGCCGGCTGCCTGCTGCTGGCCGTGCCACTGCTATCCCCCGCCCAGGCACAGACGCCCCCGCCCATGGAGGAAGTCGCTGCCTCCCGGTCCCCGGACGAGGAGACGATGCGCGCCTGGCTCAAGCAGGCGGATCTGGCCCGCGGCGGCTGGGGCAGCTACCAGTGGAAACTCCGTATCCACACCGAGGATCCCGCCGGCGCCACCGATACCGACTACGACATCGCCGTGCGCGACGGCCGCGCCCTGGCGATGACCACGGCACCACGGCGCTACCGTGGCGAGAAGATTCTGATCGCCTCCCGCGCCATGTGGTACGCCAAGCCCGGGCTGCGCAAGCCGGTCAGCATCAGCCCGCAGCAGCGTCTGGTGGGCGAGGCGGCCAACGGCGATATCGCCGCCACCCAGTACGCCCGCGATTACGCGCCGGCGTACCTGGGCAGCGCAGACCTGGACGGCACCTCCTGCCACAAGCTGAAGCTGACCGCCGCCAGCGACAGTGCCACCTACGAATCCATCATCTACTACCTCGACAAGCGCAACCGCCTGGCAGTGCGCGCGGAGTTCCTGACCGCCAGCGGCATGCCGCTCAAGGTGGCCCACTTCGAGTACGACAACCGGGTGCAGATCGATGGCGAGACGCGCCCCTTCGTGTCGCACATGAAGATCGTCAACGCCAACTTTCCCGAACGCTACAGCCTGCTCGAGTACCGGCGGGTGGCTCCGGCCGATCCGCCGGACAGCCTGTTCACCGTCGACACACTGATGACCCTTTAGTAGGAGCAGAGATATGACTGTCAAACTGTTACTGACGATGTCCCTGCGCAACCTGTGGCGGCAGGGGCGCAAATCCCTCGGCACCTTCGTGGTGATGAGCATATCGGTGCTGGCCCTGTGCCTGCTGTCCGGCTACATGCAATCCAATGTCGAACTGATCCGCGACGCCTTTATGCGCTGGGGGGCCCGCGGCCACCTGGTGATCGAGAGACCGGCGTCGGAGCTGGCGCGTCAGGTCGAGGGCGCCGGCCAGCTACCGCTGACCGCGGCGCTGCAGCAGCGCATCGACGGGGTGCTGGCGCAAGAGCCGCAGCTGGTGGCCAGCGCACGGGTGCTGCGCATCTCCGGCATGGTATCGAACGCCTACGTCAGCTCCATCTTCGCCGGCATAGGGCAGGACGTGGAGCAGATCCGCGCGATCAAGGGTCCCGCCTACGAGTACGACGTGGTGGCCGGCACACCGCTGTGGATGGAGACGCGCCCGCAGCCGCTGGTACTGGGCCAGGGCCTGGCCGCCATCCTCGGCTGCGCGGTACCGGAAGTGGGCTTTGCCCCGCTGCAGCCCGGCGAAACCCCCAAGTCGCGCCCCATCGACTGCCCGCCCGGCCCGCTGGAACTGACCGCGACCACCCGCGGCACGGCGCGCGTCAACGCCGTGCGCGCCCAACCCACCGGCATCATGGACTGGGGCATCAAGGAGATTAACGATCGCCTGGTGGTGATGCCGATGGCCGACGCCCAGGCGCTGCTCAATACCACCGACGTCAGCGAGTACCACCTGCTGCTAGAGGACGGCGCCGACGCCACCGCCGCACGCAGCCGTATCGCCGCGGCCCTGGCGGAAGCGGGTCTCGACGATGTGGAGGTGTTCCTCTGGTCCGACCGCGCCGCTTTCTACCAACAGGTCAAGGCGGTGCTCGGTGGCTTCCTCAACTTCATCGCCCTGATCGCCTGCGCCATCGGCTTTACCAGCCTGCTGAACGCCAGCTACATGAACTTTTCCCAGCGCGCGCGGGAGTTCGCGACCCTGCGCAGCCTCGGTTTCACGCGCCGCTTCGTGCTGGCGCTGGCCGCGCTGGAAAACAGCTGGCTGGCTCTCGGTGCGGCGCTACTGGGTATCGGCACCACCGCTGCCATCGTGTGGTCGGTGCGCGCCGCGCAGATCATGTGGACGCCACCCGGGTCCAGCAACGCGGTCCCCGTGGACCTGGCCTGGGTGGCGCCGACATACGTGGCCGCGGTAGTAGGTGTTGTCGTCATCGCAGCCTTCGCCAGCTCTATCCCAACCCGCAAGATTCTGAGACGGCCGATTCGCGCTGTGCTCTCCGACGCGTAACGACTGCTCTCGCAGCAAAGGAGAAATTTCAATGACTGAAATGGCACGCAAAAGGCGCTGGAAGCGCTTCGTAGACCGGGAATCCGGCAAGGCATTGGTTGTACCGCTAGACCACGGTCTCACCATGGGCCCCATTCCCGGTATCGGCCGACCGCAGGACATATTGCGCTGGCTCAGTGCCGAGGTGGCCACCGGCGTGGTGTTGCACAAGGGCTTCGCTGAGCGCCTCGGCGGCGCCCCCGGCTGCGGCCTGATGATCCACCTGAACGGCTCGCTCACTGTCGACGCGCAGCCGGACCTGAAACAGCTGGTGACCTCAGTGGAAGCCGCGGTGCGCCTCGGCGCCGACGCCGTGTCGATTCAGACCAATTTTTCCGCCGTGACCGCGTCCCACAACCTGCGCCTGATCGGGCGGGTCGTGGACGAAGCCCACGCCTGGGGGCTGCCGGTGCTGACCATGGTGTACGACAAGTCCCGCGACGTCGAGCGCGGGCTGGAGCGCATGCGTCACTTTATGCGCGCCGCCGTCGAGCTGGGCGTGGACACCCTCAAGGTGGCGGCGCCGGCACAGCTGGAGCGGATGCCGGAACTGCTCGACGGTGTCCAGGAGCACACCCCGGTGCTGCTGGCCGGCGGCGCCCTGGCCGACGAGAGAGACCTGCTCGAGCTGGCGGCGGCCGTCGTGCGCCACGGCGCCGGCGGTATCTGCGTGGGCCGCAATGTGTTCCAGCGCGCCGCGCCGGCAGTGACCCTGAAGCGCCTGCTGCAGGTCTTCCGCAGCGGTGCCAGTGCCGAACTCAACTTTGCCCGCCCGCTCGCGCAGCCAGAGCGGGAAGCCGAGATGGCGGTGTGAATTCCGCAACCTCAAGCCATGCAGTCAAACAGGGAGAGACAACCGTGATACCTATCGATTCCAGTCCAGGATGCGTCGACCTTTTGATCGACCGCCATGTCCGCGCCGGCCGCGGCGACCACACTGCGCTGCTGGAGAGTGGCACCGGCGACCGCCGCAGTCTCAGTTATCGCGAACTGCAGCAGCGCACCCTGGCCGTTGCACAGGAACTGAATGTGCGCCTGGCCGGCAGCCGCAGCCAGCAGCGCATCGCCCTGGTCGGCTCGGCGACCCTGGAAAATATCGTCTACTGGCTGGGCGCCATGCGCGCCGGCCATCTGCCGTTTACCGTGCACCCGGGCCTGCCCCTGGATCACTACGAGGGCCTCTGGGAGGATTTTGACCCGGCACTGGTGCTGGCGGACAGGACCGCCGCGCCGGTCGATGCGGCCGAGGACATGACTACCGTGGAAGCGCTGGCGGCGGCCGCGGCGAAGGGACCACTGGCGGAAGTCAGCGATCTGGCCGCCGACCTGGACCGGCGCCCCGCGCTGGTACTGGCCACCTCCGGCTCCACCGGGCGGCCGAAGCTGTGCGTGCACAGCCACCGCGCCTTCTGGGCTTTCGAGCGCAATGTCAGTCGCGCGTCATGGGACATCCGCCCGGGCGACCGGGTACTGGCCAGCACCGGACCCTTCTTTTCCTTTGGCCTGCAGGGACTGCATGTGCCACTGAGCCGCGGCGCCACCGCGGTGACGCTACCGGAATGGCAGCAGCACACGGACTTCCTGGACGTGATCGAGGCCGAATCGGTCAGTGTCTTCCTGGCCGTACCCACCCTCTACCACCTGTTGATGTCGCGCGCCGCCCGCCCCTACCGGCTGGAGGCACTGCGCCTGTCCCTGTCCGCCGGCGAGCGACTGCCACCGGTCATCCGCGAACGCTGGCAGGCCTGGAGCGGCTCGCAGATGCTGGATTCCGTCGGCACCACCGAGACCTTTGCACCCTATTTATCGGAGGTGGTGGCCGCAGGCGCTTTATCCGAAGTGGCCGCAGGCGCTCTATCCGAAGTGCCCGCGGACGCTTTGTCCGCGACGGCCGCTGGCGCCGCGCCCGAAGTCACTGTGACACCGGCGCTGCAGCGCGTGGGCGGCTTCCACTATACGGAAACGCCCCACGGCGGCGGCGGTGCCTTCTCCCTGTCGATATCGGGCGGCTGCCTGATGCTCGGCTACCTGGCGCCGGCCAGCGGCGGCCTGTTACAGGAGGCGGTCACGCCCTTCGATACCCGCGACCTGTTCAACCGCGACGAGGCCGGCCTGCATTTTGTCTCCCGCGACAGCGAGCGCATCAAGGTGGCCGGGCACTGGGTCAGCCCCCAGGAGCTGGAGGAATTCCTGCTTGCAGACCGGCGGGTGATCAAGGCGGCGGCGCTGCCGCTGGAAACCGCCGAGGGGCTGACGCGACTGCGCGCCTATGTGGTGGCGGACACCCGCGGCTACTCGTCCGCGGCACTGGTGAACGACCTGATGAAGCGTATCCGCGAACAGCTGCACCCGCGCGCGCTGCGCCCGGACCGCATCGAGCTGGTCGAGGATATCGCCACCACCCCCAGCGGCAAGATACGCCGGCAGGAACTGCGCGCCCTGGTGGGGCAGCCGGTGGCCAGGGCCGGTGCGGTGCTGGCCCGCTAGTGGTTCATGCGGTTAATTCGGTAACTAAAGCTCACAGCCACAGGTTCCAGGGCAAGGCGAAAAAGCGCAGGACTAGCAGGGCTAATTCAAGCTTTTTCAACGCAGTACCGGGGCCTGTGGCGAAGAGATCGGTTACTGAATTGGCCGCGTGGACCGCTAGGGCCGGATCAGCCCGATGGACAGGGCGCGGGCCACGGCCTGGCGCCGGTTGGAGACTCCCAGCTTATGAATGATGTTGCGGAAATGGAAATTCACCGTCGCCTCGGAGCAACTGAGGATGCGCGAGATCTCCCAGGAGGTCTTGCCCACCGCCGCCCAGTGCAGGCACTCGCCTTCGCGCGGTGTCAGGCCGATATCCGCCGCCGCGTCGACCTCCTCGATGCGGGCGATCGCCTCATAGGCGTAGGAGGCCAGCAGCTGGATGGTGGGCATTGTCTCGGTCAGCCAGGACTCCAGGCGCGTATTGAACGAGGCGCCGTTGGCCACCGAGATCATCATCGCCCGGTTGTGGCGGGCACCGCGCAGGGCCGTGGCCACACCGGTGGCGATACCGTGGGCGGCGGACTCCTCGTACAGCTCACAGGCCTCGCCGGGAAAGTGCGCCCGGTGCCAGATCATCGGTACCGGAGACTGCCGGCAGTGGCGCACCACCGGGTCGCGACCAACCCACTGCAGGCGGCTGTAGCGTTCCACGCAGTCGCGCGGGTAATTGGTCTGTACACAGTGGCGGGCGCCCTCGGGGGCGACGGGGTTTTCGAGGCCGATCAGGTAATAGTCGAATCCTATGGCACTGACGGATCGCTGGATGCCGTCCTTCACCTGGTCAATGGTCTGCGCGGACAACAGGTCAGGCAGGGCCCGAATCACTTCCATTCGCGGGCACAAGGCTGCTTCTCCCAATAAGTAGAGAAAAATTGAAACTTTATTCTGCTTTTCCTGCAGAAACAGTTCGATGTTAGCGCATCCACATGACAAACAGGAGAACGGAATTGCCGTTTCGTGACGCAATACTTTCCCGGGGCCAGCGTCCCCGTCGGAAATACCAGACACAAGGCCGCACCGCGGCAACACACACCAACCGCTAGTGACAAGGAGAAAACTGTCGATGGAAATGCAACTTGAACTGCTCGAAGCCAGCAAGAGCGCGCTGATTGAGCGCCTGCGCTCACACCCCTTCCTGCGCCGCTGTCGCGAGGGTGCGGTTGAGCTGGATGAACTGAAAGTGTTCCTGGCCCAGCAGGGACTCTACAGCACCTACTTCACCCGCTACCTGTGCGCGATGATGGCCAACCTGCCCGGCAACGATGAGGTGATGGCGCTGGCGGAAAATCTGTTTGAAGAGCTGGGCCTGGAGCCGGACAGCCCCCAGCCCCACCACCTGGTCTACCGCTATATGCTGCAAAGCTTCGGGGTGCGCCTCGAGGACGCCCGCCCCCTGGCCGGCACCAGCCAGCTGATCGACAGCATGTTCCGGCACTGCCGCGACAGCAGGCCCAGCGCCGGCCTGGGCGCCCTCTGCCTCGGCGCCGAGGCACTGGTACCGGCGCTCTACACCGACATAGTGGCCGGCTTCCGCGCCTGTGGTGTCGCCGACAAGGAAATTGAGTTTTTCCTCATGCATATCGAGTGCGACGATGGCCACGCAGAAACCATCCGCGACATCATGGTGGATATCGCCACCCTGGACCCAGGGCAGATCGACATCATGCTCGGGACTGGCAGTGAGCTGGTGGATGCGCGCATGCGTTTCTTCGACTCCATCGAAGAGGCCTACCGCGAGACGCTGCACCAGCCGGTGACTGCCGCCGAGCCCGAAGCCATTCCCGCCTGAAGCGCCGGAGGAGAATACATTGACGGAGAAAATGTCCGGGGGTGAAACCCTATCGATGGAAAAGGACGAGCTGGTGCATCGCGCGCAGGACCAGATGCGCCGGCACCTGGAGGCGCCCGACTGGTCCCTGCGCGAGAAGGTCGCGCTCACCTGCCACATACTCTTCGCGCAGGGACACGACTCGGGTCTCGCTGGCCAGATCACCGCACGCGCGCCGGCGCCGGGCAACTACTACACCCAGCGCCTGGGGCTCGGCTTCGACGAGATCAGTGCGTCCAACCTGCTCACTGTCAACGAGGACTTGGAAGTGCTGTCCGGCGACGGCATGGCCAACCCGGCCAACCGTTTCCACTCGTGGATCTACCGCGCGCGACCGGACGTGCGCTGCATAGTGCATACGCACCCGCTGCACATCTCGGCGCTGTCGATGCTGGGGCGGCCGCTCAAGGTTTCGCACATGGACACCTGTCCATTACACGGGGAGGTCGCCTTCCTGGAGGAGTGGCCCGGGGTGCCGGTGGGCAATGGTGAGGGGGAGATTATCGCCGCCACACTGGGGGACAAACGCGCGGCATTGCTCGCCCACCACGGCCTGGTAATTGCCTGCCGCTCCGTGGAGGAAGCCTGCGTGCTGGCGATTCAGTGCGAGCGCGCCGCGCGCCTGCAACTGCTGGCCGAGTCGGCAGGCCAGGTGCGCGATATCGATCCGCAGCTGGCCCGCGAGGCCCACGACTGGGTGCTGCAGGAAAAGCGCACCCAGGCCACTTTCGCCTACTTTGCCCGCCGAGCACTGCGGGCCCTGCCGGCGGGGGGCGTGGACCCGCTGGGCTGATTGCGGGAAATCCCGGCGGGGTCGGGCCGGCCACACACGGCGGCTCGACCCACAGATGGCCAGATGTAGAGGTAATTTCTATGTTGCACCGGTTGCACCGGCTATCAGCGCTGCTGATCAGCCTGTATATCGTCTTCCACCTCGCCAATCACCTCGCGGCGCTGGGCGGGGTCGAGGCGCATATCCGCTTTATGGACGGCTACCGCAACGTCTATCGCAACTGGCTGGTGGAGCCGCTGCTGCTGACCTGTGTGCTCTTTCAGGTAGCCTCGGGTATTACCTTTATCATCCGCCGCCGCGGCCGGCGGCACGGTTTCTTCGACCGCGCCCAGGCTGCCTCCGGCGCCTACCTGGCCTTCTTCCTGCTTTTCCACCTGGGCGCGGTGCTCTACGGCCGCCATTTTCAGGGCCTGGATACCAACTTCTATTTCGCCGCCGCGGGCCTGCAAGTGGGCGCCTACCCGGCCTTTTTCATGCCCTACTACGCCCTCGCGGTGCTGGCCTATTTCACCCACCTGGCCTGTGGCCTGCGCTGGCTGCTGCGCCGGCGCCTGCCGCCGCAGGCACTGGACCGCGCCGCCACCGGCACCATGGCACTCGGCCTGCTGCTGGCAGTCACCATAGTGGCGACTTTCAGCGGCGCCCTCTACCCGGTACATCTTCCGGCGGAATACTGCCTGGGTGACTGCGCTCCCGGCAGCCCGGTTCGTTAACAGCGCGGCGCTCCTGTATAATCCGCCGGCATCAACAGACGATCACTGGGATTTTCGACATTTATGGCTAGTTACTCCACCAACGAATTCAAGGGCGGCCTCAAGGTCATGCTGGACGGCGACCCCTGCTCCATCGTGGAAAACGAATTCGTCAAACCCGGCAAGGGTCAGGCGTTCAACCGCGTCAAGCTGCGCAACCTGAAGACCGGCCGCGTCTGGGAGCGCACCTTCCGGTCCGGCGAGAGCCTCGAGGCCGCCGACGTGATGGACCGCGAGATGGAGTACCTGTACAACGACGGCGAGTTCTTCCACTTCATGGAGCCGGAGACCTTCGAGCAGCACCAGGCCAGTGCCGATGCGGTCGGCGACGCCGCCAAGTGGCTGAAGGAGCAGGATGTCTGCACCGTGACCCTGTACAACGGCGCACCGCTGGCGGTAACCCCGCCCAACCACGTGATCCTGGAAATCACCGATACGGATCCGGGCCTGCGCGGTGACACCGCCCAGGGCGGCACCAAGCCGGCCACCCTGGTCACCGGTGCCGTGGTCAAGGTACCGCTGTTCCTGGAGATCGGCGAAACCATCAAGGTGGACACCCGCACCGGTGAATACCTGGGCCGCGCCAAGGAAGACTGATCTCCCACACTATCTTGTAGGAGCGGCCCATGGCCGCGATCGCTGCCCGGATTAACCGGAAAGTACGATCGCGGCCATGGGCCGCTCCTACATGGGCTCATCGGAAATGACTGACTCTCTCTGGCAACCCACCGCCTCCCTCGAGGCCCTGCGCCGCCGCGCCGAGCTGCTGACGGATATCCGCCGCTTCTTTGCCGAGCGCAAGGTGCTCGAGGTGGAGGTGCCGCTGCTGTCCCGCCGCGCCACCAGCGACCCCCATATCGAATCCATCACCGCACTGTGCAACGGCGATCCCGCCTACCTGGCCACCAGTCCGGAATTCGGCCTCAAGCGACTGCTGGCCGCCGGCCTTGGTGACTGCTACAGCCTCGGCAAGGCATTCCGCGAGGGCGAGGCCGGCGGCCGCCACAACCCGGAGTTCACCATGCTGGAGTGGTATCGCCGGGGCTGGGACGATCGCCGCCTGATGGTGGAGGTGGGCGAATTGTTAAGCCGGGTACTGGGTATCGGGCAGGTCCAGTCAATGAGTTATCGCGAACTGTTCCTGCGCGAACTGCAGCTCGACCCGCACTCGGCCCCCGAGGAGGCGCTGCGTCACTGCACAGCGCGCGAGGTGGAGCTGTCTTTTGCGCCACAGAGCCGCGACGAATGCCTGGACCTGCTGATGAGTCACCGCCTGGAAGCGGCAATGGGCGATGGCATCACCCTGCTGTACGATTTCCCCGCCAGCCAGGCGGCGCTGGCGAAAGTGGTCAAGGACGACAGCGGCACGCCGGTGGCACGCCGTTTCGAGGCCTATGTGGGTGGAATGGAGCTGGCCAACGGCTACTGGGAACTGACCGATGCCGGGGAACAGCTGCAGCGCTTCGAGACCGACCAGCGCTACCGCGGCATGCACAAGCTGCATGTCTACCCATTCGAGGAAAGGCTGGTGGATGCGCTGCGGGTGGGGCTGCCCGAGTGTGCCGGTGTGGCGTTGGGCATTGACCGGCTGCTGATGCTGGCGGGCGGCTATTCAACCATCGACCAGGTGATCGCCTTCCCGATAGAGCGCGCCTGATTGTCGAGAGACCGTCAGGGCTCGAACTGGTAGTGCGCCACTTCGCCGACGGCGAAGAACCCCGCCTCCAGCAGCAGCTCCTGGCGATTCGCCGGCGCCAGGGCCACCGCATGTTTGTGGTGACTTTTCAGGGCCTGGCCCACCAGGTGGTGGAATATCGCGCGACCGATACCGCGGCCGCGATAGTCCTGCAGGGTGACCAGGTCGTAGAAACCCAGCGCATCGGCGGACGCGAAGAGGCAGCCCGCGGCCACCGCTTCACCATCCAGTTTGCCGAGAAAGTATTTCAGCCGGCTGCGCTTCTGCTCCGGTATTTCCTGCAGCAGGTGGTAGAACTTCTTGACCTGCGGCCCCTCGCGGGCGCCGTTGTACACGGCGGCCTGGATATCGCCGACGGTGGCCAGTTCCCCGGCGGCGGCGGGCACTATTTCCAGTTTCCCCCTGAGCTCTTGCGGCAGATCGTCGTCCGCCGCCAGGCGCTGCACCTCCACCGCCATGGCCACCAGTGACTCCCGGCGCTTCAGCCCCAGTTCCGCCAGCTCCGCATCGTCGAGGGACTTGCTGGCGCAGTGCCAGAGGGTGAAAGGGCTGTGCCGCTCGGCAAAGTAGTCGACCACGAAGCGCTGCAGTATGCGCGTCGGCATGACCGAATTGGTTACCGCCTGGTTGAAGGTATGCGACAGCAGGCCACTGTCGCTGCGCACCACGCCGGTAATTTCCTTGGTGTGCTCCGGATTCAACAGGCCCGCACAGTAACTGGCACGGGACTCCAGGTTGCGACACACGAGGTTTTTGGCGCTGAGACTGTATTTCATGCCTGTAAGGATAGCTCCGTTTATCCTGCGTCTGAGGTGGGTCGGCGGAATTCCCTGTCGACCTGGCGCCCCGTACCGACTGGCTCAGGGCAGCTGCTTGTCCACTTGCGACAGCGCACTGTGATCCATCGACAGTGCTGGCTGGTCGCAGCTCGCCCTGCAGATCACCCGCGCCGGCACGCCGGCGACCAGCTTGTGTGCCGGTACTGACTTGAGCACCACACTGCCGGAGGCGACCTGCGCGCACTCACCGATTTCGATATTGCCGAGCACCTTGCTGCCGGCGCCGATCAGCACGCCACAGCGCACTTTCGGGTGGCGGTCGCCACTCTCCTTGCCGGTGCCCCCGAGGGTAACCGACTGCATGATCGATACACTGTTTTCCACCACCGCTGTCTCACCGATCACTATACCGGTGGCGTGGTCGAGCAGTATGCCCTCCCCCAATCTGGCCGCCGGGTGTATATCCACACTGAACACCACCGAGATGCGGTGCTGCAGGAAGAGCGCCAGGGAGCGACGTTGCTGCTGCCACAGCCAGTGCGCCACGCGATAGGCCTGCAGCGCGTGGAAGCCTTTGAAATAGAGGAAGGGCTCGTAGAGGGAATTGCAGGCGGAGTCGCGCTGGTAGACCGCAGTCAGGTCCGCGCGCGCGGCCCGGCCGATCGCCGGGTCAGCGCCCAGCGCCTCGTCGATGACTTCGCGAATCAGCAGTGCTGGCGCCACGGCGTTGTCGAGCTTGTTCGCCAGGTGAAAACTGAGCGCCGACTCCAGCGAACTGTGGTTCAGGATGGTCGCGTGCAGGAAACTGGCCAGTATCGGCTCCCGCTCCACCTGCTGGGCCACATCGGTGCGAATCTGCTGCCAGAGTTCGCCCGCCCTCGTCCTAGATTCAATCGCTTCCATCGATAAGACTCCTTCAGTTAAACGGCGCCCAGTGTCAGCGGTGGCTCCAGCAGCGCCGACTGCTGCTCGCGCAGCGCCAGTATATGCTCCGCCCAATAGCGCGGCGTGTTGAACCAGGGAAAGGCCTGGGGAAAAGCAGGATCCTGCCAGCGGCGCGCCAGCCAGGCGGCGTGGTGCATCTGGCGCAGGCAGCGCAGCGGCTCTACCAGCTGCAGTTCCTGAGGATCAAAACTGGCAAAGGTCTCATAGCCCTCGATCACCGCGTCCAGGTAGGCGGTCTGCTCGGCGCGATTGCCGGAAATCAGCATCCAGATATCCTGGATCGCCGGCCCGGTCAGGCAGTCATCCAGATCCACGAACCAGGGGGTGTCGTCGCGCCATAAGAAGTTGCCGCTGTGGCAGTCGCCGTGCAGGCGCAGCGTGCGCCATTCGCGCTCGAACAGCGGCGCTATCTGCTCAATGATATGGCCGGTAATCGATTCGTAGGCATCGCGGTTCTCCCGCGGCAGGAAGTCGCCGGCCAGGATAAACTCGCGGCTGTCGATGGCGAAGTGCTTCAGCGTCAGCGCCGGGCGGTACTCGAAAGGCCTGGCCCGGCCGGTCGCGTGAATGCGCCCGAGCATGGTCCCCACCTGTTCCAGGTGCTCGAAATTGTCCAGCTCGACCTGGCGCCCGCCGCGGCGCGGGAAAAGGGCGAACCGGAAGCCCTTGGCCTCCATCAGCGTGCGGCCGTCGAATTCCAGTGGCGCGACCACCGGAATCTCCGCCGCGGCCAATTCCAGGCTGAAGCGGTGTTCCTCCAGTATCTGTTCATCGCTCCAGCGCCCGGGGCGGTAGAACTTGGCGATCAGTGGCTCACCGCCCTCTACGCCCACCTGGTAGACGCGGTTTTCGTAACTGTTCAGCGGGAAGATACGCGCGTCGGAAATCAGCCCGGCGCTCTCGACGCAGTCGATAACCGCATCCGGCGTAAGGGCCTCATAGGGGTGGTGGCTCTGGGGCATAAGTTGTCCCGGGTATTGCATAGGGCAGCTATGCTAACGCGGTGTGGGCGCCATCGACAATCGGAGATGGTGGCGGGCTGGTCGGCACTCTCTGTGCCCCGAGCCGCTGAACTGCGGCCGCCCCACACAGACGGTAGACTCGCCCCGCGCCCGAACGTGCGACACGCTTGCCTCGCCGCCACAATGAACTTGCGACCCACAGCCGTGCGACGGGGACCTACCATGCAGCCTGGAAGAATCTTTTCAAAATCCATAGTCCCTGCCCTCTTTCTCGGCGCCCTGGTGTCGTTGAGCGGCTGCGGCGGCGAGCGGGAAGCCGCGCGGAACGATGCCACCATCGGCAAATTGGACTCCAGATTGGAAACTCTGGAGCGGCGGGCGAGCAACTGTGCCGCCGGCCGGGACTGCGCGTCCGTATCCATCAGCCGCGAAGTATTCGAGCAGAGGCCCGCGCTGAACAAAGCCGTGTTGCGGCTGCTGGTCCGCCAGCTGCAGGGCAATGGTGAGGACCAGACATCGGCATCCAGCCTGGAGGAAATCGCCGATATCTTTCTCGCCGAGGCCGCGCAGATGGAAGAGATCAGCAGCGCCGTCTGGCAACTGACCGGTGAGGCCCGGCGCCTGTCCCGGCGCGGCAAGCTGCTCACCGTGGAGATCAACAGCTATCGCTATACGGGCGGCGCCCATGGCATGCCGAGTGTGCACTGGCTCAACTGGAATCTGTCCAGCGCGGAGCAGGTATCCCTGGAGCAGGTGATCGGGGATGGCAAGGAGAAGCGTTTCTGGAAGGAGGCTCAGGCGGCACACCGGCGCTGGCAGGACAAACAGCCGGGCAGCAACCGGGATTTCCGCCAGATGTGGCCCTTCCAGCGCAGCGAGGACTTCCGTCTCGACGATGAGGGCCTGGTACTTTTGTACAACGTCTATACCCTGGGCCCCTATGTGCTCGGCCCGGTACAACTGACCATACCCTGGAAGGATCTGCGCGATGTGGTGCGCGAACAGTACCAGCCAGCCAGTGCGCCCGACCGGCAGCGGAAATAAAAACCATCGAGGTGACGTCCGGGTTTTCGAGCCCGCCGAACAGGTCAGCTGCGGACTTTTTTCGGCATCAGGTACCAGAGCAGTGCCGCCACCAGAAACAGCGCCGGCACATCGCCGAGCAGGTTGGCTCGCTCGGTGTTATCCACCAGCGCCTGCACAAACATAATGCCGCCGTGCACTATGCTCGACCAGATGGTGAACCAGATCAGGCTGGCGTTAGCGGATGGGTCCTTGGCCGCGAGGATCAGGAAAACGCCCAGGGTCGCGTAAATACCCATGATCATCTGCTCATATTCCGGCTGCCGCGGTGTCCAGCCCCAGCCGGACGGCCATATCCACATCATCAGCGGGTAGATCCCAAAGATGAAAATCAGCCCCACGGCAATCAGTGCCAACTTGAGTAACCTGGCCCGGCTGCTCGGTTCCATTCCGCCACCCTCCTTGATTGTTGGATCAGGCCCTGTCCAACTGCGGCCGCGCCTCGCTCGCGCCGCTACCCGATTTCTTCGCAGCAGCCTTGAGGCTGCGCAGGTAGCCGTGCAACAGTTCCGCATCCAGCCCGTGCAGCATCAGGCGAAAGCCCGCCTGCAGCGTCGAGTGCGGCACCATCGGATGGCGATTGCTCACCAGAGACAGCGCCGTAGTGTCATTCAGCAACTTACCAATATAGATGGATACCGTCTCATCCAGCTGCAGGGAATTGCTTGCGCGCCAGAAATCGTGATCGGAGAGGAATAGCGCGTATAGCGGTGTGTACATCTCAATCGCCGTCTGCAGGTCTATCACATTGGTAACATGGCTGACGCCCGGATCCAGATCGAATTCGCCGTCTGTGATGGCATCAAAATTCAGCTTGTCGACGGCGACGATGTCGCGATCGCTGGCGCGCAGCTTCTGGTTCAGCTCGGCAATAAAGTTGTAAATATTCAGGTCGTGGATCAAGAAGGTATCATTTAGCAGGTCTTCCAGGCTTTTTGGCCGCAGTGGTTGCGTACTCTCGATATGGACACCGTCGATATTGTCGGCGATGAACTGCAGCAGTTCAGTGCCGATATTGAAGTGGCGCAGAATCAGGTAGTTGGCATCCCGGCGCACAAAGTATTTCAGCCCCCAGTAGATGGTGCGGTGCAGTATCCTCGACGAATTCCAGCGCTCCGGAATCACTATGCGCAACAATTGCACCAGCACGATACTGAGCCTGGCGAGGGGGCGCACCAGCGGCAGCAGCAGGCGCCGGGACCAGGTGTTATTCCCGGCGAGCAGCGCCCGCTTGGCCGGCTCGTGGATCGGCAGGCTGCGGTCCAGATAGAGCGCCAGCCAGGGGTTGGGATCCCGGGTGTTGATGGCCTCCTTTTCGAAATCTGTATTCCAGCTCATCAGTAGTTGCCCAACTCTTCCAACTGCAGCAGATAGAGGCGCCCGGTGACCCGCGCGGTTTCCTGAATTTGCTCAGCCAGGCCGTCGATTGCCAGCACACCGGTCTCGAATACATCCGCCAGCTGCTGCAGGTGGTCGTCGTCGTGTTGTGCGTGGTAGAGGTAGAAAGACACCTGGTCATCCCGAAGACCGAGATGCTGCTGCAGCGAGCGGGCGAAAATGCCGGCGAAGTGCTTGCCCAGCCCCTCGATCACAAACATGGCCCCGAGCAGATCCAGCGGGTTGCGCTGGCTGGCGCGCTGGTACATCCACGCCGAAAGCGCATTGGCCCCGATATTCTTGCGGCCGCGGCGCAGCGAATCGATATCGCCGCCCACCGCCACATAGTCCCGCTCCAGCATCTCGTAGTCGCGGTGCTCCGTGCCGGCGTGGCCGAGAAAGGTGGAGCGCAACTCCAGGTACTGGCGATCCATCGACGAGACGGCCCGCGCTATCCAGCAGGAGCCCTCGATGACCTGCTGGTAGTGGTCGTGCAACAGAAGCCGGTAATCTTCGATCCGCACCGCGCCGCGCAGTGCGCGGGCTATGACCGGAACCTGTAGCAAGCGGCCCTCGAAATCCGCCCAGATTCTGCTGAGCTGCCGCATCAGCAGTGCGGCAGGGGTTTCCATCACTTCCATTTCACACCACCGTCAGGCTCATAAAGGACGCCAGGCAGCGTCCGCTCTCGGGCACAAAGCACAGTATGCGATCGCCGCTTTGCACGGTTGCATCCCGTATCAGTTTGTCGATCAACAGGAAAATCGACGCGGAGCCCACGTTGCCCACCTCGCTCTGGTGGTTGCGCCAGCGCTCCTCCGGAATCATGGCTGATGAACAGGTAAGCAGCGTTTTCATGCGCTCGCCGAGGGAGCGCGCTGAATAGTGCGGCAGGAAATAGCGGATATCTCCCGGCGACAGACCGCGTTTATCCAGCACCTCGAGAAAGTAACCCATCCACACCGGGAACATCTGCTCCAGCAGAACGAAGTCCTGGCGCAGCAGCAGCGCTCCCTGCCGGTAGGCCTCCTGTGGCGAACCGAAATGGGCCCAGGGTTTGGCTTCCTCGGGATCATTGCTGTCGGCGCCGGCAAACATGCAGTTCGGAAACCGATCCGCAAATGACTTCTGTTCGATCCAGTCTATTTTCAGGCAGGTGCGGGAGCTGTCCGGTGCCGTCTCCATCACCAGTGCTGCCGCCCCGTCGGACAGGGTCCAGCGCAGAAACTCATACTGGAGTGCCTCTTCCGGGCTCATGGAGGAAAAATCGATCTCTCCGTAAAAGCCCGGCTGGAACCAGCGGCTGGAGAACTCACTGCCACAGGCGGCGGCCACCCGGTGTTCGCCGGCACGGATATTCAGGTAGGCCGACTTGATCGCCATCATGCTGCTGCCGCAGACACTCTGGTGCGAACTGATTTCCATCGGGCTGCCGCCCAGCTCGCCGTGCACGGCACTGGCGTGGCCGGGCACCAGTTGATCCGCCTGGGTGGTAGCGCAGGAGAGGTAGTCGAGCTGTCGCGAGTCCCGGCGCGCGGCATCACAGGCAGCGGTAACGGCATTGGCCGCCATCTGCGCATTGGTGATCTGATAATTACCCGCCGCATCTATCGCGTAGTGGCGGGTCTTGATACCGTTCTGGCGCAGCGCCAGGGTTTTGAGCTTGCGGCTGTGCCCGCTGATCAGGCCGATGCGCGCTTCCATTTCCCGGTTGTCCACCGGCCGACCGGGCAGATAGCTACCGCTGCCGGTAATAAAGACATCCTGCATTCAACTACATCCATTTATTCTTTTACAGCGCAGCCATTGTATTCGTCGCACAGTGCCCAATCCACTGCATTGCGAGCGCCAACTCCGCCGCACCGGACAGCGAAACCGGGGAGCCCCCGGTTCAGCCACTGGCGTTATCCCGGTTCGGGTGGGAATTACCCCCCCGGTACCACCACGACTACTCCTCCAGGTCTCCCGGAATATGGCAGACCACTTCGATATTGTGACCATCCGGGTCCACCACCGCCGCCGCATAGTAATCCGGGTGGTACTGCTGGCGCACGCCGGGTGCACCATTGTCCCTGCCGCCGGCTTCGAGCGCCACCCGGTAAAATTCGCGCACGGTGCTCCTGTCCTCCGCGCGAAAGGCGATATGCAGGTTCGGCGCCGTACTCTTGCCCCCCTTGATCCACAGGTCAGGCTTGTCGGCCCAGCCGAAGCCGGCCCAGTCGGCGTACTCGAGAATCAATTCATAACCGAGAGGCGCCAGTGCCAGGCGGTAGAATTCCTTGCTGCGTTCGTAGCTGTGAACATGAATACCGATATGATCCAGCATTGCGGGTCTCACCTTAATTCCGAGAGGAAGAAATTACCGAAATCATCACGAGCAGGACACAGACCAGGCCTGCCAGAGGAATCGGCCAGCCAGCAAAAGTAGAGGCCAAAACCAGCACAATCGCTACCGGAAACATCAAACCGTAGCAGCCCCCTGACTTGCGGTGCGGGCGCAGGTGCAAAAGCCACAGCGCCAGCAGATACACTGCCACCGGAAGGGTAAAGGCCGCCGCAGCACTCTGGCGATTCAGCTTCCCATGACCCGTGATGTAGTCCACGTTGACAGCAAAACCGGCGCCCGCGGCAGCAGCGGCGGCAAAGATAAAATAGTGACCGTAGCCCCAGAGGAAGGCTGCACGATTGGAAGTGAGGAACCTGTGGGCCGGCCTGTCAAAGTACAGCCACCAAAGGGAGAAGACTACGAGCAGTCCACCGCCAATGGCACGATAGAGTGCCACGGTGCCTCCATACTCTCCTGCCGCCAACTGGGCTGCGTTGGTCGCTGTCAGTATCGATTCACCCAGGACGATAATAGTAAAGAGACCGTAGCGTTCGGCGATATGACTTGGATGCCAGCTCGTCTTGGCAGCGCGCTCGGCCCACAACGGCACAGCGAGTTCCAAGCCGGCCATCAACCACCATCCCCACATGGGCCAGCCGGAGATCAGCAATACCGCCCAGCCCAGCATCACCGCGGACACACCGAAAGCAAACCGCAGCGCCGTGGTCCGGCGCTCGGGATCATGCTTCGCAGCGCGAAGCCACAGGCTAACCAACCCTACCCGCATTACACCATAGCCGCAGAAAACCAGTGAAAAATCATGGGTCAGGAAAGCGCGCGGCACACCGGCCGCAAGTATCAGGGTTCCGACTATCTGTAAAAGCGATGCCAGCCGGTACAGGACATCACCATTGTCGTAGGCGGAAGCGAACCAGGTGAAATTCATCCAGGCCCACCAGATCGAAAAGAATACCGCCAGGTAACTCGCGACTCCGCTGGCGATATGTCCCTCGCTCAGCGCATGGTGCAGCTGGGCCGCGGCCAGGGCGACCGCGATCACGAAACTGAGGTCGAAGAACAGCTCCAGAGGCGTCGCCTGGCGGTGCACCTGTGCCGGATCCCTGGCCGGCATAGGCAGGAGCCAGCGCCTTCCTGTCGATGTGCGCTTTTCGGGCATGGATGCCTTACCTGGACCTTTGATTCTGTCCGTCAGAAAAATACGGCCACCCCGGAAATCGGCTGGCGACCTTGATTCCGACATGATCTCCCGGACTACGCTTAAAGCATAGAAAAGTGCCGCAAGCTGGCGACCGTTCGCGCTTCACACTCGCCTACTGCCTGGCGGCTGCCGTCATTTCGCACAGACGGCCGCCATTCTTTTCGACACTATTTCCGCCACTACCTTCCGGCAGGACAGTTTCCATGAGCGACATCGCGTTGAACTGGATAGACGGCAACTGGGTGGACTCGGGTAACTACCGCGACAGCGTCAACCCGGCAACCGGCGAGATCATCGGCCGTTATGCCGATGGCGGCGAACAGGAAGCAGCTGCTGCCATTGCCGCGGCCAGGCGCGCTTTTACCGAATCCAGCTGGAAGGACGACCGCCACCTGCGTGCCCGGGCACTCTGCGAAGTGGCCGATATACTCGAGGCGCATACCGACGACCTGGTCGAGGCGCTTTCGCTGGAAAACGGCAAGCTCAAACCGCACGCACGCTTCGAGGCGGAAATGGTGCCTTCCAAGCTGCGTTTCGCCGCGTCTCAGGTACGCACCGATTACGGCCGCGCACTGGAGGTGGCGCCGGGCACCTTCTCGATGGTGCTGCGCCAGGCTCTGGGTGTGGCCGGTATCGTTGTGCCATGGAATTCACCGCTGGTCTTGCTGGTTCGTTCCCTGGGCCCGGCGCTGGCCGCGGGCACCACAGTGGTAGTCAAGATGCCGGGGCAGACGGCGCAGCTGAACGCATTGATCTTCAGGCTGCTATCCCAGGTCGAATCCCTGCCGCGCGGAGTAGTCAACGGCTTCAGCGAACTGCACGGCGACGGCGTTCGCCATATCGTCACCTCGGCGGACGTGCCCTGTATCAGCTACACCGGCAGTACTGGCGTCGGCCGCGCCATCTGCGCCAGCGGTGCCGAGCATCTCAAGCGCTTCGGCCTGGAGCTGGGTGGCAAGACGCCAATGATTGTTTTCGACGACGCGGATCTCGACGCCGCGATCCCCACACTCGTTCAGGCACTGACCGTCTTCAATGGCCAATTCTGTATGACCGGAAGCCGTGTGCTGGCCCAGAGCGGCATTGCCGACGAACTGCGCAAACGGCTCTGCGCACAGCTAGAAAAGGTCAGGGTCGGACCCGCCAGCGACCCGGCCAGCAATCTGGGACCGGTGATCGACAGGCACAGTGTAGAGCGCATCGACAAGGCGGTGGAGAGTGCGATTGCCGCCGGCGCCAAACCCCTGGTGCGCGGCGGCCCCATCAACGAGGGTCCGCTTACGGCGGGCGCCTTCTACCGCCCCTGCCTGCTCGAGGTGGAGGACAACCGGCTGGATATCGTGCAGGAGGAAACCTTCGGCCCGGTACTGAGCCTGCAGATATTCGATAGCGAGGCCGAGGCGGTCGACCTCGCCAACGATAACCAGTACGGACTCGCGGCCAGTATCTGGAGCCGCGACTTCCAGCGCCCGCTGCGCGTGGCCCGCGAACTGGACGCCGGCACCATCTGGATCAATGACTGGGCCAGGGTGTACGACGAGTTCGAGGAGGGCGGTTTCAAGCAATCCGGTCTCGGGCGCATGAACGGCCTGGCAGTGCTGGATGACTTTATCGAGTACAAACACATCACTTTCAGCTGCGGCCAAGTGGTACGTCAATAAGCTGCAACTGGTCGAGGAAATCCCCAAGATGCGCAACCCATTTCAGTACATCAGGACATCCGGATCCCTCACACGCCTTTTCACATTAGGCCGGCAGGGTTCGACGAGATGTCGGGGCCGTAGGATTTACTCTATCGTCGCGGCCGCCCTGGTTGCTGCCACGTTGTCTGTTGCCGCCTTTCCGGCTGGTGCCCAGACCACAACGCAAAGTGAAACGGAAACGGCCGACTTGATCATTGTGGACGGCAAGATTTTCGCCGATCGTGAAGGACAGCCTTTCAGCCAGGCCCTGGCGGTGCGAGACGGCAAATTTATTCGTGTCGGCAGCAACAAGGAAGTACTGACGCTTCGCGGTGACAAGACCCGGGTAGTTTCCGCCAGGGGCAGAACCGTAATCCCCGGTCTCAACGACTCCCACCTGCACCCGACCCGCGCGGGGCGCTTTTACCTGACAGAACTGCGCTGGGATGGCGTACCGACACTGAAGGAGGCCCTGCGACGCCTGCGCGAGCAGGCACGGCGCACGCCGCCGGGGCAGTGGGTCCGGGTAATCGGTGGCTGGACACCCTACCAATTTGCAGAAAAACGCATGCCGACGCTGGCGGAAATCAATGAAGCCACCGGTGATGTGCCGACATTCGTCATGTACCTGTACAGCCGCGGTTTTCTGAACCAGGCCGGTATAAAGGCCATGGGCATCACCGCCGGGACACCGGCACCCGCGGGCGCCTCCTACGAAATCGGTGAGGATGGCAAACCCACCGGGTTGATCCTGGCAGACCCCAATCCCGCGCTGCTGTATCAAATGGTTGCAAAGTTACCGGCCCTCTCCCCTGCTGACGAAGTTCTTTCGACCAGGTACTTTTACCGGGAGCTGAACCGATTCGGCCTCACCAGCGCTATTGATGCCGCCGGCGGCGGCCACGTCTTCCCAGAGGATTACGTCGCAACGGAAGCCCTCGCAAAAGAGGGCAAACTTTCCCTTCGGCTCGGCTATTTCCTGTTCCCGCGCAGCGCCGGCACGGAAATCAAGGACTATCGCAGGATGCTCGCCGGGCGCGAACCGGGGGAAAATAGCGATCACTTGCGCAGCAACGGTTTTGTCCTGCTCGGAGTGGGAGAGGCGCCGGTACTGGCGGCGATCGACTTCGAAAATTTTATGGCGCCCAGGCCCGAAATCGATGAAGAAATTTTTGCGCCGGCACTGGAGCAGGTAATTACCGGGCTGGTCGACCGGGGATTTTCTTTTCGGATACACGCCACCTACAACGAGTCCATCGACAAAATTCTCGATGTCCTGGAGCGGGTGCAGAAGAAGACGCCATTCGCCGGGCGCCTGCGCTGGGCCATCGACCACGCCGAAACCGTCTCCCCCGACAGCCTGAAACGCATTCAGGCGCTCGGCGGTGGCATTGCAGTGCAAAACCGGTTGGCATTCGCCGGCGAGGATTTTGCCGCCCGCTACGGCAGTGAAGTCGCCTCCCGTGCACCACCCCTGCGCGATATCCTCGATGCCGGCATCCCACTGGGGCTCGGAACCGACGGCACGCGGGTGTCCTCCTACAACCCCTGGCTCTCCCTCTATTGGGCGGTGTCCGGCCGCAGCCTCGGTGGCACTGAACTGCTCTCGCCGAAGCAGCGCCTCAGCCGCACCGAAGCCCTGCGACAGTATACCCAAGGCAGTGCCTGGTTCTCGGGCGAAGAGACACGTAAGGGGCGTATCGCTGTCGGCCAGGACGCAGATTTCGCGGTGCTCAGCGCCGACTATTTCAGCATTCCGGAAGTGCAGATCAAGGATGTGGTTTCACTGCTGACAGTTCTGGGCGGTGAGGTCGTGTACGCGGCGCCCCCCTTTGTGGCACTGGCGCCCGAGCCGCTGCCGCCAGCGCCAACCTGGTCACCGGTACGTCATTTCGGCGGCTATGCATCTCCATCCGGTTCGACCGCCGATTCCCAATGACCCATTGACACCGAGAGACGGGAGAAAACCATGAGCAATAACCTGATGCGCGCCGTGCAGGCGGTCAAGGCCGGCGAGCCCTTTGTACTCGGCGAAATAGCCATCCCGGAACCGGCCCGGGGGCAGGTGCGGGTCAGGGTGCACGCCTGCGGTGTATGCGGCGGCGATGCGATAGCGCGCAATGGCCTGCTCGGCGCGGTACTGCCACGGGTGCCGGGACACGAAATTGCCGGCACCGTGGATGCGGTCGGTGTTGACGTGGCCAACTGGAAAGTGGGAGACAGGGTCGGCGTCGGCTGGCAGGGCGGCTACTGCAAGGAGTGCCAGTTCTGCCGCGCCGGCGACTTCGTCAACTGCGTCGACAGCCAGGTGGTGGGGCTCTCCTACGACGGCGGCTACGCGGAATATATGGTCGCGCCCCAGGAGGCGCTGGCGCGCATCCCCGAGGAGCTCTCGTTCGAAGAGGCCGGGCCCATGATGTGCGCCGGCATCACCACGTTCAACGCGCTGCGCCACTGCGGCGCTCGCCCAGGGGATACTGTCGCGATTCACGGTATCGGCGGACTCGGCCACCTGGCAGTACAGTTCGCCGACAGGATGGGCTTTCGCACCATTGCGATCAACCGCAAGCGGGACAAGGAAGCGCTGTCGAGAAAACTCGGCGCCGATGACTATATCGACAGCACCGCTGGCAGTGCCGGTGAAACACTGATGAAGATGGGGGGCGCCGTGGCAATTCTGTCCACCGCCGGCCACGCGCCGTCGCAGGTGGACCTGATTCAGGGACTCAGGCCCAACGGCCGCCTGGTGGCCATTGCCGCGGACCACGCGCCGCTGGAGTTCTCCGCCGAACAGCTGGTATTCGGGCGCAAGTCCATCGCCGGCTGGTACAGCGGCCACGCCAGGGACAGCGAGGAGGCCATGGCCTTTGCGGTACTCAAGGGTGTGCGACCTATGGTGGAAACCTTCCCGCTGGATAGCGCCGAAGAGACCTTCCTGAATATGAACAAGGCGCGCTACCGGGTGGTGCTGACCCTGTAACCTTTCCGGCCAGCTCAGTTAGTGGGGCTGGCCGGGAAGGCTATATTTTGCCGTTCGTCATTTTGTACAGGGTTCGATCCCGCCTGCCCCAGTGGTGATACAAGGCCGCCAGCGCATGTCCGGTGACCAGCATCCAGATCAGCCACTCACCGAGCAGCTGCTTGTGGACGAAATCCAGCGGCCTTTCAAACTGTTCGAAGCTGATTCCAAAACCACCTGTAACCAGCAGAGCAAATACTTGAGTGCTTTCAAATTTCGGAATGTCGAACAGGAAAAAATACTCGGTATCCACGCTGGTGCCGAGATAGCCGGTCAGCGGTGCGAGTATCATGATGGCGTAGAGCGCATAGTGCCCCGCGTGCGCTGCCAGCTGCGCCAGGCGACTTCCCGGTTCCGGCCGCGGAGCGGGATTCATCACCCGCCACAGGATTCGCAACAGGACCAGCACACCGATGGTGACACCGACGGACAGGTGCAGCTGCAGCGCAGTCCAGTTCTCCGGAGTTTGTTCCTCGGTAAACCAGTGTCGGTAATAGACGGTTACATAAGACAAAAGAAACAGCAACGCTGTGCCCCAGTGCAACCACTTGGCCACGGTGCCGTAGTTATCCGCAGTATTCCTGATCGCCATTTAGCCTCCCGCCGATATCGGCTACAAACCTGCCAGAAAATGCCGCACAGCGTTATTTCCCCCGCGCGGCCCATTAATCCGGGGCCACCGCTTACCAGTAGCCCCCATTGGCGCCGACCACTTGGCCGGTCACCCAATCCGCCTTGGCACTGACCAGGAAGGAGACTACCCGGGCCACGTCTTCCGGCTCACCGATGCGACCGAGAATATGCTGCCCGGCAAACATCTCCACCACTTCCTTCGATTTTCCGGTGTTGAACAGGTCGGTGTTCGTCGGCCCCGGGCGTACCGCATTCACGCGAATACCGGACGGCCCCAGCTCCTTGGCCGCGACCTCGGTCAGTTTTTCGATCGCCATCTTCGATGCGGCGTAGGGGCCATAGCCCGGAATCGGCGCACCCTGGAAGCTGGCGGTCACATTGACGACGCGACCACCGTCTGCGAGGCGCTTCGCCGCCTCGCGCAGTGTCAGGAAGACACCCTTCAGGTTGGTGTCCATGACTGCCGCATAGTCTTCATCGCTGAACTCGGCGAAAGTCTTGCGCACCGCGCGACCGGCATTGTTCACCAGCACCCCCACCGGGCCGAAGCGCTGTTCGGCTTCGTCAAACAACCTCGTCACGTCGGCACTGCGGGCGACATCTCCCTGCACCGCCGCGGCGCGTCCACCGGCGGCCTCGATATCAGCGACCACTGCGGCGGCGGCATCGGCGGAACCGGCGTAATTGACAATGACCGCGTAGCCATCGGTGGCCAGGCTCGCGGCAATCGCCGCGCCGATTCCGCGGGACGCGCCGGTAACAATCGCTGTACTGCTCATAGAAATCGCCTCTTTGATTGGGAACTGCGCAGATCCGCGATCGGATCCACGGCGATTACTATAGGAGAGCCACTTTGAATGAGTACAATGCATAATTAAAATAACATCCATGCGCTATACACATATTCGCCAATCGGACCTGAACCTGCTGCTCGGCCTTTCAGTGCTACTGGAGGAGCGTTCGGTATCCCGCGCCGCCGAGCGTTTCCACCTGAGCCAGCCGGCCATGAGCCGAATGCTGCAGCGGCTGAGGGAGACCTTCCACGACGAACTGCTGGTACGCACCAAAGACGGCTACGAACCCACTGCGCGGGCGCGCAAAATCCAGACAGAGCTGGACCAGTTGCTGCCGCGGATCAACACACTGCTACGCGGCCCGGTATTCGACCCTTCAATCGCGGATGAAACTTTCCGTATCGCCTGCACCGACTACGCAACCGTCGTCATGGGCGCGCAGCTGAGCGAACGCCTCTACGGTGAGGCACCGGGCATAACGCTGGATATCTCCGCCTGGCGCGACAGTGCCTTCGAGGACTGCGTCCAGGGTCGACTGGATCTGGTGCTCTGGGTCGATGCGGCGCCGGAGCCGCTGGTTTCCGAAGTGCTGTTTCGCGAGGACTTCGTCTGCGTAATGTCGGCGGAGCACGCGTTGGCCGGCAGGCCGCTGACCCTGGACGACTATCTGCGCTATCCCCATATCGTCGTGGATCTACTCGGCGGCCAGCAGACGCTGGTGGAAGACAAACTGGTCGAGCTGGGAGCAGCGCGTACCGTGGGTCTGCGGGTTCCATATTTCTCCGCAGCGATCAGCGCCGTGGCGCACACCAATCTGATTGCGACTGTGCCGCGCCGCATTGCAAGTTGCTATTCGGCAAACAACGATCTATTCACTATTGATGCGCCGCTGGAGCTGGCACCCTTCGACTATGTGATGGGCTGGCACCCTAGATCTGCCGAGGATCCCGCACACCGATGGCTGCGGAGCCTGTTTACCAATCTCGGCAGAAGAATTTAATTTGCCGCGGCGAGTACGGAGTCCATTACCTCTAGCTGCCAGTCGAAATAGGGGTTGTAGGTCAGGCGTGCATGCACCTTGCCAGATTCGCGGTAACCCCAGGCGGAATACCAGACCTGTTCTCCAGCCAGGCAACTGGCATAATCTTCCGGCGACTGTCCATTCCAGCAGATCCGCTGATCGGCGCCGATTCCATAGAGCGGATTCCGCGGAGAGAAGAGCACGCTCATATGGGAGAACTGGCTGATATTCTGCTCGGGCAGGGAATCGCTGCGCACGAGAATACGCCTGTCCTGCTGCTCTCCCGCGGCCAGTTCGCCATACCAGATCATGCGGCTTGCCGGATGGCCGAATCGCCGCTCGAATATCTCGCGGATGCTGGCAACATCCACCACCGAATCGTGCTCGGTAACCACCAGTAGCGCCGGCTTGTCGAAGCGCCGCCTGGCCAATGCATTCCTGACTGCGCGGCTGCTCTTGTAATAGAGTGCAAACCCGTTGGTCGGCGTATTCATATAGCGCACTTCCGACTGGTGCGGGCGGCTGTCGTCCGGCTCCATCAGCCAAGGCCGGAACCAGCTCAATATCGGTGTCACCCAGTCCAGAGCGCTGTCTGATTTGAATGCCGGCGAGAAGAGCAGCAGGCCCTGCACCGACGGATCACCCAATGCATACTCAGTTACCAGATTGGCGCCGGTGGAGAAGCCGCCGAGATAAATCTGCTCTACCTCTTCTTTCAACAGCGCGACCTGATCCTCCACCAATTGTTGCCAGTCGCGGAAGTCCGGCGACATCAGGTCCTCCGGCTTTGTGCCGTGCCCCGGCAGCAGCAGGGTCCTGACGAGGAAGCCGCGCCCGGCAAGCAGTGGACCTATATCGCGGAAAGACCAGGGGGAATCCCCCAAGCCATGCACCAGGATAACACCCTTACCCGTGCCAGTATCCGGCCGCCACTCGGCGGGCAAATTGCGTTCGATCTCTGTCTCGATATCATCGCTCTGGAAACGGCGCTGCTGCGCCAGTTGACCCCGTATTTCCAACCGGTATTGGTCAAACCCGCCCAGAGCGGATGGATTTTCCCGCGTCGCGGCATCGGTGCCATGTAAAAACCCGGAGCCGACGTAGAGCACGACGGCGACAACCCAGCCGGTGGGACTTATGTGCGATACAAACTGAATCAATGCCGGAAACCCTGTAAACCTATCAATGGATCACTTTAGGAACAACGGGAGCCACCTGTACAGTGCGGGCGGGTAATAATGCTTATGCACAGGACACATGCGACAGGTCATAAGCGCCTACCGACAAGGAGCGCCTACGCTCTTCCGGGGCAAGAAGCATCGTTGGCAGCCGAAGATAAATTTCCTGCGTACGACAGACTGTTGCGTGAACCGGGACACTCCTCACTCGGCAACCCTGCGCCAGTGTGAGAGTTTCTCAGCAAAACTGTGTGTTGTGTTCGCCGGGCTGGTAGATGGCAGTCTCTGGGTGGGAATAGCGGAAAATTCCCGCGGCAGTTCGATGAGCACATACCGCTTGTACATCTGCTCCGCCTTGACGCCGTTGAAATAGATACGGGCGATTTTCGGATGGGTATTGAGAAAGGCGACGAAGTCATTCGGCACTATCGACGAGTCGACGATGGCCGAATCCATGCTGCCGGAACGGGTGCAGGTTTTCAGCACATCCCAGAGCGCAATGCGATTTTCTGTCAATGCGGCACAGCGCCGCTCGTAGCTGAGCCCGGAATCCAGACTCAGCAGCTGTTCGATGATGTTCCAGAAGGCATTGCGCGGGTGCGCGTAGTACTGCCGCGCCCGCAGCGAGGCGACACCGGGCATGGAACCGAGAACCAGGCGCGTCGCGTCGGCGGTGGCTATCGGCTCAAAACTGTGTACGGTGGTCACGGAAAGGCACCATCAGCCGCGGTGGCAGTACTCGGACGCGTCCCAGTCGCGCTCGAGCAGGCCGAAAAGCAACGCGTCCTGGATCTCGCCCAGATGAAAATAGCATTCGCGCAGTAGCCCCTCGCGCCGGAAACCGAGTTTCTCCAGCACGCGGATGGATGCGGCGTTGCGCGGGTCTGCGTCGGCGCCGATACGGTGCAGCCGCAAGCGCCGGAACGCGAACTCGATAACCGCCGGCAATGCGCGCAGTATCAGGCCCCGCCCCCAGTATTTCCGCCCCAGGGCAAAGCCGATATCCGCACGGCGGTTATGCCGGTCGACAGCCGCCAGGGTACAGGTGCCAATAATCTCGCCATCCAATTCTATACCCCACTGGTATAGGCTGCCTGCGAGAAACCCCTCGTGGATGGACAGCAGGTACTGGCTTGCCGCCGCCTCTGTGTCCAACGGCTCGGTCGCCATATAGCGCACAACCCGGACATCGGCGAAGATTGCCATCAATGCCGGCAGGTCCACTGTGGTCAACCAGCGCAATACCAGGCCGTCTTCGCACAGTGCAGGCAATCGAGCGCCCAGGTTGTCGGGATTCATCGCGCCATTATCCAGTGATACAGGCCGTAGCAGGCAACTCCGGCACCGAAAATAAATTGCCCGAACAGCAGTGCGCGAATCGCGAAGGTATAGCGGACCACAGTGCCCTTCTGTGCACTGTCGCGGGAATAGATACGGCTGCTCTCGGGTAAATCCTTTTCCAGCCGCTTCAGGCCCGGAACCGCGAGACTCAACAGCTCGCGGCTGCGCGCGTCCACCAGCCAGAACACCGCCGAAATTATCACGACGAAGCCGCCGAGCAGCGCCAGGCTCAGCGGGTGGAAGCCCTTCTCGACCGCAGTGAAGATACCGCCCTCGGCAAACATCGACAGGATGACAAAAAAGTTGAAGCCTTTCAGGCGCTGCTCTGCGTTAAATCGGTAGTGTTCGCAGAGATACTGCTGTTCGTTCAAGACGCTGTTCCTTCAAATCCATCGCGCTGCCAGCCCGCGCGCTCCAGGCGATAGACAAAGCAGTCATCGTCGCCAAACTGCCTGCGCTCGACAAACCGGAAGCCCAGCCGCTCGTAAAACCGGTGCGCGCGAGTATTAGTGGCCAACGGATCTATCAGCACCGCCGTAACCTCTGCATGCGCAAAACATCTTTCCAGCGCCAACTGCATCATGGTTGTGCCGTAACCGCGGCCCAGATCCGCCGCCTCGCCGATCCAGATATCGACAGCGCGCAGGTTGTCCGCCACATCACCCCAGTAGTGGCTGTCCTCCAGGGCCGGGTCGATAATCTGCATAAAGCCGATCGGGCGGCCGTCCAGCTCGGCGATCAGTAACTCGCGCCATTCCGGGGTGCGGTGGAGCTCCTCCTCCCAACCCCAGTCGTCGTTCGGGTCAGCGGCGATCACATGGCGCTGCTCATCCCAATGGCGCAGCAGATTCAGGTCGGCGGGACTGGCGGCTCGCAGCTGCATATGCCCGCCGCCGTGGCACCAGGGCAGCGCCTCCTCCGTGAATACATCGCCGCTCGGTACAAACTGGTACGGCTCATCGAAAACACCGATCAGGAAATGGGTTTCCCCGACCCATTTATCGCTCTGGTAGCTAAGCGGCGTACCGCACTGTTTGCAGAATCCGCGCCTGACGCCTTCCGAGCTGCAATAGCAATCTGCGTCTGAGAGCCACTCAACCTGCGGATCTTCGAATCCTACCCAGGTCGAAAAGGCACCGCCGGTGGTGCGCCGGCAGCTGTCGCAATGGCAGCGCGCGACGAATTTCGGCGCGCCCTTCGCCTCGAATCTGATGGCGCCGCAGTGGCAGCCGCCCCGATAAGTTACATCCGTCATAGCTCCCTCTTTCCGCTCTGCAACAAACTGGCTGCTCATGTACAGCCCGCTTCCAATAGTACGGGATTTCACTACACAAAAAAGCCGGGCAGTGCCCGGCTCAAAGTAAAGGTTTTCGAATACAATCAGCGATTGGCGCGATGCTCGATCAGCTCTTCCACCACCGACGGATCCGCCAGCGTCGAGGTATCGCCGAGGGTGTCCAGCTCGTTGCAGGCGATCTTGCGCAGTATGCGGCGCATAATCTTGCCGGAGCGGGTTTTCGGTAGCCCCGGGGCCCACTGGATAATGTCCGGCTTGGCAATCGGACCTATTTCTTTCACGCACAGATCGATCAGTGCCTGGCGCAACTCCTCGCTCGGCTCGTGGCCGTGCTTCAGGGTGACATAGGCGTAGATGCCCTGCCCCTTGATATCGTGGGGGTAGCCGACCACGGCGGCCTCGGCGGTATCCTCGTGCAGCACTATCGCGCTCTCGATCTCGGCGGTGCCGAGGCGGTGGCCGGACACGTTCAGCACGTCGTCGATGCGGCCGGTGATCCAATAGTAGCCGTCGGCGTCGCGGCGGGCACCGTCGCCGGTGAAGTAGTAGCCGGGGAAGGTGGAGAAGTAGGTGTCGATCATGCGCTGGTGGTCGCCGTAGACGCTGCGGATCATCGACGGCCAGCTGGATTTCATTACCAGCGCGCCCTCACCCTCGCCCTCGATTTCCCTGCCCTTCTCGTCCAGCAGTGCCGGCTGCACGCCGAAGAAGGGGAAGGTGGCGGAACCGGGTTTCAGCGGCGTGGCGCCGGGCAGCGGCGTGATCAGGTGCGCGCCCGTCTCCGTCTGCCACCAGGTGTCGACGATCGGGCAGCGCTCCTCGCCGACCACCTTGAAGTACCACTCCCAGGCCTCCGGGTTGATGGGTTCGCCGACGGTGCCGAGCAGTTTCAGCGAGCTGCGGTCGGTTCTCGTCACGTATTCGTCGCCGGCGCCCATCAGTGCACGGATAGCGGTCGGCGCCGTGTAGAAGATATTGACCTTGTGCTTGTCGACCACCTGCCAGCAGCGGGAGGCGTCCGGGTAGGTGGGCACACCCTCGAACATCAGGCTGATGGCGCCGGCGCAGAGCGGGCCGTAGACGATATAGCTGTGGCCGGTGATCCAACCGACATCGGCGGTGCACCAGAAGACATCGCCTTCCTTGTAGTCGAAGGCATACTTGAAGGTCATGGCGGCCATCAACAGGTAGCCGGCAGTGGTGTGCTGTACACCCTTGGGTTTGCCGGTGGAGCCGGACGTATAGAGGATAAACAGCGGGTCCTCGGCGCTCATCGGCTCCGGGGCGCACTCGGGTTTCATCTCGGCGACCGATTCGGCGTACCAGATGTCGCGCTTGCTGTCCCAATCGATATTGGCGCCGGTGCGCTTGACCACTATGGCGGTGTGCACGTCCGGGCAACTGGCCAGGGCCTGGTCGACATTCGCCTTCAGCGGCACCTTCCTGCCACCGCGAACGCCCTCATCGGCGGTGATCACCAGGCGGCAGTCGGAATCGAGGATGCGGTCTTTCAGCGAGTCCGGGGAGAAGCCGCCGAACACCACCGAGTGCACGGCGCCGATACGCGCACAGGCCAGCATTGCGTAGGCGGCCTCGGGAATCATCGGCATATAGATACAGACACGGTCGCCTTTCCTGACGCCGCGGGTTTTCAGAAGGTTGGCCAGGCGGCAGACGTTTTCGTGCAACTGGCCGTAGGTGATTGCCTCGCTTTCGGCGGGATCATCTCCCTCCCAGATCAACGCCGTCTGCCCGGCGCGGGTCGGCAGGTGGCGGTCGATACAGTTGACGGTCACGTTCAGCTGGCCATCGGCGAACCAGGCCGCGTGGCCGCGCTTCAGGTCCTCCTCGATCACCTGGGTGAACGGCTTCTCCCACTGCAGGAAATCCTTGGCCTGCTGGGCCCAGAAGGCATCCGGGTCCTCGACCGACTGGCGGTACATCTTCTGGTAGTCCTCCGCACGGATGTGTGCGTCGGCGGCAAAGTCTGCGGGCACGGGGCGGGTATGCACTTCTGACATCGTTTTCTCCCTTATTAGTATTATCCGGCCAACCTTCAACCGAACTGAAGGCGGCGATGGTCGACCAGTTATAACACTGCCGGACAATTGATGACAACGCTGTCAACCAGCGTAGCTGCCAATCCTAGCTGGCCATCATAGCCCGGGGACGAGCGGCTTCCACCTCCAAAGGGACTAATTGCGTGTCAATTCCGGGCGGGACTGGCACAATGACAAAATGTGATCACATTTTGCGGAGAACGAATATGTCGAAAAAACTGTTGCGCATCGTCGAGGGCCGGGGTCAGGTCGAAAAGGGACCTGTGGCCGAGGAGAAGCTGCTGGCGGGCAACCCTCGGCAGATGACCGAGCACTTCTTTACCAACGCCAGGGAGAATTTCTTCTGCGGCGTCTGGTCGTCGGACGCCGGTAAATGGAAGCTGAGCTACAGCGAGGATGAGTTCTGCTACATCATCGACGGCGAGGCGGTGATTACCGACGCCGAGGGTCACAGTGAGCGGGTCGTGGCCGGGGATGCTTTCTGTATTCCGGCGGGCTTTGAGGGCAGTTGGGAGACCATTGGCAGCGTGAAGAAATTTTATGCTATCTACGAGGAGTGATTTTTTGTAGGAGCGGCCCATGGCCGCGATCGATTTCGGGCGTGTCCGACAGTCCGATCGCGGCCATGGGCCGCTCCTACAGGGTGTAGGGTGGCGCTTCTACTGAATCTTAAGCCTCGGCCAACTGCACCGGAATCGTGTTGGTGCTGCGCTCGACGCGGTTTTTCTCATCCAGGTAGACCAGCTTCGGTTTGAAGGCGTCTGCCTCCGCTTCCGTCATCTGCGCATAGGAGGCGATGATGATGCGGTCACCCACCTGTACCCGGCGAGCGGCGGCACCGTTCATCGAGATGATGCCGGAGCCGCGTTCGGCCAGTATCACATAGGTGTGGAAGCGCTCGCCGTTGCTGACGTTATAGATATCGATCTTCTCGAACTCGCGCAGGCCGGCCAGCTCCACCAGGTCTTCATCGATCGCACAGGAGCCGTCGTACCAGAGTTCGGCCTGGGTCACCGCTGCCATATGCAGTTTGCATTTCAGCATTTCGATTTGCATGTTTCCCCTCCCGTCAGAGTTCCAGGGATACGTTGTCGATCAGGCGCGCGGCGCCGGTGTAGATGGCACCGAGAATCGTGATCTGGCTGTCGTCGTCGGCGGCCGGCTGCAGGTCCTTGCTGTTGCAGATGGAGAAGTAGTCGACGCGGAAGCCGGACTTTTCAATACGTTTCTTTGCCTCACCTTCCAGCGCGGCGAAATCCCGGCGACCGCCCTCTATTTCGCCCTTGACCCAATTCAGCGACTGGTTCAGTACCGCCACCCTGGGACGTTCCTGCTCGCTGATGTAGCTGTTGCGCGAGCTCATCGCCAGGCCATCCTCCTCGCGGTGTACCGGCGCGGCGACTATCTCCACAGGGATACACAGGTCCTCGACCATGCGGCGGATCACTGCCAGCTGCTGGAAGTCCTTGATGCCGAACACCGCTTTTTGCGGCTGCACGATATTGAACAGCTTCGCCACTACGGTGGTGACCCCCTCGAAGTGACCCGGGCGACTGGCGCCACAGAGCACATCGGTCATCGCCGGGCAGACCACCCGTGTCTGCTGGTCCATACCGTTGGGGTAGATCTCGCTCTCGTCCGGGTGGAAGAGAAAGTCGCAGTCCGCCTCGCGCAGCTTCGCCATATCCCGCTCCATGGTGCGCGGGTACTTGTCCCAGTCCTCGTTGAGGCCGAACTGCAGCCGGTTGACAAAGATGGACACCACCACCAGGTCACAGTGCTGCTGGGCGATCTTGACCAGCTCGATATGGGCGTCGTGCAGGTTGCCCATGGTGGGCACGAAACCGACGGTCTTGCCGTCGCTGCGGGCCTTTGCCAGCGCCTCGCGCAGGCTGGCCACGTGGTGGAAGACTTGCATCGCGATTGCTACCGCTGTGACTGAATCAGCGCGGCATCATACTCTCTGGGGTAGCGGGCGACAATATCGCCGGAGGACACTCGACGGGCTAACTTCGTCAATAAAGCGGCTAACAGGTCGCGATCTGCAGTCAAAGCCAGAAAACCAGAAGAATCTTTCGGTTTTCAACCCAAGCGAAGCCCAACAGACGAATCGATAGCGGTTCAGGATGGATTCAGTCCCCAAGCCGCAGAATGGCTCCCACAGTACGAGAGGCCGCCCTGCGGCACGGGAGAAAGTCTTTATGAAACAGATTATCACCGCCATCGCCGCTGCCGGCCTGCTGCTGGTCACCGGGCCGGTACTGGCTGACGACCGCCACAGCTATCGCGGCAAGCAGGACTCCGATATTACCGGCTCGGCATTTCGCAAGGCTTACAACCGCGAGCGCAACAGAAACCGCGAGGACGGACGCGATCGCGGGGGCAAACACCGCCCGGATCACCGAGGCGATCGGAAACACCACAAGGGACGCGACCGGGATCACCACAAGGGGCGCGACAAGCAGCACGGCCGCGATCGGGACCATCGCGGCGACCGCGACCGCCATCACAAGCGCAAGCACGGCTACGACAAAGGCTACAAGCGGGGTTACAAGCAGGGCTACAGGAAGGGGCACAAGCACGGCCACAACTGGGGCCACCGCCGCCCGCATCACAAGCCGCACTGGCCCCGTTACCGCCCCGGCTACCGCCACCACAAGCCGCGCTGGCGCCCGGCCCATTACGGCTACGGCTATCGCTGGAGGCACCTGCCGCGCAACTTCGTGCGCATCAGTGTCGGCGCCCTGGGCTTCTACTATAGCGACGGCATCTTCTACCGCCCCCACAGCCACGGCTATGTCGTGGCACAACCCCCGGTCGGCGCCATAGTACACAGCCTGCCCGGCTCAGCGGTCACCGTGGTTTTCGGCGGACTGAATTACTACGTGGCCTACGACACCTATTACCTGTGGGACGGCCCCATCAGCGGCTACCGCGTAGTCGCCAACCCGGGCTTCTATTGATTCCACCACTCCATACGACCCCTACTTCAGCGGCCCCCGGGGCCGCTTTTTTTTGCCCTAGAAACCACCACATTAACCTGTAACCAAGAGCCAAAAAGCTGAATAAAAACTCAACTAAAAAGGGTACGGTAAGCTGGCACCAGAAACCGAATTAATATTTAATTTTTACCCGCTAAAAAATGGTGATTTTCTTATCTATAGTTATTGCTTTCCGCCCCGACTGGGCCCAAGATTCGCGCCCCGCCACTGACAGCAAATACAGGCAATTGAACAGGCGCCATGAAACAGCAACAAGTACAAGACTGGACTTGCGAAGACTCAGCGGAACTCTATGGAATCCGCAACTGGGGCGCCGGTTATTTCGATCTGAATGATACCGGCGAAATCACCGTTCGCGTGGAAAACTCCGCCGGCGAAAGCCACAGTGTTTCGCTGATGGATATCGCCCGCGGCGCCACCGAACGCGGCCTGGGCCTGCCGCTGCTGTTGCGTATCGAAAACCTGCTGGATGCACAGATAGCGCGCATCAACCAGTCCTTCGCCCGCGCGATAGAGGACTGCGGCTACGGCAATGTGTTTCGCGGCGTATTCCCGATCAAGGTGAACCAGCAATGCCAGGTGATCGAGGAGATTGCCAGTGCCGGTCGCCGCTTCAACCACGGCCTCGAAGCGGGCAGCAAGGCGGAGCTGATTGCGGCACTGTCGGTTCTCGACAACACCGAATCCCTGATCGTCTGCAACGGCTACAAGGACGAGGAATTTATCAACCTGGGCCTGCAGGCACAGCGCCTGGGCATGCAGATCTTCTTCGTCGTCGAAACGCCGTCGGAAGTCGAGACGATTATCCGCTGCGCCGAGCGCGAACAGGTGCGCCCCAACATTGGCGCACGGGTCAAGCTGGCATCGAAAGTCGGTGGCTACTGGAATGCCACCAGCGGCGACCGCAGCATCTTCGGCCTCGGCAGCAATGACCTGATCGCGATGGTCGACCAGTTGCGCCACCACGATATGCTCGACTGCCTGAAGCTGCTGCACTACCACCTGGGCTCCCAGGTGCCGAACATCCGCGATATCCGCACCGGTGTGCTGGAGGCCTGCCGCTACTATGCCGACCTGGTCGAGGAAGGCGCGGCCATGGGCTACCTGGACCTGGGCGGCGGCCTGGCGGTGGACTACGACGGCTCCAAGACCAACTACACCCATTCCAAGAACTACTCCCTGGACGAGTACTGTGTGGACGTGGTCGAGGCCATCATGGGCACGCTGGACAGCGAGGGCGTCGCCCACCCGGTGATCATCACCGAATCCGGCCGCGCCACTGTCGCCTACTCATCCGTGCTGCTGTTCGACATACTCGATACCACCCGCTTTGAACCGGTGGAACTGGAGCACACAAAAATCGCCGAGGGCGACCACCAGATGCTGTTGAACCTGCAGGACGCGGTGAACAGCATCAGCGCGAAAAACCTGCAGGAGAGCTACAACGACGCTCTCTACTATCGCGACGAAGTCCGCTCCCTCTACCTGCACGGCCAGGTCAGCCTGCGCGAGCGCGCCAATGCGGAAAACCTCTTCCTGCAAGGCGCCCAGCAGATCCGCAAACTGCTCGACGAGGCGGAAGAAGTACCGGTAGACCTGCAGGCGCTGCCGGAAGTATTGTCGGACATTTACTATGCGAACATGAGTGTGTTCCAGTCGCTGCCGGATATCTGGGCCATAGACCAGGTGTTCCCGCTGGCGCCAATTCACCGGCTGGACGAGGCGCCAACCCGCTCGGCGATCATCGCCGACATCACCTGTGACTGCGACGGTAAGATAGACCGCTTTATCGGCCGCCAGGAGGAGCAGAAGACACTCTTGCTGCACGACCTGAAGGACGAAGAAGACTATATTCTCGGCACCTTCCTGGTCGGCGCCTACCAGGAGACACTGGGCGACCTGCACAACCTGTTCGGCGACACCAACGTGGTCAGCGTGCGCATCCACGACGACGGCAGCTTCGACTACAGCCGCGAAATTCACGGCGACAGTATTTCCGATGTGCTGAGCTATGTGGAGTACCGGCCGCAGGAACTGTTCGAGCGCTTCCGCAAGCTGGCGGAACGCGCGGTAAAGGAAGGCAGGATCACTGCGCAGCAGCGCAAGCAGATACTGCATACCTATACCGCCAGCATGAGTGGTTATACCTATTTCGAAAAATAGCGTGGCGTTTTCGAGAAATAAGGTTCAATAATCGAAAAGAATATTGAAGTCTGATGCGAAGGCCCTGATGTCGGGGGAAGTTTGCGGGACCTTCTGCGGCCATGGATGGCCGTGGAGAGCGTACAGGGATGTATTCACAGCGTGTCCCGCAAACTTCCACCGGCAGCAGGGCCGCCACCGGCCTTTCTTACTGGCATGAGGTAGGTGGCTACTCACATAAGGAGATTTTCATGGCCAATGTACTGATTATCGGCGCCGGCGGCGTCGGCCAGGTGGTTGCGCACAAGTGCGCCCAGGTCGAGGAGGTGTTCGAGAATATCACCCTCGCCAGCCGCACCAAGAGCAAGTGCGACAAGATCGCCGCCATGCTGCCGCGCAAGATCGATACCGCCGAGGTGGACGCGGACAATGTGCCGCAACTGGTGAAACTGATCGAGAAGGTCAAGCCGGACATGGTGATCAACGTCGCCCTGCCCTACCAGGACCTGCATATCATGGATGCCTGCCTGGAAACCGGCGTGCACTATCTGGATACCGCCAACTACGAGCCGCCGGAAGAGGCCAAGTTCGAGTACAAGTGGCAATGGGCCTACCAGGACAAGTTCGAGAAGGCCGGCCTGATGGCACTGCTCGGCAGCGGTTTCGACCCCGGCGTGACCAGTGTGTTCACCGCCTACGCCAAGAAGCACCACTTCGACCGCATCAAGACGCTCGACATTCTCGACTGCAATGCCGGTGATCACGGCCTGCCCTTCGCGACCAATTTCAACCCGGAAATCAATATCCGCGAGATTACTGCCAACGGCCGCTACTGGGAAAACGGCGAGTGGATCACCACCAAGCCGATGGAAGAGAAACGCGTTTTCAGCTTTCCCGAGGGCATAGGCGAAAAGGACATCTACCTGCTCTACCACGAGGAGCTGGAATCCCTGTCCAAGCACTATCCGGAAATCGAGCGCGCGCGCTTCTGGATGACCTTCGGTGCCAGCTACCTCAAGCACCTGGAGGTACTGCAGAATGTCGGTATGACCAGTATCGAGCCAGTAGAGTTCCAGGGGCAGGAGATAGTGCCGATCCAGTTCCTGAAGGAACTGCTGCCGGATCCGGCCAGCCTGGGCCCGCTGACCAAGGGCAAAACCTGTATCGGCAATATCATCCGCGGCACCAAGAATGGCGAGGAGAAAATCTACTACGTCTACAACATCTGCGACCACCAGGCGTGCTACAAGGAGGTGCAGTCCCAGGCCATCTCCTACACCACCGGTGTGCCGGCGATGATCGGCGCCAAGATGATGATGGAAGGCAAGTGGATGAAGCCGGGCGTGTGGAATATGGAACAGCTGGATCCGGACCCCTTTATGCACGACCTGAATCAGTACGGCCTGCCGTGGCAGGAGACCTGGCTGGACAAGCCGTTCCAGTAATCGCCGGGCATTGTTCTGGACACCGGCCTGCGCCGGCGTGACGATAGTTTCGAAGAAAGTCGTCATCCCCGCGCAGGGCGGGAGCCAGCTGACACCTAACCGCAAACACACCACACCGCATTCAAGCCTATGGACCTGACTCCGCGAATAGACTACTTCGGCAACTTCGATCCGACCCGCGTCCCCTCCCCCTGCTTCGTCGTCGACGAGCGGGCCCTACGCGACAACCTGGCGGTGCTGGCCGACGTGCAGCAACGCAGCGGCGCAAAGGTGCTGGCCGCGCTGAAGGCTTTTTCGATGTGGAGCACCGGCCCCATCGTTGCCGAGTACCTGTCCGGCACCTGTGCCAGCGGCCTGCACGAGGCGAAACTGGGTTACGAGGAGTACGGCGGCCGCGATGGTAAAGAGGTGCATGTCTTCAGCGCCGGCTACAAGGAAAGCGAACTGAAGGAGATACTGCAGTTCGCCCACCATGTGATTTTCAATTCCTTCTCCCAGTGGAAGCGCTTCAAAGGCCAGTGCCTACAGGCCCAGAAAGACAGACCGGAACTGCGCTTCGGCCTGCGTATCAATCCCGAGCACTCCGAGGGACACACGGAACTCTACGATCCCTGCGCCCCCTGCTCGCGCCTCGGAATCGTGCGCTCGCTGTTCGACGGCGAGGACCTGGACGGTATCAGCGGCCTGCACTTCCACACGTTATGCGAGCAGGATTTCAAACCGCTGGAGCGCACCATCGCCGCGGTGGAGGAGAAATTCGGCGATTTGATCCCGCAGATGGAATGGATCAACTTCGGCGGCGGCCACCATATCACCCGCTGTGACTACCAGGTGGACGAGCTGGTAAACGCGGTGCGCGCCTTCTCCGATAAGCACCAGGTGCAGGTCTACCTGGAGCCCGGTGAGGCGATCTCCCTATTCGCCGGCGTACTGGTGGCCGAGGTGGTGGACATCAGCTGGAACGGCCAGAACCAGGCCATACTCGATGCGTCCGCCACCTGTCATATGCCGGATGTGCTGGAGATGCCCTACCGCCCGGAAATCACCGGCGCCGCCCGCCCCGGCGAACTGCCGCACGACTACCGCCTCGGCGGCCAGAGCTGTCTGGCCGGGGACAGTATCGGCGACTACAGCTTCAACGACCCGCTCAGGGTTGGCGACCGGCTGGTGTTTGAGGAAATGGCCTACTACACCATGGTCAAGACCAACACCTTCAACGGCATTCCGCTGCCGGCCATCGCCCTGTGGAATTCCAGAACCGACGAACTGAAAATCGTAAGAGAATTTGGCTACGAGGATTTCAAGAACCGCCTGTCCGGCAAAGACTGGAAAAACCTCGGGCGAAGTACCGGAGAAGAAGAAGACGGCTGCGCGTAGGGTGTGCCGTGCGCACCGATCAGCTCAATGGTGCGCACGGCGCACCCTAGGGCACAAAAGCCCGGCAACGAGACATCAAATATGCTTTCAGAAAACGACTACCCCATCTTCCTCGGCTCCGAAATCGAACAGCCGAAGCCGGAGGAGGCGCTCTTCCATATAGTGCCCATCCCCTACGAGGAAACCGTCTCCTACGGCGGCGGCACCGGCAAGGGTCCGGGGGCAATCCTCGAGGCCTCCTGGCAACTGGAGACCTACGACAATTTCTCCTACCCAAGCGAACTGGGCATCTACACCCGCAGCCCGGTCAACGTGTCCGGCACACCCGAGCAGGTGATGGACAATATCGCCGCGGCCACCCGCGAGGTACTGGAGCAGGGCAAGATGCCGGTGGGCATCGGCGGCGAGCACTCGGTGACCTGGGGTGTGATCAAGGGATACCTGGACGCGGGTATCGAGGACTTCGGCGTGGTGCAGATCGACGCCCACGCGGACCTGCGCGATCGCTACGAGGGCCAGAAGCACAGCCACGCCAGCGTCATGCGCCTGGTGGTAGAGGCGGGCATACCGCTGTTCCAGCTCGGTATCCGCGCCTACTGCGAGGAGGAGATGGGCGCGCGGGACAAGTACGGCGTCCACTACCTGGACGCCCACCAGCTGGTACCGACCAATGTGCAGGAGTTCGAGCTGCCGGAAGACTTCCCCAGCAAGGTGTTCTTCACGCTGGATATCGACGGCATGGACCCGTCCGTCTTTCCCTCCACCGGCACCCCGGTGCCCGGCGGCCTGGGCTGGTACCAGACCCTGAACCTGTTCGAGTCGGTAGCCAGGCAGCGCGAGATCATCGGCTTCGACCTGCTGGAATTTGCCCCCATTGAGGGCTTCCACGCCTACGACTTCGCCGCCGCCCAGCTGCTGTACAAGCTGATGGGCATAGTGCAACGCAATAGAAAGGCTTAGTCCGACGCCAACGCTGGGGCTGCGCCACATCCCCTACACGGCGCGCTCCAATATATCGATGGCCCTGTGGGCCGCCGATACACCGTCGATCAGTATCACATCGCCGTCGCTGTTGCGCCTGCGCAGCGGCAGTATCTCCTGATAGGCCGCCGATTCGTACCAGCGCCTGGCGCCGACCATGTCGGGAAACTCGATGATGATCAGGTCGCCGCCCCAGTCTCCCTCCAGGGGTTCATACGGCCCCCCGTGTACCAGGAAGCGCCCGCCGTAGGGCGCCAGGGTGGCGTCGATCTCGCGCAGGTACTCGACGATTTCCTCTCCCATTTTCACATTGTGCAGGTGTCCTATGGCATAAGCGGGCATGGTGCCTCCCTGTGTCTGTCAGTTTATCGAGCGAATAAGCGCAACATAGCCGCGGGAAGCAGTTGCGTCGATTACCACTGCGGTAAGTGACGGCCCATTCAAGTCGGAGTGGCGGTGGAATCCACCTTGCGCAGGGAATGCAGCAGGTTCGCGGTGGCGGTATCGGCGGGGAAAAATGCCTCTATCGCCAGTTCGGACAGGGTCACATCCACCGGCGTGCCGAATACCGTGGTAGTGCTGATCAGGGACAGAGGACCGGAGTCGCTGGCCAGCCGCAGGGGCACGACGATATCGGTCTCGAGATCGGGCGGCTCCGCGCTATCGGGTTGCGGCAGTTCCAGCAGCTCCCGCAGCAGTTCCGACAGCACCGGATCGGCACTGGCATCCCGCTGCTGGCGCAGGCGCGACAGCAGATGCGTGCGCCACTGAGGCAGGTTCTCGATTTTGGGGGCCAGGCCCCGCGGGTGCAGGCTGAGGCGCAGCACATTGACCGGGGGCTGCAACAGCTCCGGCGCCACGCCGACCAACAGCGACTGCAGCGCGCGATTGGCGCTGACCAGGTTCCAGTGCCGGTCCACCGCCAGTGCCGGATAGGGTTCGTGACCAGCCAGTACCTTTTCCACCGCCTGGCGCGCGGCGGCCAGCGCCGCGTCGTCCAAGGGGCGCTCCGGGTAGGCCGGCGCATAGCCGGCGGCGACCAGGAAGCGGTTGCGCTCGCGAATGGGCACCCCCAGGTGCTCGCACAGGTGCAGCAGCATGTCGCGGCTCGGCCTGGCGCGCCCGGTTTCGACAAAGCACAGGTGTTTGGCCGAGATATCCGCCTCGCAGGCGAAGGCCAGTTGACTAAGGCGTCGACGCAGGCGCCACTGGCGCACCAGGTCCCCGACCGATGGGTTTTCCTTCTCCATCGGCGCAAGATAGCGCCAGTGCCAACTGCCGTCTATCGCAGAACGGCCTATTTATATTCCCCGAGGTTCACAATTCTTAACGCGAAGCCGTGGCAAAGGACCACAGGCAGGGGTTAAAATTTAACCTATGTAAGTAATCACTTCGCTGGAGAAGTTGTGAAGACCTTAAAAGCCCTGATGGGCGCCGTCGGCCTGCTGGCGCTGGCGGCATTTGCCTTCAGTCCCCCGGCCGACGCCTCACCGCGCGGCTACGAACGCGGGGGGCACGGCTACCATCGCCCCTACAAACACTGGCACAGGCACCACCACCGCGGGCCCCGCTATTGGGGTCCGCGTGTTTCCATCGGCTTTGTCGCGCCGATACTGCCGGCCGGATACATGAGCCTGGCAGTGGGTAATCGCCCCTACTACTACCACGGCGGCTACTTCTACCGCCCAGCGCCGTCCGGTTATGTGGTCGTATCCGCGCCGCTGGGCGCCTCGGTGGTATCCCTGCCGGCCAGTGCCGTGCAGGTTCAGATCGGCGGCTTTACCTACTACCAGTACGGGAGTGCTTACTACCAGTGGCGGCCGGCCAACCGCGCCTATGTGGTAGTGCCGCCACCGGCGGGAGCACCCGTGGCAGCGGCTCCGGCGGCTCCAGTGGGTCCGGCAGCCTCCTCGGGCTATGCCCCCGGTCAGGTGCTGGAATCCCTGCCCACCGGCTACACAGCGGAAGTCATCAATGGCGTGCAGTACTACCGCTACGGCAGCGATTACTTTATGCCCACCCAGCGGGACGGGCGCGAGGTCTATGTGGTGGTGCAGATCTAGAGACCTGCTTCTCAGCCCAATACGGATCGCGGCCAACGGCGGACGCCCGCGATCCGCCTACCTGTCCCTACTGCACCAGTCTCAGCGACAGATCGTCCAGGTAGGAATCGTTGTCGGTGCCGCGATTGCGTGTACCGCGCAGGTGGAATTCCAGGCTGCGGGTGCCGGCGGGTATATCGACGGTATTGCTGCGCAGCGCGAAGCTGGTGCCGACATTGGAAATGGCGGAAGTGCTGTCCAGCACCTGGCCGCCGGCATCGATGAAGACCACGAAGATCTCCGGCACGTCATTGCCATTCCAGTTGCGCATATAGCCCGCGTACTCCACCCGCAGCCCGGCATCTATCGCCGCGGCGTAGGCGCTGACATCCACATTCTGCATCGCTTCGGCCACAGCGGCCTCATCGCACAGGGCGCCGACGGCAAAGTAGCGGCTGCCGCTGTGCGGTGATACACCGTTGCACTCGCCGCTGGCCAGACTCTCCAGGTAACCGCTCAACACCTGCCAGTGGTCGGTGCCCTGCTCCGCGCCCGGGTTGGCCAGCAGGTTGTCGCTGGGGATCTGTGGCGCACTGCCACCGTCGTCTGGCAACAGCAGTGTCAGGCGGATATCGTCGATATACGAGTCGTTGTCGCTGCCGTTGTTGCGCGTGCCGCGTATCCACAGGTCTATCGCATGGGTGTTTTCAGGCACCCGCTCTGCATCCGATACCCCTGTCCAACTGGTGGTCGCAGAGCTGATGACTTCGCTGCTACCGATTACATTCTGCTGCTGGTCGAGGAATTCCAGGTAGATTTCCGGCAGGTCGCTGCCGCTCCAGTTGCGCATATAGGCGCCGAAGCTGGCGCTCACATCACCACCGGCAATGGCGTCGCGGTATGAGGCCAGGTCGATACGCTGGCGCGCCCTGGCCTGGGCGGACTCGCTGCACAGGCCGCCGATGGAAAAGTAGCGGCTGCCGCTATTGGGGCTGACACCATTGCACTCGCCCTGGGTCAAGGACTCCAGATTGCCCTGCTCCACCGTCCAGCCACCGATGCCGCTCTCGGCGCCGGGGTTGGCCACCAGGTTGCCGGTCTCCTGCAGGTTCGGTGTCGTGAATTGCATTTCCTGCGACCAGTCCGACCATTCCCAGTGCTCGTCGCGGTAGCGCACGCGCCAGAAGTAGGTGGTGTTGCCCGCCAGGCCGCCGACGGTATAGCGGGTGATATCCACGCCCTGCTGGATATTCATCTCATACCAGATGTTCTCGCTGCGCGTCTTGTTGCCCCAGATATCGACGACCGGATTGCTGTAGTCGCCCGCAGCCGTGCTGACCTGCCAGTGGCTGGCCAGGTGGCTGTCGCCGTCCACATCGCCGAAGGCGCCGGCCTGCAGCTCGACCGCAACATCGTCGATCTGCCCGCTGGGTGCCTGGGCCACCGGCGCATTGGGTGCAGTGTTGGCGCCACCAATCACGAAGTCGTCGCGGGAACTGGCATCGCTGTAGCCGTAATAATCCCGGTCGTCACCGCCACTGCGCCGCTGCACATGTACACCCGGCGCGCCCTGCGCACTGAAAGTCAGTGCCGAGTAGCCGTACTCGTCGTAGCTCTTCTGGAATTCGTCGTAGTCGCGCTGGGCGTATTCGCCCCAGAAATCGATATCGCCAGCGCTGGTGGCGGCGTTCAGCCACAGGTGTTTCACATCCCGCGACTGGCCGCGGGAATAGGCGTGGGTGTGGCCGAACAGGTGGCCAGTGATGGTGCCCGTCTGCGCGGAGAAGTCCTCCACTCTCTGCACGAAATCACAGGTAACCGGGTTTTCGCCGGGCAGCCACAGCTCCGACTTGCACGGGTGGTGCAACTGGAAAAACACATAGTCGATGGCGCTGCTCTGCGCCGTACCCGCGAGCAGGCTGTCGAGCCACTGCCCCTGGGCGTTGTGCATGGCCTCACCCAGGCTGGTATTGGAATTGAGACCGATCAGGCGCAGGTTGGCATAGTCGATGTAATACCACTGTTCCAGGTAACCGGCAGTGCCATTTTCCGGCAGTTTGAAATACTTCAGGTAGTTGCTGATGTTGTAATCGTGGTTGCCGATCGAGGGGATCAGCGGCACATAGGGGCTGATATTCCTGGCCATGGCGAAGAACTCGTTGCGCCACTGACTGACAATACCGCCGCTGGTGACCAGGTCGCCGGGAATCACTATGGCCGCAATATTCTCCGGGCAGCGATTTACATCGCCGCCGCACTCCACGCCGATCAAACCGTTCCGCACTATGTCCTGAAAACGCTCGGGCCAGTCGCCCTGGGTGTCGCTCAGCACGATAAACTTGAAATCGTCCACGGCGTCGCCGGCGGCGGGCCAGGTGCGGAAGCGGTACACCGGCGTATCGCCGTTTTCCGAACGCACGAAATACTCGTAGTTGCTACTGGATACCAGGCCGTCGATCTGCGCCTGGAAGACGGTGCTGCTGCCGCTGACATTGGACGCCGGCAACTGCTGGAAATTGCCCTGCCCCAGCGCGCGATAGTGCACACTGAAGTTGTTGTCGTGGGACTCGAACATCACCGTCATGCTGTCGGCAGACGGCGATTGCAGGTAGGGGTTCACCAGGAAACCCGGGCTGGCGGAGGCCAGCGGAGTACAGAGAAATAAAGCAAACAACAGCGGAGACAGCGATCGGGATCTTATGGCTTTCAAATTCATCGGCTCAGGCTCCTTATATTGGTCTAGACCAGTATCAAATACCGGTAGGAGCTTAGAGAGGTTCGATGAACTTTATATGTCCCTGACGTTAAATCGTCACCTATTGCCTGACTCCGGACAAAAAATGTGACCCGGCACGCAGAAGTCGGGGCGCAAGGTAACTTGAACGCGTAGGCCCCGAAATCAGCCGAGTGGCGTCGCAAAGCTCTCCGGCAGACCGCGATAGGGCGTGCGGTAGATCAGCAGATTTCCACTGTGGGGCTGGCTGCGCAGCTGCTGTGTCGACAATCCCTCCCGTGCGCTGGTGACGAACAGCAGGTTGAAGTCCCTGCCACCGAAAGCCACACAACTGGGCTGGCTGACCGGCAGATGCAGCAGGGTATCTTCACTGCCATCGGGCGCGTAACGCACGATACGTGAGCCACCCCAGTGGGCGCTCCACAGATAGCCTTGTGCATCTACCGTGGCACCGTCCGGGCAGGCGCTGTCCGCAGTACGCGCAAATGGCCGCCCGTTTGCGACGCGGCCGGTATCGGGATCGAAATCGTAGACGGAGATCTGCCGGCGCGCCGAGTCGGCGTGATACATCCGGCTGGAGTCCGGGCTCCAGCAGAGCCCATTGGATATTCTGAGCTCTCGCAATCGGCACGCGCGCGAATGCAGGCAATAGAGGCCCGCCGGTCGAGTGCTGCGGGATTCATCCTCAACCATGGTGCCGGCCCAGAAGCGCCCCTGGCGATCCACGCGACCATCGTTGAAGCGGTTGCCGGTGCCCCCTTCCTCCGGGCGCCACAGCCACTGCCGCTCACCGGTCTGGGGCCGGAAGAGGGCAATACCGGACGCGAATGCGGCGACTATCTGCTCGTCGCCGTCAACAAAGCCGAAACAACCCAGCCGCTCCGGCGTGGGCCAGGTCGCCAGTGACCTGTCTGCGAGCCTATAGCGATAAATGCGGCAACCATGGATGTCTGTCCACCAGGCACAGCCGCTGCGGTGATTCCACACAATTCCCTCGCCGAGAAGATTGTGGACGGGTATAGAGTCCATCAGTTCAAACTGCATTTCCCACCCTCACCACCAGGTGACATAGAGACCCAACAGAATGAGCGCCACACCCGTACCCGCCAGGTTGTAGTCGCGCCCGGTGGAGAAATCCACCTCGCCAAGTGTCACCGAATTGACCTGTGCCCCGGGCCTGCTACCCAGTAACGCCGCGATCACGGCCATACCCAGGCAGAGAGCGAAGACCCAACCCACCCGGTCCATAAACGGCATTTCCGGCAGTAGCAGCTTGAACAGCAGCGACAGCACCGCCGAGCCGACGGCTGCTACCAGCGCCGAGACTGCAGTGGCCCGTTTCCAGAAGATTCCCAACAGGAACATCACGGCAATACCCGGCGTAAAGAAGCCGGTGAATTCCTGGATGTACTGGAAGGCCTGGTCGAAACTGCCCAGCAGCGGTCCGGCGCAGACCGTCGCCAGCAGGAGCGCGGCCAGGCTTGCCCCGCGACCGACGGCAACATAGTGGGACTGAACCCTGTCACGGCGATAGAAGGCATAGAGGTCCATGGTGAAAATCGTGGAGATACTGTTCATCATCGAGCCCAGGGAGGAGACGATGGCGGCCACCACTGCGGCAAATACCAGTCCCTTGATACCGACGGGCATAAGTTCTATCAGTGCCGGGTAGGCCTGGTCTGAGCGCTCCAGACCCGGCATCAGTACTACCGCGGCAATACCCGGCAGTACCACAATCAGCGGCATCAGCAATTTCAAAAAGGCGGCGAAGGCGATACCCCTCTGCCCCTCGCGCAGGTCCTTGGCTGCCAGTATGCGCTGCACTATGTACTGGTTGAAGCCCCAGTAGGAAATGTTCATCACCCACAGGCCTCCCACCAGCACCGAAATTCCCGGCAGATCGATATAGTGGGGATTTTCGGGACTCAGGATCATGTCAAATTTTTCCGGCAACCGACCGGTGAGTTCGGTAAAGCCGGCAAAAATTCCCCGACCATCGCCGATCAGGTCCAGGCAGATATAAGACATCAGCAGGCCGCCCGCCACCAGTACCACCACCTGGATGATATCGGTCAGGGCTACCGCCTTGAGACCGCCGTAGAGGGAATAGCCTGCGGCGAAAGCTCCCAGGAACAGCATCCCGTACACCGGCTCCACCCCGGTCACCGTCTCAATCGCCAATGCCCCCAGCCAGAGTACCGAGGTCAGATTCACGAATACGTAAACGCCCAACCAGAAGATCGCCATGATGTTGCGTACCCGATGATCGTAGCGCTGCTCCAGAAACTGGGGCATCGTATATATCTTTTGCTTGAGAAAAACCGGCAGAAAGTATTTGCCGACGATAATCAACGTGATTGCCGCCATCCATTCATAGGAGGCAATGCCGAGCCCGATGACGTAGCCGGATCCGGACATACCGATGATCTGCTCCGCAGAAATATTCGCCGCGATCAGGGAAGCGCCAATAGCCCACCAGGGGAGGCTGTTGCCGGCAAGAAAATAATCATTGGTACTCTTCTCGTGCCCCGTCCTTTCGCGGGACACGTGCAGCGCCACGGCCGCCAGAACCAGCACGTAGACGCAGATAACAACGAGATCAATTACTGAAAGGTTCACTGCCCCCTCCTTATAGTAATCCCCGGACGATTATCGGAGCGGGATTTCCGGCAAATTCCACAGGCTATTATCTGCCCTATTGAAAAAAGAGCTAAAAGCGGATTCGACAGAAAAAAGGGGGAAGCCCTATCGGACTTCCCCAGAGAGACTCCTGACACAAGGGAGAAATTCCAACAGGCGGCCCTGATAGCCGCCCGTGCAATAAAATTCATTTAAAAGTTCGCCCGCACTCCAACGGTAAAGCGACGGCCGTAGTTGGCCGCGTTGTCGGCAACTGAGGGGCTGTAAACCCAGGAGCTGTACAGTTTGTCCTGCAGGTTGGTGACCTCTGCCGTCAGGGTGAACTGGTCGTTGACGCGGTAGCTGGCGCTGACGTCCATCCAGCTGAACGCATTCACAAAGCGCGATCCGCCCCATACCTCACCGGCGAAATAATCCCCACGGTAGTTGTAGGCCAGTCGCGCCTGCAAGCGGTCCTTTTCATAAAAGGCGACGATGTTGTACTGATCCTTGGACATGCCGGCGAAGTCCTTGTTATTGCCGTCCTCGTCCTTTTCACCGGAGACGCTGTCGCTGTATGTGTAATTCGCCTGCACCCCGAATCCGGACAGGTATTCCGGCAGGAAGGGGTCGAAGGTCTGCAGCCAGGCCAACTCCACCCCACGGATCTTCGATTTCTCGTCCTGGTTTACCGGCTTCCAGGTGTCGAAATCGAAACCATCGATCGTAGTAATACTCTGCTCCCACTTAATAAAGCTGGCCACATCCTTGTAGAAGGTGGCGAAGGTCAGGGTGCCGTAGTCGGAGTAGTACCACTCTAATGCGGTATCGAACTGGTCCGCGGTATAGGGCTCCAGGTCTCCGGCGGAAATAGACAGGGACTTGAGGCCGTTGGCACCGGTGACGGGATTGATTGAGGTCCGGGGGGCCAGTTCATAGAGCGACGGCCGCGCAATCACCTGGGAGGCCGCAAGGCGGACAATCAGCTCGTCGGTCAGAGACAGCTTGAAATTCAGGCTGGGCAACAGGTCCGAGTAGACATTCTCATTGGTGACCGGCTGCACATGCCGCCAGTCGTCGTTAATCGGGTTGCCGCTCGCATCCAGCTGCAACCTGTCGATATCCTGGGTGTGGCCACTGGCGAAGGTCGTCGTCTGCGCATAACGCAGTCCCATATTGAGGTAGTAGGGCATATCGAACAGATCGCCCTCCATATTGCCCTCTATATAGGCGTGGGCGATTTCCTCACGGATTTCGTAGGAACTCTCCGGTTGGAATACCGGCGTTAGCAGCTGCGCGGATTCCGGATCCAGTTGCTCGAAGAAGGAGAACAGCTTGTTCATGTCCACACTGGCCCAGCGCTGTGGAAAGTCACCGGATACGCCATCGAGGAAGTTGTCCGCATCCCCTGCCTGGAAGGCCTCGCTGGGCAGCTCCCACCAGAGATGCCCGTAGAAATCCACCAGGTGCGATGGATCCACATTCTGCAGCACCTCGTCGAGGTAATCCGCTGCGAAAATCGATGCGTTGGTAGAGTGGAAATAGCTGCGCGTCTTGCCCTGATCCGTATAGCCGAGGCCGAACAATACCTCGGTAAACAGGCCGTCAGAGTGCCATTTGCCGTTCAGTACGAAGGTGGAGACTTCATCCTCGACACCGGTGCCGTCCAGCCGGCTGTACCAGCCGCCGTAGGTTCCATCCGGGGTGATGTCATCTGACAGCACCAGGTCCGGAACCTTGTTGCCACTGCCCCAGTCGAAGGCACCGGCAGTCACACCGGTACGCGCCACCACGAAGCGATTGTCGCCGGCGTTTTCATTTTTGGCCCTGGAGTGGGAGATATCGGCGTTGAAGGTGAAGTCGTCGATATCCCAGTCCACCGCCAGGCCCAGCTGGTAAGTGGTGCTCTGGCGCGGGTTGCGGATATCGATCAGGTCGATCAGGAAGGGGCTGTCCCAGGCCAGCTTCTGCACCACATTGTTTTCATCCACGGTGGCTTGCGTATAGGCGCCGTTGGGTGCGCTCAGCCACCACTCACTGTAGGTGGGAATGGAAATCTGCGAGCCGTGGGAATCGATATTGTATTTGCTGAAAAGGCTGTCGAAATTTATATCGATGTCGTCGCTCGGACGCCACTGCACAGCGAAGGTACCGCCGGTCCGTTCGCGGGAGTCCTCGTAGAGGGTGAAGCCCGCATAGGAGGGGAAGACGGCATCTGCAATATCAACGCTGCCGTCGTTGCCGATATCAATATCCCGCGCAACCGGGCCTGTGCCGAAATAGTTATCGTGGCGGTTGCTGTAGCTGGAGTGCGCCAGCGAGGCCAGCACACCGAGCGTATCGTCATTGAAGGTGTTGCTGACCACCAGCGAAGCGCGCGGGTCCACGGACTCGGTGCGCTCGCCGTAGGCTCCGCGGAAAGAAGCGGCCAGGGAGAACTCGCCAATATCCAGTGGTCGCGCCGTGGTTACATCGATCACCGCGCCTATACCACCGTCGACCAGGTGTGCCTGAGGAGTCTTGTTGACGGTAACGCCGTTGATCAGCTCCGATGCGATGATGTCGTAGTTAAAATCCCGCGTCTCATTGTCGGACGCCAGCTTGCGCCCATTGAAAGTGGTGACATTGTAGTTGCCGCCCAGGCCGCGCACTGTCACCGTCTGCCCCTCGCCGTTGTTGCGGTTGACGCTGACCCCGGGTACCCGCTGCAGTGCCTCGGCCACATTCTCGTCGGGGAACTTGCCGATATCCGTGGAGACGATCGCATCGACGATATTGTCCGACTGCCGCTTGATCTGCTCGGCGCTCTTGATACTGTTCAGGATTCCGGTGACCTGAACCTCTTCGAGGGTGTCACCTTCCGATTCCCCGACTGCACCGCCGTCCTGTACGGCCAGTTCAGCGGCTTCCAGAGACTCGTCGGCGGCCTGAGCAGCGGCCGCCAGCGCCGCGCTGATCGCAAAGGCGAGTGTTTTCATTTTCATATCCAGACCCTTTCTTAAGATTTATATTATTTTTTAGTAAGGGCCAAGTTATAGTGAGATTGTCCCCGATTCCTCCCAAAAGAAGAGGAGTTATTACCGAAAAATAACGTGGAGACCATGCACCAGGAAGTAGGATGGGCAGAGCGAAGTCTGCCCATCATCAGGCGACAAACGACGGAAAGTCGCTACGCTCCCTTGCCTACGCTACAAGGCTTTATAAAACCAGGCAGAGCGCCCGATCGAGATCTGCAATCAGATCGTCCGCACTTTCCAGCCCGACAGAAATACGCATATTACCGAGGAAAATACCCATATCCGCCAGTCGATCCGGCGACTGCTCGCGCAGATAGCCAATGGCAGGGGCATAGACCAGGCTCTCGTGCCCGCCCCAGCTGACACCGATACGGAAGAGTTCCAGGGCGTTGAAGAAGCGCTTGATCGAGTCCAGCTCGTCCGTCGCCAGCTCGAAGCCCATCAGCCCGCTGAAGCCGGACATCTGCCGGCGCGCCAGATCATACTGGGGAAAATCTTCCAGGCCCGGGTAAAACACGCGTCGGACGGACGGATGCGCGCGCAGGAACTGCGCCACCCTGAGCGCGCTCTGCTGGTGCCGCTCCATCCGCAGCGGCAGGGTGCGCAGGCTGCGCAGCAGCAGCCAGGCCTCGATAGGTGCCATCTTGGCGCCCAGCAGCTCGTACTCCCGCATGCGTATTTCGTCGATCAGCTGGACCGAACCGATCAGCGCGCCGGCGACCAGATCGCTGTGACCGCCCAGGTATTTGGAGCAGGAGTGAATTTCCAGATCAATTCCCAGTGCCAGCGGCTTCTGGAAATAGGGAGTAGCCCAGGTATTGTCGATGGCCGTGGCGATGCCGCGGCTGCGCGCCAGGTCCGCCACCGCCGCCAGGTCCTGCAGACCAAAGACCACCGAGGAGGGGCTCTCGAGAAAAATCAGCCTGGTGTTCGGGCGTATCGCGCCGGTGAATTCCTCGATTTCGCCGCCGCCGACAAAACTGCACTCGATCCCGAGTTTGGGCCCGAGAAAATCATTGAGCAGGCCGACCGTGGGTCCGTAGGCATTTTTTACCGCGATCACGTGGTCGCCGGCAGAGACGAAGTGCAGTATCGCCGCGGAGATGGCAGCCATACCGGAGGAAAACAGCCGCGCCTTTTCCGCTCCGGCCAGCAATGCCAGCTTCTTCTCCACCAGCGCCACCGAGGGATTGTTACCGCGGGTATAGATGGCCCGGTTCACCTTGTCGTCGAAGGCGCTGTCGATCGCCTCCCAGCTGTCGAAGGTAAACAGGGAATTCTGGTAAATGGGCGGGACCACCGCGCCCTCGGCATCCCGAAATTGCGAATCATCCACCACCAACAGGGTATCCACCCCAAAGCCTTTACTCACCTCACCCCCTCAATGCTGGTCGCGGGCAAGGCATCCCGCTCCCACGACAGGAAACAACCGAAACCAGTGAACGCACACAAGAATGCGATCGCGATATTGAACAGCGACAGCAGCTGCCAGTGCCAGTAGTCGGCCACAGAGACGCCGAGCGTCGCGAATATAAAAACCGAGGTGGTGCTCCAGGGTACCAGGCTCTCGATCATGGTACCGGTATCCTCCAGCGAGCGGGAGAGCACCCGGCGCGGCACGCCCAGACGATCGTATTTTTCCGCCAATGCATCGCCGACGATAAAGCTGTTGGCGTACTGGCTGGACGTGAGCGCGTTGCCCACCGCCGAAGCCACCAGCGATGCGGCGATCAGCGCCGACGCCCGCTTAACCCCGCGCAGCAACATCTGGATCACTGTCGACAGGGCACCTATACGATCGATGATGCCCACATAGACAAACACCAGAATCACAATGATCGCCGGCTCGGAAAGTGCGTAGAGGCCACCGCGATCCAACAGTGCAGACAGCAGCGGTTGCTCCCCGAACACAATCCCTTGCTGCTCCGCAATCCGTGACAGGTCGAAGCCCCGGTGCAACGTGCGCACCAGTTCGTCGACGGAAAACTTCTGTACCAGTATCGCCAGCAGCGAGGCCAACAGTGTGGAGGCGACCAGCACCAGCAGCGGCGGCACCCGGCGCGCGGAACCCACCAACACCAGTAGCACCGGTAGCAACAGCAGTGGATGGAAATCGAATATCCCGGTCAGCAACGGCAGCGGATTGTCGTAGCCGCCGGCCGCCGGTGGCGGACGCAGATGGCCCAGCGCGGTGAAGACGCCGGCCGCGAGCAGCCCAGCCGGCAGGGTGGTGTAGAGCATGGAGCGGATATGCTGGTACACGTCCACCCCCACCGCCAGCGCGGCGATATTGGTGGTGTCCGACAGGGGTGAGACTTTGTCGCCAAAATAGGCGCCACCGACGATGGCGCCGCACACTATCGCCAGGTCCGCCCCCATCACAGTAGCAATGGAGATGATCACCACGCCCGCGGTGCCAATGGAACCCCAGGAAGTGCCGGTACACAGGGAGAAGACCGCCGGCACTAAAAATGCGAATAGATAGATCTGCCCGGGAGTGACCAGCTCCACACCGTAGACCATCAACATCGGAATGGTGCCGGAGATTATCCAGCTGCCAATCAGCAGACCAATCGCGAACAGCAATAGTATCGTGGGCAGCGCCCGCGACAGCTTCGCCACCATTGACCGTTGCATGTCTTCCCAGCGGTGCCCCAGCCACAACAGCTGGCAGGCGGCGGCGACTGCGGCGAAGAGAAACACCAGCTCCAGCGGCAGTGCCTGCTGCCCGAACCACAGGGGCCGGGCGACCAGCCCGTAGCCGACCGCGAGCAACAAAAAGCCAACTGCGAGCAGCGAGCGACCGAATCCCGGCTCCAGGCGCGTGCCCACCTAGATCTTCTCCAACTTCGCCACCCAGCCGCCCCCCGGCGCCAGGGCTATTTTGACACTGGAATCGCCGCTCACCATCTGCGAACGGACCGAGTGATCGCCGGCGTAGCGGGCCGCGTTCACGCCGTCGCCGATACTGGTCATCTGGTATTTCCCGTCGCCGAGAAATTCCAGCTCGAAACTGAAGCGGCGCGCTTCGCCATTGCCCATGGCGCCGATAAACCAATCACTGCCTGCGCGACGCGCGGTGATGATATGGTCACCGAGCTTCGCGGAGACGATTCGCGTCTCGTCCCACACCGTCGGTACAGACGCGATAAATTCCGTCGATGCCGCCTCGCGCAGGTAGTTGGACGGACTGTCGGCGAGCATCTGCAGCGGGCTCTCGTAGATCACGTACATGGCCAGCTGATGGGCGCGGCTTGTCTTGCTCATCGGGCGCGCGAAGGAGATATGGAAATTATCCGGCTGCGCGTTGACCATGGCCCCCGGTGTATAGTCCATGGGACCAGCGAGCATACGGATGAACGGAATCGTCAGGTTGTGTTCCGGGGTTATATAGTCGGCCCATTTATTGTGTTCCAACCCGCGCACACCCTCACGGGTGAGCACATTGGGCCAGGCGCGGCGCAGGCCGGCGGGCTTGTAGCTGCCGTGGAAGTTCACCAGCAGCCGGCGTTTGGCCGCCTGCTCCGCCACCCGCCAGTAGTAGCTGACCATGTCCTGGTCGTCCCGCTGCATGAAATCCACCTTGATACCGGCGGCGCCCCAGTCGGCAAAGCGGTCCAGCGCCTCATCCATCTGCCGCTCTAGTGTCTCCCAGACCACCCACAGGATAACGCCGACATTTTTCTCGCGGCCGTAATCGATGATGGCCTGTACGTCGATATTCTCCGACTCCTGCAGCAGGTTGCCGAGCCGGTACCAACCCTCGTCGAGCAGGATATATTCGAGGCCGTATTTTGCCGCGAAGTCTATGTAGTACTTGTAGGTCTCGGTGTTGACGCCTGCCTCGAAGTCCACGCCGTAGAGGTTGTTGGCATTCCACCAGTCCCAGGCCACCTTACCCGGCCTGATCCAGTCGGCGTCGGTCAGCTGCTGCTCGCCGGCGAGCAGGTAGCTGAGCTGGTTGGTCAGCAGCTCGGCATCCTCGCGGGCAATGGCGACAATGCGCCAGGGAAATTCACGCGGCCCGCCGGTCTGCGCCAGGTAGTCGGCGCGGCGCTCGATGAGCTGGTTGCGGTCGGAATTTTCCTTTAGTGATGCCTGCAATACGCGGCGGGGGAAACGCGCGCTCAGCCCGTTGCCGGAGCTACCGGCAAGCCACATGCCCGGGTAATCGCGCAGGCCGCTCTCGGTGATCACGACCTTGACCGCGCCGCCGTCCACCAACAGCGGCAGGCTCGCCAGCCTCTGCCCGTCAAGCTCCTTCAGCGGCGCCGGCAGGTAAGCGCGCTCATTGTGGGAAACAAAGCCCTGCTCTTCCGGGAAATAGGCCAGGCCGCTGCCGACGAAACGGATCTCGGCCAGCTCATCGCTGACGGCAAAATTCCCGCTGCCATCGAGTGCGTTGAAGCGGTAGGCGATGCCATTGTCGAAGGCGCGGAAGCTGATGGTGAAATTGTTGTTCAGCGCCAGGGTGAGTTCGTTATAGCTCTCCCTGATCTGCGAAAACTTTTCCGGCACTGCCGGGTGCAGCAGGCGCTCGACGCTGCGCTCCCGGGCCGACACGCTTCGCGCCGATTTCGCCACGGACATATTGCCAACAAGCAGGTCCGCCAGGGAATCCCGCAGTAGCGGTTCACCATCCACGGACACTGAATAGCGGATCTCGCCCTGCACCGTCACATCGACTTCCGTACGCCCATCCGGGGACTGCAAGCGGAATTTATTGTCTGCGCCCAGAGCTGGCCCGTCGGCGACCAGCAGCAGTGCAACCGCAGTGATCCATCGCATCGTTACCCCTCCTTCTTAACGATCGAGTGGAAATCGAATGCAATGGAGCCGGATCCGTTCCAGTCCAGCTGGCGCAATCCGTTTTGATCTGCCACAGAGATCTTGTAATCCTTCGGCGTGCGCTCGACACAGAGGTCGAAGTCCCGCTGAAAAGCGCGAATATTTTTCAAACACATGGAATCCCAGCCACTCGGCAGTCGCGGCGCCATCTCGAAACTGTCGAAACCGGTGGGCTCTATGCCGAACAGCCCCTCGGTCACCACCCGCGCATAGAGGGCACTCTCCGCAGACAGGTGCCGCTGGTTGCCCTCTGGCCAGGCCTCGACGGCATAGGGGACATGGTCGCCCAGCAGGCGCTTGCGGGAGTAGTACTTGAAGTAGCGCATCGCGGTGTCCGTCTCACCGGCGGCGAAAATGCCGCGGAATGCGTAGAGGGTGGCCCTGTCCCAGAAGGTGGTGTCACCGGCCTCGGTGTAAATGCCGTTTTCACTCCACAGCTGCGGGGACAACAGCGCCTCCAGTGTGCCTTCTTTGCGCTCGAATATTCCCATCGTCAGCGGCAGGGCGATCCACGCGCGCAGCCTGTCGTTGCCATCGTAGTAGCGATAGGTGTCGAACCCCTGCACCGTCGCGGCGAAGTAGCGATCTATGGCCGCGCGCAGAGAGCGGGCGCGCAGCCGGTATTGCTCCGCCTGCCGCTCGCGGCCCAGTTCCCGGTTCAGGTGTGTCGCGGAAACCAGGGCGCCATAGAGCAGCACATTGGTGCTGAGATTGATATCACCGGCCGGGAAGCGCCCCTCCAGTTCATCGCTGTCCGAGGCGACGACCCCCGCTTCACCCATCTTCCTAAAGCTGAATTCCAGGCACCAGTCGATCAGTGGCAGCAGCTCGCGCGCCTCGCGCTCGCGGCCGTAGGCCAGGGCGAAGCGACCGGCGCCGTAGGCGATCATGGCGCAGTCACCCCGGTCGCCGGCACCGTTCCAGTAGTCGGTCCCCTCGGCGATGATCGACGAGGGAATGGGGCGGTATTCATCGTTCATGTATTCGGCAAAGTGGCGGAAGCTGTTCAGCGCCGATTCGTTGCCTCTGTTGTCGCCCAGAAAGGGAAAGAACGGATTCGCGTATTCCGCCTGGTCGTTGGCCCAGATCGCCGCATAGTAGCGACCGCCGCCGGGCCCGTGCATCAGCCCGCCCTTGGTGCGGAAAATACTCTCGGACGCACGCAGCTTGGCGAAGTCGAACATGCGGTCCAGTACCGGATCGGGAGTCTGCAGGCGCAACTTCTTCTCGATGGCACCCACGCTGTCGCGGCGCTTCTGCAGTTCGGCAGCGCCGTCAAACGGGAACTGTTGACCATTCCTGGTGGCCACAAACTGGAGATACACGGTGATCGACTGACCGGCGGCAATCTCGTGGCGGCCGGGCCTGTCCAGAATCGCGGCGATCCTGTAGGAACCGTAAACCCCCGTCTCTGCCGGCGTGCTCACGGTATAGTCCGGTGCGCTGAGATCGATCCTGAGTGCTTTGTCGCCGCGGTTTTCCAGCGTCAGCGCCTCCACCAGCCGCGGCGCCTCGGTACTCGGCGACAGGGTCCTGGTCAGGGTCAGGGTGTCGGAGATGCGGCTCTGAATCGACAGCAGGCCGTCGAACTCGATCCGCTGCGGCCGCTCGCTGGCGATGGGCTCGCCGTCGATGCGAATCTCCGGGGACACCGACAGCGGAAATTCATGGATCAGGCTGGCGTGGGTGTCGTTGGGCAGGGTGCGCAGCATCGGCCAGACGACTTTCCTGGTCAGGGTGAGATGGCCGCGCTCGTCCGCCCCGTAATAGATAATCGCAGACACCTGCTCGCCGCTGAGTTCCAGGTGATCGCTGTGTGCATCCCCCACCGGCCAGCGGATGCTATCAGACTGCAGCTGCCAGCGGTCTTTTAGGCGGTCGGCGAGGCTGCTCAGGTCCGCGCCGCTCTCCGCCCAACACAGCGAAGTCTTCGCCACCAGTAGGGATATCATCAGGGTTCGCCACATGCCGGACACCTCCAAGTTTTTTTTCCGATTATTTTGCTGACTTATTGAAGCACCGCGATCCGACACCTCGCGTGCCGGAAATCAATTTCCGTCTCCCGGAAAATAACTTTCAACCGCCCGCCTGCCGACGCAGTGCGCTATTGCGGAACTCCAGCGGCGACATGTGGAATGCCCGCTGGAAATTGTCGTAAAAGCGGCTGACGGACCCGAATCCCGCCTCCATGGCGATTTCCAGTACCGCGTTCTGGGTATCCACCAACAGCGCCTGGGCATGCTGCAGTCGCAGCTGGTTGATGTACTGCTTGATGGACACCTTCATCACCCGGCTAAACAGGCGCATGGCGTAGTTCTGGTGCAGGCCCGCGGTCCTGGCGACGCTGTCGATGGTGATCTTCTGGTCGTAGTGATCGGCGATGTAGCGCAGCATCTTCTGCACATGGTCGAGGCCGTTGACCGCCGCCCCGCCCTTTCCCTCTGAGACGCGGGCAGTGTTCTGGCTCGAATAGGTCTCGAGGGACATGCGCCTGACGCGCGCGCGTATCTCGCCGATCACCTGCGCGGTCATGGCCGCGTCCCCCAACTCCAGGTCCCGCTCCCAGATGCGGGTCAGCTGCCGGTCGCAGTCGTAGAGATTGTCGGAAACCAGCACCGCGCCGTGCAGCAGCTCGCTGACAAAGCGCTCGGGAAATTTCCAACTGAGGAAGGCGTGCAACGGGATGTAAATATTGACCATCTCCCCATCTCCCTCGCTCGCGATCATCTGGTGGGGGATAGAGGCCCAGAACAGGATCATGCGCCCCTCGGGCACGTGGATCTTGCGCCCATCGATCAGGTAATCCGCACAGCAATCGAACAGGTAATTGATTTCGATATGCCCGTGCCAATGGCTCTCATCCATGATTTCCGGGCAGTGGCGCCGGAAGCCGAACTGATGTTCGCGACCCTGGGTGGCCAGGGGACTGCTGTTGTCGAACTCTATTTTTTCAACCCACTGATTCATGGCGGCCCTGCGACTTTGCGGCTCTTTTTATGCGCTCTGGCCGGTCAGTGTATCAGGCAAAAACTGTTTTTGTGTACAAAAAAGTTATGATATGGGAATAATAGTGGGAATTCCGGGAAGTCTCCGCACCCGTCCCCGCCTGTGTCGAGAAATCCCTTGGCAGGAGCGTTTTTATCAATTTATATTATAAATATGAATTGAGGGACAGAAACCGACAGGCGATGAAGCGGAGAGCGCAATGACACCGGCGACCTATAGCGATCTAGAAAACACCTCTGTTTTTATCACCGGCGGAGGATCCGGTATCGGCGCCGCCTTTGTACGCAGCTTTGCCTCCCAGGGCGCGCGGGTGGCTTTCGTCTCCCTGGATGCGGATAAGGCGAACCGCTTGTGCGACGACATAGAGTCGCGATCCGGCAGCCGCCCGTTTTTCCGGCACTGCGATATCGCCGACGTCGAACATCTACAGCAGTGTATGGAGGAGGCCGCCGCGGAGACGGGGCCGGTGGATGTGCTGATCAACAATGCCGCCCGGGACACGCGCCACAGCCTGGATAGCTTCAGTCCGGTGGAGTGGGACCTGTCCCTCAACACCAACCTGCGACCGCATTTCTTCACCGCGCAAAAGGTGGCACCCGGGATGCGGGCCAGGGGCCGCGGCAGCATCATCAATGTGGGCTCCAACTCCTCCATGCTCGGCCTGGCCGGTTACCCGGCCTATGTCGCAGCCAAGGCGGCGATTGTCGGCCTGTCCAAGGCGCTGGCGCGGGAGCTGGGGCCGGCGGGCATTCGGGTGAATTCACTGATACCCGGCTGGGTGATGACCGAGCGGCAAAAGGCGCTGTGGGTGACCGAAGAGGCGCTGCGGGAGTGCCTGGACCAGCAGTGCCTGAAGCGCACCATCTCGGAGACAGATTGCGCCAACGCGGCCCTGTTCCTCGCGTCGCAGGCGTCGGCCATGATCACCGGTCAGGCCCTGGTCGTCGACGGCGGCCGCGCCTGATGGAAAGGATCGTAATCGACTGGGGTTCCAGCAACCTGCGCGCCTACCTGCTGGGCGCCAGCGGCCAGCTGCTCGAGCAGCGACACAGTTCCGACGGCGCCCTGGCACTGGGCGCCACCGGCTTTCACGCGGCGTTCATGCGCAGTTGCGGCGACTGGCTGCAGCGCCGGCCGGGCATTCCGGTATTGATGAGTGGCATGGTCGGCGCTCGCAACGGCTGGCAGGAAACGCCCTATATTCCCTGCCCCGCGGACCCCTGCGCCCTGCGCGCGGGCTTCACCGAGCTGGCGCAGTTTCCGGAACTGAATATCCGCATAGCCCCCGGTGTGCGCTGCACCAATCCGTCTGGCAGCGCGGATGTCATGCGCGGTGAGGAAGTGCAGGTTTTCGGCGCGCTGCAACTGGCGGAGCGGCGGGACGCGCTGCTGCTGTTGCCCGGAACCCACAGCAAGTGGGTCAGCGCTGCAAACGGACGCATCGAGAATTTCACCACCTACCTCACCGGCGAGCTGTTCGCACTGCTGTGCGAACACAGCTCTGTCGGCAGCGCGGGGCCGCAAGCGGATCTCGATGTGGATGAATTTGTTCGCGGCCTGGAAATCAGCCGCGCTGGAGACAGCCTGCTGCAACAGATTTTTTCCGTGCGCGCCCGCCAGCTGTGCGCCGCCGGCGGGGGTCAATCGCCATTGAGTTATCTGTCCGGGCTGCTGATCGGCAGTGAGTTTTCCGCGGCGCTCGGTCGCTACAGCCCCGACGGCGACTGCCTGCTGATAGCCGGCGACAGGCTGCGCCCGGCCTACGAGATGGCCGCGGAGTTTTTCCGCTGCCCGCTGCGCGCGCTGGCCCCCGGGGCCGCCACCACCACCGGCCTGGCACTTATCGCCGAAGGAGCCGGACACGTCCAGGATGGAGATACGCAATGCTGAACGACTACCTCAATGCCTGCCCGCTGGTGGCCATACTGCGCGGCGTCACCCCGGAAGCGGCGGTGGCCGTTGCCGGCGAGCTGATAGAGGCCGGCTTTTCCATTGTAGAGGTGCCACTGAACTCTCCCGATGCCTGCGTATCCATCGCCGCGCTCTGCGAGCGCTTTGGTGACAGTGCGTTGATCGGCGCCGGCACAGTGACAGATTGCGCCCAGGTGGATAGGGTCGTCGAAGCCGGCGGCCGGCTGATCGTCTCCCCCAATTGCGACCCGCAGGTGATACGCCACAGCAAAGCACTCGGCGCCGCCTCAGCCCCGGGCTGCAGCACCCCCAGCGAGGCCTTCGCCGCTGCACAGGCGGGCGCCGATGCGATCAAGCTGTTCCCCGCAGAAATGATACCGCCGGCGGCTATCCGGGCCCTGCGCACTGTGCTGCCACCCCTGCCTCTGCTGGCGGTGGGCGGCATCTGCGCCGGTAATATGCGCGACTACCTGCAGGCTGGAGCCTCCGGCTTCGGCCTGGGCGCAAGCCTCTACCGCGCCGACAAATCTTCTATCGAAATTCGCCACAGTGCGGAGCAGCTGATGGCCGCCCTGCGCGCGGCTCAAACTTCTCTTGCAAGTATTTCCCTATGAAAAAAACAGACATACAGCTCCGCAGCCGCCAGTGGTTCGACGACGACGCCGATCCCGGCATGACCGCACTCTACCTGGAGCGCTACCTGAACTTCGGACTAACCCGGGAGGAGCTGCAGTCGCAGCGACCGATCATCGGTATCGCCCAGACAGGTTCCGATCTGGTGCCCTGCAACCGCGTTCATGTAGAGCTGGCGGACAGAGTCAAGCAGGGCATCCGCGACGGCGGTGGCATTCCGCTGGAATTCCCGGTGCACCCGATCCAGGAAACGGGCCGCCGCCCCACCGCGGCCCTGGACCGCAACCTGCAGTGCCTGTCGCTGACCGAAATACTGCACGGCTATCCGCTGGACGGCGTGGTGCTCACCACCGGCTGCGACAAGACCACCCCGGCACTGCTGATGGGCGCGGCCAGTGTCAATCTGCCGGCCATTGCCCTGTCCGGCGGCCCCATGCTGAACGGGCACTACCTGGGGCGCTGCGCCGGTTCCGGGACTGTGATCTGGGAGGCGCGCAAGCGGCTGGCGAGGGGCGAGATAGACACAGAGGCATTTATGCAGGCGGCCGCCGGCTCGGCGCCCTCGGCCGGTCACTGCAACACCATGGGCACGGCACTGACGATGAACTGTCTGGCGGAGGCCCTGGGCATGATGCTGCCCGGCTGCGCCTCTATACCGGCGCCCTACCGGGAGCGGGCACAGATGGCCTACTACACCGGCAAACGCGCGGTGCAGATGGTATGGGAGCAACTGACCCCCGACCGGATACTCACCCGCGCGGCGTTCGAGAACGCCATCGCTGTCTGCTCGGCCCTGGGCGGCTCCACCAACGCCCCCATCCACATTAACGCCATCGCCGCCCACGCCGGCGTGCATATCACGCTGGAGGACTGGCAACGCTGCGGCCAGAGAATCCCGCAACTGGTGAACTGCCAGCCGGTGGGGGAGTATCTGGGCGAGGAGTTTCACCGGGCCGGCGGCGTGCCTTCGGTGACCGCCGAGTTGCTCGGTGCCGGCCTGCTGCACGGCGACGCGCTCACCGTATCCGGGCGCACGCTGGAGGAAAACTGTCGGGACAGCCGCAGCGCCGACCGGCGGGTTATCCGCACGGTTGACGAACCGGTGGCCGCCGAGGCCGGGCTGATGGTGCTGTCCGGCAATCTTTTCGATTCTGCGGTAATGAAGGTGTCGGCAATCGACGGGGAATTCCGCCGCCGTTACCTGTCGGACCCGACCAGCCCCAATGTGATGGAGGGCCGGGCGATAGTGTTCGACGGCCCCGAGCACTACCACGCGGAGATCGACAACCCGGCACTGAATATCGACGAGGAGTGCATCCTGGTCATGCGCGGCGCCGGCCCCAAGGGCTATCCGGGCTCCGCCGAAGTGGTGAACATGCAACCGCCGACGGCGCTGCTGGAAAAGGGCGTGCAGTCCCTGCCCACCATCGGCGACGGTCGCCAGAGCGGTACCTCAGGCTCGCCGTCCATCCTCAACGCCTCGCCGGAAGCGGCAGACGGCGGCGGCCTGGCGCGACTGCGTAACGGCGACCGCATCCGTATCGACCTGAACCTCCGCACCGTCGACGCGCTGGTGCCGGAAACCGAGTGGCGGGCCCGCGACGCACAGCTGGCGACGCCGGCCAACCAGACCTGGTGGCAGCAGCTGTACCGGCGTGAAGTCTCCGGCCTGGACGGGGGCGCGATATTTGAGTCCATGGCCGATTACCGCAATATCATCGCCAGGACACCGCGCCACTCCCACTGAAGTGACGCAAAACTCCGGCCAGGCAAAGTGCGCCTGGCGACACCCCCCTGGAGACATTTATCATATAAATGTCTTCCACCCCCGAGAGAGCAAACAATGCAAGGACAACAGAGCGGGCGCAATTTGACGCAGCAACTGGTACACACCCTCGGCGAAGCCATCGCCGCAGGTCGCTACCGCAGCGGAGAGGGCCTGCCTTCGGAAGCGGATCTGTGCGACGACCACGGTATCAGCCGCAGCGCCACCCGCGAGGCCATCAAGATGCTGACGGCCAAGGGGCTCATTACCTCGCGTCCGCGCCAGGGCATTCGCGTACAGCCGCGGGAACACTGGAACCTGTTCGACCCGGATGTGCTCGGCTGGATGCTGCGCGGCAGCCCCAACCTGGAAATGCTCAGGGATTTTTCGCAGCTGCGCCTGGCCATCGAAAAGGAAGCGGCGGCGCTGGCGGCCGAGTGCGGGGATAGGGCCAGGATCGACGAAATCGGCGCGGCACTGCAGCGCATGAAAGAGGCGGAGCAGGGTCTGTGCGATCCCCTGGAAGCGGATATCGCCTTCCACAGCAATATACTCCGCGCGACCAACAACCCCTTCTATATCCAGCTGTGCAGCTTTATCGAGACGGCGCTGCGGGTCAGCATCCGCTTTACCAACCGCCTCAAGGGCGTCGAAAGCGCCAGCCATGAAAATCACCGCAAGCTCTATAACGCCATAGCCAGGGGCAATGCCGCGGCCGCCCGCAGGGCCTGTGCCACCATGCAGCAAGAGACACTGGACCTGATCGAGAAGGCGCTGGAAAAGAAGGCGGCCTGATCGCTATCGCCGCTCCGGGGCAAGCCCGTGGAAGCGGGCAAACTGCCCCAAGGTGCGATTAAAGCTCGCCTCGAGCGCGGAACCGGGTTGTCTCCCCCAGTGCAGTGACTCGACACGCAGCAGGCCGGCGCCCCTGTCTGCCTTCAGGTCCACGACTCCCGCAAAGCTGTCGCCGTACAGGATCGGCAGGCAGAAATAGCCGAAGCGGCGTTTGTGCGCCGGCAGGTAGCACTCCAGCTGGTAGTCGAAATCGAACAGCCTTTGCAGGCGCTTGCGCTGCAGCACCAGCGGGTCGAAGGGTGACAGCAGGCGCACCCTGCGCGGCGCTGCGACCGGATCGGTCTGTTCGTCCTCCGCCAACAACAGCTCCTTGCCGGATGGTTTCAATTCACCGCTTTGCAGCATCCTCTCCACCGCACTCTTGATTAGCGGCTTGTCGTGCCTGCGCAGGTAGGCGATCTCCTCCAGCCGGCCGATGCCCTGGGCGCCGAGGAAAGTCCGCACCAGGTGGCGGCCGTAGTCGAGGTCGCTGGCAGCGTCGGTGTGGATATGCGAGGGCAGCAGCCGCTCCGGCAGGTCGAAGACCTTCTGGAAACCATCGCGGTGACTGACCATCAGCTCGCCCTCGTGAAACAGCTGTTCCAGCGCCTTTTTCTCGTCGGACCACTCCCACCAGCCGCCCTTGGCCCTGACAAAATCACTGGCCTTGAGCGCCCCTTCGGCGCGCACCCGATCCAACACATAGCGGCACAGCTTGGCGTTCTTCTCGAACCAGTGCCGCTGGCCCTCGCGGATACGGTCCATGCGCACGCGGGCAAAGCGGTAGTGCGCCATCGGCAGGTAGGCGGCGGCGTGGGACCAGTATTCGAAGATCTCGCGGCGCTGCTCCGCCTGCGCCAGATGGGCCTCATGATAGCGCGGCAGGCGGTTGTAGAGCTGGTGGTGATGGGCGCGGGTGATGCGCTGGATGGCGTCGAGTTGCAGGGCACCCAGGTAGCGGATCAGGGACGACAGATCTTCGGCCCAAGGCCGGTGGATATGCTGGCGCTCGATAACCAGCGCGCGGATATCAGTATTTGAAAGCAACACAGCCCCCTACAGGATGCAATCGTCATACCGGCGCAGGCCGGTATCCAGTTCAGTGGCACCTGGATTCCGGCCCGCGCCGGAATGACGAAGCAATAAAAGCTTGTTTTGCGACAGAGAGTCTACAGATCAGGGGCTGGAGCCTTAGTCGCCCTGGAAGTACTCCGGCGCCAGGTTGTCGAAGCGGGTGTATTTGCCGACGAAGGCGGCGCGGCAGGTGCCGATTTCACCGTTACGCTGCTTGCCGATAATCAGCTCGGCCATGCCCTTATCCGGACTGTCCTCGTTGTAGTACTCGTCGCGGTAGATAAACAGGATCACGTCGGCGTCCTGCTCGATGGCACCGGATTCCCGCAAGTCCGAGTTCATCGGCCGCTTGTTGGGGCGCTGCTCCACGCCGCGGTTCAACTGCGACAGGGCGATCACCGGGCAGTTGTATTCCTTGGCCAACCCCTTCAGCGAGCGGGAGATCTCGGAGATCTCCTGGGTGCGCCCCTCGGTGCTGCCCTTGACCTGCATCAGCTGCAGGTAGTCGAGCATGACCATCGCCGGCATGCTCTTCGCCTCCGCCTCCTCGCGGGTCAGCTTGGGGTTGTCGCGCATCAGCTGGTTGGTGTGATCGCGCACGGTGCGCTTGACCCGCGCCCGCACCTCGCTCGGGCTGAGCGCCGGGGTATCGTCGATATAAAGGGACTTGCCCTTCATCTTCTGCACGGCGCTGGACAGCTTGGGCCAGTCCTCCTCCTGCAGGCTGCCATTCCTGATCCGCCCCTGGTCGATGCGGCCGATGGAGGACAGCATCCGCATTACCAGGCTGTCAGACGGCATCTCCATACTGAAGATCAGCGTCGGCTTCTCCTGGCTCAGCATGGCAGCTTCGATAAAGTTCAGTGCCAGCGCCGTCTTGCCCATGGACGGGCGCGCCGCGAGGATGATCAGTTCGCCCGGCTGCCAGCCGGAGGTGCGCTGGTCCAGCTCTTCGAGGCCGGTGCTGAGGCCGGTGATATCCCCTTCCTGCTTGAACAGCTCGTCAATGCGCTCAACCGTCTGCTTCAGCAGCGCGTCGACACCGACGAAGCCGCCCTCCTTCGCGCGCCCCTCGGCGATCTCCGTCACTCGGCGCTCGGCCATCTGCAGCAGGTCGGCGGAGGCCAGGCCACCGGGATTGAAACTGGTGCGGCTGATCTCGCCGGCGGCGGCGATCAGCTGGCGCAGCATCGACCGCTCGCGGACTATCTTGGCGTAGGCGACGATATTGGCCGCGGACGGGGTGTTTTCAGCCAGTTCGGCCAGGTAGGCGGGGCCGCCCACCTGCGCCAGCAGATCGCGGCTGGCGAGGGCTTCCGCCAGGGTGACAATATCCAGCGGCTGTTCGCCGTCGGTCAGCTCCACCATTACGGTGAAAATCACGCGGTGGCTGGCGACGAAGAAGTCCACCTCGCCCAGCTGTTCGGCCACGGCGTCGATACGGCCCGGATCCAGCATCAGGCCGCCCAGCACCGACTGCTCCGCCTCTACCGAGTGCGGCAGTGGCGAGGACTCTTCGGTCTGCGATTCGTGTTCGGGGACGGCGTATTCGTCGTTCATAGGGATTTTCAGACTACCAAAACAAGTCGGGCGCTGGATTCCCACTTCCAAGAAAGGGGAATCCAGCG
>NZ_JACZFR010000010.1 GCF_014904815.1 Microbulbifer taiwanensis
CCGCCAGACACCAACCAAGCAAAAGAGAGGAACCCCCCCGCTCCGATTGTAGCGCGCCTTGCGCCGCTGTAGGAGCGGCCAGTGGCCGCGATCACACTTTCCAGATACTCCGGAATCCGATCGCGGCCATGGGCCGCTCCTACAAGGAGGGGAAAGCGCGAAGCGCTTATTCCGCCTCGACCACTACCTTGACGGTGGTGATCACGTCGGAGTGCAGCTGTACGTCTACGTCGTACTCGCCCACTTCGCGCAGCGCGCCTTCCGGCAGCTTCACTTCGGCCTTGGCCACTTCGGCGCCGGCAGCAGTGATCGCCTCGGCGATGTCGCGGGTGCCGATGGAGCCGAACAGCTTGCCTTCGTCACCAGCGTTGGCGGCGATGGTCACAACCAGGTCGGCCAGCTTGGCAGCGCGGCTTTCGGCTTCGCTCACCTTGGCGGCGGCGGCGGCTTCCAGTTCGGCGCGCTTGGCTTCGAACTCGGCGATGTTGGCTTCGGTAGCCGCAATGGCCTTGCCAGTCGGCAACAGGAAGTTGCGGCCAAAACCGGCTTTGACTTCAACGCGGTCGCCCACGTTGCCCAGTTTGCCTACTTTGTCGAGCAGAATAACTTCCATCTCGGTTTCCTCAATTTCAGTTTTGTGCGGATCGCATCTGCCTATTTGGCGGAGCGCCCGCGAATATCTATCCAGCTATCTACCAGTGCCAGGCCACACAGGAATCCGGCCAGCGGCAGTGCCGCGATCACCAGCATCACATAGAGTGCAACCAGTGGACCGCGTCCCCATCCCTTGGCGGCGATCATCCAGTGGATCAGGGCGATACCGGCCACCACCATCGGGAAGGCGACCACCGCGCCCCAGAACACATAGTCCTGGGTCAACAGGCTGTACACCCACACCAGCATACCCACCGCCGCCAGCGGTAACGGCATGCGCAGCTGGTGAAATTCCTGGCGGAATCCACCGGGGTTGTACAGCAGCGCCTGCCAGTAGCGCCCCAGCGCCAGGGCCAGGGTCGCGGTGATGGCCGAGATCCAGCTCAGGTATCCGGTGGCGAGCGACTCGCTGCCGAATATCTGCTGCAGCTGTTCCGCCTGGCCACCGCCGGACTCCTCGGCCGCCTGCAGCAGGCTCTGCAACAGGCCGCCGCTGAAGTGGGCGGTGAGCAGAATCCCAACCGCGGCTACCGCGGTCACAACGACCAGGGCCCTGCCCCAGGAACGGCTACTGCGCAGCGCCAGCGCACCGCAGAAAACCGCGGCGAAGTGGCTGGCCGCCAGGCCGGTCATCAGCGGTGACATATAGCCGCTCATGCCCGCGGCGATCACCGGCAGCAGGGCCCAGGCCAGAACCATCAGGCCATCGCTGCTGCCGCGACGCAGGCTCACCAGGGCCAGCGCCGCCGGGCTGATCAGCGGTATGCCCACCATGGTGATGAGCACCGCGCGCACGCGCCCGCGCATGATGAATTCGGCCAGGCCGCGCACTTCTAGATAGCTTCTCTTGTAAAGCGTCTAAGCCCGGGGGCTTAGGCTTCGTGGCTGTCCGTGTACGGCAGCAGGGCCAGGTAGCGCGCGCGCTTGACCGCAGTGGCCAGCTGGCGCTGATACTTGGCTTTAGTGCCGGTGATACGGCTCGGAACAATCTTGCCGGTTTCGGAAACGTAGGCCTTCAGGGTATCGAGATCTTTGTAGTCGATACGCTTTACGCCTTCAGCGGTGAAACGGCAGAACTTGCGACGACGGAAAAAACGTGCCATCTGATAATCCCCTTACTCTTCGCTTTCGGCGTTATCGGAAGATTCCTCTTCCGCTGCGGAGGAAGACTTCTCTTCCTGCTCGGCGCGCTCGCGACGCTCGGTGCGCTCTGCACGGGCAGCCTTGCGCTCGCGGCTCTCTTTTTCCGCCTTCATGATCGGGCTCTCTTCGCTGACGGCTTCGTCTTCGCGCATCACCAGGTTGCGGATGACCGCATCGTTGTAGCGGAAGTTGGTGGTCAGCTCGCCCAGTGCCTCTTCAGTGCACTCGACGTTCATCAGCACGTAGTGGGCTTTGTGGATCTTGTTGATCGGGTAAGCCAGGCGACGACGGCCCCAGTCTTCCAGACGGTGAACCTGGCCACCGCTGTCTTTGATGGTGGCGGTGTAACGCTCCACCATGCCGGGCACCTGCTCGCTCTGGTCCGGGTGGACCAGGAATACGATTTCGTAATGACGCATTTTCGCTCCTTACGGGTTAAAACAGCCTCCCGGGCGATCCGGTGAGGCAAGGAGTACAACGGGCTCGAATACACTGAGCCCATTGCGGGCGGCGTATTCTAGGCACTTGGCGTCTTGGTTGCAAGTTGATCAATTCCCCCCTGGCGGTGCCTTCGCCGGGCCGGTTGCAAGTTGATCAATTCCCCCCTGGTGGTGCCTTCGCCGGGCCGGTTGCAAGTTGATCAATTCCCCACGCGCCCGGCACTTTCGCTCACCCGGTTGCTTCGCCCATCCAAACGACCGCATCTTGCCGTTTGCACAGAGATAGTACGGAAGAGGGTGAGGGAGTCAGTTGACGCCATTTCCAACAAACCTCTCTTCAGCGCAATATAAGACCATTTATAAATAAAAAAACAGCACAAGCAACCAAAAATACCGGAAAACCGGGAATAGCAATTTCATCGGTGACTGGATACCGTTGAACTCGGGTTGCACGCGAAGGCACCGTCGAGCGCCGCGATCCTGTTCTGATGTTGAGATGTGCTCGAGTGTCTGTATCGCCAAGGAGGGCGCAGTCTTGTGCATTTGCGTCGAAGTACCACCTGGCTCAGTGGTCGGACAGTCGATCCACCCCGGGGGAAACCCCCGCCATTCGATAATAATTTACAAGGTAACTTTGACATGACGAAATCTCTGATAGCCGCGGCAGTCGCCATCGCCGCAAGCTCAGCAGTTCAGGCCCAACAGCCCACCTTCGGCACCAGTCCGGCGATTGCCGACGTGCACAATCGCTGCATAGTGCGCTTTCACGATACTTTTTCCGGCACGGACGCCGCGGGCATTGCCGGGCGTCTAGTGGCCCAGGCCAGGGCCGCCGGCCACAGCCGCGCGGCGGCGGACTTTGTCTATCGCAACACCATTAAGGGCGCCGCGATCAATCTGCCCTGTGCTGCCGCCAACGCAGTTTTCGGTGGAGACTCCTCCATCATGCGCATGACGCCCGACAGCATTGTCAGCATCAACGCCAAACCCCCCTGCCCCGGCAACAAATGCGGCGGCGGCTCGGATGACCAGGTGGTGCCCTGGGGCATCGGCCGCGTTGGCGGCCCCGTCGACGGCAGTGGCCGCGATGCCTGGATCATCGATACCGGCATAGACCTGAATCACGCCGACCTGAACGTGGACGGCAGCCGCGGCTTCAGCGCCTTCACCTCCGGCCCCAATGCCGGTGTCGATGACGGCCACGGCCATGGCACCCATGTGGCCGGCACCGTGGGCGCCATCGACAACGGCATAGACGTGGTCGGCGTCGCCGCCAACGCCACAGTGATCCCGGTCAAGGTACTGGACCGCCGCGGCTCGGGCACTACCTCCGGCGTAATTGCCGGCGTCGACTATGTGGGCGCCAATGCCGCCTCGGGAGACTGTGCCAATATGAGCCTGGGGGGAGGTATCAGCCCCGACCTAGACGACGCCGTAGTGGCTGCCGCGCAGAACTCGGGGGCCTACTTTGTACTCGCGGCCGGCAACGACGGCGACGATGCCAACAATCATTCGCCAGCCCGCGCCAACGGCGCTCGCGTGCGCACAATCTCTGCGCACGATAGCAACGACACCATGCCGTCCTGGTCCAACTGGGGCAACCCACCGGTGGACTACGCAGCCCCCGGCGTAGGCATCCTGTCCACCAGGGCGGGCGGTGGCACCACCACCATGTCTGGCACCTCCATGGCATCCCCCCACGCATGCGCGGTGATGATGATGAGCAATGGCCACCCTTCGACCGACGGCACGGTGAGCGGTGACCCGGACGGCAACCCGGACCCGATTATTCACAGGTAGGTGGCAGCCCCCCCGGAAAATTGTCCGGGGGGGCTGTCCGGTAACGGGTGTGCGATTACAATAACAGGCCGTTGCCGAGTCGATTCTTTTAATAATGAGCCGGGTAAACACTCGGCCTTTTTATGTACCGGTGGAGCTGTGGACTCTCTGATACTGCTATTTGAAAATTTCGCATCTGCGGAGATTTGCGATCATCTGATGCGGCGCTTCCATGAGGCGCCGGAGAAACAACCGGGTCGAACAGGCTCCGGTGTGGATCACAGCAAAAAAAACAGCTCTGATCTGTTTATCTCGGGGCTGGACTCCTGGGAGGAGGAATGTGCAACCATCAACAACCTGGTATTGCGCGGCCTGATGGAATACTGTCGCCGCTATCCCCACATGCTGACCGGCGCCCTCTCCCCGACCATCTTCGACGAGGCCACAAAAAAAGTGCGCAATCTCACCGCCGAAGATATCGGCAAATTGAGCGACCACCAGCTACAGATGCTGGTGTCCGGTATCTTTCGCCTGGACAACATCAACCTGCAGCACTATGAGAAGGCCAGCGGCGGTTACTACCACTGGCATTCGGAACACTTCCCTCACCCCACTGACCCCGGGCAGAAATCCCTGCACCGGGTACTCTTCTGGCTCCTGTACCTGAACGATGTCGACGAGGGCGGCGAGACGGAATTCTGCTACCAGGGCGCCAAAATCAAACCGAAGAAAGGCAGCCTGATTCTCTCGCCCTGCGGCTTTACCCACACCCACCGGGGCAATGTGCCACTGTCGAACGATAAGTACATTCTCACCTCCTGGGTCCTGTACCGCCCGGCGGTCGAACTCTACGGCGCACCCGGCGCGGGACAGCCGGGGAAAACCGGCGAACAGTAAAGTCTCAGCACGATGCCAATTGCGCAGCTGGGCAGATACAGGCTCCCTGCGCCAACAAGCTGCAGGGAATCTCTTTATGCAGGACCAACCCCGGGGCAATCCACACCTGAGCTGGATCAAAGACCCGGCACCGGTGGTGGAAGAATTACAGAACTGGCTGCGCACCTAGAGTCGGCGGCGCGGGCATAGCCGTCAGAAGATATAGCTGACCCCAAGGCTGGCTTCAGTCTTGTCGTAGGTGTAGACGTCCCGGTTTTCCTCGTTGTCGAGCACGACGAACTTTCCATCCAGGCTGAAACGCGGGGTGATCTTGAACTTGGTCGCCAGCCAGGTCTTGGTTCGATCTGACTCGCGCTGATAGCTCAACACGGCTCCGTCGCTGTCAGTCACCCGGTTATTGCCATCGTAGGCGCTGCGCCGGTACTCCACCCCGGTGGAAATATCCCAGCTGCTCGACAGCGACCACTCCAGCACGCCGCCGAGGGAGTGGCGCACCGGGGAATAGCTGTAGTAGTCCACCGTATCCAGTTCCAGGTCGGCCCTCTCCAGGTCCGTGCGCGCGTTGGCATCGTAGCGATAGTAGGCGCGCGCCTCGAAAGCGAACAACGGGCGCTGCCACTTGGCTTCGAAGCGCTGCCGCCAGCCATCCAGGTAGGCGTATTCATCCCCGCCCTGGTAGTAGCTGGGTATCAAGGAGAGAGTCACCCTGGCCTCACCGATATCCCGCCTGGCCCGTCCAATCAGCTGCAACTGCCTCGTCACCTGCTCACCGCCGAGGTAGACCATCTCCCCGGCGGCGCCGATTTCCGCATCCCAGCCAAGCCGCTGCAACCACTGGCCGTCTCTCGACAGCGCCGCACTCACACTGGTCAGGTCGAGGCTGTCGAGTTCGCTGTAGCGGCGGGCGAAGCCGTAGCCGTGCAGGCGCCAGCCATTCCCGCTCGAACCGCTCAAGCGGTACTGGCCCCAGGCAAACATTTCGGTAAAGCTGTCCTCCCCCACGGAGGCATCCGCCAGCAGCTCGTTCTGCAGCGCATAGGCGTTGTCGTCGCGCCCCGCCGAGAGGCTGACAGTGCCCATCCCGCGCCGGGCGGCGGGCCCCCGGTGCGCCGCAGCCAGGGTATTCAGCCGGCTGCCTGCCAGGCTGCGCAGCTTTTGCGAATCGGCCGCCTCGCTGACGAGCCGGTAGTGCTTGGCGGCGATGAGCTTGCGGTTGCTTCTTTCCGCAGCGAGCGCCAGGTTGTAGCGGGCGAGATCCCGCCATCGGGGCTCGCTCAACAGCCGCTGGAAATAGCGGCTGGCTTCGCCGTAGCGCCCGAGTTTGATCAGGGTAACGCCGATATTGTATTTGAGCTTGGCACTGTCGTTGCCCGCCAGCTGCTCGCTCTCGAAAAGCGTCAATGCCCGCCGGTAGTCGCCTTCCTTGAATGCATCAGCGCCACCGGCCAACTGGCCCTGTGCCAGCAGGACCGGGGGCGCCATTGCAATGACACCCGCAAGTGCAATTCCGATTAGATTGCTCTGCACGATTCTTACCTCTGTATATCCCTATACCCGAAATCCATATGTCCCTGCGGGGATCCATTCCCGCACCCCGGTTGCCGGTCAGCTCTCCGGATCTTCCGGCAGGTTCTCCCGGTTCTGCTCGATGATTGCATCGAGATCTGCGGTCAGCTGGTTCCTGACGTCATCGGACAGATTGCCCAGTATGTCCTGCATCATCTGCTCGATCAGTCCCTGCATATCCGCGCCGCTCAGCGCATTCTTTACGGCTTCCTCGACGGCTTCGCGCGCCATCTCGACGGATCTCTGCGCCTCCTCGCTCGCCGCATCCGCGGACTGCCTCGCGCTGGCCGCTATTTCGCGGCTGCGGGCCATCACTTCGAGGACCATCGCCTCGGCCTCCTCCTCACTTTTTATGTCACCATTCTGCGCCGCGGTGACAATGGCCTTGACCGCCTCCATCGTCTCTTCGGCGTACTCGCGCACGTCCGGTGGCAACTCGATGTTGTTTAGTACGTCCTCCACATCCTGGCTGTCCTCTACCACGGTCAGAGTGACATCCAGATCGCTCGGGTTTTCCACTTCCTGCGCCAGTGCCGGCACGGCTAACTGGGCACCGACAAGGATTCCCATGACCAGAAGTTTCTTCCTCAACATTGTCCAATACCTCTCTCAGCTGCTTGAAATGGCCATCAGGTCCTGGTGATGGACTCGACAGCGCCTGTCCCGGATGCCGGCGTTACCGGCAGGTGGAGCACCTTGCGCGCCCCCTGATACTCGATCTCTATCAGGATTTCACTCCCGACACCGGCGCTCCCGACCTTTACCGGCAGGGACAGGCGGTTCTCGCCTGCAGAAATATCCGCCTGCCACTGCAGTGTCTGAATATCCGTGTAGCCATCGAGCCCGACATTCGCCGGCAGCGTCACCCGGATCGTCGCCCCCGACATCTGTCTCGGGCTCTGCACCAGAATGTGCACCGGTCGCACCGTCGCCGAATCGTGTCGCGCCAGCGGTTGCGCCACTGGCGGATAGAAAACATCGCTCCAGTGCGGCGCCGTGGCCAGTATGGCCAGCAGCAGGCTCGCCGCCGTGGCCAGCTGCCAGCCCCATCTCGCCCAACCCGCAGGCTGGCGCCGCCGGGCCGATGGCTGTGTGTGCCGCGCCGCGCGCATTGCTTTTTCCAGCAGGCGGTCTTCGAATCCCGCTCCCGGTTCCGGCGCGGGAAGGGTGCGCAACAGCGCCACCAGGCGGGCATCTTCATCCTGCGCAAATTCGCGTCTGGGTTTCATTTATTCACCTCGCTATCCCCTAACACGCGCGGGATGTCTCGATAGTTCCCTGTGTGAGGATTTTTTTCAGTTTTTGTCGCGCGCGATGGAGGCGCGACTTCACCGTGCCGACGCTGATCTCCAGCACCTCCGCCACCTCAATGGCGGTGTAGCCCTCGACGTCGTGCAGCAGCACGATATCGCGCCAGTCCTCATCCAGTAATCTCAATGCGCGCTCCAGCGCCCTGCGCAGGTCCAGCTGGCGAAAATCATCGCCGCTGTTCACCTCGCAATATTCATCGTCGCCCCAGGCGACAGACTGGTCGATCGGCGACAGCCTGCGCCGGCGGTAGAGATCGACAAAACGGCGGTACAACACCTTGACCAGCCAGGGCCCCAGTTTTTCAACCGCCTCCAGTTCGGCCACGCGGGACACCAGGCTGGCGAGCACCTCCTGAACCAGGTCCTCCGCCTCCACCTGGCTCGCCGTCCATCGATACGCCATGCGATGCATGCGACGAATATGCGGGGACACCAGTGCGACAAACCGGTCTTCACGACACCGGCGCCGCTGAAAAATCTGTATCAGCCAGGCACTCAAACCGCTGCTCCCTGATGGCTGGAGAAAATCATGGCAACCGCTGGCCCGACATCGACAGATACAGACACACTGCACCGGCTGCTCGCTACAGTTACACGGCGAAAAGAGAGAAATGGTTCCCGGAAATTTTGCCGCGTTCAGAAATTTAGCAGCGGACAGATGCGCGCGGCAGCAAAGCGGTGGCCGGGCGTAATCCAAGGCGACGCCGATCGTCTAACGGCGAAACGGGGTGACAAATGCAGCAAATACAGCCGCTCAAATTGGCCGGAAATGCATTCGGCGGGGAGATTGAGAAGAAAGTGCGGAAATGACGCACCAAGTTGCAACTGCCAGGCACACCCGCGCCCAGCAGTTGGGAGGCAAGAAAGAATCAACCGGCGCGCTGGCGCACCGCCTCGAAAAGACAGACGCCGGTGGCCACGGAAACATTCAGGCTGCTGACCTCACCGGCCATGGGGATCTTGATCAGGTGGTCGCAGTTCTCCCGGGTCAGGCGGCGCAGGCCGGAGCCCTCGGCCCCCATCACCAGCGCCATGGGACCGGTAAGGCTGCTCTGGTAGATATCCTGCTCCGCCTCACCGGCAGCGCCGAAAATCCACACCCCCGCCTGTTGCAGTTGCTGCAACGTGCGCGCCAGGTTGGTGACGGTCACGAACGGCAGTACCTCCGCCGCACCGCAGGCAACCTTGATCGCCGTCGGTGTCAGGCCGGCGGACTTGTCCTTGGGGGCTATGACCGCGTGCACGCCGGCGGCCTCGGCGGAGCGCAGGCAGGCGCCGAGGTTGTGGGGATCGGTGACGCCATCGAGCACCAGCAGGAATGGCGCCTCGCTTTTCTGCGCCAGCTGCTGCAGCAATTCCTGCAGGAAACGCTCATCGTGGACCCTGGTCTGCCCGGCGCAGACGGCGACCACACCCTGGTGATTGCCCTCGTCGCCGACCTTTTCATCCAAGGCGCGGCGATCGGCGAAGCGCACGGCGATACTGTTCTTCTCTGCCTGGGCGATGATCTTCTGCAGGCGCTGGTCCTTGCGCCCGCGCAACAGCAACAGCTCCTGCACCTGCTGTGGGGAACTCTTCAGCAGCGCCTGCACCGCGTGCAGGCCGTAAATGATTTCTGTAGACATTGGTGTTTTTACTGACGATTGGCGGGGTTGGGATCGCCCTCTCCCCCGGCCCCTCTCCCGCAAGCGGGGGAGGGGCCGGGGGAGAGGGGAACTGATAGTTCAACTACTTTTTCTTTTTGCCTTTGGAAGAAAGTTTTTTCTTCTTTTTTCCCTTGCCGTTCTTCGCATTGGCCTTTTCGGCCTTCTGCGCGGCCTTGCGCGCGGCTACCGCCGGGCGCTTGCCGCCCTTGCGGGTCGGTGTGCGCCTGGGGCCGCGGCGCTTCTTCGGCGCCTCTTCACCCCCGATGGCGGCGCCCTCTTCGATGGCCGGCTTCTCCGGTTGAGGCTCATTTTGGGGCTGAGGCTCTTTTTTCGGCTGAGGCTCTTTTTTCGGTTGAGACTCTTTTTTCGGCTGAGACTCTTTTTTGGGCTGAGGCTCTACCGGCACCGCCTCCGTGGAGCCAACCTTGCGTTTGCGGAATGGCGTGCCGCCGGGAGGCGTATCGGTGTGCCTGGCCCACGGGTTGGGCTTCCCGGCACCCTCGCTCACTTTTTCCGCCGGCAGCTTGCCGCGGCGCTCGCGCTCCTGCTGGTGCTCCACCGCCATTTCCATGGCGCGGGCGCTTACCGCAACCGTCTCGGCCTTCTGTCCCGCCACTGGCGGGTTTTGGTCAGGATTTTTTCCAGGCATCCAACCACCGCCTCCACCAGACTTTTTTGCCGGGGGCGCTCCTTTTTTTTCAGCCGGCTTCCGCTCCACTGCTGATCCGGCCTTTTTCCCCGCTTTGGATTTGCGACTTTTGGACGCCTTGCCAGCGGCGCGCGCCTGTACTTCCTGCAGGGTGAAATCCACCTTGCGCTCTTCCAGGTCGACCCGCGCCACCTGCACGCTGACCGAATCCCCCAGGTGGTAGCGCATACCGCTGCGCTCGCCTACTAAGCGCTGGTGCGCCTGTTCGAAGCGATAGTAGTCCTTCGGCAGCGCGGTCACGTGTACCAGCCCCTCGACATAGAAGTCCGCCAACTCGACGAAGAGACCAAAACCGGTGACCGCGCTGATCACACCGGGATAGACCTCGCCCACGTGGTCCTGCAGGTACTCGCACTTGAGCCAGCTGACCACGTCGCGGGTGGCGTCGTCGGCGCGGCGCTCGGTCATGGAGCAGTGCTCGCCCAGCTGCACCATGGCCGGCAGATCGTAGGGGATGATTTTGTCCCGCTCTATGGCCTCGGCGCCGGGCACAGTGTGTATCTTCTTCGCCACCGCGCGCTCATTGGCGCTGCCGTTGCGAATCAGCCAGCGCAGGGCGCGGTGCAGCAGCAGGTCCGGGTAGCGGCGGATCGGCGAGGTGAAATGGGCGTAGGCCGGATAGTCGAGACCGAAGTGGCCGCGGTTCTCCGGCTGGTAGACCGCCTGGTTCATCGAGCGCAGCAGCATCATCTGGATAATGTGCGCGTCGGCGCGCCCTTCGACCTGCTCCAGTAGCGCCTGGAAATCCATCGGCTGCGGCTCGGCGCCGCCGGGCAGGCGCAGGCCCAGTTCGCCCAGGTACTCGCGCAGGTTGGTGAGCTTCTCTTCCTTGGGCGTGTCGTGCACCCGGTAGAGGGCGGGCAGCTGCGACAGCTCCATCAGCCTGGCCGCGCACACATTGGCGGCGAGCATGCACTCCTCGATCAGCTTGTGGGCGTCATTGCGCTCTACCGGCACTATGCGCTCTATCTTGCGGTTGGCGTCGAAGAGGATACGCGTCTCGGTGGTCTCGAAATCGATGGCGCCGCGGCGGTCGCGGGCCTTGCGCAGGGCCCGGTAAAGATCGTGCAGATTGTCCAGATGCGGAACCAGCGCGGCGTACTGCTTGCGCAGGCCGCTCTTGCGGCTATCGCGCTCGTCGATCATCTGGCCGACCTGGGTGTAGGTCAGGCGCGCGTGACTGCGCATCACACCCTCGAAGAAGCGGTAATCGCGGATCTGGCCGTCGCGGTCGATATGCATCTCGCACACCATGCACAGGCGATCCACGTCAGGATTGAGCGAGCAGAGGCCGTTGGACAGCTTCTCCGGCAGCATCGGCACGACGAAATCCGGGAAGTAGACCGAGTTGCCGCGGCCGTGGGCCTCCTCGTCCAGGGCGGTGCCCGGGCGCACATAGTGGGAGACATCGGCGATGGCCACCAACAGCTTCCAGCTGTCGTCCGGCAGCAGCTCGCAGAAGACGGCATCGTCGAAGTCGCGCGCATCCTCGCCGTCGATGGTGACCAGCGGCAGCTGGCGCAGGTCGACCCGCGCCTTCTTGTCTGCCTCCTCCACTTCGTCGGGGATGACATCCACCTCCGCCTGCAGCGCTGCCGGCCAGGTGTGGGGAATACCGTAGTTGCGTATCGCGACATCGATTTCCATACCCGGCGCCAGGTGGTCGCCGAGCACTTCCATGACCGCGCCCTGGGGCAGCGCGTCGCGCCCCGGCTGGGTGACGATCTTCACCACCACATACTGGCCGTGGCCGGCATCGGCGGTGTCTTCCGCCGCTACCATGATATCGAGGTTGATACGCGGGTTGTCCGGGCGCACGAAGCAGATGCCGTTCTCGCGCATCAGGCGCCCGGCCAGCTGTTCAGTGTTGTGCTTGATGACACGCACCACCGCACCCTCGCGCTTGCCGCGGAAGCCGCCGGGGGTCTCGCGCACCAGCACCTCGTCACCGTCGAACACCTTCTTCATCTGCCGGTGCGACAGGAAGAGGTCATCGCCGCCATCGCGGGGAACCACGAAGCCGAAGCCGTCGCGGTGGCCGATCACGCGGCCGCGCACCAGGCTCATCTTGTCCAGCACGCCGAAGTCACCGGCGCGGTTGCTGGCGATCTGGCCGTCGCGGGACATGGCGATCAGGCGCCGGCGCACCCCCTCGCGGCGATCCTCGTCGTCGATTTCCAGGGCGTCCGCCACCGATTCCCAAGCCACCGGACCCGGCTGCTGCTCCAGGAACTGCAGCAGGAACTCGCGACTGGGCACGGGTTTTTCGTATTTCTCCGCCTCGCGCACCGCATGGGGGTCGTCGAGGTTGTGAACTGAGGTCTTCTTTTGAGTCAAAACATCATCCGTTGTTGGAGGTAACCGCGCTTTCTCTGGCGGCCCGGAGCGCCCTAAACCAGACACAAAGCTTCCCGCGGTCGGCAGAAAGCCCTTGGCGCCGGCCTGAGAGTCTCCGGAAGTATGGACTGCGACGCAAACCAGTGACTACCGGTTCAGGAAAAGTCGCTACTGCACGCAGTATAAGCGATTTCGCGGCGTTTCCCGACCGGGTTGCAAAAAGTTGAAAAAAGCGCAGACCGACCGTTGACACCCCGACCCCATATCTCTATAGTGCGCGTCCTCAACGGCACACACCGTTGACTTGCCCAGGTGGCGGAATTGGTAGACGCGCTAGCTTCAGGTGCTAGTGGCCTTACGGTCGTGGAAGTTCAAGTCTTCTCCTGGGCACCATTTCGCAAAAGGCCGGCTCGTGAGAGTCGGCCTTTTTTTGTTTGTAGACAGCACTTGGCGCAGACCGCGGTCGGTGTCCGGATCGCCGGGAAAACGCTATTGGTGTCGACTCAGCCGCTCGCGGTGGCGCTGCTCGGCGATATTGGCCAGGCTCAGGAACTGGCTGAACGCGCGCGCAACCTCCAGCAGCGCCTCGTCGTCCAGCGGATCCAGCAGCTGGCGCAGGCGTTTCAGCGGCATCTCTCCCTGGCTGCGGCTCTCCACCGCCACCTGGCGGATGGTTTCAACGGTATCGAACAGTTGCTCACCGGCCTGCTGCCGCAGTACTGCGCCCAGCTCCTCGTCGAGCAGATGGACGTCTTCCCTTAGGGGAGCGTTCTGCTCCTGGTCCACGGATGTCTTCTCCCAAGCACAACAGACTGTCGATCCTAATTGCTAGAAGATCCAGTCGTGACTGTTACATTTGAAATCAGTAAGCGGCGAAAGCGGTATTGGGATCTGGGAGTCAGTTTTCCATATGAGACAGGCGCCGCTTTCCATCACTGCGCCGATAGCGGAACTTGCGAAACAGAAAGAGTCACTTGAGCATGCTGTAACCGGGTCGAGCAAAGCGGGTAATACATCCGCCGAACAAGCGCCTTCGTTTTCCGCCGGCAGTGCAGCATTACACCCGATTACAACTGCGATTTTATGCATACTGCCGTGCACCTACCTGCGCGAGAACGTCGGCGTGAAGAGATGATAAACTTCTCCGTTCAAAGCACGATTCAGATCACTCAGCTAAATCACAGCGCAGAACTGTCGTGGAAAGATGAGTTCACCGGACACTTACCTTGACAGTACTGATTAACATTCGATTTAGTTTTTGACTGTTTTGTCAAGATCTACCCCCTAAGGCTCTTGTCAAGACCTAACCCCTGGGCTCAGATCAATTACGGCCACGGGAAGCTCCCGCAACAAAAAGCCCCGCAGCGCGGGGCATAAATTAGAAGGCAGTTTTCTGATATGCGCAGGCGGTCGCCGGCGCAGTCTCTCTGATTATTTAGAGGCGATCGCCCGGTTCCCCGTCTCCAGTTCAACAACGAATAGCGCGTATAGTTCGGAATCGACAATCAGGGCACGGTTGTTGATGCTGTCGAATGCCAAGCCTGTAGGGGTTCTAAAATCCGGCCCGGCGCCAGCGCCATGGTTGGAGAGGATGGTTCGATTACCGGTATCGAGATCGACGGAGATCAGGGCTCTAGGTCCTGAGCTGTCTGCGACCAATACCCGGTTGTTGGCACTATCGACTGCCAGGCCGTTGGGATTGTACAGCCTTTCTCCGGTACCGGTATTGCTGTCCGACAGGATAGTCCGATCCCCAGTGTCAAGGTCTACAGCCACTACTGCGCGCAGAGAACTATCAGTAACAAGCACCCGATTATTGACTGGGTCCATTGCAACGCTGCGAACGTTAAGAAACTCTGTCCCTATACCATTGCTACTATCGGAAAGAACGGCGCGATTGCCGCTGTCCAGGTCTACAGTCACCAGCGCTTCCAGGCCACCGTCAATGACCAGTACGCGGTTGTTGGTGACGTCCAGAACCAGATTCTCTGGAAAGTCAAACTCCGGGCCAGTTCCATTGCTGTCATCGGAAAGGATGGTGCGATTACCGGTGTCGAGATCAACCAGCACCAATGCGTTCAACCTGCGGTCAATAATCAGCGCTCGATTGTTCGCGGTATCCATTGCTACTGCGACAGGGGTACCAAATTCTGGGCCGGTACCATTATCGCCGCCGGAAAGTGTGCTACGGTCGCCTGTGGAGAGATCCACCGACAGCAGCGTACTTTGACTCGTGCTGGTAAATAGTACGCGGTTGCCGGCCTCGTCCAGTACTATACCTAGGTAGGTGCCGCCCAAAATGGCGCCGTTGCCGACTTTACTGTCAGAGATTGCGGTACGGTTGCCAGTGGCGAGGTCGACCGCCATCAATGTCTCTAGCTTGTAGTCTGTGACCAATAAGCGATTATCTGCAGTATCCAGATAAGCCGCATAGGGCTCCCTAAACTGCGCTCCCGTGCCGACGCCATAGGACGACACAGGAGTACGGTCGCCAGTGGTGAGGTCCACAGCGACTACCTTTCTGCGGTATGAATCGGTAACCAGCGCCCGGTTGTTAGCGCTATCTATGACGACGCCTCTGGGGTAGATCAGGTTATCGCCTGTGCCGGTACTGCTGTCGGATACGACACGTCGCTCACCAGTCGTGAGGTTAACAGCTACCAGTGCCCTCAAATTGACATCGGTAACCAGCGCTTGGTTACTGCTCGAGTCCAGGACAACGTCATAGGAGGATGTAAAAGGCAGGGTACTGTTACTTTCAGAGATAATTATCCGGTCGCCGGTGTCGAGATTGACTGCTACCAGTACGTCCAGCCGACTATCGACAACAACTGCTCGATTATTGATATTGTCCAGAGCAAAGCCTCTAGGGCTTTCGAAGGCCGTACCGGTGCCGATGTTGCCACCGGAGAGAAGGGTCCGATTTCCTGTTGAGAGATCTACGGCGATCAGAGCATCCAGGCCCGAGTCAATAACCAGGGCGCGGTCGTTAGCACTATCTAATGCTAGATCGGAAGGTGTAAGGAAAGCACTGCCCGAACCATGATTTTCGTCAGAGAAGATTTTCCGTCGGCCAGATGCAGGGTCGACTGTAAAGATCGCTTTCAAAGTGCTATCTACAACCAGTATCCGGTTGTTGGCGCGATCCAATGCAATGCCATCAGGCTGCATAAAGACAGGCTGTAAATTTGCTGTTTGTAAAATTTGTCCTCGCCTCCCGGAAACATCTTGCCAATCGATGTGGAGCTCCTGAGCGGTATGAGCCTGATCGACAGGAATTTGCGCGCGCCACTGATAAGTGTTATTCAGGTCAAAGGTGGCGAAGGTGTCATTGACAGACAATGTGTCGATATCGCTGGAGTCTGCCAGTATCTGGTGGTTCTCCTCATCGACAAGAATCCCGGTAACCGTAGTGGAGCTTACATATCCGCCGAGGTTGGCATTGCCGGTCGGGTAGGAGACTTGGGCGACTACTGCCTGATCTACAACGGATACAATGACCTGCCGCTGATCGGCACCACCCTTACCATCGGAGACTTCTACTTCCACCTCATAGTCATTGTCACCATTTGCATCGGCTGGTTCTTCGAAGTTCGGTGCCGAGACAAAAGAAAGTACACCCGTACTGCTATCAATTTCAAAGTAGGCTTGGTCATCTCCGCCTGACAAGGTGAAGCTCAGTGTATCGTCATCGGCATCAATGGCTGTAGCCACGTAATCGGTATTAGTGTTGTTTTCCGATGTAGTTGTGAACGCTCCCGATGTGATTGAGGGGGGGCGGTTGGCTGTACCGCCGCTACCACTACTACCGCCACTACCACTACTACCACTACTACCACTACTACTACCGCTACTACTACTGCTACTACTGCTACTACTGCTACTACTGCTACTACTGCTATCGCTAGCCCGATCACTGCCACCACCGCCGCCACAAGCGACGAGCAGTGAGGAGGAGATAAGTAGGGGAATGACGAGCCTTGGAAGCATAACCTGATCCTTGTAAGTTATTTTATTTAAGCGCGAGAAGTCCACTCGTCGCCTGCAAAAAAAGCTGCCGGATCATATCAGTGGCTTTTAACCAGGTAAAGCAAGGGCGTTGGTCTGGCTCAGAGCTTAGGTTGGGTATACTGCAGCTTGTAATGAAGGTGTAATGGCAGAAATGGGATGACGGCATGTGGGGCGCTAATCGGGTAGAAGGCGGGGTTACCCCCGCCGTCCTCCCACACCATCGTTTGTACGGTTCCGTATACGGCGGTTCATGTTGTACTCATGAGCTATCGGTGTTGATCCACCAGCGACACCAGTTGTATTCGATCAATTCTCACCCCTTCCAGCCCCAGCCGCATCAACATCAGCATCCTGCCTTGCGTGTATAGCCGTTTCCATTGCCGCCACAGAATCTTGCGTAGGTGGCGGCGTATCCAACCGTACAGTTCTCGCAGGATGTCCGTAATCTCAATGTAGCGGTAGCAGTTGGCCCACCCGCGCACGGTGGGGTTGAGCTGCTGCATAAACTTCAGCAGGTTCTGCCCCTTTCCGCGACGAAATGGCATTCAGGCGCACTACCGCCTTGGGCAATACTTTGAGCCGGATCTTTCCAGCGTGCAGATAGAAATAACTATGGGACACCCACAATTTTTCCAACAACAGTAATGGTGTACTCGACATAGAGCACCCCAGAACTTTTGATCACATCTGTAGCCACGCCGAGCGGAGCGAAAAATGTACCCAGATACCCATCGATTTTGCCACACATGCCGTATTACAACCTATTACATGCAGCGTTTTATCTGCGACTAAAGCCCAAGGCTCGACAGCAAAACGTCAATAAGGCAACCGCTGAGATTTCCGTACTCAAAGTGCGATTTAGTTCACCCATTGCGGCCGCACCGGTGGATACGGCCCTTGTCATTTCGTTAGAATCTGCTCCGAATGGTCACAGGTGTGTGACAGGGAAGACCGCCAGGGAATAGAGGTATGCCTACCTGTATCGCGATCAAGCAAGTATCTCGCTTTTTACTTCGAGTCCCGCCAATTCGGCTGTCTTGTGGCCACGCCCTCCTTGTGAAAGGTTTCGCCGGACTGGGGCTCACACCAGCAGTAATGAACCCAATTTACTGATCCTCACAAAACACTCGAATTAACAGATAAAAATCGAATAATTCCAAAATCAAGAAAACAGTACCGAGCCGTCAAAAAATAGCAGTACGACAACACTATCGAATGGGCCCTACACAGTCAGTTGAAAAGGAATCGCAATGAACACAACCAGTAGAAAAATCAGCCAGGGGTTTGCGGGCTTGATCCGCAAAGTGCCAGTACTGCTTCTGACCACTCTGTTGGCGGCCTGCGGTGGTGGAGGTGGTGGAAGTGATAACGGGGGTGGCGGCTCGAGTAGCAGTAGCTCTGGTGGCAGTAGCTCTGGTGGCAGCAGTTCTAGCGGCAGCTCCAGTAGTTCCGGCGGCAGCAGCTCCAGTAGCAGCGGCGGTGGCGAGACAGCGCCCGGCCAGCCCATATTGACCATGAAGCCCCAGGCCATCAAGACCTTCCAGTTCAACTGGGAGCCGGTGAGCGGTGCGAGCGAGTACCGGTTGCTGGAGAATCCGGACGGCGTGTCCGGTTATGAACAGATCGCCAGCTTCGATGGCGAGACGGGCGAGTATGGGCTAGTGGTATTCCTGCCCGAGAGAGTCAACGCCAGCTATATACTGCAGGCCTGCAACAGCGTCGGCTGTACCGACTCGGCAGCGGTCGCGGTAAGCGGGAACTTGGCGGAGGCTGTCGGCTATATAAAAGCCTCCAATGCCGGCACTGGTGACAACTTTGGCAGCTACGGCGCTCTGGCACTTTCAGCCGATGGCGCTACCCTGGTTGTCGGCGCACCTAGCGAGGGAAATTCTGCTACAGGAGAGAGTGCAGACAAATGGGATGACAGCGGCGCCGTGTATGTATTCACCCACAGCAATGGCATCTGGCAGCAGCAGGCCTACCTGAAGGCCTCCAATGCCGAGCTGGATGACCGCTTTGGCTCGAACCTGGCGCTGTCCGCCGATGGCGCCACCCTCGCCGTCAGCGCTCCGTACGAGGATAGTTCGGCCACCGGGGTGGATGGAATCGAAGTGGATAACAACGACGCAGACAGCGGCGCCGCCTACGTGTTCACCCGCGACAACGACACCTGGCAGCAGCAGGCCTACCTCAAGGCCTCCAATACCGATGCCGGCGACCGCTTTGGCTCCGCCATTTCACTGTCGGGCGACGGCACCACCCTGGCGGTTGGCACGACACGTGAAGCCAGCGGCGCGACGGGTATCGACGGCGATGCGACGGATAACAGTGCCGGATTCAGTGGAGCCGCCTACGTATTTACCCGCGACAATGACACTTGGCAGCAGCAGGCCTACATGAAAGCCTCCAATTCCATCCAGGGAATGGGGTTTGGCGGCAGCCTGGCACTATCCGCCGATGGCAACACCCTGGCGGTGGGAGCCGGTCATTATAGTACCGGAGAGATGCCACACAGCGGGATCGCATTCACCTTTACCCGGGATAACGGCACCTGGCAGGAGCAGAGCTTCCTGACGGCCTCCTATCCCGACACACACGACCGGTTCGGTGACTCACTGGCGCTATCCGCCGACGGCACCACGCTGGCGGTTGGGGCGCCGTACGAAAACAGTATCGGTACCGGTGTCAACAGCGGACAGGAGAGGTTCGACACGAGCATCGACAGCGGCGCAGTGTACCTATTCACCCTGGCTGATGGTACCTGGCAACAGCAGGCGTTCATAAAGGCCTCCAATAACGATGCGGAAGACTTCTTTGGCTCAGCCGTGGCGCTGTCTGCCGACGGTGCGAGACTGGCGGTAACGGCAGCTGGAGAGGGCAGCGCCGCAGTCGGGATTGGCGGCGACCAGACCGACAACAGCGCCAATTTCAATGGCGCGGCCTATCTGTTTGTGCACGAAAACGGGGAATGGCGGCAAGAGTCTTACCTGAAGGCCTCCAATACCGGTGCGGATGACTGGTTTGGCAGCAGCGTGGCCATGTCCGCCGACGGCGATCTGCTTGCAGTAGGCGCTAGCTGGGAAGACAGTTCCGCAACCGGCATTGGCGGAGACCAAGCCGACAATAGTGCTGAAGATAGCGGTGCGGTGTACCTATATTAGTAATGGGCCCACCCCAGAAAAGGCCGGCTTGCGAGAGCCGGCTTTTTTGTTTCTAGGGATTTTTGCAAGGACACCAGGACGGTTCCACTTCAATCCGGCTGCGCAAAATCAGAGTGCCGGATAGGCTGTCTGGAGAAAGTGCGTTTTTTAATGCTGCTGACCAACGGTTTTCGGGTTACCACTCGATATCCATATCCCCGGTATCAGTCTCCTCCTTCACTAGACTGCCGCGGGCATCGCGTACTCCCACTTCAATATGCCCCGGCTCCTCGTCTATTTCCAGGTTGTCCAAAAAATCCCACAGGGGGCCGAGGGAGGTTTTGAGGGCCTTTTCGCTGGGTTCGTGATCGGAGGGCCAGAATCTCAATTTGCAGTCAACGATGAGCATGTGCTCTGGCGTCAGGGCAGTATAGAGGGCGAAGTTCCAGTCTCCGGATCGGACACCACTGACGCCGAGATACCAAGTGCGCCCCTTTATCTCCTTCTCCTCCAGTGCTTCCTCGGAAATTGGGATGAAATAATCGCCAATGGTAGAGAAATCTTTTTTAATATCCCTGTAGCGTCGCAGGATCAGTTTTTTTATCTGGAAAGGGGAGACCAGATCGTAATTGTCCTCCCACTCGACCTCCCGCAGCTTGACCAAACGTATATCAAGATGGCAAAGCCCCATATCACCGGCGGTTTCGTCATCGATATCAAAACTGCACCCTGTGTTGAGATGTTGGATCTCGACCTGAATATACGGCGACGACTCATCCCACAGCTTCATGCACCCATACATCCTGGGATAGGATTCCTCGCTGTAGATATCCGTCTGGTAGCCGATAAAATTGGGATTGCTATAAGGATATGGAGAGGGCTCTCCACTAAACGAAAGGTAGATACCCGAAAGATTGTAATTGTGCCTGGGCGCTGCATAAAACGGCAGCCAGTAGAGCGAGTCGATCTGCTCTATGGCCGGCTCTTGCGGGTCAAGTTTTTTATAGGCGCCCATCTCATGTCCAGCCCGCGTCGATATTAGACATCAGTTCCTTCACCATCTCGGCAAAGGTGAAATCAGGTCCACGGCTTTCAAAGCTCTTTAACGCAGCCGCTAGCGGCTGTACCAGCTTGTCGGCCTGTGTCCAACTGGCTCCCTGGCTCTGCAGACCTTCCACCAGTTCACCCGGGACAGTGACTTGATGCACCTTGGCAGCATAAGCCGCGCGGCTCATCAGGAAGCCGGGCTCGGATACCTTTGCCCCCACATCAGCCAGATTCTTGTAGACAATGCCGAGACTCGCCTTCGGGTCGAGAAAGGTAAACCGGTGCTCATTCAGCGGGCCGGCGCCGAGCCCCTTGTATTCATTGAGGGCCAGGGACAGCATCTTTGCGCCCTCGCCAAACACATACCACTCGTACTTGACCTCCGGGTTCGCAGAAGAGGACCAGGGCAAGGTAGCCTTGAAGAGTTGTGCCAGCTGTTTTGGTCCAGCCCCTTGTGGATTGGTTTTTTGTTCGGAAGTCCTCCAAACACCCAGACTGTCTACCAGATAGCTGGGGGCGTAATAGAGAGAAAAGCCGTCGTTGAGCTTTCCGCCAGACAGCTTCTCGGTAAAGTAGCCACCGAAAGATCTACCCGTCTCTCCAGCACTGTACCTTCCTCCGGAAAACACCGCGCCTATAGCGCCAACTGTTGTGCTTATGTTATCGCAAGGAGAATCACTTATCTCCCAACCTCTACCAGCTGAAAAATCCACCCTGTAGAGTCCCGGGGCATGATCCTTTCCGGAATCATCTTTATTTACCCGCCGGATCCCAGTGATATACACCCCCGGCCCCCGGTTTCTCTCGTTGGAGCGCTGAAAAACCGCGTAGGTCACCTCCACACCGCCAAAAGTCTGTCGGTGACTGAATCCATCGCTGATATTGCTGGCGGATTCAAGGCCGGCGGCCTTGGATTTCAGCTCGGTCACCTGGACGGCCAATCTCCTGCCCTCTTCGGTAGCCGTGTCCACCAGGTCCATAAAGCGCCTCAGCAGGCCTTTATCGATAAAGACAGGTTTGCCATCCTGCCCCCTGGTGCTCGGATGAAAGTAGACAAATCCGCTGTAATCCTTCTGGTGCACTGTTGCGGACATTCCAATCACTCCCTTGAAACCGCCTGCCAAAATTCCAACTACCGGCCGCCCGATGCCCGCACACTCCCGGCCTGGGATTTCCCTTCGCGCATACGTTCGTCCAGGTCTTCCTCATCTTCTTCTCGGGCGGGGGCGTTAGCCGGCTGCAGGCCATCGGCACTCAGTACCATTTCCGGCGCATTCACCGCCTCCACGCCTGCGCTATATGGCGGTACGGCGGCGAAGATACCCGGATCCACCTGGGCAAAATCCTCTACCGCGTTCTGCACGGCGGACTTCAGTCCCTGGGCAGACTGGGCTCCGGCCACAGACTGAAGCCTGTCACCTATCGCGGTAAGCGCCGGGGTTTGCCCGATAAAGTAAGGATCGAAGTAGATGACGGAGACAATATCCACCGATTCCGTTACATCCATGATTAGCGGATTCAGCTCACTGCCGATTACATTCCACTGTTTCTGTTCCAGGTCAGTGCCCGTACCCAGCGTCACCTTACTCGCAATCAGATGGGGATCTACATAATTGTTATCCCTGGACTCCCCGGTCAGATTGCCAATGTTAGCGCTATTTAACATGATAGTGCCGCGGCCGGCATTGATCACGTCGATTACCAGATCATCCTGTTCCAGTACTGAGATATCAATATCCGCGCCGGATGTCTGGATACTGAGAACATTCACATCAGAGGTGATATCCACATCGCCGGCGACGGTCAGGTCCGCACGGTTCGCCAGCAGATCGCCGCCGATAGTATCGTTAGATGTGCTGGTAATTGCGACATTGCCGCTGCCGTTGTAGCCCAGGCGCATGCCATCGGCGAACAGAATACCCGCACCGTTGCGGTTGAAGCTCTCGCTCTCGTTGCCGCCATTGACGAAATCAAAGCCGAGGCCGGTTTCCAGGGTCAGACTGTCGCTATTGTTGTCCAGCCATTCAAAGCCGGAGAACTGGAAGTTGCCAACCTGGCTGCCACTGTCGAAAACCTGCCAGGTCTTGCCGGCGATATTGAACTGGAACTGGTCATCGCCGCCACCACCGTGGAGGGATACACCCTGGCTGCTATCGACGTCGACCTGCAATCGGTCGTTGCCCTCTCCCAATGACAGGCTGCCCAGAGTGGTTCCGGCCAGAAGCACCGTATCGCTGCCGGCGCCGGTATCGATGGCGGTAAAGGAGCCGTCTGTCAGGGTGAACTGGTCGGCTCCAGCGCCGGCGATAAGCGATTCCATGCCACTAAATACCAGCGACTCACCGCCACTGCGGATAGTGCCCTGCGAGTCATTCACATTCCACTGTGCATCGATATCGGCACCTCGCAGGAGATCGGTGCCGCTGCCGGCAACCAGTTCGGCAACGCCTGTATAGGTAATGTCGGCGAGGGCAAAGCTGTTCAGGCTGTTGAAGACATATTCGCTGTCGATATCCTGGCCGATATAGCTGCCGACGCCATTGACCAGTTCGATATCCTCGAACAGCACTGTCACGCCTTCGATGGTTGCCACCGCGCTGCCGTCGATCAGTGCATCGCCACTGTTGTGCGACGTCCAGCTGGCGCCGTCGGCATTGACAGTGTCCGCCCCGCCACCGGCGGCAACTCGCTCGACGGCGCCAAAGCGGATACCCGCAACGCTGATATCGCCATTCCCAGAAAAGCCATAGCTCTCGTCGGCGTCGGTGCCCTGCAGCAGATCGTCACCGGCACCCGCCGCCACCGAAGTAATGCCCTCGAAGGCGATGGCCGCGGCACTCAGGGCATTGTTGCCAGCTAGGGTGAAGGTTTCATCGCCGCCGCTGCCGATCAGGTGCGCATTGCTGGTCACCACTTTGTCGATACCGGTGAAATCGACATTGTTTGCCGAGACTTCACCCTTGGTACCGGTCAGCTGCCAGCTACTGGCACCGCTGGTTACCGTATCCCCCGCGTCCATGCCGGCGGAGACACTGCTGACTGACGAGAAATCGATGCCGCGCACGCGGAGCGACTGGTCGGAATCCCCCAGTGCGAAATTGTCGACAGCGCTGTTTGTTGCCGCGTCAATCTGCACATTGCTGGCAACGACGGACTCAATACCATTGAAATTGATTTCCGCAGCGGTAGCAATGCCATCGGTGGCACCCAGCACCCAGATCTCACCGCCGCTGGAGCTAACCTGGTCATCGGAGCCACCGGCGTTTACCGTACTGATATTGGTAAAAGTTATTTCATTGGCTGTGACCTGGTTATTGGCGGTAATAGTAAACTGGTCGGACATATCGGAACCATTGAGGGTTCCATTGCCGCCGGAGGTCTTCTCCAGGTTGGTGTAAGAGATTCCCGCATGACTGAGGGCCTTGTTGCTGCCACTCAGTGTCCAGGCTTCATTCAGCCCTTGCAGCTCATCGGCGGCACCACCGGCAGCGTCTACTGAGGCGACATCCTCAAAGCGGATACCGTAGTTGCTATCCAGCGCCTTATCTACATCTGCTACTGCAATAAACTTGTCATTGTTGGCAGTACCGGTCAGCGCACCGGTACTGGTTACCTTCTCTATGTTCGTTACGTCGATATTATTAGTGGTGACGGCATTGGCACCGTTCAGCGTAACCCCGCCTAAGGCTGCAATACTGTCGTTGCCGTCACCTGCATCCAGTTCCGTTAGTCCGGAAATAGTCAGACCATAGATCGACAGATGACCTTCGTTATCGAATTGAAAACTATCGGCCTTACTGGTGCCGATCAGGCTGGCCGCCACCAGGGAATCGAAGCCGGAAAAGCTCATCTTGCTGGTTGAGAAGTTGCCACTCTGGTCGTCGGCCAGAGTAACGTCGACGATGGCTGTCAGGGAATCCGCGCCTGCTGCCGCGTTGACCTCGGAGAGGTCGTTAAAGGTCATGTTATCGACGCTTACGGAATTGTCTCCTTTGACCGTATAGCTCTCGCCACTATTATCGCTCGTATCTCCGGACAAGATACCACTGCCGCCGTTGAACACCTGGGCACCAGTGATAGTGATACCACCGTGTAGCACCTGATCGTCAGTAGCCATCAGGGTCCAGCCACCGGACAGCGAAGAATTCACCACATCAACACCTGTGCTTGATGTGGCGTCAATAGTGGTCACATTGGTAAAGCGAATGTCTGCAGAATTGACGACGGTGTAGGTTGTAGTATTACCACTGCCGTCGTCAGAGCTCTCGGACTTGATGTCAAAGATGTCAATACCACTGGAGCCAACTAGGTCACCGCCACTCCCGTTTACGGTTTCAATGCCATGGAAGATGATACCGTTGTTGTCCACGACATAGGCTTCACCGATCAGTGTCATATCGCCCTGGGCCTGAAGGGTATCTCCGGACGTTGAGGCTGTAGCCTGACCTTCCGCATAGACCTCACTTACGTCGCTGAAGTAGATACTTCCCACCCTGAAAGCATTCTCGGTGGTATCGCTGACAATAAATTCGTCATCGCCGGCAGTCGCGTAGAGCTTCGGCACTTTGACCGTATCAATATTGGAAAACTGCAAGCCGGCATCGAAGAGCCGGAGTGGATTGACTGTGCCGGTCAGCTTTAGTCCTTCGGCATAGGCGCTCGCATTCAGGTCATTGTCCCCGCCGCGTCCATCGACGACGGAAACACCGTCGAATGTCATGGTGCCCAACTGCACATCACCGCGTGACGTCAAAATGAAGTCGTCGTTGCCTGCTGCGCCATCCCGGCCCAGCAGATCGGCATTCACAGCCGTCAGATTTTCCACATTGACAAAGGTGATACCATCATTAGTTGCGCTGTTGCCGCCTTCGACAATCCAGTCGGCGCCGCCGAAACCTTCAACAGTATCCGATGTACCGTCAGCCTGACCACCAAGATCAATGTTTCCGGAAAAACCGCTGAACTCAATATCATTGCCTTTGAGAGTCTTTCCTTTAACCGAATCAACAGCGGTAACAGTAAACCAATCCGCTTTCGCCGATCCAGACAGACTTCCGCCATCACCTTCGACAATCTCTATACCGTTGAAAATGATATATCTATTAATTAATCCACCGGAATCCCCGGTAAGATCCATATTGCCGTCCGCCAGGACTTTATCACTGTCGCCCAGTGAATCACCCCTGCCATCTACCGCATCCACATTACGAAAATTGATCTTATTTGCCGTAAAGTCATTATTACTAGTGACCTCGAACGTATCGTTTCCGCCGTCTACCCCAAAAATATTGTTAACGTCGTCGACAGTGTTTATACCAGTGAACAGCAGCGAAAAGACCTCTGAACGCACTTCGTTATCCGAACCCGTAAGCGCCAGAGAACTATTATCACCAGAGACAGTCAGCACATCGGAGGTCCCTGCACCTTTTACCCAGTTCAAGCCTTTATCTTCGCTCAGGCCCTTGACTGTCATCCTGTCGACATAAACAGTGCCATCACTATTCAGATTGAAATTCCCTCCTGAACTAGATCCAACAAGTCCAGCGTCGTTGGCGACAAGAACTTCTACCCATATAAACGTAATACCAAAGTTCTCTGCCGAATAATTGTCTCCTGTCAGTATCCAGTCGGCGCCTTCAAGTCCAATGACCGTATCCTGACCACCTAGGTCCCAAACAGCGCTGTACCCTGTGTGCTCAATTCCATCGAAGGTGAACTTGTTTACCCCTGTCACCACATAGGTACTGTCTTCACCCGCCAGGTCAGTGAAAGTCCCACCATTACCATTGGTTCTTTCAGTATTCTTAAAGGTTATACCGCTTGTAATAAATACGGTTTCACCATCGACTTCGTCATATTCGCCAGATCCACCAGACAATAGAATGACAAGGTCGCCATCTTCCCCACCGGCATCAACCTCCGACAAGCTACTAAAGTAAAATTCAGATACCTCCAACTGATTGGCATCGGTAATAGTAAATTCTTCATCTGAATCAGTTGTAACCAGCTTTAGCGTCTTAGCGCTTTTTATGCCATTAAAGGTTAAATTTCCGGCAGTTATCTGTTTTGTCTGTCCAGTCAGAACCAGCCCATTTGAATATCCAGTGGCATCAATTAGGTCTTCCGTCCCTCCACTGACTGACTTCATACCATGGAAAGTCATGGTTTCCACAAGGACATTATTTTCATCAATTACAGTGAATGTGTCGCTGCCACTACCACCCTCAAGCACGGTGCCATCTGTTGTCAGGTATTCCGCATTGGCAAAGGTAATGTCGTTGTTCTTGGCGTGATTACCGTCAATGATCTTCCAGTTCTGACCAGCAAGCCCTTCAACCGTGTCCTGCTCGTCGGCGCCCTGCGCACCCGCATCTATCTCGCTGGCAAAATTAGAAAACTCAATGCCGTTGGCATTCACCGTGGCTGCCCTGACGATAAAGTGGTCGGCCTTGTCGGAGCCGACTATGCTGCTGCCGTCGCCGCCCACGGATTCGATGCCGCTAAAGGTGATATTGTTGTTGATGAATTCCCCGGCCTCTCCGGTCAGCGCCATATTACCCACGGCGTTGACCTTGTCTCCGTCCGGCCCGCCAGCTTCGGCTCCAGCGTTGACGGTAGTCACGTCGCTAAACGTGATCAGATCTGCGCCTACATTGTAAACGCCGGTTCCTACTCCGGTTTCGGCAACGGTAAACTCGTCATCGCCAG
>NZ_JACZFR010000011.1 GCF_014904815.1 Microbulbifer taiwanensis
AGGTAATACCGTTATTGCTCGCGCTGTTGTCAGCGTTACCGACGATTGTCCAGTGCTGGCCAGTATGTCCCTCAACCTCGTCGACCGTACCCGCTTCCTGTGAGCCCGCATCTATCTCGCTGGCAAATCCGGAAAACTCAATGCCGTTGGCATTCACCGTGGTTGCCTTGACGATGAAGTGGTCGGCCTTGGCGGAGCCAACTATGCTGCTGCCGTCGCCACTCACGGACTCGATACCGCTAAAGGTGATACTGTTGCTGAGAAACTCTCCGTCCTCTCCGGTCAGGGTCATATCACCCACGGTGTTGACCTTGTCTCCGTCCGGTCCGCCAGCTTCGGCTCCAGCGTTGACGGTGGTCACGTCGCTAAACGTGATCAGGTCTGCGCTTACAGTGTAAACGCCGGTTCCCGCTCCGGTTTCGGCAACGGTAAACTCGTCATCGCCAGCAGAACCTGTCAGGGTTTCAACCTGAACTGAGGTAATTCCACTGAACAAGGTGCTTCCGGTATCGTGGGTAAGTTTAACCTGCGAATCCGTACCCGTTAGTGCCAATATATTGGAGTAGGCATTAGCGTCAATATGGCTACCGGTTCCGGCGCCTACTATTTCAATATTCGAAAAATCGAGCATTGAGTTAAGAAGGAAACTTCCATCATTTTCTACAACGATTTGATTGTTATCTGTTGTCAGGTCAAAACTGTCTTCGCCATTGCCCCCGACTACGCTTCCCGCTGAGCCGGTAACAGTGATCTCACCTAGAATATTTGTACTACCACTTTCGTTCTGCCCGACTTTTAGGGAAAAGCCATTTGCCGTGATACTGCCATTATTTTCAAACGACTCAGCCGTAGTTATAGATAAGCTGCCATTGGTAACAGCTATTGTTCCGTCATTTAGAAATGAACTGACGCCGTCTTGCGCTGAAGGTCCTGCAATCATGACCAAATCGCCATTATCGGCAGCTATACTTACGCCGCTAGCTATCTGTATCCCGCTAAAGGAATCCAACGTGAGCGCCTGCGCACTGCTCCACGTCAAATCGCTACTCACCCGAATACCGTATTCATATCGTGAAAGATCGCTAGTATCTTCGTTTAGACCTCCGCCAGTCGTCGTTGTTGCACTGGAGGCACTTGTCACCTTGATAGTGACGTTGTTGTCAATGAGTGCAGCTTGAATACTTTCGACCGTGATACAGTTTGTACAGCTTGAGCTCCCGGGCGGATCGACTATCTCTAACCAACCCGGGTCCAATAGCCACTCCCCGGTTTCCCCGCCTGCGAGACTCAACGTGGACACAAACATGGTGTCCTCACCCAATCGCAGATTGACCTTACCGGAAGTCTCGACAAAACCGCCATCACCGCCGATTGCACCGGACTGGGCGCGGATAGTGCCGGCGAAATCGGTGCTGTCATCAGCCCAGACAATTACCTTGCCGCCGTCGCTGTCGCCGATACCGCTCGCATCGATACCGGCTTCCGCGGTAACCACTGTGGTTTCGGCATTGCGGACATGATCGTTCTTGCCTTGGTAGTCACCACCGATCAGCACTTCGCCGCCGCCGGCGGTGCCGCGGGCATCGATATCGCCGCTGACGGTAGCCCGGTCGCCCAGGATCTTGACCTGGCCACCCCGACCGTTGTTGCCGCGTACAGCTATCTGTCCGCTGTGGGTAGCGCTGTCGCCCTCGATTGTCACCTGGCCGCCGGTGCTTCCGGATGCATCCAGGGTACCGCTGTTGGCCACGGCGCCGCCGGAGCCGGTCAGGCGGATGACACCGCCGCTGGTGTCAATACCGCGGGCGCGAACTGTGCCCTCGTTATTCACCGCTGAGGTAAACAGGTCGCCGGACACACTGGCTTCCATCAGCACCTGGGTGCCGTCGATATGGCCCTCGTTCAGCACGGCGCTGTCGACGCCGAGCTGGTTTTCCATCACTTCCTTGGTGATCTTGACCCCGATCATGCCGTCGGCATCGAAGGTCAGCACCGCTTCGTCGGCCGCGGCGAGGCTGACCATTTCGGCGCTGATCAGGCCGCTGGAGGCATTGGTGACCTGTTTGCCCACCAGCACCGCGCTGGAGGCGTTGATCACGCCGCGGTTGACTACGACACCGGCACTGCCGTCCTCTCCCTTGAAGGCAAAATTGCCGTTCATGAACTCGGCCGGGTCCATGTCCAGGCCGGAGGCGGTGATGGCGCGGACGTTGACGGTCGCGGTCTCGGTAAAGAGTACGCCGCGGGGGTTGGCGAGGATGACGTGGCCGTTGGCCTCGATGGCGCCGCGGATTTCACTCGGGCTCTGGTCGAGGATCCGGTTCAGTACTATCGAGGAGGAATCCGGCTGCAGGAACTTGACCAGCTCTTCTTCACTGAGGTTGAAGGAATCCCAGTCGATCGCCAGCAGATCGGTCTGCTGGTCGATAATGGTGGTCAGATCCTTGGTATCGATAGTGCCTTCACCGCCGACCACAGTGCCGCCTTTCGGGGCCGCGTAAGCGGTCGGAGCGGCGATCTGGCTGGCGAGCAGTCCCGCACAGGCCAGCTGCCACACCTTGATGGCCGAAGTGATTTTTTTCAGCTCGAGCGTCATTTTTTTAGCTTTCATACCGGTACCTTGCAAAGAGCTTCCTGCTCCAACAGCAGTCGATAGAATGGAGAATCAATTAAAAGAAGAATGAGATATCTGCGTAGACGGTCGGATCGTCCGGGTCGTCGCCGGTGCCCTCGATCGACGACTTGGCCATGGTCGGCCAGGCAACCGATACCTGGCTGGTAAAGGCCTCCTGCCAGCTGAACTTGAACAAGAAGCCGGCACCGGAGAGGGTGCCCCAGTCGTCGTGGACATCGTCTTCGTAGTTGGTCACCACGCCGTAGGCGCCATCGGCGATCAGTGCCACCTGCATAATGTCGTTCAGGCTGCTGCCGAACAGGCGGGGATTGAGCACATCGGGAAGATCGAAATACCATTCGGCCGACAGCAGCGCCGCCTTGTCCGCGGAAAAGTCGCGCACGTCGAAGGCGCGCACACCGCTGGCACCGCCGAGGGAAAACTGTTCGAAGGCCGGCAGGCTCTTGTCGCTATACTGCCAGCGGCTCTTCAGGATCAGGCGGGAATTGACATCGCTGAAGGGCATGGGAATAAACAGCAGCGAGCTGGTATCCGCGGCAAACTTGCCAAAATTACCGCCGCGCTCGGGATCGACGGTGTTCTGGTGCTCGCCGTACTGGATCTTGGCGTTGAGGATATTCAGCATCGGCACGGCGCCATTGGACAGGCTGTCCATATAGAGCCCGAATTCGCCGCCGAGCACATGGTCGCCGGGTTCCGGCAGCTCGATAATGGCTTCCAGTTCGGACTCTTTGTCGGTCAGGCTGAACGAACCGGTAAGGTTGAAGTCCCGCGAGCGACGGAACTTGTGATCCAGCGTCAACGCGTAACTTTCATTTACGCCCTGCATCTCCAGTCGGTTGAGGATATTTTTTTTGTCTTCGATGTCCTGCAGCGAGAACTGGTTGTAATCGACGGAAAACTGCAGGCGCGTACGCGGCCCCAACAGCGGCAGGCTGTAGCGGAACTGGCCCAGATCCGAGCCGAAATCTGAATCGGAATCCAGGTTGTCCACATTGGTGGACTTCAGGTATCCGATTGTCAGTGCGTCGCCGATACCCAGCGGATTCAGCCAGTCCACCGAGGTAAATAGGCGCTGATCGCCGGTAAAGATAGAGCCGTGGTTGTCGAAACGCGTTACAGTGCGCCAGGTCTGCTCGTCGCGCACCCGCAAGTTGAGCCTGGTTTCTCCGGGACTGTCACCGGCACTAAAATAACCTGTAATATTCAGGCTTGGCAGATCATTCAGCAGGTAGAGCCCTTCTTCCACGTTCGCATGACTGACTAGCTTGCCCTGCTGCTCCTCGAATGGCGCGGCCAGCTGCTCAAGGGAATACTTGCGATTGTTCTCCGCGACCACCTGGCCCAGAAGCCCCTCCTGTACCGTCATGGTAACCACACCGTCCCTGACTTCCTGTGCAGGAATCTGGACCTGGGCCAGGAAGAGACCCTGCTTGCGGTAGAAGCTGGTTAACTCGGCGGCAATCTCTTCCAGGTCACCGAAGGTGAGGCCACGGACTGAATTCTGCTTGTCGATCACATTGACCAGCCTGCGCAGCTCCCTTGGCCCCAGGTTTTCCACGCTGTAGCGCGCCCCCATACCATCCAGCTGCAGGGCCAGCTCCTCCATGTCGTCCACGGTATATCCACCGGCGAGGAGCTGGTCCTCTTTCATAAGCTTTACCCGCAGATCCTCGGCGAGCTTCTCCACCTTTTCTCGCTCAATACCGTACTCCGGGTATTCCTGCAGGCGGTGGAACTGGATTTTACTGACGGTAATCCGCGGTCCTTCAGTGCGCTTGGATAATTCGGGAATATCGATATCGAGATTGGGATCGCGCTCCTCGCGGGTACGCTGCAGGAAGTCTCGTGTCACATCCTGCTCGCTGACGGTCGGTATATCCTGGTCAAATGCGGCCCTGACACGGCTGCGGAAACTGGAATCCTCCTGCGAGGAGGCCACCGGAGGCAGCAACAGCAGACCGGCACCGACTACGACTAACTGACTTCTGTAACGCGCGCGCATATCCACCCCTTACAAATCCTTGTATTCACTTTTTTGCTTCGATGCCACGATACTTATAAACGGGGCATCTAATTATCAGTTCAGGTCTCTGGCGACCCGGAATCCGGTAACGTGATCGGGTTCGCCGAGGTGGTAGCGTTTACTTGTCGCCAGGCAACGGCTCATTGGATCCTCGCGGCTGCCACCCGCCGCCATCAACTGGTCGCCCTCACCCAATACCCATTCCTGCACATTACCCACCGGGTTGACCAGACCGAAGGTATTGCCGGAACCGGCCCTGGCTGACACCAGCTCCGCACCCTTCTCGATTCCGCCATATTTGAGGTGACAGTTTCGATCCGGCAGCTCCTGCTGGCCATTGGCACTGGCCGCAGCGAACCACTCCCGCTCGCTGGGTAGCCGGTACTCGTAGCCGGTCTGGGCACTCAGCCACTCCAAATAGGCGCGCGCATAGGAGACATTGACGTTTTGCACCGGCAGACTGTCTGCACCCAGCGCAAGGTCACTGCAGCCACCGGTCGCGCGGCAGAACTGCTTGAACTCACCGTTGCTGACTTCGTACTTACCGATTACCAGCGGTACCCGCTTGCTTCCCTTTACCACCACCATGGTCGGCCCGTCGGCACCATTGGCCAGTCGATCCGCGCAACTATAGCGGTCGCCACGGCCGCCACTGCCGGGGCGCAGGTGCCCGCAGAAATCCAGCTTGAATTCCCGTAACTCCACTTGGCTTGGCAGGAGCGCCCGCGCCTCCCGCAACAATGGCTCGGTTCGGATGGGGCTTGTTGAGGCCAGCTTGGTGAAGCAACCACTCAATTCACTGCCCAGCACCGGTCGAATCTTCAGCGCCTTGGCACTGTCCAATTGCGATAACCGGGCCAGCTGGGTTCCAACGCCGCCGGAGATATTCATTCCGAAGTTGCAGCGCAGCGCAACTTCCATATCATCCAGCACCGCGTTTATCTGCCGCTGATGCGCCAGCGCCGCCTGGCGGCGCTGTTTGCTCAACTCCTGCTGCCGCAGCCGTTCGGCTTCCCGCTCTGCCGCCAGTCGCTCCGCCTCCAGGCGCGCACGCAACTCTTCCCGCTCGGTTTCCAGTTTCGACTTGATCTGGGCCGCCTCGCTGGACTCCTCGTACCAGCCCGAGGAGCGTGACAACATTGTGTCCGCCTCCTCCAGGTTACCCAGGTTGAGCTGACCTGTGGCACCGGCTACAAACAGCTCGTAAACCCGCTGGCGGGAATCATCCAGGTATTGTTCATCCGAGGGATTCAGCTCGGCGTACTCACCCAGCTCAAGCTCGAGATCCTCCTCCCAGGAGCGAGTCAGGGTACTCAGCGCGATAAGCCTGTCGATGGCCTCGCGCTTGTCGGCGATACGCCGCTCCAACAGCTCGCGCTGCAACTTCTGCTCCAGCTCCACCTTGACCCGCTGCTGCTCGGCGACATTCTCCCGCTCCAGGTGGTTGTAACCCACGGCGGCACCCACCAGCAGGGCGGCAAAGGCGGTACCCAACACCCACTTCCAGGTGTTGTTGACGAAGAAGCCGTGGACGAACTCCTCTACCGTCGCGGTTCGGTTGACCCGCCTCAATTCCAGCGCGCCCTCCAGGGCCCGCCACTGACGCCGGTTCAGGGCCTTGATGCGTTTGGGCTTGAGCCGCTGTTCAAGGGCCCGGTCCGCCGGCACCTTGCCAAACGGGTGGCGACCGGCAAACAGCTCGTAGGCGACACAGCCGAGGGCATAGACATCGTCGCTGGGTGCCGGCTCGGCGCCCTTCAACATTTCCAGGCTGGCGTATGCCGGGGTCAAGGCACCCAGCGTGCTGGCATCGAAGAGGGTCTTCTCGCCAACACCGGACACACCACCGGAAACAGCGCGCGCGATGCCGAAGTCAAATACCTTCGCACCCTTCTTGTTGGTGACGAAGATATTGCCGGGCTTGAAGTCCGAATGGACGATACTGTGGGAATGGGCATAGATCAGGGCCTGGGAGATATCGTGCAACACCGAACAGGCCTGCTCGAACTCCAGGCCGACATCGGCGTGTTCTCGCAATAACTTGTCGAGCGGCGCACCCTCGAGGAACTCCATCGTCATAAAGACGCGCTCGTCCTCGCGGTCGAAATCGTAGACCGTTACGATGTTCGGGTGCGCCAGCGTCTGGGACTTGCGCGCCTCGCGCTGCAAGGAAATGAAGGCATCCGGGTGCTGGCGGAAATCATCGTTCAGCAGCTTGATCGCCACATAGGGCTCGCTGTCATTGGCCTCCAGCTTACGGCGGTCCAATGCCTTGTAAACCGCCCCCATGCCGCCGACCCCGAGCAGCTTGTCCAACTCAAAACGGCCCTTGATGATCGTCTTGGTAACAGCGCCAGTTCCGGAGTGAGAATCGCCTGAGAACGCTGGCGCGCGCTCGGGTGTGCGCATCTTCTGGGGATTTGAGCTGCCCGGTGGCCTGGCGGGCGCCTTGAACACGGTGGCGTCAGCGGTAAACCCGGCTGCGGCAGATGGGATAAGGCCGGGGTTGCCCCCTACAGGCGGGTGGTCGTTGGCTCCGGTGTTGTCGCGCGCAACGAACACGGTGGTATCACCATCCTCGTGTCCCCCACCCTGTGAAGAACCCGCAGCCCCCCCTGTTGAGCGCCTCGCAGTCCCGACTACTCGCGTCTTATCGTTCAAATCCGCCTCCCTGGAAGATTTTTAACGGCATATCCTATTGCCGTACCGGAAAAAATATCCCGATATTAAAGACATGGTAATAAAGCAGGCGCGCAGTATACCCAACGGAAAATTCTGCAACAACGACCCTTGGATAAAAAATTCTTGAAATTTCCGTCGCACCCAAGCCACTGCACAAGTTAACTATATGGGCGTGAACCAGCTCACCATTCAACGGCAAAATTACAAGACATTACACAACCACAGACATCGACAGCGACTACTGGAAATATTTTCACTAATAATTGGGGTCAGAGTGGGAGTGACCCATAATCGATAAAATTTTACTTTTCTTGCTAATCACTTCTCCCGCCCCAGCAAACACAACGGATCAGTAAATGGTGCCAGAGCAAATTTACGGAATGCCGACAGTTGCAAGAAGGCACCGCCAACTTGCCCCAGGTATTCGTGCCAGAGTCGATTAAATAGCTGTAAATTGCGGTTTTTTTTTCCATTTCACTCTGCTTAAATGCCTGCAATTGCCGTTTCGGCAAGCCTGAACTGCTGCGATACCGCGGTGGTAAAGGATGCACCACCCAAGCCACAGACCATACCTAAGAGGGATTTCTTATGGCTATCTACATGAACTTCAACAGCAACTCACCGAAGGGTAACGTAACCGCCAAGGGCTACGAGGACTGGATTGAAGTAGACAGCTTCAACTTCGGCGTAGGCCGCGGTATCAGCATGGAAGCCGGCGCTATGGCCAACCGTGAGGCCTCGCGTCCCAGCATCAGTGAAATCACTGTCACCAAGCGTATCGACGCGGCTTCCGGCGGCCTGTTCAAGGCTTCCGTATCCGGCGACGAAGGCGTTACTGCAGAATTTCACGTAGTCCAGACTGGCGCCAACTCTGTCGAGAAGTACGCTGTCTACAAGCTGGAAGATGCCATCATTTCTTCCTACAGCATCAGCGCTTCTGCCGGCGGCGCTCCCCAGGAGTCCATCTCCCTGAGCTTCGCCAAGATTGAGGCCGACCTCAACCACGCGGACAAGACCAACAAAAACCCGAAAAACATGCGCGTGGGATACGATCTCACTACCGCTACCGTGCTGTAAGGCGAATTTCGGTTCTCACCGCAGGGGCCGAGGCCTGCAGCCGAAGGCTGCGGGGCTGCGGCCCCTCGGTTTTTTAGCCGAGCGCTTTTTGAGTGTTTCGCTAAAAAACCGGCATCGCGCATTACAAAATGCGCAAGTCGTCAGGCACCATCAGGGATACTTTGGGGCTGATTATGTCTACTCTCAATCAAGATAAACGTATGATTCTTGTCGATAGTCCTATCGGCAAGGATGCGTTAATTGCTACCGCACTGCAGGGTGAGGAGTATATTTCCAGACCTTTCCGCTACGAACTCCAGCTGATGTCCGACGACCACGCCATCACCCAGGATGGTATTGTCGGTAAGCCGGTGACAGTCTCCGTGCACCACTCCAAATCACCACGTTATATCAATGGATACGTGACACACTTCTCGATGCTCGACGTCAATGCCGAGGGCATGCGCAGTTACAAGGCCGTAATCCAGCCCGGACTCTGGTTTACCGGTCTCGCTGGCAAAAACCGCGTATTCGAGAAGAAGTCTGCCAAGCAGATACTGGAGGAGGTACTGGGAGAGTACAGCAAGGTCATCAAGCTATCCCTGAAACTCAATGCGGAATACATTACGCGGGAATACTGCGTGCAGTTTGATGAAAGCGACTTCCAGTTCGCTAGCCGCCTGATGGCGGAGGAAGGCATCGCCTATTACTTCAAGCATTCAGATGGGAAGCACGAGCTGGTTCTCTGTGACGATCCGCAGGACTTCTACGACTGCGAAAGCGATAAAATTGAGTACGACGGCGGTGGCAGCCATCCGACCAAGCATACAGTCAGCAGCTGGCAGCGCAATTTCAACTACCACGGTGGTGGATTCGACCTGAAGGACTACAGCGAGTACACGGTATCCAAGGACAATAAGCAGGAAGTCAAGACCACCAGCAAGCTCAACGATGTCTCCGCCTATATACGCAGCCTCTATGGCCTGAATCACTTCGAGACAGAGGGTGAGCACAAGCATAAATTCAAGGACAGTTACCACAAGGCGCTGGCCGATAGGGCGATGGAGTCCCAGGAGGCGACCTTTGATGTCGGCCACGGCCGCAGCGACTGCCCGGGGTTCAGTGCCGGCGGCCGCTTCAATTTTGATCATTCCCTGTCGACAGAGAAAGGCAAGTACCTGATCACTTCTGTCCAGATATCCGTCACCGACAGCAACAACAGTGATTCCCGTTTTCAGAATACTTTCAGCTGCATCCCCTCCGCCGTGATGCCGCGTCCGGACCCTCAGGTCTGCGCCAATAGAATTCACTCCCCACAAGTGGCCCAGGTTCTGGAGGTGAAGGCGACCGCTTCGGACGGTTCGCAGGATCCCTACACCCAGCTAAAGGTCAAATTTCCGTGGAACTCCAAGCAGAACAGCTGTTGGGTACGGGTGATGCAGTCCTTCGCCGGCAAGAACTGGGGGGCCAACTTCGTGCCCCGCATTGGCCAGGAAGTGGTGGTCACCTATATCAATGGTGACCCGGACCGCCCGCTGATTACCGGCGCTGTCTACAACGGCGACAACCCCGGCCCCAACTACACCGCCACCCAGAGCGGCTGGAAAACAGAGTACGAGGGCAGCAAGTTCAATGAGCTGCGCTTCGATGACAAGGGCGGCAAGGAAGAGATCTATATGGAGGCCGGCAAGGACCACAACTTTGTGATCCACAATGACCAGACCGGCAAGATCGAGAACAAGCAGACCCTGGAAATCAAACAGGACCGCAGCATCACTGTTACCGACGGCAGCGAGACGGTCACCATCGCCAAGGGAGACCAGACCGTCAAGGTGGACAAGGGCGACCAGAAAACCACAATTGGCGCCGGTAACCACACCCTCAAGGTCAGCAAAGGCAAGCAGACCACGGACGTAATGGGCGCGATACAGATCACATCCAAGACATCCATCGAACTCAAAGTGGGTGGCAGCAGTATCAAGCTGACCCCCGCCGGCATTACCATCAAGGGGACCACCCTGTCGTTCAAGGGCGATGCCACCGCCGAGGTCAAGGGCGGCGGCATGCTGACCCTGAAGGGCGGCGTCACCATGATCAATTGATGGAGTTAGTTGGACAATGACAGACCTGGTGAAAGTACAGGCCCTGACTGCCGCCGAGTTGCTGAAAAACTTCGATGTCAGCGAGGAAGCAGAGGTGCATTTGGTACCGGATACTGCACCGGAAGTGAGTATCAATCACCTGGTGGAGGCCGGCCTCTACCCGGACGCCATCAAGCTGCTGGCCCACGGGCTCCCCAAGCGTGAGGCCGTGTGGTGGGCCTGCCTGGCAGCCCGTGACATACAGAACCCGCAGACCGACGAAGACAACATTAATGCCCTGCTGGCTGCAGAGACCTGGGCCAAGAAGCCGAGCGAAGAGGCCCGCCTGAGATGTAAGGCTCTGGGCGAAAAGACCAGGCACAAGACCCCAGCCAGCTGGGCCGCCACAGCGGCCAGCTGGAGCCACGGCAGCCTGGCGGCGGAAGGTGAACCGGCGATAGAAGCACCGGATCACCTCTACGCCCACGCAGTAGCCGGCAGCGTAACCCTGGCGGCAGTACTGTCCGACCCGGTAGACCCCGCCAAGCGCTTTGCGCGCTACATGCAGCAGGGACTGGATCTGGCCCGCGGTGGCAACGGCAGAATCGAGGAGTAGACGATGGGAAAACCCGCTTCACGCATTACCGACATGCACGTGTGCCCGATGGTGACCGGTACAGTTCCCCATGTCGGCGGCCCGATTGTCAGCCCTGGCGGCCCAACGGTAATAATAGGTGGCATGCCCTCGGCCACCGTTGGCAGCACCTGTACCTGTGTTGGACCGCCCGACAGCATTGCCATGGGCAGTACAACCGTAATGATCCAGGGGAAGCCGGCGGCGCGAATGGGGGATACTACTGCGCATGGAGGAAAGATAGTGGTCGGTTATCCGACCGTTCTTATTGGAGGATAGAATCGGATCCCAGCAACCTCTATTTGCGCAGGATAGCGGCATTGTGACAGAGGAAAAGTTCCTTTTACCCATCGATTACCGAACTTCAATTATGAATATCGAATCTACAAAGAGAAAAATTATCAGCGCATTTAGGAGTAAGTTCCGAAAGCCCTGGGACCACATGATCACCCTATGCTTATCGGCACTCATATTCTCAATTTCAAGCATGGTAGAAGCAATGTCTATTTTCGATGCAGGTAAAGCATACGTATTTTCCCCAGTCCGTCTTTCGATAACTCTCGATAGCAAACCTGTAGAAGGCCTGAAAGTTATTCGAAGATGGTCCTGGAACGAAGATAAGGGAGAAGACTACGCATTCACTGACAGCGAAGGGCTTGTTGAGCTTCCAGAGATCCGCCGCAGAGGCGTCACACAGTTTTTCCCTGCCGAATTTGTCGCAGCCCAACAGATTGTTGTTGTTGTAGATGGATCAGAAGATCGGATTTGGTCATTCTCCAAGAGAAGCCCCGACATAAATTCAGAACTCGAAGGAACACCTCTTGATCTTACCTGTGAATTAAAAGGTGACGAGAAGATGTATCGGGATTTTGGTCCCGCACTATTTACCAAATGCACATGGAGTGACCAATGAGCCAGCTAGAACCTCTATACGCCGCACGCCTAGCTCAAGATATTTATGACCTCAATGACGAACTCAGGAAAGACGACTTTCTTAAGGTCTATCAATCAGACTTCAATGTTGAGACCAACAAAAATCTCAAAGGCGAAACTGGCTCTCTATTTTTTCTGAAAAATGAACACACAATTGGAATAGCGAGCAACGGGATAGGGAAATTCAAAGGCCAATCTTTTGTTGCCTTGAAAGGTACGGCAAGCCTTTACGATGGCCTTACGGACCTGAATGCTGGGATAAAGCGATTCCACACTGGCGGCCAGGTTCACCAGGGGTTTTACTATACATTTGTATCTTACCTTCCCCAGATACAGAATTTTGTCCGGCAACTTCCTAAAGACACTCACACGATCCATTGTGTCGGACACAGTCTTGGTGGAGCCCTGGCAACATTGACCGCCGACTGGTTATCGATCAATACTGGAAAAACCGTCAAGCTATACACGTTTGGCAGCCCCCGGGTGGGATTGAATATCTTTTCCAGTAACTGCAAACGCCGGCTGTCAGAAGATAATATTTTTCGCGTGTATCATCGCAATGATCCTGTTCCGATGGTGCCCACATGGCCATTTATTCACGTTCCCGACGGTGGCAAGGGAGACTTGCAGCTTCTGTCTCCGAGCTCCCTCAACCCTATCAACCATCACAGCTCGGATACCTATCGCAAAACGGTTTCACAGGACCGAAAAGGCACTACAAGTTTGGACTGGGACATACTGCGAAAGCGTCGCCCTCAAGGAAATCTGGAGCAAAGTATCGAAGCCTGGCTGAAATCTGACTCCATACTTTCTTTATCCTTGAATACAGCGTGGCTGGCAGGCGAAGCACTGCTTTGGGTATTGAAGAAAATAGGTCAGCTGGCTGGAATCGCACTGGTAATCTCTGGCAGCACAGCTTTCACACTTCTCGACAGGCTGGCAATCTTTATGCACAAGGCCTACCAGATCAGTAAAGACATTTCTTTCTGGGTGCTGCGCCTGATCAAACGCCTGGCGCAACTGATCGGAATCAAGGTAGCAAAAGATGTCAACATTACTGTCGCATTTATCAGAATGATATTTCTCAGGATCCACCGCGCGGTATCTGATCTGGTAATGCGTGCAGGCCGCATGCTTCACTGACAACAAGGGCAGCCATGGCCCATGGCTGCCGTTCTGTAATCGGCTACAGCCTTTTCTATGCCCGAGATTCTGCTGCCCATCGGTCTTATAACCATACTCGCAGTCTTGGCAGTGGCTATTGACTGTTATGTGACCGGAAGAAAGACTGATGATTCTGGTACCAGATCAGCGAATAGTGACCGACTTAGCGATCTTGCATTATTCGCGCCTTTTCTGGCGCTATTTTATACGGAGAATTTCTGGACCAGCCTGGCTTGCACCCTATCAATTATTTTGATTACTGCGACCAGCCAATGGTTCTGCCACAGGAAAGGCTGGCTCAATGCCCCCTCGGAGCTCATCACACTGGTTCCAGGAAGCATTCTGCTAACGGTGGTTATCTATTTTATATTCTTCCATGACGGTTTTGCCGAAGCCACACCGCATGACTTGGTGGAGGCCAACGATGGCGAGCACACTTCCTGGACAGGATATTGGGTCTCGGCGCTCTACTTTATTTGTTTTCTGCTCGCCGCGGTGCCGAAGAAGTCGGATGCCACCTTCCTCTCACTGTTGTTATTAATTCCCGCAATCACCATCCTGCCATTCTTCACTGGCCACTATTTCTGGTTTATGTTGCTTGGTCTGCTTCTCTTGCTCATTAGTGTTCACAGGGGATTCAAGAACCTGGAAACAGGTAGCGGTGGCGCTCTGTCTGCTGTAGGCGGCTACTTTTATATGCTCGCCGCGTTCGCGAGTATCGCTGTCTACGCGATCCTCTACTAGGGCCTGTTCACACTAAATTCGATGGTCGCGACGGAGGCCGTTTTTTCGCAAGGCAAGGCGCTGTTAGCGTTGTGTGGCCCGCTACATGAGCGAACTGCAACGCAGCATTGCGGAAAAACGGCCCCGCCCCTTCGGGTGCGTCCCTACAGGCCCTATGATTCAAAGTCATACGCCCGGCTTGCCGGGCGTTTGGCGTGATACATCCGGGAAATTTATCAGCTTATCTGATAGCTGAAATCGCCCTCCTCGGTCGCGCCCACATGGATAGCCACAACCTCTTCTCCCTTGGCCATCCGATCCAGACACTCGCTGGCCAGCGATGGCAGCAGGGTGCGGTTCAGAATCGCCTCAATATTGCGCGCACCGGTATCCGATTCCTGGCAGCGGGCGACGATATTGATCAATACGTCCTCGTCATAGTTGAAGCCAGCCCCGTAGTGCTCCTTCACTCTCTTCTCTATGCGGCGCATATTGATCTTGCAGATTTCCACCAGGTTCTCGTCGTCCAGTGGATAGAAGGCGATTACATTGGCGCGCCCCAGGAAGGCGGGCTTGAACTTCTGCAACAGGTGTGGGCGGATATTGTCCAGCAGCACATCCGACTCCGGCTTTTCCTCTACCTGGCTGAAGATGGCTCTAATCGCATCTTCTCCGGCATTGGAGGTCATGATGATGACGGTGTTCTTGAAGTCGATGTCGCGCCCTTCGCCGTCCTTGACGGTGCCCTTGTCGAACAGGTTGTAAAAGATATCCTGCACTCCCGGGTGGGCCTTTTCCATTTCGTCCAGCAGTATTACCGAGTAGGGTTTGCGGCGCGCGGCTTCGGTGAGCACGCCGCCCTCGCCATAGCCGACGTATCCGGGCGGCGAACCGAGCAGCATGGATACCTTGTGCTCCTCCTTGAACTCGGCCATGTTGATGGTGGTGATATTCTGCTCGCCGCCGAAGAGTTCGTCGGCGAGAGCAAGGGCGGTTTCGGTCTTGCCGACACCGCTAGTACCGCAGAACATAAAGACTCCCACCGGCTTGCGCGGATCGGTGAGACCGGCGCGGGAGGTACGAATGGCCTGGGCTACCGCTTCTGTCACGTGGGGCTGGCCGATAACCCGACGATTGAGCCGATCGGCCAGCGTCTGCACCGCAACTATCTCATCGCTGACCATCTTGCCCACCGGGATACCGGTCCAGTTGGCGACCACTTCGGCAATGGCCTGTTCATCCACGGCAGGCTGCATCAGTGGGGTATCGCCCTGCACCTCACTCAATTGTGTATGCAGTGATTGGAGCTGCTGTTTCAGGTCTTCCATCAGGGCCGGGTCCATACCCTCTTCACCAGCTTGCTGCTGTGCGAATCCCTCGTCTATCTGGTCGCGCAGCTTGTGAATCTGTTCAATCAGCTCCACTTCCTGTGCTCGCTGGTTTTCCAGAGTGCCCAGTCGCTCTTCCGCCTCTTTTTGCTGCTCGGCCAACTCCCGCAGCTGTTCTTCGTGGACACCACTGGCGGCGTTCTCGCGCTGCAATTTTTCGATCGTGGTCCTGGACCGGGAAATGGTGCGCCGGGCGTCCTCGATGGCGCCCGGCGTAGCCGACTGGCCGAGGGCGACACGGGCGCAGGCCGTGTCCAGCAAGCTGACCGATTTGTCCGGTAGCTGTCGACCGGGAATATAACGGTGCGACAGTTGAACCGATGCGATCACGGCCTCATCGAGAATGCGCACCCGGTGGTGCTCTTCCAGCGAAACTGCGATACCGCGCATCATATCGATAGCTTTGTCCTCGCTGGGCTCCTCGACCTTAACCACCTGGAAGCGGCGGGTCAGTGCCGGGTCGCGTTCGAAATATTTCTTGTATTCCGCCCAGGTAGTGGCGGCAATGGTGCGCAGTTCACCGCGGGCCAAGGCTGGCTTGAGCAGGTTGGCGGCATCGCCCTGCCCCTCCTTGCCGCCGGCACCGATCATGGTGTGCGCCTCGTCGATAAACAGGATGATGGGCGTGGCCGATGCACGCACCTCTTCAATCACCGACTTGAGGCGGTTCTCGAACTCACCCTTCACACTGGCGCCAGCCTGCAGCAACCCCAGATCCAGGGTGCGCACGGCGACGCCCTTCAACGGTTCCGGTACGTCACCGCTGGCAATGCGCAGCGCAAACCCCTCTACCACTGCGGTTTTGCCCACACCCGCCTCGCCGGTCAGTATCGGGTTGTTCTGCCGGCGGCGGGTGAGAATATCGATACACTGGCGTATCTCCTGATCGCGCCCCAGTACCGGATCTATCTCCCCTTTTTGCGCGCGCTCTGTGAGGTTGATGGTGAATTTGTCCAGCGCCGGCGCCTTGCTCGCCGCCGCGGCGACCGCAACCGCGCCCTCGTCACCATCGACGCCACCGAGATGACCGGATTCGCCACTGCGGCCGAACATACCCCTGGCCGTCTCGCGGATAGATTCAGGGGCAATATTTTTCAGCTCCGGGCAGCTTTCCAGTAGCTGCCGGCGCGATGTCTCTTCCAGCAACAGTGCCGCCAACAGGTGGCCGGAGCTGATAGCCCTGTGGCCATAGTCGATGGAGGCGAGCATCCAGGCGTTCTTGGCGCCCTCGACAATGGTCGGGGAGAGAGCGGCCGGTCGACTGCTGCCGGACTTGAAGCCCGCGATACTGGTCGCGAGTTGCTTGGCGAAATTTGCCGGGTTGCAGTCGTGCTTCTCCAGCAGGTGGTACAGATCCGTGTCGGACTGGTCCAGCAGTTTCAGCAGCCAGTGCTCCAACTCGACGTTGTACTGGTTCTGTGCCAGGCAGAGTCCGGCGGCCCCCTCGAGCGAGTCGCGCATATGCGGCGTCATGGTGTCCACTAGCCGCTTGAGGTCGATATTGATCATGGGCAAAGTTCCTTTTTTATTGAAGTTAGAGTAATTGCGCACCCCGGTGGCGGGCCTGCGGCCCGCTGTACCGAGCTGGAGCTCGGCGTTCCCGGGTCAGGCCCCGGGCAGGGCTTCATCCGGGGACATACGGTCCGCACTCATCCTGATCTGCACACGCTTGTCATCCCGGTCCTCGCCTCCCATATGGGTGTTCCAACCCAGCAACGGCTGTAACTCGGGCTTTTCGCTCAGTTGCGCCGGCGCCACCTGGCCGGTGAACAGGGTGACCGCTATTTCAAAATCCATCTCCACTCCGGCACTGAACTGAATAAAGGATTTGAGTGCTTCCAATTTGTCACTGCCCGGGGCTATGGTCATAAACTGCTCGTAGGCCATGGGTTCCACCACCACGCGGAACTTGTTCTGGGCCTGGAAGCATTGGGTACCGAGTACCGTATTGACGCCGAGGCAATTGTTGACGCCCCGGGGATAGTCAGGCCCGGGCAGCCGGCAGAGTACGTCCTCCGGCAGATAGTCCCACTGTCCCTGGAACTGCTCGATACTGACATTGAGCCCGAAGTATTGCCGGATCATACTGGCCAGTGCAGCCGCGGAGCACTGCTGCCGGCCCAGGTGGCCGACCATTCCCAGCAGCGCCTCATCGGGCAGAGGCAGGCGATAGCGCATCTCACTGGTGCCCATCCCCGCCAGGGACGCCAGCGCATGGCTGAACAGGTCCGGCTCCCTCTCGCGGCGCAGGTGCTGACGCTCGTAATTGACCGGCAGCTGGTACTTGTGCCATGCCTGGTAAAACAGCGAGACGTGGCGGTGGTTGAACATATCCAGAAAGTCGCGCAACGCGGTGTTTTTTTCCCGCAGCTCTTTCAGCACCAGCTCGGTCAGGTAATAGGGCATCACCCCCTGGCTACCGATCAGGCCGGTAAAGCCAACATCCATCTGCCATTGACTGAGATCGCTGTCGCCCTGTTCGCTATCGGGGCCGCCTCGCTGCTCCAGCCTCAAAATATCGGCACCGACAAACGACAACCCGGATTGTGCCCGGAAGCGCACCAGCTCCCGCGACGGCGGCGCCGAACCGGCGACTGCCTCCATGGCACAATCGTCGCCGGCCAATACCGCCGCGCGCTCGATAAGCCGCACCGCCTGGAAGAAATCGAAGCGGTAGGGCTCGCGGCGCAGGCGCTCTATTACAGTAAAGCTTTGTCGCCGGCGCGAGGTGGCCATCGCTTCAGTTCTCCATCTCTGCCACTCATGGTGGCAATCAAGCGGGTAAAAGAATTCAGTGAACAGTAGAGGCCCAGGAAGCGCTCTATAATGCTGGCGAACAGTAACGGACTGGATCCGGCGAGCATCATTGAATCCAGCTCTATCTGTACCTCGGTACCACGGCACAAGACCACGCTGTGATCTATCTGGATAGGCGCAGTAATGGGCTTGGTATTCACCTTCAACAGGGATTCGATCAGGTTGCGGGTGCTGGCGGAATCGCGGAAGTCGTACAGTCGGAATATCTCCTTCAGCGCATCGCAGCCGCCCGCTCCAGACAGGGACAGGTGGTTCAGATTAAGATGCGAGATAAGCCGCCAGTAGCCTCGCTCGCGCCTTGGCGGTCGCAGGGTGGTCGTCGGGGACACCACGCAGCTGATGCGGCTCGCGGGCGCATCCCCGTCCACAATTTCCAGGTAGGGCTGGGCATTACCACTGGGCAGTTTCTTTGGCAGGTTGCGATTGCAGCAGGTCAGTTTTAAGTCGAGCGTCTGGTCGCTGATACGGTGCGGGTTGAAATCCAGATCCACCAGGCAGATATCCACCTCGGACGCCTGCTCATTGCGGTGCTCTCCCTCTATCACATCGCGGCGACGGTTGAACCAGAAGGCGGACTGCTGGGCCTGGTGCCGGCTGTGCTGGATACCGTAAAAGGGTCGGTAGCTAGTGGTTTTGCCACTGCCGTCCGTCGCGCCGACCTCGTCGATGGAATAGATTTCCAGGCCGTCGCTGCGGCGCGCGTCCGGCACTACATGGTAGTTGTACTGGCTGTGGCTGAGGGGAATCGGATCCGCGGTCTGCGGGAACAGGTTGACCACCGGCGTACAGCCGAGGGCGAACATACTCGGGGCAATCTGTTTTTCCAGTTCGTCGTGACTCTCGGACAGGTAGAAATACAGGTTCAGCGTATCGCCGTAGCTGTCGTTCAGCGCGTCCTGCAGCCGGGTAACATCGATAAAATGGAACTTTTCCGGGAAGGCGAAATATTCAGTCAGCAGACGGTAGCCGATAAATGCGCTATCCGGATAGGGCAACAGCCCCTGATCGGGCTCCAGCCCCACCTGTTGCAGGGTGTCCGCAGGCAGGAATCTGGGCTTCGGGTCCGTCTCCCCGTTGGCGACCACCAGTCGGACGCACTTGCTCAGCAGCAGATCGTAGAGTGCATGGGTATGGCTGGGTTGGCCGCGCAGGAAGAAGCGCAGTTGCTCGGGGCGCAGTTCCGCAAAACTCAGATCCGCACCCAGGGTCTTGAGGGAGAGCTTCAGGACCGCGTTGGCCCCCTGGATATCGTTGCACCCCGGGGCAATAAAGGGGCGCGGCATCAGGCTGGCGCTCTCAACCTGGAAGGGGCAGATATCCACCGGATAGCGGCTGGTAAAGCGGCAGGTCTGCCCCTGGAAACTGTCCGTCTCCAACAGGGTATCCGCATCCACACGCGTTATCGCATCCAGATCCGGTTCCGGTTCGAACTGCACTATGGCACAGGAGGGTATGGGCCTCAGGTAGTGCGGATACAGCGTCTCGAGCATCGCATCGGTGAGCTCGGGAAAGTCGTCGCTGAGCTTCTGCTGCACGCGCGCATTCATATAGGCGAAGCCCGACATCAGGCGCCCCACCAGGGGATCGTCGACAGTGTCGGTATCCAGCTGCAGGCGGGCGGCGGCGGCCGGGTGCATACGCGCAAACTCCGAGGCCGTCTGCTGGACGAACGCCAATTCGCGCTCGTAGAGATCGATCAGTTTTTCACTCATTGGGGCATCTCTGGAAATTGCAGCGAGCGGGTGGCAGACGGTAGTTGCCGGAGCACAGTGTGTGGAACGCGCTTCTTTAGGTATGCACTAGCTGCACCACTGCGTTGGGTACCATGAGCACCAACGAACGGTGCCAGGGGCGAGCGCAGTAGATCTATCGGGATCTCCATTACATTATCTCCGACACATCGACTGTCTGGGTCACCGGATTCAGGGCCGAGTCAAATACGATGACTTCCGAAGCGGGGTTTATGTGCAGAACCGCCTCGACACGGAAGCGGATGCTGGGATCCTCGACATCCACCTTTTCCTGGGTGGTCACTTTTACGGAGCGGATTCGCGGCTCGAATTCCAGGATGGTTTTCTCGATTTCCCGACAGAAACGCTTGCGGCTGTCCAGGGAGGACAGGTTGATCGTCGACAGGTCCGGCAGTCCGTAATTGATATTGGAGCGCTCCAGGTGACTGTGCGACTCCGGTACCGACAGGCAGCGGTAACGCGTATTGAACAGGTATTCCAGGTCCCGTCGGACTCCCTCACGCAGCTGTCTCAGAACCTGGTGCGGTTGGTGCAGGTCCATATTGCGGGACGACTCCAATAGGCGATCCAGTACCGGGGCCAAAAGGCGTTTTTCTCTGGTCATGGTTATTGCACCGTGCCGACGCCGATCTGGGCCAGGGCGGTCGTCAGTTTCAGTTCGGAAACCAGGTGATCCACCGTGTAGTGGCTCTTCAGGTGGATAACGCTCTGATAACTGCCGACCTTGCCCGGCTCATCGACCACACGTACCCTCGCCTCGCGCAGTGGATAGCGGGCCAGCATTTCCCAGGACAGGTCGTCGCGCCCGGTGGTGTAGCGATCCAGCCACTTCTGTAGCTGGCGCTCACAGTCTCCGGCATTCATATAGGCACCCACCTTGTCCCGGATCATCACCTTGATGTAATGGGCGAAGCGGGATGCGCACAGAATCTGCTGCAACATGGAGCTGATGCGGGCGTTGGCGGTAGCGGCCTTGGTGGTGTACTGCTTGGGCCGCTGCAGCGACGGCACGCTGTTGAAGGCGCTGTAGGGGGTATCGTAACAGTGGCAGAGGCAGGCGAAGCCCAGTTCACTCAGGTCACGCTCGGCGAAGTCCGTCACCAGTATCGAGGTAGACATGCGCACCATGCCCGGACCGCTGTCGGCCCCGTAGGGCACCGCCGGCAACTGCGATACCAGGCCGCCGCCGAGGTGATCTCGGGCAACGCCGCGAATGTGCGAGAACCAGCCCACCTCACTGAACTCGCGCATCAGGACTGCACCCAGGGCGAAGCAGGCATTGCCCCACAGGTATTTCCTGCTGTGGGCCGCCGCGACCTGCTCGGCAAAGCGCAGGCCGCGATAGCTGGAAAATTCTGTATTGTAGGGTTGGCGCAACAGTACCTGCGGCAAGGTCACCGCAATAAAGCGGCTATCCTCCAGATCGCGCAGACCGTTCCAGCGAATATACTGCTTTTGCCGGAACACTTCCGCGAAGTCGATCGGCTTGGCCAGTTCATCGAAGTGATCCAGGCCGAAAAGCTGTGGGGTTGCGGCGCAGACAAAGGGCGCAAAGGCGGCGGCCGCAGTATGGGCAATGCCCTGCAAGGTAAATATGTCGTCGTAGGGATGGCCCGCAAAGGGTCGGTGAGAAACGGTGTAGTCGCCGAGTAGCAGGCCAAAGGGCTCACCACCGGGTGTGCCGAATTCCTCGTTGTAGATCAGGTGAAAGAGACCGGACTGGTCGAAATCCGGCGCCCTCTCCATATCCTTGCTGAGGTCACGCCAACTGACGTCCAGCAGCTTGATCTTTATATTGTCCGAATGCGGGGTGTTGTACACCAGCATTGACAGCCCGCGCCAGCTGGCCTCCAGGCGTTGAAAATCCGGCTCGTGCAGGATGCTGTTGAGCTGATCACAGATAAGCTCATCCAGCTCCGCCACCAGTCGGTTCAGCCACTGTCGAACACTGAATTGCTCCCTGTGCGGACAGGGACAGATTTCCGTCAGCCAGTACTCGAAGGCGAAGAGATCATCGGGTTCCTGCAGGAATTTCTGCAGCGCACTGCGCCGGCCAGTCATCAATTGGGGAGGCAGCAATGCTTCACAATCATCTGCTAACTGGTTGTTCGATGCGGCGGGCACAGCAAATACTCCCACAGATATTGGCGGCCTGGCTTCCGCCAGAGTTATACGAGTTCAGTCAGGAGAAAACGGCCCGCCCGGGGACTGCGGGCGGGCCCTGTGCACTTATCCCGCAGTGGGGATATTGGCTACCATGCGCATGGAGGTGGTCAATTCCTCCATTTGCAGCCAGGGCTTCAGGTAGGCCACGGCACTGTAGCAGCCGGGCTGCCCCGGAATTTCCTTCACCTCTACCCGCGCTTCCGCCAGCGGATACTTGGCCTTCATCTCTGGGCTCGCATCCGGGTTGGAGTTGGTGTACTGGGTGATCCACTTGTTCAGCCAGCGCTCACAGTCGCTCGCTTCCATAAAGGAACCCACCTTGTCACGCGCCATTACCTTCAGGTAGTGGGCGATGCGCGAGGTGGCCATCAGGTACGGCAGGCGCGCAGAGATGGCGGCGTTGGAGGTTGCATCCGGGTTGTCGTACATCTTCGGCTTCTGCGCGCTCTGTGAACCGAAAAACACCGAGTAATCGGTATTCTTGTAGTGACACAGGGGCAGGAACCCCTGGGCGCTAAGCTCCGCCTCACGGCGATCGGTGATACCGATTTCAGTCGGGCACTTCTGGTCCAGGTCGCCGTCGTCGCTCTTGAACAGGTGAGTCGGCAGGCCTTCGACCTTACCGCCGCCCTCCGCACCGCGAATGGCCGTACACCAGGAGTTCTCGGAGAACGCCTTGGTCATGGTGGTGCCCATCACGTAGGAGGCGTTCATCCAGCAGTACTGATCGTGGTCCGCCGGGCGGGATACACCGGACTCGTCCACTTCGAACTCCTCGAAATCAAAGGATTCGATCGGCTTGGTATTGGCACCGTAGGGCGTGCGTGCCAGGGTGCGGGGCATCACCAGGGTGACAAAGCGCGAGTCCTCGCTGTCGCGGAAACTGCGCCACTTGATATATTCACCGGACTCAAAGATACCGCCCAGGTCGCGGGGCTTGGACAGCTCGGTAAAGTCACTGAAGCCGAACATGCCGGCGCCGGCTGCGGAGATAAACGGACAGAAACCGGCGGCCGCGACATTGGACATCTTGCTCAGCAGTTCTATGTCTTCGGGATGGCTGGTGAATTCGAAGTCGCCGATCATGCAGCCGAACGGCTCGCCACCGGCGGTACCGAATTCCTCTTCGTAGATTTTCTTGAAAGTCTGGCTCTGGTCGAATTCCACCGCCTTGTCCAGGTCCCGGAACAGCTCACGCTTGCTCAGGTTGAGCATACGGATCTTCAGGGTAGCGCCGGTTTCACTGTTCATGACCAGGTGGTGCAGGCCGCGCCAGGAGCCCTCCAGCTTCTGGAATTTCTCGTCGTGCAATACGGCGGAAAGCTGCTTGGACATGGCCTGGTCAATGGCCTGGACTGCCTTCTTGATCGTCTGTGTCAGGTTGCGGTCCCAGCTGACGGTCCCCTTCAGGACCTGCTCCGTGAGGTTGGCAATCAGATCCTGTGCTTCGTCCGGCGCTGTCTGCTTGGTGGCAGCGATGGCCTGCTCGAGCAGACTGACCGACTGTTCTTCCGTTTCGCTTTCCGCAACGTTTTCAACTTCAGTGCTCATTCTGATTCCTCTTCCTTCTTCTCACCCTCTTTGTCGCCGAGACCCAGCTGCTCGGAGATGGCGCCGACGTTTTCGGTGCTCTTCAGAATGTCTTCAAGGACTTTCTCCAGCTCTTCGGAGCGGTCCGCCTTGCTCAGCAGATCCCGCAACTTGCTGCGTGCCTCGAGCAGCTGCTTCAACGGCTCCACCTGCTCGACGATCTGCTCCGGGGAAAAATCCTCTATGTGGTTGAAGTCCAGATCGACGCCCAGCTTGCTGCCGTCACCGGCGAGGGTATTTTCGACCTGCAGGTTCAATTTCGGATTGACCTTGGCCATGACGTCGTTGAAGTTGTCGCGGTCGATCTGCACGAACTTGCGCTCTTTCAGGGCCTTGCGATTCTCGGCGTTATCACCCGAGTAATCCCCCATGACCCCGGTCACAAAAGGTAACTCCTTCTTGACTTCGGCGCCGTTGGTTTCGACATCGTAGGTGATATGGACACGCGGCTTGCGCACGCGCTTCAGTTTGTTATGTATGCTTTCGGACATCTCGGGTCTCCTTTCCTCAATTTAGGGACTGCAAGTATTGAAAGTGTTACCAGCCAACGCTGGCCTCTGCCTGCGGCTCCTCGTTCCACTCCGACTGGGGCGCAGCAGCTTCGCTGGCATTTTCAGTTTGCGCGACGGCGCTTGGCGCCGGGGCACTGGTCACGACGGGAGGCGCGACATAGCGCTGGGTGTCGGATCCGTCGAGCCTGACCCCGGTCAGCTGTGAATAAACCGCTCGGGACTGTTCGTCCGGTAGCAACTCGGTCATCAATTCTGAAACGGTCATACGCCCCCAACCGATCAGTCGCTCCAGCCCGGGCGCCAGGGGTGTATGGGGTTCGTAAGTGCGGAAGTATTTTGCGGCCTCTTCGAGCAATTTCAGTGCGCCCTCGCGCGAGGACACCGGGCCGGCCGCCACCGCAACTCCCGGCGCTGCCGCCGGGACTGCCCCGGCAGCAGTTTCACTTTCCGCCGCACTGGGAGCATCTGCCTCCGCTGAAGCCTCGGCCGCCACCAGTGCATCCAGCTGGGATTTGAAAACAAAACGCGCGGTGCGCAGCACCTCGTCCAGCAGGGCGCTGATATTGGTCGAGGGTGGGGCGTCGTGGCCGCAGCTGGAGCGTAGAGCATCATTGATACTCTTGTAGTGATTGATGGCGTCCTCAATGGTCTCCACCAGATCCCGCGCCCACTCGTTACTGGCCGCATTCACACACTGGTTGATATCGTCAAGGCTGTAGCCCAGGGTCTCAATACGCGCGACCTTGGCATCGTCGTCTGCTATCCGGTCGGCGTCACGGGCCTGCTGGTGCTGGAAAAAAGTAAAGCTGCCATTGTCCCCTTCCGGGGTAATTTCGGCGCTGCGAATGGGCATCATCAGGGTGCCGTCACCGCCGTCCCCATTCAGCCCCGAGAGAGGCGCCACCTTGGTCTCCAGACCGTCCTCATCGGGTTCCGGATACAGCCCCTCCCAGTGATCCGCCACCAGGCGGTCAATCAGGGCAAAACCGTCGCGCAGGCCGGAAAAACCCTGCAGGCGAATCAACGCCTCCGTGTACCAGCTCGCCACTTCGAGGTCTTTGCTTTGTTTGGTGAGGATTTTCTCTGCGGTCTTGGCCACATCCCGCCAGGGTGCCAACAGGTCGGCGTCACTCTCGTCGAACAGGGCCGAGCGCTCGGCAGCGCGGGCACTGTTGCGGGCGTCCTTGATGGTGTAGTAATCCGAAGTGGGAGAGCGATCCTCACGGATATCACTTCCGGTTGGCTGATCATCCGAGATGGGAGCAACCAGCGCATCAATATCAATTACATTTGGGAAGGCCATGAAAGATCCTTTTTTCCAATCAGTCCCTATAACTAAATTTTTTTGGAAGAGTACACCTTGCAGTTATCTATTCAAGACAAAAGCTTCATTCTGCAGGTTTTCCTGCAAAAATTGCGGATCACATACAAAGTTAATCGAATATATTCGGTCATCAGTTTCGTTTACACTGAAGCCAACACGCCCGTACCGTTTTCCTCCGCAACCTCCTCAGCGCCACCTTCCCTGAAGCTCTCTACGATTCTTAGAAACTCCTGCTTCTTTTCACCGAACTCCCGCTGTTCACACCATAAAAAAATCGTATAGAAGTATTCTGGGCACTGAAAATGTGCAACCAGGTATTGAATGGATGGCCCATTGAGCTGGGCAGACATTTCAGAGATACAGGCCGGACCCTGTACGTGCTCTGTAGCTTCTGGACCAGAAACCACCTGCCCCGCGCTCACCCGCGCCAGGCACTGCTGCAACTGGGCCGCGCCGTAATTCGCCAGGGAAAGGCTTGTCGGCAGGTCCCGGCGCGGCTGCTGAAGTATGACGATATAGTGATGCCTGTCCCGTTCGCCGGCCTGGAACACGGCATTGGGGTTCAGATCGCTGCAGGGCTTCCACGACGGTGGCAGGCAGATGGAGACGCGACTGTTACTGTGCCTGTTCGTTTCCGCTTCCTCAATATTGAGGTCTTGCGACTGGTCGGTGCGATAAAGGACGCGGTCACCCAGCTGCAATTCCGCGTGCCAGCCACCCCGCCACAGCTCCCTGATCACTCTTTCCGCCTTCTCGCGCTCCGGCACCCGCTTTACGACACGACGAGCGCCCGACAACAGGTGTTTGATCTGTGCAAAGCCCAGTGCAAACTGCCGACCCAGAAATTCTATGCCCTGGCGCCGGCTGAAGCCGTCCCTGAGCGCCCCGGTAAAGACAACTTCATAAGACATTCTTATGACCTGCGTTCCATGCATTCATTTAAAATTCTTGAATAGTCGGTCTTCGCCATCATCCGTGGGATTGCGAAACCGCGCGAGACAATAGATTAAAACCCTGCAGCCAATCAATCACACCCTATTACAGCTGACTTCATTGCCTGTATTGCCTTGCTCACCAACTCAGCTTGGGTGCACCAAGCATGGTGCAGTAAGTTTCCGGTTCCGGCAGCGCCGGACACAGCAGCGTGGTGGGTGCCAGCTGCTGTGACCCGGCGCACCACCAGAGGCTGTAACTCGGATATTGCTGGCGGTATAGCTGGTTCAACAGCCCCGGGTAGCTGCCGGCGATACCCGCCTCACCGCCGCTGCACAGATAAACACCGGCTGAGGGCTCGGGATAAGACTCACCGGTAGCGTTTAGCGGAATATCGGCAAAGCCCTCCATTAACTGGTCAGCCTGTAGCGCGCTCTGCAGTGCCTCTATGGCCAGGTCCGATAACTGCCGGTACCAGCTATCCGCGTTTACCTGCAGCGCAAATGGATTGGACCTGGCGGGAAGGGGAGCCGCTATGGTCAGGGGAAAGTAGCGGCCGACACTATCGACACTGGGCACCAGCACGCCGGCCCAGCCCTGTTCGTCGAGCACACCCGCGGACAGGGCGAAACGCCACACCGGACTCGTGAGGAAGTAGTCCAGCCAGGGTTCGCCAACCAACTCGCGCGACCCGTGCACAGCGCGCTGGAGCCACCCATCCCAGGGTGTAACAAAGCTGCCCGGCAGCTGGCGCTGGATAAAATCGCCGTGGCCCGGCAACTTGCCAAATAATCCCGTTGCAATCGACACCTTGTAAGCCTCCTCGATTACAGGATTTCCGGGCAGCGGTAGCTGCTGAACAGACTGCGATCGAAGGGATTGTTCGCGCCGGCCGCGGCCAGCTTGAACTGCGCACTGCGCCCCTCTTCCTCAAAAGTGACCAGGTGTTCCGTGCTGCTGCGCGACTGCAGCTGTGAACTGGCCAGGAGCCGGTACCAGGCCCAGTCGCCTTCAAAATGTTTGCGGTGTACCGTTTCGTTCAGATCCTCGAAAATAATGCGTACACGATTGCTCTCGCCGCCGCGCCAGGTGAGTTTCTTGCTGGTCCTGGGGCCGTGGGAATACGGCACCCGCTGACCGCCCATTTCCAGAGCGAACAGCCTCACGCCGGAGTCCAGCTTGGTCGGCTCAATACGGAATGAGTAGCCGGCCTGCTCGCCACTGCTGAAGAATGTATTGCGGATACGCTCGGCGCGGCGCAATTGAGCCAGCGTCTCCCCGGACAGACCGAGACTCTGCCCTTCCAGCGATCTCATACGCCAGTTGCGGGTGTCGATAAAGGGTTTCAGAAATTCGGTAACGAATTTCTGCTCAATGCCGCCCGGCTTGAAGAACTGGTTGAATTCCATAATCGGAATTTCCTGCTCGCGGTTGCCGCGCAGCGGATAGCGGTTGGCCAGGCTCCGGCTGTAACTGCTGTAAACCTGCTCACGCCAGATACGGTCCGCGTGCAGTTTTGCCTTCGCCATGACCAGGGCCCAGGTGCTGTCGGCGATATCCTCCAGCCACTGATCGAAGGGGGCCGGCGCATTGGCTGCCTTGATGCGCAGTTGTTTGATGGCGTCGCCACCGCCCCCGGCGAAGCGCGCCTTGGCACTGCTAAACGCAGCCTCGTTGGCATCCGGGGCACTGTCTATCTCGGTCAGGTACTCCTGTATCTTGCCGATGGCGGAGAGGTACTCCTGCACCCTGGCCGGACGCCCCTTCTCGCTCTGGGTGATACGCTGCAGTTCCTCGAAACGCAGGTCGACAACGGTCGGTTCGAAGCGCTCCTGCAGGGCGCCGACGGCACCGCTTGCTGCGGCCGCGCCCAGGTTGCGCGTCCTGCTGGATACGGGCAGTGCGACACCCGAGGCGTCGACCGACAGTTCCGGGCGCGGCGTCAGGCGGGTGTTGTCCGCGGTAATTTCCGCTACGGCCAGCAGGGGCGAGTAGACCGGATCGGCCAGTTTGGAGAGGGTATCCAGGGCCTGGCCGGTGGAGCGAAAGCGCTGAATCGGGAAGCCGGCGAGGAATCGTTGCCAGCGCTGCTGGTACTCGCCCAGGTAGATGCGCTTCACTTCCTCACCGAGCTGCTCCCGGTCTGCCTCGGTAAAATCCTCTCCGCTGATATCGCCACCGTAGATCCAGCGCTCCTCCGCCAGCTGCGCCATCAACGGCGAGTCGGCACCGAATTCCAGTTCCTTGTAACCCGCCTTGGTGTAGAGGTAGGGCACGGTAAAGCGCGGATCAGTAGCGCCCACGCCGAACAGCTGGTCGGTGTCACCGCCGATTTCCCCGTAGAGGTCTACCGGGGTGACGCCCAGCTCGCTGTTCTGCAGCTGTGCATAGAGTCGCTGCGGTACCGGTATGCGCCGCAGCTGCTGTCTCGCGCGGGCAACCACACGCTCGTTCTCTTCCAGCGAATCCGGCAGCGGCTGGGCAAACAACTGCTGCAGATGATGTGTGAGCTTTTGCTGCTGTTGCGCCTCTCCCGGCAGCTGCCGTTCCCAGCCGGCAGCGAAATATTCCTGCAGGAGCTGTTGATCGCGTTTTTCCGCGCGGAAAAACATCAGATAGGTCTTGAGGGTATCGGCCAGGGCCGGGTCCTCACTGCCCAGGCGGCTGAGATCCCGCTCTATATCCCGAATCAGCGACGGCAGGAATACGGTTTCCAGGCGGTTGCGGTACAGACCGTCGGCCGCCCGGTCGACCCGGTCGTCGTAGAGACCCAGGTTGCTGAGCCAGGGGTGCTCCTCCCGCTCGTAGACGGCGGCGGCGCTCTGCAGAGGTTCCAGCAGCTTCAGGCTTTCCACCGACGTCAACCTCCTGCCGGCGGCTTCTGTCTCACCCTGCTGATAGCGGCTAATATGCTCGCCGACCTCGCCCATGAAGATCTTGTTCTGGGCGATGCTGCCAGTCCACAGGAAGAGTGCGCCGACAAAAGTGACCGCCAGCGATGCATAGACGCCCCTGCGCAGCCACAGGGTGGCCGATTCGATTCTGCGGTTGACTCCCACCAGTTCCGCTTCGGGGAATATCACATCCTTCAGCAGACGGTGCAGGAAGTAGCTTTTCCCGGCGCCCTGGAATTTCTGTCCCATATCCCGCTCCAGGCCAAAGTCGGCGCTCACCGAAGCCATCATACGGTCTATGGGACTGCCCTCCTGGGTGCCACTGGTGAAATAGACACCGCGAACCATCGGTACCGTGTCGTAGCGGTTGGCCCCGAACGCCTGCTTGACGAAGTCGCACAGCATTTCCTGCAGGCTTTCCATGCGTGCCGGAAAGCCTTGCAGCCTGGCCCGCTTCTCGACATTCCGCTCCTGGTGCACGCGCCACAATACGCGCTGGTTGAGGCGCTCTATCAGCTGGCGGAATTCCCCGGTAAAACTGTCCAGCGGCGCCCCCGCGGCAGGGCTGGCCTCGGCGGGGAAGCTGACTCCCCACACCTGCTCCCGCTCCGCCTGGGACAGGTTGTCGAAAAACTCGCTGAAACCCGCTACCAGATCGCACTTGGTAAAGGTGAGGTAGATGGGGAAGCGAATGCCAAGCTGCTGCTGCAGCTCATTGATGCGCTGGCGAATGGTCTTGGCCTGGTGCAATCGCTGTTCGGCAGTCTGCACCATCAGGTCCTGCAGGCTGATGGCGACCAGGGCACCGTTGATCGGGCGGCGACGGCGATAGCGCTTGAGCAGCCCGAGGAAAGCCTGCCAGGCGCTGTTGTCGTACACCCGGTGACTGTCCTGAGTCGTATAGCGGCCCGCGGTGTCGATCATTACCGCGTCGTTGGTAAACCACCAGTCGCAATTGCGTGTGCCGCCGATACCGCCGAGCGCTTCCTTGCCGTGACTCTGCGCCAGCGGAAATTCCAGACCGGAGTTGACCAGTGCGGTGGTCTTGCCGGACCCGGGCGGGCCGATAATGATGTACCACGGCAATTGATACAGGGACACCCGTCCCCGGTCCGATTTGAATCTCGCCTTGCGCAATACTTCCATGGCTTCGCGAAACCGGGATGACAGGGCCTCCAGTTCCTCCCGGCTGCGCTCCTGGTCCGGATCGACTTCGCCCTCCTGGGACGCCTCAATCTCCTGGATCAGCGCCCTGTTCTGGCGTCGCTCCACCAGCCACTGGCTCAGGTGCCACACCAGCCAGATGGCAAAGAAAAATACGATCAGGGTGATTCGCAGGCTGTGTGACAGAGTGGCGTTGTCGCTGCCGAATTTAATGTAATCCGCCCCGAACCAGATCAACAGCGACAGGGCCAGAAGACCGATAAAGCCGACAACCCATTTATTGGTAAAAAAATCCCGCAGGCGTTTCATGAATAGCTCCATCTCCCAGGCCGTGCCGGCGCTGGTGCCCGGGCGAACCGAGAGTTATCGGGTCGCCGCTGTATTTCCGTTTTCTTCAACAGTCAGGTCGGCGATACGTTCCGCCACCGGTGTTGCGCTCTCGTACAGCCACCAGCGGTAGCCGCTATAGGTAACCGCCAGCAGGCCGAAGACGACACTGGCAACCACCCACAGGGGCACATAGTGGATCAACCGCGTCTTGCGCTCGACGCAACCCTGCCAACGAGGAGACAGGTCTCTCTCCATCGCCGGACGGTGACTCTCAATCGTCTGGTAGAGGTTATCCCGGATCTGTTCCAGCTGTTCGTGCCCGCGCTGCACCAGCCGGTACTTGCCCTGAAAGCCCAGGCTCAGACACAGGTAAAAAAGCTCCAGCAGTTCAAGGTGCGTTCCCGGTGCCTCCTGCATGCGTTGCAGGATGGCAAAGCATTTTTCACCACCAAAAGTCTCCTTGTGGAAAAGGCTCAGCAGCGAGTGCTGGCTCCAGCCGCTGGCACTGCCCCAGGGAGTGGACAGGACCACTTCGTCAACCACAGTGCAGAGGAGGTAGCGCGCGGTCAGCACCGTTTCCGGCGACAGCGACAGTTGCTTGGCTTCGCGCTCGAAACCCTGAATCTCATTGGTGAGGCGTTTGTGCAGATCCGGCACATTGCCGTGATTCATGGTCGAACGCAGTTTGATGATCACACCCAGTAACTTGGACGCGGCGGATACCAGCGGGTTGAGGCTGTTGCGTACGCGGATCTCCTGTTGCAGTTCTGCGCCACTAAACATATTTCCCTGGGGAGATTGCGCAGCTCGACCGGCGGCCAGCGCACCGGGCGTAGGCACTATCACAGTGCGGTCCCCGGCACTGGGGGCGCGCGGCGGCGTGAAATTGTCATTGCTCATGTCAATTGTTCCTTATTGCCCAGAGCTCCATGCTCAGGCCGGGAAACTCAGCGCCCAGGTGCACGGCAAAGCCGCCGGACCTTTGCATGGCCTGCCACAGTTCGCCGCTGCGCTCCACCTCGAAATAGGTAAAGCCGGCATGGTAGGGAATCTGGCGCGGCGCCACTGGCAGCGGGCGCAAGACCAGGCCCGGGAGCTGCGCGGAGATCAGTTCGCGAATGGCTTCGACCGGCGCCACCTTGGCCTGGCCCGGAAAACGGCTGCGCAACAGATCGCCGGGCATATCCGCCTTTGCCGCCATGATGAAACTGGCGGTCTTGACCAGCGAGGGGTCGGTAACAGGTGCAACAAAAATGCCGAACTTTCTCTGCACCAGCTCCATCGCAATCGCCGTCTGTTCCAGCACCGTCGACAACGACTGCCGCAGCGCAGAAAACAGGCCGGCATAGCTCTGCTGAAGATTCTCGTGGGCGTAGTTCGGAATTTCCGGCGGCCGCTTGTTGGGAGCGGTAAATGTCGACAGTTCCCCGGCAAGTTGCAGTAATTCCAGGAACAGGTTGTGCGGGTGCAGGCGCGGCTGCGCGGTCAGCTGGCGCAACAGGGGCTCGAAGCGGTTGATGACCTGCAACAACAGATAGTCGGCGATCTCCGCAGAGCCGCTCCTGCCGCTGTCGCTCAGGCGATGACCGAGGGCGGAGCCGCGGTGATCCAGCAGGCCTTTTATTTCCTCGATATAAGCTTTGATGACCGACGACGCCTCGGCATTCAACAGCGGGGCTATGTAATCGGAATCGAGTTCCACCGGTTTTTCCGGCTGGCGTTCGCGTATCCTCGCTATACCAATGGCCGCATAGCCACTCAGGTCGTCGCTCTCCAGCTTCAGGCAGACGCGCAGCTTGCCCACTTGTATACGCGCGGACTCACCGGATGATGCCGCGCTGTTGCGCGCATCAAAATTACTGGTCTGGTAGCGCGCCTGGGGAAAGTCTTCCTGATCGCGTACCGATTCCTGGCTGCCCGGTCTCTTCATCGGGATACACAAGTACACCACCTCGTCGCGGGTATTGACCGGGACTTCCAGCACCTCTGGCAGGTGTTCATTTTCCGGTGCGAGTATCGGTGTGCCGTCGGGGAAAATTGCACTCACCCGGGAGACCGATATCTTGCCCATGGACAACGGTTCACTGTCGATGGCCAGCTCGACAATGCCCCAGGTGTAGGCGCCGAGCGATCCGGTGCGAGCCTCCACCAGCTGTTCCAGATAGCGATCCTGCTGCTGGAAATGCTGGGGGCGCAGGAACATGCCCTCGCTCCAGATCACTTTATTATTTGCCGACATGGTTATTCCTCAACACAGCTGTAAATGTCGTTTCTGGTCTGTTAACGGACAATGGTGTCGGCAGATTTACGGGCTTCCTCGGCCTGCCGCAGGCGCTCTTGCATGCGTTCATACTCCTCGCTGGAAATCGTCACAGTGTCATCCCTTTCACGCGACGAACGTTTTCTGGACGACAGCGTCGGTGTCGAAGTGCGATTGTTCCTGGCGATGGCTTCCGGCGAGCCGATGCGGGTATCGGCCAGTGTCACCCGGTATTCATTCTTCGTGTGGTCGGTTATCGGCAATAGCATCAGTGCATCGGCCCGCTGGTACTGGACAAACTCTGCCAACAGGCCGATATATTTCACCTCCGGCGACAGCCCCAGCTCCTCGACGCGCTGCTCACCCGGCGCAAACTCTTTCAGGATGACGGTATCAATCAGGTCCTTGCCGAGCCTGGATTCGGCATTCTCATAGAGATTCAGAAAATCTTCGCGGGAAAACTGCCGGTCGTCCGCCAGCATAAACACGCGCACCACCACCGGTGACGCGCGGCCATCATTGTCCGGGTTGACGTCATTTTGTATGTCGACAGCCAGTTCGACGCTGGTGTCAAAATTCAGTGTGCGGCGCGTGGTCTGGCAGGCCGCCACCGTCAGCACCAGGGCGCCGATCATCAGCAGCCGGAGAGTTGATTGTATGGGCACGACAGGCTCCTTGTGTTCAGTAAATTTGTTAATTTTTTAAGTGCCTGGCATTTTTCAGCTCAGACAGCTGATGTTCATAGGTACTGGCAAATTCGTCGCCAAACAGGCGTCGATAACAGGCATCGGGATCTTTCAGCAATTCCCGGTACACGTCGCTGAACGCCTCCCAGTTCTTGGCACTTTTATTGACAAATACACCGCCTGAGCTGTTTGTGCGCCGCTCGATGTTGTCCGGGTTAAAATACCTGAGCATGGCGTCATAGCCGGCCCGCATGCCCGCCAGCACTGCCACCTGGTGGTCTGACAGATCATCGAAACTGTCCGCAACCGCCTGCTGCGGATCCATAAAGGCACCATTGCCGGCAAACATTGCCGCCATTGCGTCATCTGCAGTGGCGCTGAACTTCAGCGGGTTGTTGGCTTCCGTCTGGATCATTGTGCGCTGCACCCGCAGCTCGTTCTTGATACTGCTTCGCGCGCGCAACAGGTCGATCAGGCGGGCGACCGTCTCGCGGACTATTGCCGCCGCCTGCTGCTCCAACTGGCTCTGCAGTGCAGGGTCCGGACTCAAACCGAGCGACGCAGCCAGCGCGGAAGCGACGGGCGTTTGCGCTGACGCCTGTGGTGGCGGTGGAGCCTGCGGAGGTGGCGGAGTCTGTGGAGGCATCGGAGCCTGTGGAACCGGCGGGGCCTGTGGCGGGGCCGGCGGAACAGGCTGTTGCGGAATTTCGCCGTGCGGCTGTTGATTCAGCGGCGCAAACTGCTGGGACGCACCGGAAAAACCGCCTGTAGCAGCGGCGCTGCCGGTTTCGAAGCCGGGCGCACCCGCTACCTGCTGACCCTGCATGGCTGCCAGCGAAGCGGCAAACGGGTTGTCGGCCGCGGGCGGCGCTACCACCGGTTGCTGCTGCACCGGCGGACTGGGCGGCACGGGGGGGGAGAAGGCAGTAGCGGCGGGCTCTGGCGGGGGCACCGGGGCCGGCTCGGCGACGACGCTTTCCGGTTGCTGCGCGGTAAACTGCATGGAATGACTGTCGGCAGGGGCGTGATCCTGTTCGCTGCCGTCTTTCCACCAGTCGTCGTCGGACCACTGGCTTCCTGTTGCCGCCTCTCCGCCAAAATCGCCCAGCAATCCACCGCCGCCAGCCTGGGATTTTACAGCGGAATCGAAGGCGGCCAGGGGGTCGGTCTGTTCACTCCCCATCGCCAGCGGGTTATCGGCGGAGGGAGGTGGTTGGGTGCCTCCGGCAACATACCCCCACTCGCCAGAGAGGGAGGCGCTCGCCTTGGCACCCGGTTCCAGCCAGCTGTCCAGCTGTTGCGCCTCCGCCTGGTTCTGCATTTTGGCCGCGGCGGCAGCACTGAACGTAGTGCGGTCGGAACCATCGAGAAAATCGGCTTCGCCCAGTCCCTGCGGCAAGCCGCTGGCAGGCTGCGGCCGACGCAGCGTGACTTTGAGCTGGTAGTCCCCGACAGAGATAATGTCGCCGTCGCTCAGTGCAACCTGGTTGCCCTTGCCAACGGGATTGTCGCCCTGATTGTGGTAGGTACCATTGGTGCTGTTGTCTACAAGAAAATACTGGCTGTCACTGAAGGTGATCTGGGCATGCCTGGAGGAGACCACCCGCTCCGGATCCGGTAGCACCCAGTCATTACCATCCGCGCGCCCCAGACTTCCACCTGCCGCGGTAAACAGTTTGGTGTGCTTCAGCATGTTGGCACCCTGCGGATCTGCCAACACGGATAGAATTAGATCCATTTAACTCTGGCTCGCACTTTTGTTAATTAAAAATATTTGAACAAATCACCAGCCGCTCCTGCGACAGTAGCCGACACACTTTCAAACCGGGCCTCGAATTGCAATCTTTACCTTTTGCCGGTTATTCAATCGCTGCATGGTGCCATCATTTATCAAAAAATGTCTGTTGCTGGTCACAATGCGACATAGCGCAGCAAACTTAAACGCAATTTTTACTAGCGAAATAGTCCTGCCGGAAATTGATCGTCCGAACCTGGCTATTACCGGCTCCAGGGGCCACGCAACTCACCGCCGGCCAGGGAACGCAATCTCGGCAAAATAATCTGGTCCCTGTCCTGGACCGAGCGCAGGGTACTGATGCCGGCACTGTCGAACTTCGCCGCGGCCCTGTCGGTCAGCAGCGCCTCGGCACAGGGCGTCATCCAGTGGCCCTGCGGTAGTTTGCGCAGGTGCAACGGCAAGTCTTCATAGCGGGCCGAAGACACTGGGGCCAACCGCCCACTCTGCGAAAACTGCTGACATATTGACAGTGCCAGCAGGTAGGCGGAGTTCCCCCACAGGTAGTAGCCGTGGCCGTGCTCGTGTGTCAGCTCTTCAAAATTGAAGCGCTCGGTCGTTGCTGAATCGGCGCCATAGGGCAGGCGCAACATAAATCTGGGCCCCGCCAGTGCCACATGGGCGCTGGCGGAATAGTCGCGCACCGCCTGCCAGCCTTGTGCAAACTCATTTGACAGCGGATAGTGCCAATCGTCCGGGTCCACCGATCCCGACAGCCCCGGACACCCGGCCAGTCTGGGATCGGCGCCGAGGATCAGTGTGCTGCCGGCGGCTTCAGCGATGGTTGCCAGGTCGATCAACAGGTGCAGGTCCCGCTCCTCATCGGCAATAAAGAAGTCCCCGATCACCATATTGAAGGGCCGGCTTCCCGCGGCGGTCTCCCGCTCCACCAGGCACTTGAACAACTGTGACTGCTCCAGGTCGCTTTCGGCCTGGGCGAAGTCCGCCAGCAACTCCTCCTTGCTGACATCGATCAGGAACAGTTGCAGATTAGGGTGATCGTCGATACGTCTCAGCAACAGGTGCAGGCCTCTCCAGCTGGCCTCTACCTGACGGAAGTCGCTGTTGTGCATGATTTTTCGCATCGCTTCCGACACCGCCTCCGAGAGCGCCTGCAGGTAGTCGTCCTGGCGGTGGTCCGGCCTTTCCTGTACATAGGGGGCGACAATATCCTTGATGAGGCGATCTATCTGCGACTGCTCGCCGCCCTGGAACTCCCGCAGGCCCTCGCCGGACAGGATCGCATCCAACATGGATGCGCCGCCGAGCGCAGGCTTGGAGCCGGCTTCGCGCAGCCCGGGATCCCACTGGCGGATTTCCTCGGCGGCGCGGGAGAATTCACGCGGATTTAACAGCTGTCTCTCCAGCTCAATAAACCGCTTGAACAGCGGCAGGCGACTGTACAGGTAATCCGGATGCAGGTCGTCAAACTCCAGCAGGGACAGGGGTTCCTCCTGCGTCGGCAACTGCAGGCGCACGCCCAATTTCTCGAACAATGACTCGAAGCCATCCTTACTCAGGGAATAGGCCCTGCGCCCGGACAGGGTTTCCGGCTCGCACTGCCTGCGACTGGCGCGACCACTGAAGTCCCCCAGTATCGCGACCTTTAATTGCTCGTCGGAAGGCTGCGGTATATGCCCCTCCCGGTCACCGAATGCGATGGGCGCACCCGAATTTATTGTGGCTCGGTTCACACTCAGCTCTCCATCGCTGCCATTTCGGCAGTTTTCAGTTTTTCTGTACCAGTTACCGGTACACCTTGATCTTTATCCTGGCTTTTTCTCGAACCGCCAGCCTCATTGCCACCGGCAACTCCTTGATCGATTTTTTTTGACTTTGGCGGACGACCGCGCTTAAGGGGCCTCACCCGCTGATTGGCGATCTGTTCTATTTTATCCTTGAAGACATCCCCACCCAGTACATGCCCAAGCTTGATGGTCTCGGCAATATACTCCAGCAAACGGCGATCAAAGCTGTAGCGGAACAGCTTCCGGTACTCCTGGGCACGCTCCCGCGCCGTCTCCCCCAATGCCATATACAAGCGATGGTCGGTAATGACGGGGCTCGCGATATTGTTGGCGTGGTGATTAAAGCTGGACCAGGCATAGTCTCCCAGAGATTCGGCCAGCCCCAGGTAAAGCGGCCGCAGCTCCACATAGCGATAACAGGTGAGCAGGTAGGCGTCCGAGTCGATCAGGCTGGATTTGTAGCGCCCTCTCCACAGGGTACCGGAACGTTTGTAGCGGTGGTTCACATACTGCACATAGCGCCGCCCCAGGGACTGCATCATCGACGACACCCCATCCGGCACCCTGGGCATGGCGATTATCTGCACCATGTTGGGCAGCAGTACATAGGCATGGATGTCTACGCGATACTGATCAGCGGCATTGCGCAGGCTGATCAGGTAGAACTGATAATCTTCCTCATCAAAAAAACACGGCAGGTTGTTGTGGCCCACCTGTACGATGTGCTGGGGTATATCTATCAGATTGAGCCTGGGGAGACGGGGCATCTTGCCAACAAATCCTTTTGTTGCACGCTGGTACTGCTTGGCAGTATCCATTTACAGGGCGGACATTATCGCAAAACAAAGAAAAAAATTTCAAACGCCCTGTGTCGACGCGTTAACATTACTCGCCAATTTCGACTGCAGTAGATAGCAGATAAAAATCGATTAGTGGCGATGGGATTAGAAAAAGGAGTCGCAACCGACATGGAGTCCATCAGGCTGGCAGTCAACGGAAGGACAGATATCGGTCAGGTCCGGGAAGAAAATGAAGACAGCATTCGGTGGTTTGCCGCCCCCGACCACCCTTTTGCCTATATCGTTGTCGCCGATGGCATGGGCGGATACAGCGGCGGTGCCACCGCGAGCAATATCGCCGCTGACACCCTGAAAAAATATCTGGATGGCCTGCTCGAGCACACTTTTCTTTCCTGTTCTCCGGACCAGCAGCAGCTGATGTTGCGCGCCGTGCTATTGGACGCGATCAATATTGCCAACCGCGAAATTCTTTCGGCCAAGGGTGCCCACGCCCAGCTGTCACAAATGGGTACTACGCTGGTAGTCGCAGTGATCTGGCACGATTACCTGATCGTGGCCCATCTAGGCGACTCACGTGCCTACCTGTGGAATAACTACGGCATGCAACGCCTGACGCGGGACCATAGTGTGGTGCAGGAGATGATCGACAGCGGCCAGCTCACGTCAGAGCAGGCACAGGAGTCCAGTGTGCGCAACCACATCACCCGCGCGTTGGGTGTCTCCGAGCAGGTAGAACCGGACATCAACAGCTGGAAGCTCACCGAAAATGCACTGCTCCTGCTGTGCAGCGACGGCCTCACCGAGTATCTCGATGACCACGCCATAGAGCGGGTACTCGCCACCCACAGGCCCGCACTCGAGTGCGTATACCGCTTTATCGACGACGCAAACCGATTCGGCGGGCGGGACAATATCAGTGCTGGGATCTTAGAGTTCGCCAGCCAGGTCGAAACCCTGACGACGGACAGTGAAAGTAGCATCACACTGCGGCCGCAGCGGGAAGATGTGACCGTGCGCAAGGAACAGCGCTAATACAGAATTGCGAGTACGCCTCTATGACACCGGAACGTCTGGCCGACTATATCCCGCAACTCCTCGACACACTACAGCCGCCCCGCCTCGATTTTCCATCGCGGGACCCGGCGTCTGTCTGCCACTGGCTGAACGATCAGTCCGGTATCCCGGCGGACGCGATCTCGCCACTCGGCAGCCTGTGGCCGCGGCTGCCGCAGTTTGCCGCCAATCATTACAGCCTCGCCCGGGCACCGCGCCTCCCCCAGCTCTGTATCGACGACGCCGGTCCCATCCATCTGGTCACCTCACCCGGAACAGATCCGCAGGGATGCCCCATACCGGCGCTGGAAAACTGTCAAAAGGTATCGGAGCATGTCATCGCCAGTAATGGTGAAGTGGCTTTTCAGCGCGATGACATCAGCATCCCCGGCCCCTTCGAATTTCGCTGGCAGCGCTACTTCCGGCACAGCAATACTCGGGATTGCGGCCTGGGAATTGGCTGGCGCCACAGCCTCAGCGAAGAACTGCAGATTGAGGATGGCAAGGCGCAGTTCCATTCGGCCGAAGGCCGTATCATCGAGTTTTCGCTGCCGCCGATAGGCCACAGCTGCTACAACCGCTTCGAACGCCTGCTGTTGCACCGGCAGAGCCTGCACAGCTACAGGATTACGGCCTTTGACAGGCCGAATCGCATCTTCCGCTCGGACGGCGTCAACAGCGCCCTGCCATTGGTCGAGATTCGCGATCAGTTCGGCAACGCCCTCACCATCGACTATCAGGATGGGCTGCCCAGAAAAATGGTCTGTTCCTGGGGACGCCTGTTTGAGTTCCAATGCCGCGAAGGGCATATAGAAAAGCTGGTTGACTGCCATGCGCCCGGCGAGTGCGAGTACCTGTGTGCCTATCAATACGATGCGCAGTCGCTCACAGAGGCCAGTATGGGACTGCAGCGGGAATGCTATCAATATCGGGATCAATTGCTCGCTGCCATCGACAGCGACAGCCGCGGCGATTTCAAGTTTGTGTACGACAGCCAGCTGCGCTGTCGGGAATTGCAGATCAATGGCCTTATTCAAAAGCTGAATTGGCGCAAGTCGCAGCAGCTCTGCACACTCAGTTCCGCCGACCGGCTGCCCGTAGAGTGGAAGTTCAACGACGCTGGACAACTGCTCAGCGAGCGGCAGGAGCATATTCACCGGAAGTTCCTCTACGATCTCTACGGGAACCTGTGCCAGGTTACGTCAGCGGACGGACAGCGCAGTATCTATCGCCACGACGAGCTCGGCCGCCTCACTCGCCAAACCTGCAACGGCACCAGCGATCGCTATGTCTACGATGATAACGGACGACTTGTGGCGGTGCAGACGCTAGGCAACCAGATCTGGCGATACGCCTACGGCGCTTCGGGACTTGCCGTGGAGATTACCGACCCAGAGGGACACCTTTGGCAGTGCCAGTACGGTGATCGGGGCCAGCTGTTGCAGATCACCGATCCCGAGGGCGGCCGCGTGGAGCTGAACTGGGACAGTCAGGCGCAGTTGCAGTCAGTCCAGCGCGGCGACCGCCATTGGAAGTTTGAGTACAACCACTGGTGCCAGCCGGTCGCCCTGGTCGTGGATGGGGAGACGCGGCGACAGTGGCGCTACGGAGCCGCGGCGGAACTGAGGGAGGCCCACTTCGGCGATTTTCAGTATCTACTGGAGTACGACGCCCGGGGCCGTGCAGGCGCGCTGCAATCCGGCAACGGCCACAGCCTGGCCTGGCACAGAGACAGGGCCGGCAATGTCCGCCAGATCTGTTTCGCCGACCAACGCAATTGGCACCTGCAATACAACACCCGTGGACAGCTGACAGAAGTGGAGAGCGATACCGGCAGCAGCCGCTGGCGCTACGATCCGTACGGCCGCCTTTCAAGTTGCCGTGACACACACACGGGCCTCAAAGAATGGCACTACAACCCGGTCGGCAGGGTGCGCAAGTATCGCCACAATGACAACCGTTGGTATCTCGAGTATTCAGCAGCGGGCACACTGCGACAGATTCGCAACAACAGTGGGCAACAGTGCGAATTTCACTACGATCCGCAACAGAGATTGACGCAGGCCGATAACGGCCACGCCAGCGTGCGTTTTCACTACGATCATCGCAATTTGCTCACGGCCGAGCACCACGACAGCAGGGACGGTGGCAGCAATTCCCTGAACCATATCTACGATGCTCGCGGCTGGCTGAGAGGTACAGGTTCGGACCTGCTCGACCTGGCCTATATCCAGGCGCCCAACGGCGAGCTGTACGGGTTAGATGCCAATGGTGAGTCCGTCTTCCGCGGTGAGTCCCAGGCACAGGGTGCCAGCTGGATGCAGGGCAAGTTGCACTGTCACTACCAATATCGCAACGAGCAACTCACGGCTATCGAAACCGATCGCGAATTTGGATGGGCATTCGATTGCCGCCACCCCATTTCCCTGACGGAACCGCGCACCGCCCCAGATTTTCCCCACAAAGACATTTGCCGGGATCCACACGGCAATGTTACTCGCGAAACAAGGCGCGCGAACCGGCGTGAATACCTGTATCAATACGACGGCTGGGGGCTACTCAGCAGCGCCGAATGTGGCGACTTCAAGACCCATTTCCGCTACGACCCCTTCGGTCGACGCCTGAGCAAACTGAGCAGCCACCGAAAGTCGAGTCGCAGGCGCCGTATCAATACCAGTTGGTACGGGTTCGGAATCTGGGGAGAAACGCAGGTTCTCAACGGAAAGTCCCAGTCCGCGGCGCACTACCTGTACCACCCCGCTTCGCGACAACTGCTGTGTCGATGGATTGATGAAACGGCAGAGCACTACCTGCTGGACCCCAGCGGGCAACCGCTCGCGCTCTTCGACCAGCAGGGTGAAGTACTGTGGCTCGCTGCGGCGCAAAATGAAAAACTGCCCCGGGTGATCGGTGGCAGCTGCGGTCCCTGGCGCGGCAGGGATCTGCTTGCCGACAGTGAAACGGGCCTCTATTACAGCTGGCGGGGTTACTGGCACCCACTGCTGCAATGCTGGCTGAATTGTGTGGATCCCCTCTCACCCCACACCGGCCTGCCCCTCGCGGAACAGAGTGAAGGCGCTGTAGTGCCGCTCAAACCGCCCGAAACAGCGGAAGCTACAGAGTAGAGGGCGCACGCACCCGCCGGTATCCTGCGACTACAATTCGGGATATCCGTTTCCCCAAGTGGCCCAGCATGGCAGAAGATTTTGTGATTGGCGGTGTCTCGGTGGCGCGCGGCGAGACCAGGCGCATTGAATTGCCTGTCGTGCGCCTCTACACCGATACGGAGATGGCAATCCCGGTTTACGTGCAACGCGGCAAAAAGAAAGGGCCCACCATTTTCGTGTGCGCAGCCATTCACGGCGATGAACTGAACGGTATAGAAATCATCAGCCGCCTGATCCGCAACCGCGCGCTAAAGTCCCTGCGCGGCACCCTGATTGCAGTGCCGGTGGTCAATGTCTACGGTGTGCTGGAACAGTCCCGCTACCTGCCGGACAGGCGCGACCTGAATCGCTCGTTTCCCGGTTCCGCCAAGGGCTCTCTCGCGGCGCGTATGGCGCACGTCTTTCTCGACGAGATAGTCTCCAAGTGCGATTGCGGCATAGACCTGCACACCGGTGCCATACATCGCAGCAACCTGCCGCAGATACGCGCTAACCTGGACGACGGGGAGACGCTGGCCATGGCCAGGGCCTTTGGCGTACCGGTACTGCTGAACTCCACCCTGCGCGACGGCTCCCTGCGCCAGGCGGCGGCGGACCTGGGTGTGCGCATTCTTCTGTATGAATCCGGCGAGGCCCTGCGCTTCGACGAACTCTGTATTCGCGCCGGCTTGAAGGGCGTCCTGAATGTACTGCGCCACCTGCAGATGCTGCCCAAGGGGCGCAGACAGCACAGTATCGAGCCGTTTGTGGCGCGGCGCAGTGGCTGGCTGCGCGCCAGCGACAGCGGTATCGTCAATCACAAGAAAGACTTGGGTGATCACGTGCTCAAAGGCGAAGTGCTGGCCACCATTGCGGATCCCTACGGCAACGAGCTGGACCGGGTGCTGTGCAATGCGGACGGCATCATTATCGGCAGGCAGAATATCCCCCTGGTACAGGAAGGCGAGGCCATGTATCACATCGCCTATTTCCACGAACCACACGAAGTGGCGGAAAGCCTGGAGCTTTTACAGGACAGCCTGCTGCCGGATGAGAATTTCTGAAATTCCCGGCAATGCTATTGCGACTGCAACAACTCCAGCACTTCCAGACTCGGATAGCCCTGCACATCGACACCGGCGCTCTTCTCAAATGCCTCAATCGCCTTGCGCGTGCCTGAGCCGGCCTTGCCGTCGATTTCTCCCTTGTAGAAGCCCTTGTCTTTCAACAGTTTCTGCAGCTCCTCAACCTGAGCGCTGTCGATGCGGGTAAAGGGCCGCTTCCAGTCGTGCACCAGGCCGGGGGCGCCGCCAATCTGGTCGGCGAGCAGGCCTATCGCCGTCGCATAGCGATCCGAGTTGTTGTAACGCTTGATCACAAAGAAATTCTTCAGCATCAGGAAGGCGGGACCGCCGCGGCCGTCCGGCAGCTTGAGCTCGGCCTTGTCGCTCTTGCGCGGAAAGGGCTCGCCGTTGGCGCGCTTCACACCCAGCTTTTCCCACTCGCCAATGGTCAGCTTGCCGGCGGGCAGCTTGCGATCGGGAATGGTGACCTCGTAGCCCCAGGTCTCACCTTTGCGCCAGCCGTTGTTCGACAGCAGGCTGGCCGCAGTGCCCAGGGCATCCGGTATCGAGTTCCAGATATCGCGCTTGCCGTCGCCGTCCATGTCCACCGCGTAGGCCTGGTAGCTGGTGGGAATAAACTGGGTGTGCCCCATTGCCCCGGCCCAGGAGCCGGTCAGGTGACTCTCGTCGATATCGCCGCTCTGCAGGATTTTCAACGCGGACAGTAACTGCTGGCGGCCAAACTTCTTGCGCTGCGGATCCGCGTAGGCCAGGGTCGCCAGGGAGCGGATCACACTGCGCATCACATTCTGGTTGTCGAGGATACCGCCGTAACTCGACTCCACGGACCAGATCGCCAGCAGTATGTTCGGGTTCACACCGAAGCGCTGTTCTATCTTGTCCAGCCACGGCTGCAGCTTTTCTTTCTCCTTTTTGCCCCGTTCTACGGCGCGCTTCTGCACCCGGTTGTCGAAGTACTGCCACACCGGCGCCTTGAATTCCGGCTGGTAGCTGGCCTTGTCCAGTACCCACTGATCCGGCGAGGTGATGCCCTTGAAGGCGCGGTCGTAGACCTCGCCGGAGATGCCGTTCTTGAGCGCGGTCTTGCGGAAATCCTTCACCCACTTCTCAAAACCGGGATCCGCCGCCTCCTGGGCACTGAGCGGCAGTGAAAGTAGGCATATGGCAACCAGGGCAAAAATGGGGGGCAGTTTACTCAGTTGGCGGGAGCTGGACATAGGGATTCCTTCGGCGCACATCAATTTGCTCGCTCTAGGGTAGAACGGGAATCCGCCATCCGAAAGGCGGATTCACACGCCTGTGACAGGGATCTAGACAGCTCAGGGAATTACGTAGAAAAGCACGGCGAAGAAATGCAGTACACCGCCGGCGAGAACGAACAGATGCCAGATGGCGTGGTGGAAGCGCAGGCTGCGCCACAGGTAGAAGGCAATACCCCCGGTATAACAGAGGCCACCCAGCACCAGCAGCCACAGGCCACCGGGTTCCAGGCTGTCCATCAACGGTTTGATGGCCGCGATCACTACCCAGCCCATCAGTGCACTCAGGGTGATCGACAGGGCGCGAATCCTTTTCAACGGTGTGAACTGGATAACCAGTCCCGCCAGTGCCAGCCCCCAGATGATACCGAACAGCCACCAGCCCCAGGGTCCCCGCAGCGTCACCAGGGTAAAGGGTGTGTAAGTGCCCGCTATCAGCAGGAAGATGGCCGAGTGATCCAGGGTACGCAGTATCTCCTTGGCGCGGATATGGCTGATGGCGTGATACAGGGTGGAGGCGCCAAAGCAGAGTATCAGGGTGGCCGCGTAGACACTGGAGCTGACGATATGCCAGGCATCGCCGCGCAGGGCGGCAAATCCGCACAGTACGCCCAGGCCGGCGATTGCCAGCAGCGCACCTATACCGTGGGTGATACTGTTGGCGACTTCTTCGGCGAAACTGTAGCGGCTGGCGGCGGTGGATGACATGGATACCCCGAACTCTTTATGCTGATATCTTGGCAGCAGTTTGTGACCAATCGATTAAATATAGTCCACATCATCGCGACAGAGGCGTCCCGGCGCAAGGATAGAATGGGACTGCCCGTCCGGATATCGCCTCGCGATTTTCCGACAATGTCACCGGGAGGAGTACCGATGACTACTGATCCACAGGAGATACTACAGAACCGCTTCCACCTGCACGACTTCCGCCCCGGCCAGCGAGCGGTGATCGACAGGCTGCTGGCCGGCGACTCGGCCCTGGCCATTTTCCCCACCGGCGGCGGTAAGAGCCTCTGCTACCAACTGCCGGCGCTGCTGATTGACGGCCTGACCCTGGTGATATCGCCGCTGATCGCGCTGATGCAGGACCAGGTGGAAGGGCTCCAATCCCTCGGCATCGCCGCCGCGCGCCTCGACTCCTCTCGCAGCGGTGACGAGGTGCGGGAGATCTACCGCCAGTTGCGTGCCGGCGAACTCAAATTGCTGTATGTGGCCCCGGAGCGACTGCAGAACGAGCGCTTCCTGCAGCTGCTGCGCGGCCTGCGCATCGGTCTGATGGCAGTGGACGAGGCCCACTGCATTTCCGAGTGGGGCCACAATTTCCGCCCGGACTATCTGAAGTTGGCGCAGCTGGCCCGGGAGCTGAATGTCGAGCGGATTCTCGCCCTGACCGCCACCGCCACGCCGGCCGTGGCCGCGGATATCAGCCGCCAGTTCGGGATAGAGGAAAGTGCCCGGGTGCAGACAGGATTCTACCGCGACAACCTGCAGCTGGAGGTCACGCCCTGCCTCAAGGCACAGAAGCTGCCGCGCCTGACCGAGCGGCTGCTGGCATCTGCGGATTCGCCGGCGATTGTCTATGTGACCCTGCAGCAGACCGCAGAAACCGTCGCCGAGCTGTTGGGCGCGGCCGGCATTCGCGCCGCAGCCTATCACGCTGGCATGAAACCCGAGGAGCGCGAGCGGATCCAGAACGCCTTTATGGCAGGAGAGGTGTCCGTGGTGGTGGCTACCATCGCCTTCGGCATGGGTATCGACAAGGCCGATATCCGCGCCGTGTACCACTACAACCTGCCCAAGTCCCTGGAAAACTATATGCAGGAGATAGGCCGCGCGGGCCGCGACGGTGAACCTGCCCGTTGCGAACTCTTCGCCTGCGCCGGCGATGTGCGCGTGCTGGAAAACTTCACTTACGGCGACACACCGATCAACGAACACCTGGAGGCGCTGCTGCGCCAGCTGCTGGAGCAGGGCGAGACGTTCGATGTCTCCATCTATGAATTGTCCAACCAGTTCGATATCCGCCAGCTGGTGGTCGGCACCGCCCTGAGCTACCTGGAACTGGAGGGCGTAATCCGCGCCACGGGTCCCTTCTACGCCAGCTACCAGATACAGTTCCTGCAACCGGCGAATGAGATACTCGCGCGCTTCGACGCGGCGCGGGCGGACTTCCTGCGACGGCTCCTCGATGCCGGCAGGATGGGCCGCAGCTGGCTCACCATCGACCTGCAGCGGGCCGTGGAACAGATCGGCGAGCCGCGCGCGCGAATCCTGAAGGCGCTGCAATACCTCGAGGAACAGGGCTGTATCGCGACCCGCGCCAAGGGCGTGCGCCAGGGCTATTGCCGCCTGCAGACAGCGGACCTGTCCGGCCTCTGCGGGAAACTGGTGCAGCTGTTCGCCCGCCGCGAACAGCAGGATCTGGCGCGCCTGCAGCTGGTACTGGATTACGCGGCCGGCGCAGGGTGCCTGCCGGCACAGCTGTGCGGTTATTTCGGCGAGACACTACCGCAAGCCTGCGGCCGCTGCAGCAGCTGCCGCGAGTCCCGGCCCCGCAGTCTGCCGGGCGCGCCGCCGGCGGGAATTGGCAATGCCGACAGACGGGAAATCGAGCAATTGATCGGGGAGGCGCAACCGGCGCTGGCGCACCCGCGACAGCTGACGCGTTTTCTGTGCGGCCTGGCCAGCCCGGCCACAATGCGCCTGCGCAAACACCGACAGTTCGGGCGACTGGCACAGCAGCCGTTCAGCCGGGTACTGACACTGGCCGAGCAGCTGTCGGGAAGCTAGAAAGGAAATACCAAAATCGAAAAAGGCGTCCCCCGGGGCGCCGGTTTCCCTTGAAGCCGCAGCGATCAGACGCTCGGGCTGTGAATACCCATCTCGCACAGGGCCGAGGACTCACGCACTATGGTCTCGTTGCGGTCCGGGCCGGTGGAGATGATATCGATGGGCGCGCCGACCAGCTCCTCGATGCGGGCGATATAGGAGCGGGCATTGTCTGGCAACTCGGCTTCGCGGCGAATTCCGAAGGTGGTTTCACTCCAGCCTGGTAGCGTCTCATAGACAGGTTCGACGCCCTCCCAGCCGGCGGCGTCGAAGGGCACTGGCACTTCATCGCCGGCACTGTTGCGATAGCCGACGCAGATTTTCACTTCTTTCAGGCCGTCCAGCACGTCCAGCTTGGTCAGGCACAGGCCGGAGATGCTGTTGATGCGGATGGCGTGGCGCACGGCGACGGCGTCGAACCAGCCGGTGCGGCGCTGGCGGCCGGTAGTGGCGCCGAACTCGTGGCCCTTCTCGCCCAGGTGGCGACCAACGTCACAGCCCAGTTCGGTCGGGAAGGGGCCGCCGCCGACGCGGGTCGTGTAGGCCTTGGTGATACCCAGCACATAATCGAGGTACAGGGGGCCGAAACCGGAACCGGTGGCAGTGCCGCCGGCGGTGGTGTTGGACGAAGTCACGAACGGATAGGTGCCGTGGTCGATATCCAGCAGCGAACCCTGGGCGCCCTCAAACAGGATGTGGTCGCCGCGCTCGCGGGCGCAGTGCAGCTGGTCGGCCACATCCGCAATCATCGGCACCAGCTGGTCGCGCCAGATTTTGGCCTCTTCCACCACCGCTTCATAGTTGACCGGTTCCACCTTGTAGTACTGGGTCAGGGCGAAGTTGTGGTACTCCAACAGCTCCTTCAGCTGGGCACAGAAGCTGTCCCAGTTGCACAGGTCGCCGAGGCGCAGGCCGCGGCGCGCCACCTTGTCCTCGTAGGCGGGGCCGATACCGCGGCCGGTGGTGCCGATGGCCTTGTCGCCGCGGGCCTTCTCCCGCGCCTGGTCCAGCGCCACGTGCACCGGCAGAATCAGTGGGCAGGCCGGGGACAGGCGCAGGCGCTCGCGCACCGGCACATTCTTGGTTTCCAGCTCGGCCATTTCCTTCAACAGCGCCTCCGGCGACAGCACCACGCCGTTGCCGATCAGGCAGGTGACACTGGGGCGCAGAATGCCGGACGGGATCAGGTGCAGCACCGTCTTCTCGCCGTCGATCACCAGGGTGTGGCCGGCGTTGTGGCCGCCCTGGAAGCGCACCACCAGGGATACCTTTTCCGTCAGCAGGTCGACGATCTTGCCCTTGCCTTCATCGCCCCACTGGGTGCCCAGCACTACTACATTCTTGCCCATTTGCGTAAATCTCTGACTCAAGGTTTTCCGCGGGAAGGGCCGCAACCCAGCCCGCGAGCACAATAATCTTAGCTGTTGAAAAAAGAGGATCAGCCGCGCGGCTTCACCACCCAGTCGCCGCCATCCAGTACCAGCTCACGGTTGCAGCGCGACTGCACCTCGCCCTCGGCGCCGTCCGGCAGGGCGGAGATGACAACCTCACCCTTGCCACGCAGCACTTCCACGGCGCGCCACAGGGACTCTCCATCTGGCCCTTCTGCCAACGGCGCGAGAACAGCGTTGTTCTCCAGTTCCGGAGGCCTCCCCAGGGTGTTCAGGGATACCAGGTCGCTGCTGAAACCGGTGGCGGGTCTGTTGCGGCCAAATACGGCGCCGATACCGTTGTAGCGGCCGCCGTTGGCCAGCGCCTGGCCGTGGCCCGGCGTATAGGCGGCGAATACCAGCCCGGTTTCGTAGTCGTAGCCGCGCACTTCGGAGAGATCGAAGAAGAGCGCCACCGCCGGGTAGCGCTGAGCCAGGGATTCGGCCAGCTGCTGCAGGTCCGCCAGTGCGCCCTGCAGTTCTGCCGGCGCGCCGGCCATCAGGTCGCGCGCCCGCGCCAGGCAGTCGCAACCGCCGGCGAGGCCCGGCAGGGCGCGCAGCCAGGCCGCCACCTGCGGGTCGGCGACATTGTCACTCACCCAGCGCTGCACATCGGCGCTGGCCTTGCTCTGCAGCAGCGCAAACAATTCGCGGCGCTGCTCACCGTCCAGCCCCGCTGCGCTGGCGAGACTGCGGTAGATGGCGACGTGACCGAGATCCAGGTGAATCTGCTCGACACCGGCAACCTGCAGACTCTCTAACATCAGCGAAATGACTTCGATATCCGCCTGCAGGCTCTCGACGCCGTACAGCTCGGCGCCTATCTGTATCGGCGCGCGCGAACCCATGGCGGTGCGCGGGCGGGTATGCAGCACATGGCCTGCATAGCACAGGCGGTTGGCGCCGGCGCGGGGGAAGCTGTGTGCATCGATACGCGCAGTCTGTGGGGTGATATCGGCGCGAATGCCGAGGGTGCGGCCGGAGAGCTGGTCGGTGACCTTGAATGTACTGAGGTCCAGATCGTGCCCCATGCCGATCAGCAGGGACTCGGTGAACTCCAGCATCGGCGGTATCACCAGCTCGTAGCCCCAGCTGTGGTACAGGTCCAGCAGGCGGCGGCGCAGGGTTTCTATCTGCACGGCGTCCGCGGGCAGTATTTCCGCGATGCCATCCGGCAGCATCCAGCGATCGGCTTGGGTCATGATGAAAAAGGTGTTGTCAGCGGTGTATCGGGCGGGAGCGCCCTCACAAAAAAACCGGGCACTGCCCGGTTTGCGTGATTTTACCATCAAGTGTTTGCGAGAAGGTAGGGGTATCGGCTGGTTTCGAGGCGGGCCTGCGGCCCGCATGCGGAGCTCGAGCCTTCAGCGCCCCAAGACAAAGCTCCGCGCTCCCAGGTTACTTGCCCTCGGGATCCTTCAGGTAGCGGAAGAACTCGCTTTCCGGATCCACCAGCAGCATGTCGGACTTGCTCTGGAAGGTCTCCTGGTAGGCCTTGAGACTGCGGGTAAAGCGGTAGAACTCCGGGTCCTTGTTGAAGGCGGAGGCGTAGATGGCCGCGGCCTCGGCGTCGCCTGCACCACGCAGCTCTTCCGACTGGCGGTAGGCCTCGGCCTCGATCACTATCTTCTGGCGATCGGCGTTGGCGCGGACGCGCTCGCTGGCCTCCTGGCCCTTGGCGCGGTGGTCGCGGGCCTCCAGCTCACGGCCGGCGCGCATGCGCTGGAAGACCGACTCGGACACCTCCGGTGGCAGGTCGATGCGCTTCACGCGCACGTCGACGATTTCCACCCCCAGGTCCGTCTGCGCCGACTTGTTCAGGTTCTTGGTGATCTCCGCCATCAGCTCGTCGCGCTGGCCGCTGACCACTTCGTGCAGGTCGCGCACACCGAACTGGTTGCGCAGGCGGTTGTTGATCTGTTCCGCCAGCAGGCGCACCGCATTGCGCTCGTCGCCGCGGGTGGCGACATAGAAGCGGCCCACGTCGAAGATGCGGTACTTGGCGTAGGAGTCCACCATCATGAACTTGTTTTCGCTGTTCAGCATGCGCACCGGGCTGGAGTCCACGGTCTGGATGCGCGCGTCGAACTTGCGCAGCTCGTGCACCAGCGGAATCTTGAAATAGAGCCCCGGCTCGTAGTCGGTGCGGATCAGTTCACCGAAACGCAGCAGCACGGCCTTTTCCGTCTCCTTGACCACGAAGGCGCTGGAGGAGATGGCCAGAACTGCGAGCAGCAGGGCGGCGATGATTACCAGTGTTCTGTTGTTCATTGCGTCACCCCTCAGCGGACATTCTGGTTGCGGCGCCGGTTGGCGGCCTCGGCGCTCAGGCGGTCGAGCACCCGCTGGTAGATCTCGTCCACCACCGTCGGCGACACATCCTTGCGCTGTACCGCCTGGCTGCCACTTTGCTGCGCCAGCTTGTCCAGCGGCAGGTACATCATGTTGTTGCCGCCCTCGACATCCACCATCACCTTGGAGGCATTGGCCATCACCTGCTGCACCGCATCCAGGTAGAGGCGCTCGCGGGTTACCTGGGGCGCGCGCTCGTATTCGGCCAGCAGCTTCTCGAAGCGCACCGCCTCACCGCGCGCGCTCTCCACGACGCGGGACTTGTAGGCCTCCGCTTCCTCGATCATGCGCTGTGCCTGGCCGCGCGCTACCGGAATGACCTGGTTGGCATAGGCCTGGGCCTCGTTCTGCAGGCGCACCTCGTCCTCGCGGGCGCGGACCACATCGTCGAAGGCATCCTGCACTTCCCGCGGCGCCTTGGCGTCGGTCAGGTTGACCACGTCGACGCGGATACCGGTCTGGTAGAGGTCCAGGTAGTCCTGCAGGCGCGCCTGGGTGTCCGCGGAAACCTGGGTCCGGTTCTGGGAGATAACGCCATTCAGCGTCAGGGAGCCGACCACGTGGCGCAGGGCGCTGTCGGTGGCCTCCTGCAGGCTCTTGAGCGGATCGCGCACGCGCAGCACAAAGGACTCGGCGTCGTCGATATGCCACTGCACCTGCAGCACCACGTCCACGATACTCGCATCCTCGGTGAGCATCTGCCCGGTGGTACGCTCGGTGCGCACCTCGGTCATGTTCACCTTGGTGACGGTATCGATCAGCGGCGGATTCCAGTGCAGGCCGGAAGTCTCGGTGGAGTGATATTTGCCCAGTCGCAGCACCACGGCGGACTCGTTGGCATTGACCTGGTAGAACCCCAGCAAGCCGTAGAGGACGGCCACAACGATCAATACCAGCGACCACGGAAAGCGGCCGCCCCCGCTGGCACCACTGCCGGAACCGCCACCAAAGAGGCCGTTCAGTTTCTGTTGCAACTTGCGCAGCAGTTCGTCGAGATCTGGCGGGCCGTCATTGCGCTTGCCGCCGCCTCCACCCCAGGGATCCTTGTTATTACCACCCGGTTCGTTCCAGGCCATCGAAACACTCCAACTCTGATCATTTAGCTTTTTGTACCGGCGGGATTCTAGCACCCTTCTCCGGCAAATTATTGCGACTTATCCCGGCGTAGCCTCGCTTGAAGCCTTCCACTCGGGCGCGCCTTCACACTCTTTATACGGCGCCAACAGGCGCTGGAAATCGCTGCGCGGCAACAGCAACTGCAGTTCGCAGTCGCCGTTATCGCGATAATTCTCAGACTGAACCGCGTTGATTTCATACAGCTGCGCACGCAGGCGCGACTGCTGCGGCGTTGTCACCAGCAGGCCGCTGACCATCTGCTCGCCGAGCCGCTCGGCAATGGCCTCGATTAGCAGCTCGCAGCCGGCGCCACTGACGGCGGATAGCCACACGGCGCGCGGCACCCCCTGTTCATCGCGCTCGATGCGCGGCTCGCAGTCCTGCAGTAGGTCGATCTTGTTGTACACGAGCAACTGCGGCAGTTCCCCCGCATCTATCTCCGCCAGCACATTCTGCACTTCTTCCATCAGGTGCAGCCGGTCTTCTGCAGCGGCATCCACCACATGCAGCAGCAGAGTCGCGCTGGCCGCCTCCTCCAGCGTGGCGCGAAATGCTTCCACCAGCTTATGTGGCAGGTGGGATACGAAGCCCACCGTGTCCGCCAGTACCATGGCGCCAACGTTGGGCAGATCAACCCGGCGCATGGTCGGATCCAGCGTCGCAAACAACTGGTCGCGCACATAGACATCCGCGTCGGTGAGGCGGTTGAACAGGGTCGACTTGCCGGCATTGGTATAGCCCACCAGAGAGACGGTGGCGACTTCGGCGCGGGAGCGGGCGCGGCGGCCCTGTTCGCGCTGCCGGCGGACCTTTTCCAGCTTCTTCTCGATGGAATCGATGCGCGCGCGCAGCAGCCGGCGGTCGGTTTCCAGCTGGGTCTCACCGGGACCGCGCAGGCCAATACCGCCCTTCTGTCGCTCCAGGTGGGTCCAGCCGCGCACCAGGCGTGTGGCCATATGGCGCAGCTGCGCCAACTCTACCTGCAGCTTACCCTCATGGGTGCGGGCGCGCTGGGCAAAAATATCCAGGATCAGGCCGGTGCGGTCCAGCACCCGACACTTCAGCTCGCGCTCGACATTGCGCTCCTGGCTGGGGGACAGGGTGTGGTCGAAGATCACCAGCTCGGCGCCGTTGTCCAGCACCGCCTGGCGGATCTCCTCCAGCTTGCCGCGGCCAACGAAGGTCTTAGGGTCCGGCGTGGCGCGCTGGCCGAAGATAAAGGTCACCGGGTCTGCGCCGGCGGAAAGCGCCAGCTCTTCAAATTCTCGTGGGTCATCGGGGCTGTCGATGGCGGACAGTTCCAGGTGCACCAGCACCGCCAGCTCACCGGAATCCGGTCGTTCGAAAAACAATGGATATTCTCTGTTGCGGGACCGGGCAGCGGCCCGGGACCCTGATTGAGGCCGCAGCAGGCGGCACCAAATTACAGGGCATCAAACTGCGGGCGCCCCGGCGAGCCGAGGCGCGAATCTATGCCTGGAACAGGGCTGGTGTTAACCGAAGGTTTCTCGCTCACCACCTTCACCAGCGCCCTCGCCCCCCTGCTGCGCCGCCGGATTCAGCAGCGGTACGCGCACCGCGCGGGACGGGACAACGGTGGAAATGGCGTGTTTGTACACCATTTGGCTGACGGTGTTTTTCAGCAATACCACAAATTGATCGAAAGATTCTATTTGCCCCTGAAGCTTGATGCCGTTAACCAGATAGATAGAAACCGGGATACGCTCTTTGCGCAATACGTTGAGGTAAGGGTCTTGTAAGCTGTGCCCTTTTGACATCTTTTTTCTCCTTGTCAAAAGCTGGAAGCGAATGCAGGCCGCAATCGCGCCCACGAAACCCGTGGACTAAGTGACGACTGAGGTCGAATACGCGTATAAGTAGAGCCGGAAATGGCCCGACTCTGTGAAAAAACTGACTGAACGGGCTTGTCGTTTATTGGCCCACCCACGTTATGGATGCTCAAGCAAGAAATTTCAAGGCTTCCGCCAAGATTTCGTCATTTTTGCGCACCCTGCCATCGACATCCTGTGCGTAAATTGCCGCCAGATCCGGCCAGCGCCGCAGCCAGGTCAGCTGGCGCTTGGCCAATTGGCGCGTGGCGGCGACTCCCGCCCCCACCATCTGCTCGTAGTCCAGACGGCCATCCAGGTACTGCCACACCTGGCGGTATCCCACCGCGCGAATGGCCGGCAGATCCTCATGCAGGTCGCCGCGCTCGCGCAGTCCCCGCACCTCGTCGACAAAGCCCTGCTCCAGCATACGGCGGAAGCGGAATTCAATGCGCTGGTGCAGTAGCGCCCTGTCTCTGGGCAGCAGCGCCAGCTGACGCAGGTCGTAGTGCTCGGTCACCGAATCCCGCGCCTGCTCCCGGCGCAGCTGCGACAGCGGCACGCCAGTCAATCGGTAGACCTCCAGGCCGCGCTCGATACGCACCGAGTGATTGGGGTGCAATTCGGAGGCCAATTCCGGATCCACTGCCGCCAGTTCGGCGTGCAGAGCCGGCCAGCCCTCGCGCCCGGCGCGGGCCTCGATATCCGCACGTATCGCCGGATCCGCCTCCGGCAGCTGCGCCATGCCCTCCAGTAGAGCGCGAAAATACAACATGGTTCCGCCCACCAGTAGTGGAATCTTGCCCGCCGCAACTATCTCGGCCATGGCCTCCAGAGCATCCTCGCGAAAACGGCCGGCGGAATAGGACTCACCCGGATCGCAGATATCGATCAGGCGGTGGGGGTAGCGCACCAACTCCTCCGGCGAGGGCTTGGCGGAGCCGATATCCAGGCCGCGGTAGACGAGTGCCGAATCGACACTGATCAGCTCCACCGGCAGCTGGTCTGCCAGCGCCATGGCCAGGTCCGTCTTGCCGGAGGCTGTCGGTCCCATCAGGAAGATGGCCCTTGGCAATGCGGAATGCGAAATGCGGAATGCGGAATCATCCGCTCCGGCATCATTCCGCATTCCGCATTCCGCATTAGTCATTGCCCCCTCATAAACCATTTGTCCATGTCCGCCAACTTCACTTGGGTCCAGGTGGGCCTGCCGTGGTTGCACTGGCCACTGCGCTCGGTGCGCTCCATATCCCGCAGCAGCGCGTTCATCTCCGGCACTGTCAATTTGCGGTTGGCGCGCACCGAACCGTGACAGGCCATGGTGGACAGTATCTCGTTGATGCGCTCGCCGATGCGGTCGCTGCCGCCCTGGGCCAGCAGGTCCGACAGAACGTCGCGTACCAGCTGTTCCACCTCGGCCCCGTGCAGCATGGTCGGCACCTGGCGCACCAGTAAAGTCTCCGGCCCCGCCCGCTGCAACACAAAACCCAGTGCCGTGAACACTTCGCTGCGCTCCTCGAAACAGTCCGCCTCGCGCTGGCTCACCGCCAGGCTCACCGGTACCAGTAGCGGCTGTGCCTGTATGCCGCCGGTAGCGTGGGCACTCTTCATCTGCTCGTAGACGATGCGCTCGTGGGCCGCGTGCATGTCGACGACGATCAGACCCTGCTCATTCTGCGCCAGGATATAGATGCCGTGTAACTGCGCCAGGGCGAAACCCAGTGGCGGCGCCTCTTCACCATCCGTCTGCGGCGCCAGCGCCGAGTTCCAGCCGGCAACCGTGGGCGAAGGTGTCGCAGTCGCAGCGGGCGCAGCTTCGGACACGCCGGGTTGTGCCCGATACGGCTGGTGCAGAGTTCCGTAATTCTGCATCTGCTGCTGCAAATCCCCCGGCGATGGCCGCGAGGAAAGCGCCATCTTCTGCTGACCGGCAAATTCACCCGCACTGATACCACCGACAGTTTCCGTTTGCTGCTGCTCGGTCTCCTCCCGCTGCCCAGGCCTTACGTCTGCCAGCGCCCGGTGCAGGGAACCGAACAGGAAGTCGTGCACCAGGCGGCCATCCCTGAAGCGCACTTCGTGTTTGGTCGGGTGCACGTTCACGTCCACCGAGGCCGGATCCAGCTCCAGGTAGAGCACGAAGGCCGGGTGGCGACCGTGGTAGAGCACATCGGCGAAGGCGCGGCGCACCGCGTGACTGACCACCTTGTCGCGAATGGCGCGGCCATTGACGTAGAAGAACTGCAGGTCCGCCTGGGAGCGGGAAAAGGCCGGTTCGGCAACCCAGCCCCAGAGGCGCAGGCCGCTGCGCTCCACGTCAATATGCAGCGCATTCTGCATAAACGCCGGCCCGCACACCTGGGCCACGCGCCGCTCCATTTCCACCCGGCCGCTGCCGGCGCGCAGGTTGTGCACGCCCTTGCCGTTGTGGCGCAGGCTGATGGAGACATCGAAACGCGAAAGGGCCAGGCGCTTGATGGTGTCGTCGACCCGGTTGAACTCGGTCTTCTCGGTGCGCAGGAACTTGCGCCGCGCCGGGGTATTGAAGAAGAGATCGCGCACATCCACGCTGGTGCCGCGCGGGTGCGCCGCCGGATTCAGTTGCGCCTGCATATCGCGGCCGGAGGCCACTACCTGCCAGCCCTTGCCGCTGTCGTCGCGGCTGCTGGTCAGTTCGAGGCGCGCCACCGAGGAGATACTGGCCAGGGCCTCGCCGCGGAAACCCAGGGTGGCCACCGCCTCCAGGTCCTCCAGTGCGTGAATCTTGGAGGTGGCATGGCGGGCCAGCGCCAGCGGCAGGTCCTCTTTCTCGATACCCTTGCCGTTGTCGCGCACTCTGATGCGCTTGATACCACCGTTGTCGATTTCCACTTCCAGGCGCGATGCACCGGCATCGAGGCTGTTCTCCAACAACTCCTTGATCACCGAAGCCGGCCGCTCCACCACCTCGCCGGCGGCGATCTGGTTGGCGAGGCGGGGGGATAATTGCTGGATTTTATCGGACATAAAAAATTACAACTCAGCCGGAAGGAATGGTAAGCGTCTGGCCAACACGGATTACCGAGCTGCCGATACCATTGGCTCTTTTCAATTCGGAAACGGGCACATTGTACCGCGCGGCTATGCCGGATAGGGTGTCGCCGCGAGCGATGGTGTGGCGGCGCTCGACCCGGTTGCGGTTGGCGGCCAGCCAGCTACCCACCGGCGGGCGGCTGTTGAAGTGCGCCACTATACCGTCGCTGAGCTTTTGTGCCAGTTTGCGCTGGAAGTTGGGATCGCGCAGGCGTTTGGCCTCGTAGGGATTGGTGATAAACCCGGTCTCAACCAGGATCGACGGCACGTCCGGCGAGCGCAGCACTGCAAAGTTGGCCTGCTCCACTTGTTTCTTGTGCAGATGGGTAAAGCTGCCGATAGAGGCCAGCACGCTGGCACCAATATCCAGGCTGGCGTTCATGGTGGCGGTCATCGACAGATCCAGCAGCACGCCGGCCAGGGTATCGTCCTTGTCGCCGAGGTTCAGGCTGCCGGCACCACCGATCAGGTCGGATTCGTTCTCCCGTTGGGCCAGGAAACGCGCCGTCTCACTGGTAGCGCCACGGGAGGACACTGCGTAGACACCGGCACCGCGAGCGCTTTTCTTGTGGAAGGCATCCGCGTGAATGGAGACGAAGAGATCCGCGCGCATCTGGCGCCCCTTCTCCACTCTCTGCCGGTGTGGAATATAGTAGTCGCCGCTGCGCACCAGTTTGGCAGAAAAGCCGCGCCTGCTGTCGATCGCCTTGTGCAGCGCCTTGCTGATCGCCAGTACCACGTCTTTCTCACGCAAGCCGCCGGGGCCCAGAGCGCCGGGATCCTCGCCGCCGTGACCGGCGTCGATTGCGATGACGATATCCCGCTCACTGCCGACCTGCTGCAGGGTCTTTTCCTCGTTGACCACTTTGTCGTAGAGATCGATCACCAGGCGATCGGGAAGATCGCCGTGGCGGCGCAGGGAGAAACTGCGCGGCTTTGCCTGCCGCTTCAGATCCAGTACCACGCGCAGGTTTTTCTTGTCCTGGCGGCCGTGGCGCACTCGATCAATGGGAGTATCGTCCAGCTCCAGCTGGTCGAACTGCGCCGCCAGCCGGGTGTCCGCCACATCGATCACCACCCGGTGCGGGTCGCTCAGGGTAAACAGCTTGTGCTCTGCCGGCCCGCTGAGATCGAACACCAGACGCGTGTGGTCCGGGGCGCGCCACAGGCGCACGCCCTCCACTTCCGCCGCCTGTGTCGGCAGGGCCAGCATTAACATGGCCACAAGGCCGAGTAATCGCTGCCAGACTGAATTCATTCTTGCTCTACCCTGTCGGTTATTTTTCGCCGCGCTTCCCTGCTAATCTAGACAATATTCTTTACAGCAGATTCTGCAGCGCTTTCAGTACTGCTTCGCCATTACCCGAGTGTGCGGCCAACCGCAGTTGTCGACCGCTGTCCGGCACTTCCAGTTCCAGCTCCAGGTCCGGTTCCGGCAGCACGCCGGTGCCGCGCTCGGGCCACTCCACCAGGCTCAGGCTCCGGGGGGCGAAGTAATCCCGCACCCCCATAAATTCCAGCTCCTCCGCATCGCCCAGGCGATAGAGATCGAAGTGGAAGACTCTCTGCGGCCCCAGCTCGTAGGGTTCCACCAGGGTGTAAGTGGGGCTCTTTACTGCGCCCCGATGTCCGAAGGCGCGCAGCACACCGCGGCAGAAGGTGGTCTTGCCGGCGCCCAACTGGCCGTGCAGGAAGAGCGTCAGGCCGCTCTGCATGCCGGCGACCAGGCAGGCGCGGCCGAGGGACTCGCCGGCAGCGACGGTAGCGGCTTCGTCTGCCAGGGACAGTTTCAATTCCATCAGTCCACCAATTGCCGTATGTGGGGCAACAGGTCCGTGGCCAGCAGGCCGCGCTGGCCCTTCTCCGCGGCCCGGTTGCCCGCCTCGCCGTGCAGCCACACCCCCAGTCGCGCCGCTTCCAATGGCGACAGATGCTGACCGATCAGCCCGGCGACAATACCGGTGAGCAGGTCGCCCATACCGCCGGAGGCCATGCCCGGGTTTCCGCTGTTGATCAGGTCCACACCGCCGTCGTGGGCGATCAGGGTGCCCGCGCCCTTTAGTATCACCACACCACTGAATTTCTGCTGAATCGCGCTGGCCGCCGCGCGCGGGTCGGAGAGCACTTCCGCCACATCACAGCCGAGCAGCCGCGCCGCCTCACCCAGGTGGGGCGTCAGCACCCAGTCGTCGCGCCGCAGACCGGCCAGCACGCGGCCGCCGGCGAGGGTATTCAGCGCGTCCGCATCCAGCACCAGTGGCACCTCGGCACGACCGGCGCGGGCCAGCAGCTGCTCGCCCCAGGGCGCGCGACCGAGACCCGGCCCCACGGCGATCACATCGGGCCCCTCCAGCAGTGGCTCCAGTTCCTGACCGGAAATCACCGGGTGGGCCATCACCTCCGGGCAGCGGGTCAGCGCCGCGGCCAGATGTTCCGGGCGCGTGGCCAGGGAGATAAGTCCGGCCCCGGAGCGCGCGGCGGACTCCGCCGCCATTAGCGCGGCACCGCCGTAACCGCTGTCGCCGCCGACGACCAGCACGTGGCCGAACTGGTTCTTGTAACTGTCCGCGGCGCGAGGCGCCAGGCGCCTGACACTGGCCCCATCGAAGCGCTGCGCCAGCGGCTCGACTTCTGCCAACAGTGATTCCGGCGCGCCCAGATTCTCGTAAACCACCTGGCCGCAGAGTGCCGGCCCGCGCCCGCAGTGAAGCCCCAATTTGCGGCCGATGAAGGTCACCGTCAGATCGGCGCTTACCGCCTGCCCGGCGCTGCCGTTGTCGGCACTCAGGCCGGACGGAATATCCACCGCCAGCACCGCGCCCATACTCTTGTTGATGCGCTCCACGGCGTGGCCAACCGGCGCCCGCAGCTCGCCGGCGAAGCCGGTGCCCAGCAGCGCATCGACAATCACCGTATCGCCGTCGGCACTGTCCAGCTCGGCCAGCGAAGTCACTATATGCACGCCCTCGCGGCGGGCGTATTCACAGGCCTCCAGCGCGTCACCCTTGAGCTTTTGCGGTTCCACACAGGCGAAGACCACCACCGGGATCTGCTTCTGCGCCGCCAGCGCCGCGATTACATAGCCGTCGCCGCCGTTGTTGCCGCCGCCGCAGAACACCTGGATACGCTTCGCGTCCGGCCAGCGCTGCTGCAGATGGACGAAGGCCGCGCGGCCGGCGCGTTTCATCAGCGCGATGGAGGGGATCTTCAGTGCGGCGATGGTGCGCCGGTCGAGCTCGCGCACCGACTTGGCGCTGTACAGGGGTTGAGGCGTGTCCATTCGGCTCCCGCAATTGAGTTCAAGAATTGGTGATCAAAATTTAATCTGTGGCAGAATAGGCGATTGAGTCGCTGTCACACCCACCAGAATGACAGCAAAGTATACCGCCCCGGGCGCACAAATTGCTTGCGACCGGCACCGAGCCGTTAGCCTCCATGACCGAAACACTGCTCGCCGACCTCGCTGCCCTGATCAAGATCTGGGGCCGCGAACTGGGCTTCCAACAGATCGGGATTACCGACTGCCAACTGCAGGCGCACGGCGAGCGCCTCCGCGCATGGCTGGATGCCGGCTATAACGGTGATATGGAGTGGATGGGCGCCCACGGCGACAAGCGCTGGCGCCCGGAGCTGCTGCAGCCCGGCACGCTGCGCGCCATCAGTGCGCGCCTCGACTATCTCCCCCCGGACACCCAGCCAGTGCGGGTACTGAAGGATGCCGGCAAGGCCTATGTCTCACGCTATGCCAACGGGCGCGACTACCACAAACTGATCCGCAAGCGGCTCGCACAGCTGGCGCAGAAGATCGATGCCTGGTGCGATGAACACGGCCTGGAGTCCTCCGGCCGCGCCTTTACCGACAGCGCCCCGGTGATGGAGCGCGCCCTGGCGGAAAAGGCCGGTCTCGGCTGGATCGGCAAGAATTGTATGGTGATCAATGCCAATGCCGGCTCCTGGTTCTTCCTCGGCGAGATCTACACCAACCTGGCATTGCCGCTGGACCAGAGCGAGGAGAAAAACCAGTGCGGCGACTGCAGCGCCTGCCTGAAGGTCTGCCCCACCGACGCCTTCGTCGGCCCCTACCAGCTGGACGCGCGCCGCTGCATCTCCTACCTGACCATCGAGAACAAGGGCCCCATTCCCGAGGAGTTCCGCGAGCCGATGGGCAACCGGGTATTTGGCTGCGACGACTGCCAGATCATCTGTCCCTGGAACAAGTTCGCCAAGCCCACCACAGAAGAGGATTTCCACCCGCGCCACGGACTGGACGACGGCGATCTGCTGACGCTGTTCGGCTGGAGCGAGGCCGAGTTCCTGCACAGGACCCAGGGCTCGGCAATACGGCGCATCGGCTACGAGCGCTGGCAGCGGAACCTGGCGGTGGCACTGGGGAATGCGGAATCTTCCGCAGAAATTGTCGCCGCACTGGAGAGCGCCCTGCCCGGGGCTACGCCGCTGGTGGCAGAGCATATCGATTGGGCGCTGGCGAGATTGCGCAGTGGCCGTAAACGCAAACGCAAGATCAGGAAAGTGGCCGGTCGTTAGTGGTCAGTGGCCGGAGAGCGCCCATCCCCAGTCCTCAACAATCACAGCCGGAAGAAATGCTCCCGGTAGTGTTTCAACTCCTCGATGGAATCGCGGATATCGTCCAGGGCCAGGTGATTGCTCTGCTTCTTCACCCCCTCGAGCACATCCGGCCGCCAGCGCCGCGCCAGCTCCTTGACCGAGCTGACATCCAGGTTGCGGTAGTGGAAGTAGGCTTCCAGCTGCGGCATATACCTGACCAGGAAGCGGCGGTCCTGGCCGATGGAGTTGCCGCACATGGGCGAGGCGCCCTCGGGTACCCAGTGGCGCAGGAACTCGATAGTCTCCCGCTCCGCGTCCCGCTCGGATATCGTCGATTCCTTGACCCGCGCCACCAGCCCGGAACCGCCGTGCTGCTCGGTGTTCCAGTCGTCCATCGCATTCAGCAGTGCATCGCCCTGGTGCACCGCCATCACCGGGCCCTCGGCGAGAATATTCAACTTCGAATCGGTCACTATGGTGGCGATCTCGATAATGCGCTCTTTTTCCGGATCCAGACCGGTCATTTCCAGGTCGATCCAGATCAGGTTGTTCTGATCCACTGCGGGTCTCCTTATGCTTTGGGGCAAATTACCGCATTGGGCAATGGTTGCAAGCTATAATCCGCCGCGAAACGCCCACGAGACCCGAATGAGCAAACGCAAACTGAACCGGCGCCAGCAGTGGCGAATCGACAAGATCCAGAAAGAGCGCGAGGAGCGCGCGCAGAAGCGTGCGCAGTGCGCCGAGCAGGCGCTGGAGGAGGGGCACCTGGGACCGGAACAGACGGGCCTGGTGATCGCCAACTATGGCACTCAGGTGCTGATTGAAAGCGAGGTCGATCCCGAACTGCGCCAGCGCTGCCACCTGCGCGCCAATATCGAAACGCTGGTGACCGGCGACCGGGTGGCCTGGAGCCCGGCGGTCGGCGAGAGCAGCGGCGGCTACGGCGTCGTGGGCGCGCGCCTTGAGCGCCACTCGGAACTGCAGCGGCCGGACCGCTACGGCGACCTCAAGACAGTGGCCGCCAATATCGATCGTATAGTGATCGTCATCGCCCCCTATCCGGAACCCTTCGCCAACGCGATAGACCGCTACCTGGTGGCCGCGGAGACCACCGGTATACACCCGCTTCTGCTGCTGAACAAGATTGACCTGATCGACGACGGCAATCGCGAGGCACTGGACGAGCTGCTCGCTCCCTACCCGGATCTCGGCTACGAAGTGCTGCAGCTGTCCACCAAGACCGGCGACGGACTGCCGCAACTACTGGAAACCCTGTCGCAAGGCAAAAGCGTCTTCGTCGGCCAGTCCGGCGTCGGCAAGTCGTCGCTGGTCAACGCCCTGCTGCCGTCCGCCGGCGCGCGCACCGGCGCCCTGTCGGAAGCGACCATGAAGGGCACCCACACCACCACCGCGGCGGAACTCTTCCACCTGCCGAGCGGCGGCGATCTGATAGACTCCCCCGGCATTCGCGAATTCGGCCTCTGGCATATGGACGAGCAATCGCTGCTGGAGGGCTTCGTGGAATTCCGCCCCTTTGTCGGCCACTGTCGCTTCCGCGACTGTCGCCACCAGGGCGAACCCGGCTGCGCCATCCTCGAAGCGCTGGAGCGCGGTGATATCAGCGAGCGGCGCATGAACAGCTTCCTGCACCTGCGCAACAGCCTGGAATCGGAGAATTGAATTTGGACCTGATCATAGAACCGGAAGAACTCGCCGCACAGCTGGAGCGCGAAGAACTGTTGATCGTCGATCTCAGCTCGCCGCAGAATTACCAGAGCGGCCATATCCCCGGAGCCCTGCACCTGCCATTTCAGGCGCTGATGGCCGGCACACCGCCGGCACCGGGCAAATTGCCGAGCGCTGGGCGACTGACCCAGGTGTTCCGCGCCATAGGCCTGCGCCCCGAACACCATGTGGTCGCCTGCGACGACGAGGGCGGCGGCTGGGCCGGGCGCTTCCTGTGGACCCTGGAAGTGATTGGCCACAGAACTTACAGCTATCTGAATGGCGGTATGCACGCCTGGCGCGGTGCGGGACTGCCATTGTCCACCGAACCGGCGGAGCCGGTGTCCAGCGCAATCGAGATATCCATCGACTCAGCCCCGGTGATGGAAGCGGATGAGATTCAGCAACACCTGGGCGAGGAAGACTTTCTCGTCTGGGACGCGCGCTCACCACAGGAGTACAGCGGCGAGCGAGTGGCGGCGATGAAAGCCGGACATATTCCCGGCGCCATCAACTGCGAGTGGACCCAGCTGATGGACCCGCAGCGAGACCTGCGCATCCGCTCCGACGCGCGCGAGTTTCTCGCCCGGCTGGGCATCGACGAAAGCCGGAAAATCGTCACCCACTGCCAGAGCCACCACCGCTCCGGTTTTACCTGGCTGGTGGGCAAGTCCCTCGGCTTCGATATCCGCGCCTACCCCGGCTCCTGGAGCGAGTGGGGCAACCTGCCGGATACGCCGGTGGAGCAATAAACGGGACTCGAGGCTAAAAAAAGAAAATCGCAACTCAATGCGAAGACCCTGATGCCGAGGGCTGTTTGCGGGACCTTCTGCCGCCATGGATGGCCGTGGAGAGCGTACAGGGATGCATTTAAGGGGGGGCGCCTAGCCCGTGTCCCGCAAACAGTCACCGGTAGCAGGGCCACCACCGGCCCCGCTTACTGACAAGAAGGGCGCGACTACTACATCAGCAAAAAATACGGACCAGAAGTAACTCTATGCACCCAAAACTGTTTGCCGCACTGCAATACCTGACCCCTCAGCGGGCCCTGTCACGCGCCGCCGGCTGGCTGGCGGAGACGCGCATCAAGTGGATCAAGGATCCCTTCACCCGCTGGTTCGTGGACAAATACGCTGTGGATATGTCCGAGGCCGAGCAGGGCGACTGCACCGCCTTTGACAGCTTCAACGATTTCTTCACCCGCGCGCTGAAAGACGGCGCGCGCCCGATCGCCGAGGGGGAAAGCATCCTCGCCTGCCCCGCGGACGGCGGTGTCAGCCAGTTGGGGGAGATCCACAACGGCCGCATATTCCAGGCCAAGGGCCACGACTTCAGCCTGCTGGAACTGGTGGGTGGCGATCCACAGATTGCCGCGCAGTTTACCGGCGGCCACTTCGCCACCGTCTACCTGTCACCCAAGGACTACCACCGGGTGCATATGCCGATCGCCGGCACACTGAAGAGCATGACCTATGTGCCGGGGCAACTGTTCTCGGTCAACAATGTCACCACCGAAACGGTGCCGCGCCTGTTCTCCCGCAACGAGCGCGTGGTCTGTATTTTTGAAACCGCTGCCGGCCCCATGGCGATGATCCTCGTCGGCGCGATGATCGTGGCCAGTATCGAAACTGTCTGGGCCGGCCTGGTGACGCCGCACAAGCGCCGCGTGCGCACTACCAGCTACGGCGACAGTGCGCCGATTCACCTGGAGAAAGGCGAGGAGATGGGTCGCTTCAAGCTGGGCTCAACCGTGATCATGCTGTTCGGCGCCGACAAGGTGCGCTGGCTGGAGTCTCTGGGCGCGGAATCTTCGGTGAAGATGGGCGAACACTTCGGCGATATACTGCCGGTTGAAAAATAATCGTCCCCATTCGGGCGAGCTCTGGGGCCGTTCCGGCCGCCACTGATTACTTACAATGCTACCCGGATTTATTCGCCACAACGCCAAGCTCGCCTTCTTCGCCCTGCTCGCCGTGGCCGCGTCCGGCTTCGGCCAGACATTTTTCGTGTCTGTTTTCGGCGGTGCCCTCAGGGAGGAATTCGCACTCAGCCACGCCCAGTACGGTGCCACCTACAGCGGCGCCACCCTGGTCTCGGCAATGGCGCTACTGGCCTGCGGTGGTCTCGTCGATCGCTGGCCGCTGCGCCGCAGCACGGCGCTGGTGACACTGCTGCTCGCCCTGTGGGTGCGACCAATTCGAAAACTGTCGGAAAAAAGAGTCGCAGCGGACGCGAGTTAGCGCCTCAACAGGCGAGAGAGAATGGAAGGCAGCCCCTGCTGGCTGAACAGGTAGCTGTCGCGCACCGCGGCCACATTCACCTGAGGGTATCTACCCGGCTCCACATCCTTGAGAATGGCAATCCTGGCGTCCGGTCCCAGCTTGCCGCGCTCGATCAATCTCTGTTTGCGATCGTCATCCGCGGCCATATCGAGCAGTTGCGCCTCGGCCAGCGGCTGCTTGTTGCGATCCAGCACCAGCATTACCTTGGGCTTCAGGCGGCGCCCGAAGGTCTGCTCCACTACCACCCCTATCTCGCCGCTGGACAACTCCACCTGGGTGCCGGTGGGATAGAGCCCTATGGACTGGATAAACTCCACCACCAACTGCTCTTGATAATTGATACCGCGCAGCTCGTACAGTTGCGCCACCGCCTTCGACGGCGCCACCGGCTGGCCGGCGCCGCGGGGGTTGGTGGCCTCGTCGTAGAAGGTCACTATGCCGCACATCCGCGCCAGCACCGGAATCTTGTCGCCGCGCAGGCCCTGTGGGTAACCGCTGCCATCGTGCTGCTCGCGGTGGCAGCGGACGATATTGATTAGCTGCGGGTCCACCTGCGGGTCTGCGGACAGCAATCTTACGCTGTGCTCGACGAACTTGCGGTATTCCAGCTCGCCGCGCGGGTCCCGCACAACCATTTGCAGTACTTCGTCCGCAATCATCAGCTTGCCCACATCCTTGAGCAGCGTCGCCATTCCCAGCTGCACCAGCTCGTGGCGACGCAGGCCGATATGGCGGCCAAAGACCAGCGCCCAGATACTGGCGCGAATGGAGTGGCTGTAGGTGTGCTCGTCCTTGTCGCGCACGCGGGCCAGCCAGGCGAAGGTATCGGGGCTGCGCAGAACACTCTCCACCAGGGCTTCGACCACCTTGTTCACCTGCTGTATCGGCAGGGGTCTATCGCTCCGGATCTGCACCATGACCTGCTGCATGCCGGCCAGAATCCGGCCGTGCAGCTTGCGCGCCTTGTCCGCTTCGCGGCGGACCGGCTCGGGCGGCGGATACGCCTTGTGAGAGACCTGTACCGGACGGCAGGGAATCGCCACCGGCACGCGCCCGGCGCGACCACCTTTGGAAGACTGGGAGGAGGGATTCCTGGGAGCCGCACCCGTGATGCGGCGCAACTTGACGCCTGCGTCACCGACCGTCTTGACCAGGTCGACATAGACGAAGCGACAGTACTTCTGCAGTTGGCGAACTTCTTCCAGGTCGCGAATATAGAAACCCTGTAGCGCAAAGGGCGTCCGGGTCCAGGGCCTGTCTAGCCTGGACACAAACATGCCGCGCTGAAGATCCTCTACGAAGACTTTTGCCTGTTCGATCGCCACTGGTGTGTTGCCGTCGGAAGTTGTGCTTTTGAAACCGCTCCGGCGTTGAAAAAATAGCCGCGGAGGCAGCACTCCTTTATAGCACGCTCACTCCACAGTTAGCAGCCCCACGTACGTGACGCCTGTCACGGAAGCAGCTTCCAACCGGCACATTCGCGCAAAGTGGCAATCGTCAGGCGTGATAGCTGGGCGACAGCTCCAGCACCGCCTCGATCATGGCACCGGCGTGTGCCGGGTCCACTTTCGGGGTAATACCGTGGCCCAGGTTAAACACATGGCCGCTACCGCTACCAAATGATTCCAGTACCGCCGCCACCTCGGCGCGGATCCGCTCGGGGCTCGCGTAGAGGACCGCCGGATCCAGATTGCCCTGCAGTGCCACCCGGTCGCCAACCCGCTCGCGCGCCTGCCCGATATCGGTGCTCCAGTCCAGCCCCAGGGCGCTGGCGCCACTGTCCGCCATGGCCTCCAGCCACTGGCCGCCGCCCTTGGTGAAGAGTATCGACGGTACCGGACGGCCATCGGCCTCCTTGATCAGCCCGCCGACGATGCGTGTCATATAGCGCAGGGAGAACTCACGGTAGGCCTCGTGGCTGAGCGCCCCGCCCCAGGTGTCGAAGATCTGCACCACTTGTGCGCCGGCGCGGATCTGTGCGTTCAGGTAGTCGGTCACCGAATCCGCCAGCAGCGTCAGCAACTGGTGCATCAGCTCAGGTTGGCGGTAGAGCATCTCCTTGCAGCGGGCGAAATCGCGGCTGGAGCCGCCTTCGATCATATAGGTGGCCAGGGTCCAGGGGCTGCCGGAGAAACCGATCAGCGGCACGCGGCCATTCAGCTCGCGGCGGATGGTGGATACCGCGTTCATTACATAGTCCAGATCCCGCTCGCTGTTGACGACTTCCAGGGCCTCGATATCTCTGGCTGTGCGCAGCGGCTTGCGGAATTTGGGGCCCTCACCCTCTTCGAAATAGAGGCCCAGTCCCATGGCGTCTGGGATGGTGAGGATGTCCGAGAAGAGAATGGCCGCATCCAGCGGGTAGCGCTCCAGCGGCTGCAGCGTCACCTCACAGGCCAGTTCGGTGTTGCGACACAGATCCATAAAACTGCCCGCCCGGGCGCGACTGGCGCGGTACTCCGGCAGATAGCGACCCGCCTGGCGCATCATCCACACTGGCGTGCGGTCCACCGGCTGGCGCAGCAGGGCGCGCAGGAAGCGGTCGTTTTTCAGTTCGGAGGGCTTGGTTTCGGACATGGGCAATACAACTGGCTGGCTAAAAAGGCGGCTATTGTACAGAGGAGCGGCAGAGGGGGACAGTTGGAGAGGCCAATGAGGTCGATACGAGCCGCCGCCGCGTAGCCAGCGAGAGGCCCTCTCCCCCGCGGGCGGGAGAGGGCGCTTTCTTCTAGACGTCGAGGTAATCCAGGATACCCTCGGCGGCCTGGCGGCCCTCCCAGATGGCGGTGACGACCAGGTCCGAGCCGCGCACCATATCGCCGCCGGCGAAGACCTTCTCATTGCTGGTCTGGAACTTGAATGCCTGCTGCTCCGGCGCGACCACGCCGCCCCAGTCGGCCACTTCTATCTTGTATTCATCAAACCACTCCGCCGGGCTCGGGCGGAAACCGAAGGCCACCAGCACCAGGTCCGCGGGAATCACCTCCTCGGAGCCGGGTACCACCTGCGGGCGGCGACGGCCGTTCTCGTCCGGCTCACCCAGCTCGGTAGTGACAACTTTTACCCCGCTCACCTTGCCATCGCCGACAATCTCCACCGGCTGGCGGTTGAACAGGAAGCGCACACCCTCCTCCTTGGCGTTGGCCACCTCGCGGCGGGAGCCGGGCATGTTTTCCTCGTCGCGCCGGTAAGCGCAGGTAACGCTCTTCGCACCCAGGCGGATGGAACTGCGGTTGCAGTCCATGGCGGTATCGCCGCCGCCGAGCACCACGACACGTTTGCCCTCGACCGAGATAAACTCCTCCGGGTTTTTCTCCCAGCCCATATTGCGGTTCACATTGCCGATCAGGAACGGTAGGGCGTCGTGCACGCCGGACAACTCCTCGCCGGGGAAACCGCCCTTCATGTAGTTGTAAGTACCCATACCCATAAACACGGCATCGTAATCCCGCAACAGCTCCTCGAAACCAATGTCTTTACCGACTTCGGTATTGAGGCAGAACTCGATTCCCATCTCGCTGAAGACCTGACGGCGCCGCTGCATCACCGATTTTTCCAGCTTGAACTCCGGGATGCCGAAGGTGATCAGGCCGCCGATTTCCGGGTACTTGTCGAATACCACCGGCTGTACGCCGTTGCGCACCAGTACATCGGCGCAGCCGAGGCCGGCGGGACCGGCGCCGATCACGGCGACGCGCTTGTCGGTCTTCTTCACATGGGAGAGGTCCGGGCGCCAGCCGAGGGCAAAGGCAGTGTCGGTAATGTACTTCTCCGCGTTGCCGATGGTCACGGCGCCGAAGCCGTCGTTCAGCGTACAGGCACCCTCGCACAGGCGGTCCTGGGGGCAGACGCGGCCGCAGACCTCCGGCAGGGTATTGGTCTGGTGGCTGAGTTCCGCCGCCTCCATGATGTTGCCGTCGGTCACCAGCTTCAGCCAGTTGGGAATATAGTTGTGTACCGGACAGCCGGTCTCGCAGTAGGGGTTGCCGCAGTCCAGGCAGCGATGCGCCTGGCTGGCCACCTGGCGCTCGCTGAACGGCTGGTAGATTTCTACAAACTCGTTGGTGCGGGTGATGATGTCCTTCTTCGGCGGGTCGCTGCGGCCCACGTCGATAAACTGGAAATCGTTGCTCAGTCTCTCTTTCATTCCATCCACCCTTTCTTATTCACCGCGCTTGCGTACATCGGCCAGCAGGCCGGCCAGGCTCGCCGCCTTGGGCTTCACCAGCCAGAAGCGGCTCAGGTAGTCGTCGAAGTTGTCCAGCAACTCGGCGCCCCATTCGCTGCCGGTCTCGGCGGCGTATTCCTCGATCACCTCGCGCAGGTGGCTCTGGTGCGGCTCCAGCGTCTCACTGCTGATACGGCGCAGCTCGATCAGCTCGTGGTTGCACTTGTCGAAGAAGTTGCGCTCCAGATCCAGTACATAGGCGAAGCCGCCTGTCATACCGGCGCCGAAATTGACCCCGGTGTCACCCAGCACAGCCACCATACCGCCGGTCATATATTCGCAGCAGTGGTCTCCAGCGCCCTCCACTACCGCGAAGGCGCCGGAGTTCCGCACCGCGAAGCGCTCACCGGCGCGGCCGGCAGCGAACAGCTTGCCACCGGTAGCGCCGTAGAGGCAGGTATTGCCGATGATGCTGGTATCCCGGGATTCGAAGGCACTGCCCGCCGGCGGGCGTATCACCAGCTTGCCGCCGGCCATGCCCTTGCCCACATAGTCGTTGGCATCACCCTCTAGGTACATCTCCAGGCCACCGGCATTCCAGACGCCGAAGGACTGGCCGGCAACACCCTTAAGTTGCAACTTGACCGGCGCCTCCACCATGCCCTGGTTGCCGTGGCGTTTGGCGATCTCGCCGGACAGGCGCGCGCCTATGGACCTGTCGCAGTTGGTAACGCTGTAGCTGTAGTCACCACCGGACAGGCGCTCGATGGCCGGCAGTATCTCCACAACCATACGCTCCGCCAGCTCACCCTTGTCCCAGGGCTCGTTCTTCGCCTGTCGGCAGGTCTGCGGCTTGCTGTCCAGCAGCTCATCGGTGTGCAATAGCGGCGACAGATCCAGCTTCCTCTGCTTCTCGGTCTCGCCGTCGAGGACACGCAACAGGTCGACACGGCCGACCAGCTCCTCGATGGTGCGTACACCCAGACGCGCCATCCACTCGCGGGTCTCCTCGGCGACGAACTTGAAGAAGTTCATCGCCATCTCGACGGTACCGATATAATGCTCGTCGCGCAGGTCCTTGTTCTGGGTGGCGACACCGGTGGCGCAGTTGTTCAGGTGACAGATGCGCAGGTATTTACAGCCCAGGGCCACCATGGGCGCGGTGCCGAAACCGAAACTCTCGGCGCCGAGAATGGCCGCCTTGACCACGTCCAGGCCGGACTTGAGGCCGCCATCGGTCTGCACCCGCACCTTGCCGCGCAGGTCGTTGGCGCGCAGCGTCTGGTGGGTCTCCGCCAGGCCCAGCTCCCAGGGGGAGCCGGCGTAGCGGATGGAGGTGATCGGACTGGCAGCGGTGCCACCGTCGTAGCCGGAAATGGTGATCAGGTCCGCGTAGGCTTTGGCCACGCCGGCGGCGATGGTGCCGACGCCGGGGCGTGACACCAGCTTCACCGACACCAGCGCATCCGGATTGACCTGTTTCAGGTCGTAGATCAGCTGCGCCAGGTCCTCGATGGAATAGATATCGTGGTGCGGCGGCGGCGAGATCAGGGTCACGCCGGGCACCGAGTAGCGCAGCCGCGCGATCAGGTCGTTGACCTTGCCGCCGGGCAGCTGGCCGCCCTCGCCAGGCTTGGCGCCCTGGGCCACCTTGATCTGCAGCACCTCGGCGTTGACCAGGTAGTGGGGGGTGACTCCAAAGCGGCCCGAGGCCACCTGTTTGATCTTGGAGACCTTGTCAGTGCCGAAGCGCACCGGGTCCTCGCCACCCTCACCGCTGTTGGAGCGGCCGCCAAGGCGGTTCATGGCCTGGGCCAGGGACTCGTGCGCCTCCGGCGACAGGGCGCCCAGGGACATGGCAGCGGAGTCGAAGCGGCGCAGGATATTCTCCGCCGGCTCCACTTCGTCCAGTGGAATCGACTGCAGTCCCTCTTTGAAGTCGAGCAGGTCGCGCAGTGTTGCCACCGGGCGCTTGTTGACCAGTTCCGCGTAATCGCGCCAGGTGGCGTATTCGCCACTCTTCACCGCCTGCTGCAGTGTCTTGACCACGTCCGGGTTGAAGGCGTGGTACTCCTGGCCCCAGACAAACTTGTGCAGGCCGCCCGGGGACACAGGCTTGCGCGCCTTCCATGCGATCTTGGCACGACCGGCCGTATCTGCCTGCAGTTCGGCGAAGCCGGCGCCCTGGATACGCGTCGGCGCACCGGGGAAGCACAGATCGACCACATCGCGGTCCAGGCCTACCAGCTCGAACAACAACGCGCCTCGGTAGGAGGCCACGGTGGAGATGCCCATCTTGGACAGGATTTTCAACAGCCCCTTGATGATGCCGTTGCGGTAATTCTTCTGCGCTTCGGCCGCGTCCAGCAGCAGCTCACCCGTGTCGATCAGGTGATTGATGATGCTGTAGGAGAAATAGGGGTGCACTGCGGTGGCGCCAACGCCGACCAGGCAGGCCAGCTGGTGCGCATCGCGGGCACTGGCGGTATCCACCACCACGTTGGAATCGCAGCGCAGGCCGGCGTGTACCAGGTGGTGGTGCACGGCGCCTGTGGCCAGCAACGCATCGATCGGCAGCCGGTCCTCGCGTATCTCGCGGTCGGACAGCACGACCAGCACTGTGCCGCCCCGCACCGATGCCTCGACATCGGCGCAGAGCTTTTCGATCGCACTGCGCAGATCCATCTGCGCCGGATCGTAATTCAGGTCGAAGATCTTCGCCTCGAAGCCGGGCCTGTCCAGCTCCAGCAGCGCCGTGTACTTCATATGCGACAATACCGGCGACGACAGTATGACGCGGTCGGCGTGCTCGGGTGTCTCCTCGAACACCGACTTCTCGCGCCCCAGGCAGGTTTCCAGGGACATGACCACCGTTTCCCGCAGCGGGTCTATCGGCGGGTTGGTGACCTGGGCGAACTGCTGGCGGAAGTAGTCGTACAGGGAGCGGTTGTGGCGCGACAGCACCGCCATGGGCGTATCGTCGCCCATGGAACCCACGGCCTCCTGGCCGGCCTCGGCCATGGGCCGCACCACACTGTTGCGCTCCTCCAGGGAGGAACTGAACAGCTTCTGGTAGACCTTGAACTGTTCCAGGGAGAAGTTGTTGTCCACCGGCGCCGTGACCAGGGTGGAGCGGATGCGGCGCGCCTTGTCCTTCAGCCAGCGCTTGTAGGGCTGTGAGCGCTTGAGGATATTGTCGATATCCGCGGTGTGCAGCAGCTTGCCTTCGCGGGTATCCACCGACAGCATCTGGCCCGGGCCCAGACGGCCCTTGGCCACCACATCCTCGGGCGCGTAATCATAGGTGCCTATCTCGGAGGCGACGGTAATCACATCGTCTTTTGTGATCACCCAGCGCGACGGGCGCAGGCCGTTGCGGTCGAGGGTGCAGACCGCGTAGCGGCCGTCGCTCATCACCAGGCCGGCGGGGCCGTCCCAGGGCTCCATATGCATGGAGATATATTCGTAGAAGGCGCGCAGGTCCGAGTCCATACCCTCGACGTTCTGCCAGGCCGGTGGCACCAGCATGCGCACCGCACGGTGCAGCTCCATACCGCCGGCGAGCAGCATCTCCAGCATATTGTCGAGGCTGGAGGAGTCGGAGCCCTCGCGGTTGACCAGCGGTGCCAGCTCGGCCAGTTCCGGAATCAGTTCGGTGGAGAACTTGGGTGTGCGCGCCACCGACCAGTTGCGGTTGCCGGTGATGGTGTTGATCTCGCCGTTGTGGGCCAGCAGGCGGAAAGGCTGCGCCAGCGGCCAGCGCGGCATGGTGTTGGTGGAGAAGCGCTGGTGGAAGACACAGATGGCCGTCTCCAGGCGCGGGTCCGCCAGGTCCGGGAAAAATTTCGGCAGGTCCGCCGGGATCATCAGGCCCTTGTAGGACAGCACACCGGTGGACAGGCTGGCGATATAGACGCCCTCGCCCAGCTGCTGCTCCGCCTTGCGGCGGGCGACAAACAGGCGCGCGTTGAACCCGGCTTCGCCGAGGGGCTGCTCCGCGTCGTTGATCAGCAGGTGCTCGAAGCGTGGCAGGGATTCCCGCGCAATCGGGCCCAGGCAGTCGGGATTGGTGGGCACCGGGCGCCAGCCGGCAACGCTGAGTCCCTGGGCCTGCAGTTCGCGTTCGAGGATCTCGCGGGCGCCCTGTGCGGCCACTTCGTCCAGCGGCAGCATAATGGCGCCTACGGCGTAGGCATCGGTCAGCTCGACACCGCAGACGGTGCGCGCTTCGGCGCGTAGGAAGACGTCGGGTTTCTGCAGCAACAGGCCGCAGCCGTCGCCGGTCTTGCCGTCGGCGGCGATGCCGCCGCGGTGCGTCATACAGGTCAGGGACTCGATGGCGGTCTGCACCAGCTTGTGGCTGGTCTCGCCCTTCAAATGCGCGATCAGGCCAAAACCGCAGTTGTCCTTGAACTCATCCAACCGATACAGACCGCTACCCATAGAATTCCTCATCGTTATCGTTGGGGGGACCTCCGGCGCCGACCACTGGCCGCGCCGCGGTCTGGGCCGCAGACAGCGCAGTGCGCTTTGCGGTACCCCAGACAAAAAAAGCCCGCTTGCGGGGCTTTTTTATTGTTCGCTTTTATCCCCCGGTTTTCCCGAGAGGGCGCGCAATATTACTTGCGCACCCCTGGAATTGCAAGAATTGGCAGTTTTATATCCTGCCAGCCGCCCACAAAACCGACTTATCTCCTATTTTCGACCCAGACTGTCAAACAGTCCTCACCTCACGTAGATTCTTGTGCTGTCTGTCACACTGCACCGCAGTTCTCGAGCGCCTCGGCCAGCAGCTCCGGCGGTGTATCGTCGACTATCTGCGCATCCCCCAGCGCCCTCAACAGCACCAGGCGCAGCCGCCCGTCCATGACCTTCTTGTCCACCGCCATGGCGTCCAGGAATTGCTGCACCGTCATGTCATCCGGGGCGACCAGGGGCAGCCTGGCGGTGCTCAGCAGGTCGCGGATACGCGCCACAAGCTCGGTGTCGATACTGCCGCGCAGGCGCGACAGCTCCGCCGCCATTACCATGCCGGCCGCCACCGCCTCGCCGTGCAGCCAGCTGCCGTACCCCTGCACCGCCTCTATCGCATGACCGAAGGTGTGGCCAAAATTCAGTATGGCGCGGCGCCCCGACTCCCGCTCGTCCTCCGCCACCACCGCAGCCTTGTCGCGACAACAGCGGTCTACTGCATAGGCCAGCGCCTGCGGATCCCGCTCCAGCAGCCGCGACATGTTGCTTTCCAGCCAGTCGAAAAAGGGGGCGTCGCAGATAAGTCCGTACTTGATGACCTCGGCGATACCCGCCGAGAGCTCCCGCTCGGGCAGTGTCTGCAGGGTATTCATATCCGCCAGCACCACCCGGGGCTGGTAGAAGGCGCCGATCATATTCTTGCCCAGCGGGTGGTTGACGCCGGTCTTGCCACCGACAGAAGAGTCCACCTGCGCCAGCAGGGTGGTGGGGATCTGCACGAAATCGACCCCGCGCTGGTAGCAGGCGGCGGCGAATCCGGCCATATCACCGATCACACCGCCGCCGAGGGCAACCAGAGTAGTACTGCGGTTGTGGCGCTGTTCCAGCAGCAGGTCGAAGATGCGGTTGACGGTATCGAGCGTCTTGAAGGCCTCACCGTCAGGCAGCGCTATGGTATCGACCTTGTCGAATCCAGACAGGCCTTCGAGCAGCCGCTCCAGATAGAGGGGAGCCACCGTCTCGTTGGTCACCACGCAGACCTGTTTGCCACGGATATAGGGGAGTAGATGTTGCGGGTCGCCCAACAGCTGCGATCCGATAACGATGGGATAGCTGCGCTCTCCCAGTTCCACATTCAGGCAGTGCACGACGCCCTCCTTGCTGGCCAGAGTTGAACTGCGCTCGCACCGGCCCTTGTGGCAGGTGGGAGCAGAAGCGCACTTTAGCACACGAATGCGGGAGAATTAGTCGGCGGAAGTATCCCGGGCGAGGCGCTCGGCCACCATCAGGGCCGCCTGCTTGGGTGTGCAGTGATCGGTATCGCAGACGATATCCGCCACTTCGCGGTAGAGGGGATCGCGCTCTTCGAGGAGCTCGATAATACGCGCGCGGGGATCAGCCACCTGCAGCAGGGGGCGATTGGTATTTTTGGACGTGCGCTCCAGCAGCTGCTCGCTACTCGCCTGCAGATAGACCACCAGGCCGTGCTTTTTCAGTTGTTGGCGATTCTCCTCCAGCAGCACAATACCACCACCGGTGGCGATCACCTGAACGGGGCCGCTGCAGAGATCTTTCAGCACCTCGCTTTCGCGACGGCGAAAGCCCGCCTCACCCTCCACATCAAATATCCACGGAATATCGGCGCCGGTGCGCTCTTCCAGCACCTTGTCGGAATCGGCAAAAGGCAGCTGCAACTCAGCTGCCAGCAACTTGCCGATGGTGGACTTGCCGGCCCCCATGGGGCCGACCAGGAAGATGGAGCGATTGATCACTTGGAGAGCAAAAATTCGTCTTCCATGATGCGCGGGGTGATAAAAATCAGCAGCTCGCGCTTGTCACTACTGCGGGTGGTTCTCTTGAACAGATTGCCGAGGTAGGGAATATCCCCCAGCAGCGGCACCTTGGTCTCACCCTCCAGTACGGTGCTATCGAAGATACCGCCGAGCACCAGTGTCTCACCGTTGCGCACCAACACCTTGGTGGCCAGCGTATTAACATTGATCAGCGGAACCTGGATAGTTGAAGTCAATGAAAAGACTTCACCGACGCTATTCTGATCAACCTGCAGCTCCATAATGATATTGTTATCCGGCGTTATCTGGGGCGTTACGTCCAGCCCCAGCACCGCTTCGCGGAAGGCCACTGACGCAGCACCGGAGGAAGTCGCCTCCAGATACGGGACCTCCACACCGGACTGGATGGTGGCTTCCTGCTTGTCCCCGGTCAACACCTTTGGCTGGGACACGACTTCCGCCCTACCCATATCCTCCAGTGCGGAGAGTTCGAGGCCCAGATAGAAATCCTCTTTCAGAATGGCGTAGGCGACGCTTCCCACCGGAGAAGTCACTCCCAAGTCAACAAGCGGAGAGCCGTGCACACTGATTGGAGAGGAGACACTGGGGCCGGCGCCATTACCGACAACTGAACCACTATCCTGGGTCCCGGAGCCGATGCCAATGGTATCGTCATTGATATTGTGCTCTTCGGTGTAGTTCCACTGTACCCCGAACTCCTGCAGGAAGTCGGTGTTGGCAGTGACAATGCGCGCCTCGATCATCACCTGGCGAATCGGGATATCAATCACATCGATCAGTTCGCGGAACTGGGCGATCTTCTCCTCGGTGTCGGTCAGGATAATCGTATTGGTACGCTCGTCGACGATAGCGCTACCGCGAGCGGACAGAATGCTGCGCTGATTGCCATCCCTTGGACCACCGGCAAAGCTACCATCGCCGGCACCGCCACCCTGCTGTCCCGAGAAAAGGGTAAACAGTTCGCGCGCATCCGCATAGCGGACGTTGATATACTCGGTGCGCAGCGGTGCCAGCTCTTCGAGCTGCCTGCGGGTCTCCAGCTCCTGGCGCTCGCGCTCAGCGATTTCTACCGCCGGCGCCACCATAATTACATTGCCCTCCTGGCGTTTGTCCAACCCCTTGGCTTTCAGGATCAGCTCCAGCGCCTGGTCCCAGGGTACGCCGTCCAGGCGCAGGGTAATACGGCCTGAAACGGTATCGCTTGCCACCAGGTTCAGGTCGGTAAAGTCTGCAATCAGCTGCAAGACTGAACGCACCTCAATATCCTGGAAATTCAACGACAGTTTTTCACCAGAAAACTGGAATTCCTTTTGCTTTTCGCGCACTTCCGCTACCGTCAGCGGCTTAACACTCAGCACGTACTCATTATCTGCCTGGTAGGCAAGGTAGTCATAGTCGCCACCGGTCGGATCCACCGCAATAACAGTATTGCGCCCATCGTAGTCGACGGTGATAGAGTTGACCGGAGTGGCGAAGTCAGTGACATCCAGACGCTGCCGCAGTGACTCGGGCAGCTCCGCACCGAGGAAGGTCAGGAATATCTTACCTTTGGTGCGCTCGACATCGATATTCACCGCCGGGTCTGTCAGGCTGACGATGACCTTGCCCTCACCACCCTCTCCGCGACGGAAGTCCACATTGCTGATCGCCACATTGCCGGCCGCTCGGAACTGTTTCTTGCCACCCAGATTCAGGCCGTCATCGTGGGTGCGGGTAGTTGGTGCCGCAGCAACTGCGGCGGCAGTCGCTGAATCGGCGCCGATTTCCATCACTACCTGGTTTCCCTGGCGCTCACTGGTATAGACCGGCAGCTGGTCCAGGTTGACAATCAGGCGGGTACGATCTTCACTGGACACCACCACAGCACTGCGCGCACTGCCAATACCGAGAGAATACTTCTTCTGCGGCAGCGCGCTCTCTACGCCAGCAAAGTCCATCACTATGCGCGCCGGCTGCTCAATGGTGTAGCCAGTCGGCTCAGGCGGCTCGTCACTGAAAGTAAGCCGCAGCTGCACACGGCTGCCCGGCAGCTCGGAAAACTGGATATCGTTAAGTTGATTGGTCTGCGCATGTATTACCGCGGGCATCAATGCCAGACCCAGCAACAGAACCCGAAAGGGAGCCAACACTTTGGCGAGTTGCTTGTTGATCATTATCGGTTGTCCTTCTCTTCCAAAGTCATCGCCCGCGGCCGTTCAATCCAGCCACCGGTGCCATCCGGTACTATTTCCAAAACATCGAGCTGTGAGGCCGAGGCGTTTACCACGCGGCCGTGGTTCTTACCCATATAGTTGCCGACAGTGATGCGATGTATACCCCCATCTCCATCATCGACCAGAGCCCACAACTGACCGCCGCGGGACAGACTGCCCACCATGGACAGGGCATCGAAACTAAACCCTTCGAGCAGCTCCCTCTGACGGTTCAGGTCCGGGGCCACATCGAGCTTGCGCCCTACCAGTCGCTGATCGGATTCCAGCACCGGGCGCGTAAATGGGCTGCGCTGCGCCGTCGCGCTGTATACGTAGGGGCTGTACGGCGTAAACGTGGGTATCGGTTCAATCTGCCCTTTGGGCTTGTGCTTTACCGCAGCCATCTTTTGCCGCAGATCGCTGTGGCTGCCATCGAGACTGCAACCGGCGGTGATTACCAGGGTGGCTATCAGGGCAATATATCTGATCATCCCTCTTCCCCCTGATCCTTGTAGCGATAGGTCTTGGCATTGATCACCATACTGAGGAGCGCACTGCTATCTTTACTTGTCTTGATGCTGAAATCATGCAGAGTCACGATGCGCGGCATGCCGGCAATTCCGCTGACGAAGGATCCGAATTCGTGATAGCCACCCTCGACTTCGATGCGGATTGGCAGCTCCACATAGAACTCGCCGACTTGCTCACTTTCCAGTGCGACTTTCTGAATCGTCAGACCGCTGCCGCGACCGTACTCGTCAATATCCTCGAGCAAGCCAGGCACTTCAGTGTCCTTCGGCAGCTGTTTCAGAAGTGCACCAAAGGTCTCCTCCATCTCCGCCAACTGTTCGCGGTAGGCGTCCAGGTTGGCGGCTTCAAATGACTTTCTCTCGAACTGTGTAAACAGCTCTTTCTCTTTATTTGAGGCGAATTCCAGTTGCTGGTAGCGGTCGCCGATCAGGAAATAGTAACCACCGCCAATCAACACGGCAGCGATCACTATCAACAGCGCGACGCGCCCCGCCAGCGGCCAGACCCCAACCCGTGAAAAGTCGATATCATTGATATCGAGCTCGTTAAGCTTCTTGAGCGTATCCTCCAATGCCATGGTCAGGACCCTTTAATTACCCGCGTCTTCTTGTTCTTCGTCTTCTTTCTTGCGCCCGCTGACATTGACCGTCATCTGGAAGGCGCTGGCCTGCTCACCGAACTCTGGCTTGGCCGTTACGCCGGTGAGATTGGGAGACTCATACCATTCGGACTGGTCCAGGTTGCGCATGAATGAGGACACACGATTGTTGGATTCGGCCACGCCGGCAATCTGTACACTGCTTCCGCTGCGATTCAGGTTGGTCAGCCACAGACCTTCCGGTGCCGCCCGAACCATTTCATCGAAATAACGCACCGACAAGGGCCTGTTGCCCTGCAGCTCCTGAATGACGCGCATACGGTCGATCAGCTCCTGACGACGTTTTTTCAGGTCCTTGATTTCCCGCACCTGCTTGTCGAGTGCAGTAATCTCCGTCTGCAACAGCTGGTTGCGCTCTTTCTGGTTGGCCACCTGGCCGTCGACGGTCTTCATCCACAGGAAAGTGGAAAATCCAGCGGCCATCACTACCAGCGCAGCGACCTGCTGGAACTCTTTCTGTTTCTGCGCGCGGTATTCCTGACGCCACGGGAGCAGGTTGATTTTGGCCATCTCAGTACTCCTTCTCGCGCATCGCCAGGCCGGCGGCAATCATCAGCGACGGCGCCTCGTTGGCCAGCGCCTGGCGGTTGACCCGCGAAGCCACCGCCATATCGAGGAATGGATTGGCCACCACCGTGGGCTTGTTCAGTTTCTGACTGACCAAATCCGCCAGTCCATCCATCGCCGCCACACCGCCACCGAGCAGTATGTAGTCGACGTCGCTGTAGGAGGTGGAGGAGTAGAAGAACTGCAGGGAGCGGGTAACCTGCTGCACCACCGCGTCGCGGAAAGGCTCGAGCACCTCGGGGTAATAGTCGTCCGGCAGGCCGCTGCCGCCCTGGCGCTTGGCCAGCCCGGCCTCTTCCGAGGACAGGCCATAGCGGCGCTGGATCTCGTCGGTCAACTGGCGGCCACCGAACAGCTGCTCGCGGGTGTAGACAGTCTTACCATCCACCAGCACCGACAGGGCACTCATGGTCGCGCCTATATCGATAACGGCCACTACCAGCTGCTCCTGAGGAGGGAACTGGCGCTCGAGCAGCGTGTAGGCCCGCTCTATCGCGTAGGCCTCCACATCGACGACGCCGGGCTGCAATTCGGCCTCACTGAGGGCGGTTACCCGCTGTTCGATATTCTCGCTGCGACAGGCGGCCAGCAGCACCTCCACCTGACCCTCGCCCTTGTCCGACGGGCCCTGCACCTCGAAGTCGAGACTCACCTCGTCCAGCGGGTAGGGAATGTACTGGTCCGCTTCCAACGCTATCTGCGCCTCGAGGGCGTCGTCGTTGAGATCTGCGGGCATCTCCAGGGTCTTGGTGATTACCGCTGAGCCGGATACAGCCACCGCCGCCTGGCGCAGGCGGGTCTTGGAGCGGCGCAGTACCTTGCGGATGGCCTCGGCGGTCGCGCCCACGTCATTGATGTTCTTGTCCACCACCGCATTCGGAGGCAGGGGCTCCACGGCGTAACATTCGACCCGGTATTTATCGCCATTGCGACTTAGCTCCAGCAACTTGACCGCTGTGGAGCTAATATCGAGTCCCAGCATGGCCTTAGGGCCTTTGTTGAGAAAAGGGAGCATCCCCATTTTTCTTATCTTTTCCGTGGGTTATGAAGGTTTGATGTTATAGCACTTTAAATTACCGCCGCAACCGCCATTTGCATAGGTAACAGCGCACAATATTCGTATAATTAATCACCTGACCCTATAAAGACGTATACAGAAGCAGTTCCATGACCGAAAAAGCCCGCAATCGCCTGCTATCCCTGTTCTGGCTCGGCCTCGCTGGGGCCGCCGCCGCAGCCATGGGCTTTGCCAGCATCTATCTGTACCTCAAGCCCGGCCTGCCCTCGGTGGAGAGCCTGCGCGATATCCGTCTGCAAACGCCACTGCGGGTCTACTCGAGGGACATGAAGCTGATCGGGGAGTTCGGCGAGAAGCGGCGCAATCCCATCACCATCGAGCAGACGCCGGAACTGTTCGTCAAGGCCGTGCTCGCCGCCGAAGATGCGGGATTTTACTCCCACAACGGCGTTTCGATTAAAGGCTTAATGAGAGCCGCATCACAATTATTGCAAACCGGTTCCATCCAATCCGGCGGCAGCACCCTGACCATGCAGGTTGCGCGCAACTTCTTCCTCAGTCGTGAGCAGCGTTTCGTGAGGAAATTCAACGAGATACTGCTGTCGCTGCAGATAGAACAGGAGCTGGGGAAAGACCAGATCCTCGAGCTGTATATCAACAAGATCTTCCTCGGTAATCGCGCCTACGGCTTCCAGGCTGCAGCCCACGTCTATTACGGCCGCGATATCAACGACCTCAACCTGGCCCAGTGGGCGATGATGGCGGGCCTGCCCAAGGCTCCATCCACCTATAACCCGATCGCCAATCCGACCCGCGCCCTGGTCCGCCGCAACTGGATCCTGAAGCGCATGCTGGAACTGGGCTATATCGACCAGGACGAGTACAAGAATTCCATCACGGCGCCGGTCACCGCCAGTTACCACGGCCGCGATCTGGACCTGAACGCGCCCTATATCGCCGAGATGGCACGCAAAGAGGCGGTCGAGCTCTTTGGCGACAGCGCCTACACGGACGGTTACCAGATAATCACCACTGTCGACAGCAAGCTGCAGGACGCGGCCCGCAAGGCACTGCAGCACGGGCTGGAAACCTATGATGCTCGCCACGGCTATCGCGGCCCGGAGCAGCGCCTGGATGCGGAACTGCTGGCGGACAGCGACCAGCTGGTGGACCTGCTCAACGAAATACCGGTGCTCGGCGGCCTGGAACCGGCGGTCGTCACCGCCGTGGAACCGAGGCAGCTGCAGGTGCAGCTGCGTGACCGGCGGGTGGTGGAAATCCCCTGGGAGAACGGGCTCGAGTCCATCCGCCCCTATATCTCGGAAGACGCCCGCGGCGCACGGCTCAAATCCGCGGAAGAGATGTTCGCGCCCGGCGATGTAGTGCGCCTGCGTCGCGTGGAAGTGACCGCGGAAGAGAACACAGGCACTGGGGAAGAGTTGGTCGAAGGGGAAGCGCCCAGCCCGGACCCCTTTGCGGGGCCCGGCGAAGAGGCCGCCCCTGTCGAGGAGCCCCAGGTTCGCGAGGAGTGGCACCTGGCCCAGGTACCCGAGGCCCAGGGTGCACTGGTATCCCTGGCCCCGGAGGATGGTGCCATCCGCGCCCTGGTTGGCGGTTACGACTTCCGCCAGAGTCATTTCAACCGCGTTACCCAGGCCGCGCGCCAGCCCGGCTCCAACTTCAAGCCGTTTATCTACGCTTCTGCGATCGAGAAGGGCTATACCGCGGCGAGCGTGATCAACGACGCCCCGATCATCTTCGAAGAGACCAACCTGCAGGATGTGTGGCGACCGGAGAACGACAGCGGCAGGTTCCTCGGCCCCATCCGCCTGCGAGAGGCGCTGTACCGGTCGCGCAACCTGGTTTCCATTCGCCTGCTGCAGGCGCTGGGTATCGACTACGCACTGGGCTTCGTCGAGCGTTTCGGCTTCGAGCGCAGCAAGCTGGCCCGCAACCTGACCATTGCCCTGGGCAGCTCCGCGCTGACCCCGCTGGAAGTGGCCCGCGGCTATGCCGCCTTCGCCAACGGCGGCTACAGGGTAGAGCCCTATCTGGTCGATAAGGTACTGGATGTCAACGGCGAAACTGTCTACCAGGCATTGCCGCTCACCGTGTGCCACAACTGCCCGGAAGCCGGCAGCGAACAGCAACCGCGCGAACCTGTGGATCTGGCCGATCTGCAAATGGAAGCAGGCGCGATGGAGCCGAGCGAGGAGCCGGTCGAGCTGCGCACTCTGCCGGTCGGACCGCTCGATCAGGCCGGCGAGCAGGCGCGCCCGCGTGCGCCCCGCGCCCTATCCGCGCAGACCACCTATATCATGGATTCCATTCTCAAGGACGTGATCAAGAAGGGTACTGGACGCAAAGCCCTGGTCATGAAGCGCGGCGATATTGCCGGTAAAACCGGTACCACCAACGGCCCCCGCGACGCCTGGTTCTCCGGCTACAGCCCTTACCTGGCCACCAGTACCTGGGTCGGTTTCGACTCCAACGGCGAGCTGGGCAAGAGGGAGTACGGCGGCTCGGCCGCGCTGCCCATTTGGATCGACTTTATGAGCACTGCACTGGAAGGGCTGCCAGAGCGCCACCTGCCACAGCCGGACGACATAGTGACGGTGCGCATCAATCCGCGCACAGGTCTGCGCACCTCCCGCGGCGGCATGTTTGAAATCTTTCGCACCGATCGGGTGCCCGGTCGCGGGACCTACAGCTCCTACCAGCCCGTCTACTCCAATGACAGCGGCGATACGCCACCGGACGAGCAGCCGGACGAACCATTGCCGGAAGAACTGTTCTGAGCGGCACTACCGCTCAATAAAAAACGGGGCCATCGGCCCCGTTTTTTATTGTACCCGCAGTGGTCGCGCCTGGTTCAGCGCCTGTCTCGATACTCGAGACAG
>NZ_JACZFR010000012.1 GCF_014904815.1 Microbulbifer taiwanensis
GCGGGTGTCGCCTCCCGTTTTCCGCCCCTAGCTCGTACACCGACGCCGTGCGCGCTCCAGCCCGGCGAGGTCCGGAATGACCGCCTCTTCGCCAGACAGTGCCACGTGCATCAGCTCGCCCTGCCGACAGGATTGTTCACGGCCTGCCAGCTCATCGGGCGTGACGCGCACCAGGCGCGGAGTGCCGGCCAGGACCAGGGCGAAAAACGGCAGATCCCCCTGGGGATTGCCGCTGCTGAGAACGGCGATGCGCCCGCTATCAGTGGCAGAAGCCAGCGGCTGGCCGCGCATGACTTCGAAGGACAACAGCGGCAGTCGCTGCTCACGCCAGTTGAGCTCACCCAGGTACCACGGCGGCGCGTCGTAGGCTGCCACCGGCGTCTGCATGGCGATCACTTCCGATAATGTGTCCACCGGCACCAGCAACTGTCCATCCGCCAGCGGCAACAACAGGCTGCTCACTTCCTGCGGCACATCTACCGGCAGTGCTTCAACTCCACTCATCGCCAATCTCTTTTGCATTAATTTTCCACGACCGCCGCCCCCTCACCGTGGGCGCGATCCGCTAACCACCGACCAGCGACTCGCCGGTATATTCGCGAATCGCCTCCAGCAAAACCTCTTCCTGGTAGGGCTTGCCCAGGTAGTGATTGACCCCCAGTGACAGGGCGTGGTCGCGGTGCTTCTTACCGGTACGCGAGGTGATCATCACGATCGGGATATCGCGCAGGCGGCTGCTGGAACGAATGTGACGCGCCACCTCGAAACCGTCCATACGCGGCATCTCGATATCCAGCAGAATCAGGTCCGGAATATGGTCCTGCAACTGGATAACCGCGTCCTGGCCGTCTTTGGCGGTGCTCACCAGGTAGCCCTCTCGCTCGAGGAAACGCGAAGTTACCTTGCGCACGGTTACCGAGTCGTCCACCACCATCACCGTCTGCTGGCGCTCCACCGGTTCCGGCTGCAGCTTGGATTCAACCTGCAACTGCGGCATCTCCGGACGCGCCAGTTGCGCGGCCTGGCGACGCAGCAGGGCGTGGGCATCGAGGATCACCACTACGGTGCCATCACCGGTTACCGTGGCACCGGAGACGCCCTGCACGCTGGCGAACTGTGGCCCCAGGCTCTTTACCACGATCTCGCGGCTGCCCATGATCGCATCCACCTGCAGCGCCATCGCGTGGCCTTCGGAGCGCACCAGCAGTACCGGCAGCTGCATATCTTCCACGCTCAGCTTGGGCTGAGCCTCGGATTGCAGCAGAGTGCCAAAATAACTCACCTGGTAAGGTTCGCCGGCGTATTCGAAACGGGCGTCACTGGAGCGGTAATAGTGCTCCAGCTCGAAGGGGCTCAGGCGCACTATACCCTCGATGGTGTTCAGCGGCAGCGCGAACAGGTCGTCGCCTATCCTCACCATCAGTGCGCGGTTAACCGACACCGTAAACGGCAGTCGCACGACAAACTCGGTGCCCTGGCCCGTCTGCGAATTGATATGTACGCTGCCGCCAATCTGCTTGATCTCAGCGGACACCACGTCCATGCCCACACCGCGGCCGGAAATCTGTGTGACCTTGTCGGCAGTACTGAAACCCGCCTGCAGGATGAACTGCAGAATCTCGTTGTTGGACAATTCCGCATCCGGGCGCATCAGGCCGCTTTCCACCGCCTTCTCGCGCACCTTCATCAGATTGATACCGGCGCCGTCGTCATTGATAGTGAGCACTACCTCACTGCCCTCGCGGGCCAGGGCGACATTGATACGTCCACGCTCCGGCTTGCCGGTAGCGGCGCGCTCCCGGGGCATCTCAATACCGTGGTCCACCGCATTACGCAGCATATGCTCCAGCGGCGCCACCATGCGCTCCAGCATGGACCTGTCCAGCTCGCCCTCGACATTGGAGAACACCAGATCAACCTGCTTGCCCAGCTCGGCGCTCACCTGCCGCACAATACGGCGCAGTCGCGGCACCAGGCGCGAGAAGGGCACCATGCGACTGCGCATCAGGCCCTCCTGCAGTTCGGTATTCACCCGCGATTGCTGCAGTAGCAACGTCTCTGTGTCGCGCGCCTTGTTGCCGAGGGTGGTGCGCAGCTCCAGCAGATCCGAGGTGGACTCGAGCAGTGAACGCGATAATTGCTGGATGGACGAGTAGCGGTCCATTTCCAGCGGGTCGAAGTCACCGTCCTGCTCCGCCAGCTGTTCCTGACGGAACAGTATCTGCGCCTCGGTTTCCATATCCAGGCGGCGCAACTGTTCATTCAGGCGCGTCAGGGTCGCATCCATCTCATCCAGCGCGAGGCCGAAATCACTGACCTGCTCTTCCAGGCGCCCGCGGGAGATAGAGGTTTCACCGGCCAGGTTAACCAGCTCCTCCAACAGTTCGGCGGCGACGCGCACCATCTCCTGGGGTTGCCCCCTCGACGGCGCGCCGGACTCGCGCTCGCTGACACTGTCCTTCTTGCGTACAAATGGCAGCACATTACTCGCGCTTTCTGCGCCGGACTCCGTCGACACCGTTTCCGGCAGCTGTGCAGATTCGACAGTCCCCTCGCGCACCTCTTCCACTGGCGGCAGCACTTCGGGCTCGTCCGCCACTTCCCCGGTCGCCGGCAGGTCCCGGGAGTCTGAATTCCAGTCTGCCGAATTCAACCCCAGCGGAGCAACTTCATGCGCCAACTGTCCATCGGCCCAGCTGGGGGAGAGCAACTGGGTAAAAGCCTCGAGCCGGTCTCCCATCATCCAGGCGCGAACCGTCTCCACGCCGGCCGCGACGCGATCGTAAATCGCGTGGGCGTCGGCGAAGAATTCGGTCGAGGGTTCAGCGTTGCCGCGCATGCCCTCGATCACCGTCTCGAAGCGGTGCGCCACTTCGCCAAGACCCATCAGGCCGGCCATGCGCGCACCGCCCTTGAAGGTGTGCAGAACACGCTTTAAAGCCTCAGCCTGGCTGTGATCTGCGGGAGCCTGCTCCCAGCCCTGGATCAACTCCTCGAGCTCATCGATCAGGTCGCCCGCCTCTTCCATAAAGACATCGACCACATCCGGATCGATGTCCGCCAGCAGCTTCTGCAATTCACCGTCGCTCGGAGCAGCGCTGGCTGACTCAGTCACTTGACTCGGCGGGGTCTCGGTTACCGCTGCGACCGGTTCTTCGGGCTCTTCTGACGCAACCGGCGGCAATTCCTGTTCTTCAATTGCGGGCAGTTTGGCGACCGTTTGCGCTTCCTGTACCTGCGCTTCTGCGGCCAGCAGGTCGTCAAAGCTCAATTCACCGAAGTCCGCATCGCCCCCTGTGACTGTGGCTTGAGCGGTCTCCTCCGCTGCGGGCAGATCGGTACTGTCGATACCGTACTCGGACAGGTCGTAGTCGTCCTCGTCCGCTGGCGCAGCCTCATCCTGTGCCAGGTAGCGCAGCGCTTCGCCCACTGCCTCGCTGACTTCGGGCAGGTCCTGCGCCGCGGCGACCGCATCGACCAGGTCCAGCAATTCATTGTGGCCCTGCTCCAGGGCGGCCCAGAGTGCGGGCTCCTCTTCCAGGCGGCCGTCGATGACTTTGCGGTAGACATCGAGCAGTAGTTGCGAAAGCTCCGCCAATGTCGGCAGTTGCGCGCGACTGGCGGCCTCCTGCAAAACATCCAGTTCTTCGGCGACCGGTGTCAACAGGGATCTGTCCCCGGGGTGGGTGCGCCACTGGTTCAGCATCTGGTCCGCATCCAGCAGCACGCGCATGCCATCGGCCATAATGACCGCGAGCAATTGCGGATCCACCGCCCTGGGCTCGTTGGCCTCGCGCTCGCGGATCAGGTGGCCGACGGCGAGCTCCTGCAGTTCGGCCACGCGCGCGAGGAACTGTTCGGATCTCTCGATAACCAGCGGCTCACCGGCGCGGATCTGCGCCAGTACTTCGCGCACATAATCGCCGCCGTCGCTGATCAATTCATAGATATCCGCGTCGATCGCCACCTGGTAGGTGCGCAGCTCCTTGGCAAAGCGCTCAAGTGGTGCCACCAGCTGCGCCACGACGGTTACCTCGGCCATATGCGCGGAACCCTTCAGGGTGTGCAGGGCGCGATGCAGAGGATCGGAGGGCACGCCGTACAGCGGGGCGGCCGCGCGCATTTCGGCGAGGAACTCTTCCACGGTCACCAGGTGGGTTTCCGCTTCCTGGGCGAAGATCTCCCACAACTGGTCGTTGTCTTCGGTAATCTCCGGCGCTTCATCCTGTTCCGCGGCGGGCTCAATGGATACCGCGGGCAGCTGCAGGTCCGCGGGCAATTCGCCGCGGGACAGCTGCTGCGCCCAGTCTTCCAGCTGTGCGGTGCGCTCTGGCTCCGGATCGCCGCTGCCACGGCGAAAACCATCGATCATGGATGGCAGTTTCTGGCGCACCCGCTCGATAAGCTCTACGTGGACACGACCCGGTTTGACGGTATCGTCGATCACCCGGTTGAGCATGTTTTCCACGGCCCAGGCCAGCTCGCCGATTTCCAGCGCCTCGACCATACGGCCGGACCCCTTGAGGGTGTGGAAACCGCGACGGAATTCCACCAGCGCCTCGCGATCGGCAAAGTTGGCGGCCCATACAGGGAAATACTGGCCAATTGTCTCGAGGACCTCTGCGGCCTCTTCAAGGAAAATCTCGACGATTTCGTCGTCGATCAGGCTGTCGTCATCTTCTGCCTCTACCGGCGCCGGCGCAGCGACTGCTTCGACGGGCAACACTGTAGTTTCGATCGCGATTTCAGCTTCCGCGCTTGCCTTTTCCGCCTCGACACTTCCGGGGCCCGCCGGCTCTGTCAGTTCCACGGCGGCAAACCAATTGTCCTCTTCCGAAACAACCGCGGGCGCCTCTTCTGCCGATGGCGCTGCGACCCCGCTCTCGGAAAAATCTGCATCGAAGCCGTCGAGTACCGCTGCTTCTTCCACAGAGCTGTAATCCGGCTGGGCATCCACGGGCGTCTCTGACGTCGCCGAGACCAGGCTCTCGTCGGTCACCGCAAAACCGAGGGTGGCGACACTGTCTTCCGCCAGCGCAAGCAGCATATCGGCGTCTTCGATACCGTCGGCACGGCGCTCCAGATAGTACTCGACGCTGGTAATGGCATCGGCCAGGGTGTCGAGGAGCTTCCATTCCGGCTGCTCGGCAGCGTCAATCAGCTGCTCGGAGATATAGCGCTTACAGGCACCGACAATTTCGCCGGCACGGCTATAACCCACCATATCCAAACCGCCGCAGACTTCCTGCAACCGCTCCGGAACCCGGTTCAGGTAACTGATATCCCAGTGGCTGGCGATGTACTCCACCACCGCCTCTTTGACCGCTTCCAGGGCCAGCCGTGCCTCGCGCAACACCGTATCAGTGGCGTCGCCCATCAGCGGCTGTTCACTGTCGACTTTCTTGTTGCGCGCTACGGCATTGGCAAGTGCGGAGTCCAACTGCACCAGGTCACCGGCAGCGCGCATCAACAGCTCATCGGCGTCCCCGCCCCGAGAGGCGTCGCGCAGGCACTCGTAGATAGCGCGCGCCCTGCCGCGCTGGTTTTCCAGCCCGAGCACCCCGAGGGTATCCGCCAGCCGCTTGGCGATTGCGGCGGTATCCGACAGTGGCGGCTTTTCTGCGCCGGCGACGCCGGGCTCCAGCGCATCGCGCACCATCTGCAGCTCTTCGCGCAGCGCCGTCACCGCGGTGCCCAGCGCTTCGGGCCCCATGGCCAGAGCGTCTTCTGTGTCCGGGCGCGGCGTGCCGGGCACAGCCTTGTCCAGTGCAAATTTTTTGTACAGGGACTGACAGCGAGGCCCGTTGGGGCCGGCCAGGTAGACGTAAAACAGCAGATTGCGCACCAGGTCGCGATCCAGGCGCGCATCCAGTACCTTTGCACCGCGGCCCTGCAACAGGCGGAATTCCACATCGATGCGACGCAGCAACTGGCGTAACGCCGGCAATACATTGAGTCGGTGTTCACCGATCGCTTCGAAAATGCCAAGCAGAGTCTGCCACAGGGACTGGCGCGGGCTGCCGCTGTACAGCAGCGACATCTTCTCGGTCACCTTGACCAGGTAGGCGAGACTCTCACCACTGTTGACGTCGCGAATCAGGCCGGCACCGGCCACGTGATACATCTTGCGCAGCTTGCCCACCAGCTCCTGCAACTTGGCATTGTCACTGGTGAGGGGCTGTCGTTTGCCGCTGAAGCTGTCCAGCGAGGAAAGATCGGGGGAGAAGAGCACGCCCTCGGTAATCAGGCGTTCGCGGCGCACCGCGCGCAAATCATTGAGTAGCGGCAGCAGCAGCACCGCGTTGTCGCGGCGCTGGTAGGCGACTTTTTCCAGGTACAGCGGCAGCTCGAGCAGGGCGCGCATCAGGAACTCGCGCGTTTCGTCACTGTTTTCCACTTCACCGCTGGTCAGCGCCTGCACCAGCTGCTCCATCTCTTCGGCGAGCATCGCGGCGCCGGTCAGCTCTGCCATATGCAGGCTGCCGTGTACCTGGTGAATCAGGTCGTGACAGTTCCTCAGCAGCGCCGTATCGCCCGCCGTGGATTCGCTATCAGCGCCACCGGCGTTCGAGGCGAAAGTTTCCAGCTGCTGGCGCGCCTGCGCCAGCGTTTCATTGATTTCACCCGTCAGCCAATCCAGGGCCAGGAAGTTGGGATTGTCGTGACTCACGCCAAGTCCTCAGTAATTCAGTCTGTACGCTGGCGCAATACTCCGGGGGCGGACCTGTGGCCGCCAGTTTCCGGAAGCGATTCCGTGCGCCTCTTCAACCCGGCACACACTGGCACCGGGCATAGAACTAACTTGCGTTGAATCAGGCCAGGGCCCGGTCTTCACGCTCTTCCAGGACCTCTGTTTCCTCGCTGTCCAGCAGCGGGAAATCGTCCTCGGGTACTTCCGGCAGTTCCACATCGTACAGTTCACCCGTCTCCTCGACGCTTTCATCACTTGGCAGCTTGAAGCCGGCAACGGATTCACGCAGGGCGTTGGCGGTCTTGGCCAGATTACCAATGGATTGGGCCGTGGCCTGGGTACCGGCAGAGGTCTGCGAGGTAATCTCCTGAATCACGTTCATCGTGTTGGAGATGTGGCCGGCGGAGGACGCCTGCTGGCGGGCGGCGTTGGAGATGTTCTGGATCAACGCAGCCAGGTTGGTGGATACGCCCTCAATTTCTTCCAGGGCAACACCGGCGTCCTGGGCCAGGCGGGCACCACGCACCACCTCGGTAGTGGTCTGCTCCATCGAGACTACCGCCTCGTTGGTGTCCGACTGAATGGCTTTAACCAGGCCCTCGATCTGCTTGGTCGCGGCGGCGGATCTCTCCGCGAGGCGCTGCACCTCGTCCGCAACCACCGCGAAGCCGCGGCCCGCGTCGCCGGCCATGCTCGCCTGGATGGCGGCGTTCAGGGCGAGGATGTTGGTCTGGTCGGCAATGTCGTTAATCAGGCTTACGATATCGCCGATCTCCTGCGAGGACTCACCCAGTCGCTTGATTCGCTTAGAGGTATCCTGGATCTGCTCGCGGATGGTATCCATGCCCTTGATGGTGTTCTGCACCACCTTGGCACCGTTGCTCGCGATCTGTACCGAGCGCTCCGCTACCTGGGCCGATTCGGCGGCGTTAGCAGATACCTGGTCGATGGTCACGGCCATTTCGTTCACGGCCGCAGAGGCACCGGCAATCTCCTGTGCCTGGTGCTCGGAGGCCTCGGCCAGGTGCAGGGCAGTCTGCTGGGTTTCCTGGGACAGGCCGGATACTTCCTGCGCTGCACCATTGATTCGCGACACCAGCACACGCAGTTGGTCGATGGTGTAGTTGATGGAGTCGGCGATGGCACCGGTGAAGGCCTCGGTTACCGTTGCCGAGGTGGTCAAGTCACCATCGGCGAGATCGGCCAGCTCATCCAGCAGCTGCATAATCGCCTGCTGGTTGCGCTCGTTGGTATCGGACTCTTCGCGCAGGCTGCGGCGGGTACCGGAGAAGGCCGCGATCATCATACCGAAGATCAGCAGTACGAAGACACCGGCGATGATGGCGATGGTCTGGTTGTTCGGCTGACGCTCGCCGGACAGGTTAACGATGCGGTCGTTCAGTGTATTCAATGCTTCCAGCAGCTGCGGCGAGGAAACCTGGATACCGTCTGCGGCCTGGCGAGTGGCGAACAGTGCCGGAGTGGCCTCAAAGATCTCGCGCACCGACGAGCTCACGAACTCGAACAGTTCGGTAATTTCGTCCAGGGACTGGCGGGCCTCTTCGTCGGTCACGCGGGAGATACCCATCACCACGTCACCGCCCTTCATGCCCTCAACCACCTTACCAAAGAGACTGGCGTCGGTATTGAACTGGTCTGCCGCGGACTCCGCATCGTCGCCGCCCTGCAGCATCTTGTCGATGTTCCGGCCGATACGCTCCGCGCGCCACACCTGCAGCTGTGCCTGCTCCACCTGGTTGGCCGGGGCATTGTTGGCCAGCAGGATCTCCACGATGTTGTTGTGCTCTGCCTGTAGTTCCGGCAGCGAGTCGTTCAGGGTACTGGCCACATCGTTCAGGAAGATGATCGAGTCCTTGTTGCCAACAATGGTGTCGGCCTGCTCGCGTACCTGTTGCCAGACCTGGCCATAGGCGGCCAGCTCGGAGGTCAACGCGCGGCGGGTACCGGCATCGGCACCCTGCAGCTGACTCCAGGTGCCGGCCATTTGGCCGACCACTTTTTCCAGCTCGGCAAAGGCCTCTTCGTCACCGGCGGTGGCCGCCGGCGCATAGGACACGACCTGGTAGGAAAGTGCGCGCAACTCAGCAACCTGCTGCAGGTACTCTTTATCGCGGTCGCCCTGGGTCTGCACCAGGTAGATACTGACAATCAACCCCGCCAGTGTGGCGAGTACCAGCAGACCCATAAACAACGCCGCAGGGTTACTGCGCAGCGCGGAGAAGGAACTCTGGGAGCCTGTTTTCATAGTTTACTCCTGGCGGACCTGTGCTTCAGGCCAATTCTTTTTGTCACCACTAAACATAACGCTTTGCCCGGAACACCCCTCACAACCAATGTGCGCTCACGCACACTTTGGCGGAACTGCCCGGAATTTTTCCCTCGCGGGAAAGTCAGAATGCCGCGTCCACTCAGTTAATGAGCCGCGGCATCCATGAATTGGAAATCATTGATCAACGCCTGCATGTCGAAGACCAGCCATCGACCCTGCTGCAACTCGAACTGCCCGCTCACCATGGGTGAAAAGGGTTCCAGCAGATCGCCCGGTGCATGCCTGGCATACTCGAGCGCCAGGTGCTGCATGCCGTGCAGTTCGTCGACGATCAAACCGGCATACATTTTCTCGTGCTCCACCACCAGCACGCGACGTCGCTGGCGCGGCCCGCTGAGATGGCCGCCGAAGAAGCCCGCCATATCGAACAGCGGCAGCAGGCGGCCGCGCACGTTGGCCACGCCGCGCACCCAGGGCTGAGCACCGGGAATAAAGGTATGTTGTGGAACTTCGAGCAGTTCCACCACTTCATCCATAGAAGCGACAAAGCGGTGGCCCAGCAGTGAGAAACCGATACCGGTCCAGTAGGGTTTTACTTCCTGGCGGCCCGGCAGGCCGGCAGCCTGCGCCTTGGCGCGCCTGGCGATATCAACCAGTGCGAGATAGGGGGTCTGTGACGGCACTCGTCTGCAGCTGGCCTCAGGCCAACACCTCCTCGATAGTGCCCAGTAGCTTGCCCTCATCCACGGGCTTGGTCAGGTAGGCGCGGGCCCCCTGGCGCATTCCCCAGACGCGGTCGGTGTCCTGGTCCTTGGTGGTCACTATGATAATCGGGATACCTGCCGTATCGCCGTCCTTGCTCAGCTGGCGCGTGGCCTGGAAGCCATTCAGGCCCGGCATCACGATATCCATCAGGATCACATCGGGGCGCTGTTCGCGCGCAACATCCAGGCCGTTTTCACCGGTAGCAGCTGCGATTACGGCGTGACCGTTCTTCTCCAGCATGGTGGTCAGCTTGTGTGTTTCGGTTGGAGAGTCGTCAACGATTAATACTCTTGCCATTTTTTCCCCGCGACATTTTCTTGTCTGCAGCGGCACAACTGTGGGCGCCGTGCAGGTTTGTTGTCGTTTTTGCGAGCAGCGCACTGTATCCGGCACCGCTCGCTCACCCTTGATTGATTGACTTTCCTGCCCAAGCTCCCAAAAAGAAGCTGACAGTGTTTGATTTTGTATCCGCGACCGTGTTGTGGCCGACTGTGGAACCTATTCTACGCCAGCCGTGCCAACAAAGTCACAATGCATTGCCTATCCAGTCCTCAGGCCGCGTGATGCGGTTTGGCGTGCGCGGATATTGCACCCAGCAGTTCGCTTTTGCTAAACGGCTTGGTCAAATATTGATCGCAGCCGACCACGCGCCCCTTGGCCTTGTCGAACAGGCCATCCTTACTAGACAGCATGACCACCGGTGTGGAGCGGAATTCGCTATTGTTTTTGATCAGCGCGCAGGTCTGATAGCCGTCCAGGCGGGGCATCATGATATCGACGAAAATGATATCCGGACGGGAGTCGGCAATTTTCGCCAGCGCATCGAAACCATCTGTGGCGGTAACCACCGTGCAACCCGCCTTTTGCAGCAGGGTCTCGGCGGTGCGGCGAATCGTCTTGCTATCGTCGATCACCATTACCGTCAGGCTTTCCCAGTTAAGCTCCATAGTGTTATTGAATCCCCTGTTTACTTATTTTCGGGCACGCCTGGAAGCGTTGTCGGGAGTACCCTTTGTTCAACCACTTGCAGGGTCTGGACGCCTCAGTTGTTTGAGGTCGCACATAAGAAGGAACTTTTATCACAGAACCCCAAGTGAATCTACCGGACGCGCCAGCCCTGCGACACCGTCGTACAATTTGTCGCCAGCGCTATCCCTGAATGCGCTCAATGGTCGGTGAGCAAACGGTTGCGCCAGCGGCGGGCAACTCTTACCTTATTTACAAGGCCGGCCGCAGTATGCCCGACGAGCCGCAGCGCCCAATCCCAATTCCCAACCAGCACGGATACCGGTATGAGTTATTCCCTCGGCGTGGTGATGGACCCCATCGCCAATATCCATTTTAAGAAAGACACTACCCTGGCGCTGTTACAGGCCGCACAGCGCAGCGGCTTTCAATTGTTTTATTTCGAACAGGGCGACCTCTACCTGGATGGAGGCCGGGCCATGGGCCGCGGCCGGTCGCTGCAGGTATTCGACGACCCACAGAACTGGTTTGAGCTGGGAGAGGCTGCGGAACAGCCACTGGGCGACCTCGACTCAATGCTGATGCGGGTGGACCCGCCGTTCGACAACGAGTACATCTACTCCACCTATATACTCGAGGCAGCGGAGCGGGAAGGCACCCTGGTGGTGAACAGCCCCCAGGCGCTGCGCGACTGCAACGAGAAGATTTTTGCCACCAGTTTTCCCCAGTGCTGCCCGCCGCTGATCGTCAGCCGGGACATGCAGATGTTGAGGACCTTCCACCAACGTCAAAGGGATGTCATCTTCAAACCGCTGGATGGCATGGGGGGCAGCGGCGTCTTCCACTGCAAACCGGACGGCGCCAACCTGGGAGCAATCCTGGAAATGCTTACCGACAATGGCCGCAAACAGATCATGGGCCAGCGCTACATCCCGGAAATCAAACAGGGCGACAAGCGCATACTGGTGGTGAACGGCGAAGCGGTGCCCTATTGCCTGGCGCGCATCCCCGAGGCCGGCGAGACCCGCGGCAACCTGGCCGCCGGCGGGCGCGGCGAAGCGAGGCCGCTTTCCGATCACGACCGCTGGATCGTCGAACAAGTGGCGCCGGTACTGAAAGAGAGAGGACTGCTGTTTGTCGGCCTGGATGTGATCGGCGATTATTTGACCGAAATCAATGTCACCAGCCCCACCTGCGTGCGCGAAATCGACGCCGCCTACGGCACCGATATTGGCGGCCTGCTGATGAGCGCCATCACAGACCGGTTGAAAGAAAAAGAGTAAACTGGTCGGCCTCAGTCAGCGAGCGGGCTGAGCGGAACATAAAAAGCAGTAACCAATAACGAACAATGAATTCGACCGCCAACAGCACGCAACTCCAGGCCGCCCAGCAAGAACGCTTTGTGTTCGCCCTGTTTCTCGCCGGCGCCTTCCACGCCCTGCTGATCTTCGGCGTGGCCTTCGCCGCGCCCGAGGGCCGGCAGGCGCCCCCGACACTGGAAGTGACTCTGGCTCAGCACCACACGGCACAGGCACCAGAGGACGCCGACTACCTGGCCCAGCACAATCAGCAGGCCAGTGGCACCGCCGATACACCGAAGGAGCTGTCCAGTAATCGCCGAGCCGAGATCGCCGACACCGCGATCCGCGAAATCAACCCACTGCCGCAGCAGCAGGCCGCGCGGCCGGCAGACCAGCGCCGCCAGCTGGTGACCACCATCGGTGACAGCCCGCAGCGGGCACCGGAGCTGCCGGCCGAAGACAAACCCTCCGACGAGAAGCGTGGCGATGCCCCCAGCGACCTGCCGATGACCAACCCCGAAGTTGCCAGCCTGCAGGCGCGCCTGGACAAGATCCGCCAGACCATCGCCCAACGTCCGCGCGTGCGCCGCCTGACCTCGGTGGCCACCAGGGCCTCGGCAGACGCCGCCTACCTGCACGGCTGGCGGCAAAAGGTGGAATCCGTGGGCAATGACAACTTCCCGGAGGAAGCACTGCAGCGTCAGATCACCGGCAGCCTGCGCATGATGGTGCGACTATTGCCCACCGGCGCGGTGGAAGAGGTGGTGATTCTGGAATCCTCCGGCGAGCGAATCCTCGACGACGCGGCGCAGCAGATAGTGCGCCTGGCCGCGCCGTTCGCGCCCTTCCCGGCGGAGATCCGCAAGGAGGCCGACCGCCTCGAAATCATCCGCACCTGGCGCTTCGAGATGACCGGCTTTTCCACCGCCGCCGGCGAGCTGCCCAAGCGCGGCTAAAATCAGCATTTGTGCCTGCCTAGACTGACACTATGAATCACACCAGTATCGATAGCGACCTGACCCACGGCGGCCTGCGCGGCCAGTTCCTGCTGGCCATGCCGGGCATGCAGGACCCGCGCTTCAAGCAGACCATCGCCTTTATGGTGGAACATACCGACGAGGGCGCCATGGCCATCGTCGTCAATACCCCCAGCAAGGTGCACTGGAAGGAAGTCTTCGACCAGCTGTCGCTGGAGGACGCCAGCCTGCGCGGCGACGAGACGGTATTGCTGGGCGGGCCCATGTCGCCGGAACAGGGCTTTGTACTGCACGGCACCGGGATGAAGTTCGACTCCACGGTGGAGATCAACGGCGACATCAGCCTCACCGCCTCCAAGGATATCCTCGAGTCCCTCGCCGCCGGCCGCGGCCCGGATGACGTGCTGCTGGCGCTGGGTTACGCCGGCTGGGGGCCGGGACAACTGGAAGAGGAGCTGGCGGAAAATGCCTGGCTGACCCTGCCGGCAGAACCGGAAATCCTCTTTGCCACCCCCTGGCAGAAGCGCTGGCACAAGGCGGCCGCGCGCCACGGCATAGACCTCACGGGAATAGGCTCCCAGGCGGGACACGCGTGAGCAAACCGGTAACGGCCCTGGCCTTCGATTTCGGCACCCGTTCCATCGGCCTCGCCTTCGGCCAGAGCCTGACCGGCAGCGCGCGCGAGCTGACACCGCTGCCGGCAAAGGACGGCAAGCCGGACTGGGACAGGGTGCAAAAGCTGGTTGATGAATGGCGGCCCCAGTACCTGCTGGTGGGCCTGCCGCTGAATATGGACGGCAGCGAGAGCGACTTCGGCGCCCGCGCACGCAAGTTCGGCCAGCGCCTGCACGGCCGCACCGGCCTGCCGGTCGAATATGTCGATGAGCGCCTCAGCACCCGCGCCGCCAAGGAAGAGGCATTTGAGCGCGGCCACCGGGGCAACTATGCGCAGGATCCGGTGGATTCCATCGCCGCGCGCATCTTCCTCGAGGACTGGCTGCGCGCTCATAGTGGTTAGCAAACGGTTGCCGCCCCCACATCACCAACCACTGACCACTCTGCTACAATCTCCCGCCCATTTCCCAAGCGACCGAGCCGCATGTCCATCACCCATATCCGTATCGCCACCCGCGAGAGCGCCCTCGCCCTCTGGCAGGCCAACTACGTCAAGGACCGGCTGCAGCAGACGCACCCCGAACTGCGTATCGAGCTGCTGCCGCTCACCAGCCGCGGCGACAAGTTGCTGGACATTCCGCTGGCCAAGGTCGGCGGCAAGGGCCTGTTCGTCAAGGAGCTGGAGGTGGCCATGCTCGAGGGGCGCGCCGATATCGCCGTGCACTCGATGAAAGACGTGCCGATGGAGTTTCCCGACGGCCTGCACCTGCCGGTGATCTGCGAGCGCGAGGATCCCCGCGACGCCTTTGTGAGCAATCACTACGCCAGTCTCGACGAGCTGCCCGAGGGCGCTATAGTCGGCACCTCCAGCCTGCGCCGCCAGTGCCAGATACTGGCGCGCCGCCCGGACCTCGAAGTGAAATTCCTGCGTGGCAACGTCAATACCCGCCTGGCCAAGCTGGATGCCGGTGACTTCGACGCCATCGTGCTCGCCTCCGCCGGTCTGCTGCGCCTGGAGATGCGCGAGCGCATCCGCGACTTCCTCGCCCCGGAAGTCCTGCTGCCCGCCGGCGGCCAGGGCGCCGTGGGTATCGAGTGCCGCCGCGACGGCGATCTGGAAGCACTGCTGCAACCCCTGCACTGCGACACCACTGCCGCGCGCCTGGCGGCAGAGCGGGCGCTGGTCAAGCGCCTGAACGGCGGCTGCCAGATCCCGATCGGCTGCTACGCACAGCTCCTTGATGAAAACGGGGAAGGGGAGGAACTGTGGCTGCGCGGCCTGGTCGGCAGCCCCGACGGCCGCACCCTGGTGCGCGCCGAGTGCCGCGGTGCGGCCGGGGACGGCGAGCGCATGGGTACGGCCCTGGCGGAGGAACTGCTGTCCTCCGGCGCCGACAAGATTCTCGCCGCACTCTGACTCAGGGCACTGCAGTGCGAGTCGAGCTGCGCGGCAAACGCATACTGATCACCCGCCCCGCGCACCAGTCCCGCGGCTGGTGTGACCTGCTGTGCGCCGCCGGTGCCGAAGTGGACAGCATCCCGATGCTGGCCATAGAGCCGATCGACAGCGGCCCGCAACTGCAGGCCATCAAGCGGCAGATTCTCGATTTCGACCAGACTGATCACGCCATCTTCGTATCCCAGAACGCCGTGCGGCTGGGCTTCGACTGGCTCGAGGACTTCTGGCCACAGCTGCCATTAGGTCCGCGCTACTACGCCATAGGCGCAGCCACCGCACTGGCGCTGCAAAAGCGGGGAGCAGCATGCGCCGGTGGCGGCGACGGCGCACCCGACACCATGGACAGCGAGGCACTGCTGGCCCTGCCGACACTTCAGAATGTCGCGGACCAGCGCATCCTGATTTTTCGCGGCAGCGGCGGCCGCACTCTGATCGGCGACACCCTGCGCGCGCGCGGCGCACGGGTCGAATACTGCGAACTCTACCGCCGCGCCCTGCCCGCGCACGCCGCCGGTCGGCTGGCGCAATACGCGGCGCGGCCGGATGCCATCAGCGTGCACAGCGGCGAGACACTGGACAACCTGGTGCAGTGCATTCACCGCAGCGGCCGCGTTGCGCTGTTTGAGGTACCGCTCGTATGCCCCAGTCAGCGCGTCGCCGCACAGGCGCGCAGCCTCGGCTTCGACCTGGCCAGTGCCGCCCGCAACGCCGGCGACGCCGCCATGCTGGAAGCACTGCAGGCAGCGCTGGGTCGAGTTGATTGATTTTCCGCCCAGTCTGAGTAAAAAATTTTAAAAGGGCGCCACAGGTCGTATAAAGCATGCCGCCACTCGCTATAATTTGACGACATTTTCTACCTCCGCGCCGCCACACCCATGACTGACGACAAATCCAGAGACGCCGCCCAATCCTCAAAAGAGGATCCGCAAACGGAGGGAACCAAGGTGCCGACAGTCACCGACAAGGCGGAACCCAAGAGTAACTTCGCCAAGGCCGCGCAGGAAAAGTCCACCGGGAAAGGCGCCGGCAAACACACGAAGGGTGACAGCAAAAGTGCCCGGAGCGGCCGGGGCTGGCTCTGGCTGCTGTTGTTCGTCGCGGTCCTCGGCGGCCTCGGCGCCTGGGGCTGGTTCAACTGGCCGCAACTGCAGAATACGCTGGCCGAACATCTGGATTTTCTGCCCGCCAATCGCCAATCCGGTTCAGATCCCCGTCCGACAGAAGCCGAAGCTGCCACCGAGACCACCGCCGTCGAGCCCGAAGCACCGGCGCCGTCCACCCCGGCCGAACAGCCGGGGCTGCCCGATAGCGGCGAAACTGAAACGACGATGGCACTGCAGCAGGCAAACGAGGCGCTGCGCAACCAGATACAACTGCAGAGCCGCACCCTGGTGCAGATGCAACAGCAGCTGGCCACCCTGCAACGCAGTGTCGCCGCCCAGGGCAGCAGGCTGGGCGAACTGGGCAATGTCAGCCGCGACGACTGGCAGTTGGCCGAGGCCGACTACCTGCTGCGCCTCGCCAACCAGCGCCTGATGCTGGAGCGCGACAGCCGCGCCGCCCTGGGCCTGCTGGAGGAAGTGGATGGCATATTGCGCCAGGTGGACATGCCGGATCTCTTCGGCGTGCGCCAGCAACTGGCTCGCGATATCGCCGCGCTGAAACTGGTGGAGAATATCGATCGCGAGGGCCTCTACCTGCAACTGGGCGCGCTGGAGGATCAGCTGATACGCGTCAGTATCCAGCCGCAGTTCGATCTCGCCACCCGTGACCCGGCGGAGAATAAGACGCAGACTGAAACCGCCGACACGCCCGCCTGGCGGCGCAGCTGGCACAACTTCAGCCAGTTCGTGCGCGATTCGGTGCGCGTGCGCGACGGCGACATCGACCCGGTATTGCTGTCGCCGCAGAGCGAGGCGCGCTTTCGCCAGGGCCTGCGCCTGAACATGGAGCAGGCCCAGCTGGCCCTGCTGCGCGGCGACAGTAGCGTGTACAAGGATGCACTGCGAAGCGCGCGCGAACAGCTGCTGGAATACGGCGCCGACAACCGCCAGCGCGCTGTACTGCTGCGCGAACTGGAGGCACTGGGCAAGCAGCCTATCGAAGCCGATCTGCCCAGCCTGGCCGCATCACAGCGGGCACTGCACGACTATATCGAGCAGCTGCACAAGACCTCTGCACAGGGAGGTGACACCCAGTGAAACGCTTCCTATTTGCCGCGCTGGCGCTGCTGCTGTTCGGCGCCTTCCTCACGGAAATGATCCGCAGCTACCCCGGCTACCTGCTGATTGCGATCGGCGGCGAAGTCGGCAAGAACATCGAAGTGAACCTCTGGGTTGCGGTCATCGCACTGCTGCTGGGCCTGCTGGCGCTCTTCTTTATCATTCTGCTGGGGCGCAGCCTGCTGCGCGGTATCGGCGGCAGCGTCAGCCGCATTCGCTTCGGTCGCCAGCGGGTCGCGCGCCGCCGCCTGACCAACGGCCTGGTTGAATTTATGGAGGGCAACTGGGCCCGCGCGCGCCGCCAGCTGCTGAAGAGTGCCCCGCGCTCCGAGGCACCGCTGATCAACTACCTCGCCGCCGCGCGCAGTGCCTTCGAGCTGGGCTACCGCGACGAGGCCAATGAACTGCTGGCCAAGGCCGAGGCCTGCGGCGACGACACCCGCCTCGCCGTTGCCCTCAGCCAGGCGCGCATGCAGCTGCTGGACAAGCGCTACGAGCAGTGCATCGCCAGCCTCGAGCGGGCCAAGCAGCTGGAGCCCAGGCACCCCGCCCTGCTGCAACTGTTGCGACAGGCCTACTACCGGCTGGGCGAGTGGAACGGCCTGCGCGAACTGCTGCCGGAACTCGAGAAGCACGCCAATATGCGCGAGGAAGAACTGCAGCAACTGGAACTGGAGGTCTACCAGCACCAGCTGGTGGACGCCACCAACCGCCGTGACAGGGAAAAGCTGCGCGAGACCTGGCAGGGACTCAGCGGCCGCTGGCAGCGCAATATGGAACTGCGCAGCCTCTACGCGCAACAGTTGCACCAGATAGGCGACGACGTGGAAGCGGAGAAGCAACTGCGCTGGCTGCTCAACCGCGAGTGGCGCGCCGATATGGCCAGGCTCTACGGCTGCCTCGCCGGTGCGGATGCCGTAGCCCAACTCACCGTCGCCGACGGCTGGCTGAAGGAATACGGCGAGAACGCCGACCTGCTCACCTGTATCGGCCGCCTGTGCCTGCGCAATGAACTCTGGGGTCGGGCCCGGCAGTATTTCGAGAAGAGCCTGCTGCTGCGCTCGGATCCCGCCACCTCCGCCGAGCTGGCGCGCCTGCTGCACGCCCTGGGGGAAACGGAGCAGGCGGCCAGACTCTACGAGGAGGGACTGATGCAGGCGGTCTCCGACCTGCCGCAGCTACCGCTGCCCGGCCAGGAGCGCCCGCTGCTGGGCGCCGGGGCCTGACCTCCATAACCGACCTTTCTGCAGTTCTTGGGACGGCACCGCGCATCTAGCTCCAGAGGCGGAGCCTGGTAACACCTTTATCGAGCGGAAATTGTCCAATCAATCGATTGAGCGCTTTCCGCAACGTTTCGATATGATCAGCGGCCCGCTGACAGTTGCGGGGCGCGCCACTGCGCCCGGCTGATCCGCCACTCCACCTGATACCAGCCGCGCTCGACCATCCACGCCGGGCCCGGCTTGACCTCCGCCGTTGCGCCGAGGGATTCCGCCAGCCGCGCTATGCGTCTGTTTTCACTGACAGTACCGCCGTAAATTTCCCGCAGTCCCAACTTATTAAAGCCGAACTCCACCAGCGCCTGTATTATCTCAAGCGCATACCGATATCGGCCCCAGAAATCCGGCGCCAACTCGATACCCAATTCCGCCCTACCCGGCTCCGACTCTCCAGTACGCAGGCCGCAGCAACCGATCAGCGGCTGAGTAACGTCACGCCGAATAATCGCCAGCTGGTAGTTCAGCCTGGGCACCTCTTCGGCCCAGTCTTTAAATAATTTCAGCAGCTTCCGCGCATGCTCAGGATCCCGATGCTCTATCCCATAGAATTCGTGGGAACGAGGGTCTGCATGATAGGCTACAAAGGCAGACACCTCCGCGTCTTCGAAGTATCGCAGGAGGAACCTTTTGGTCGAAATTTGCATATTGGTAAGCATCTCTTCATGGACTGCTCCGACCCTTTACAGCGGGAAGGCACAGTCGCTTTCTATGTGCAAATCATCGGGTTTCTTATTGTGATGAGTGTATACGTGGAATCGACTCCAGTTCCTTTATGATGTCAACCGGCCCGGTGAGCCGAATTTGAACTGGAAATGACTCCATTACAATGACGTCCTTAAGCACGCCTTTCCGCTCTAGCTCGAAAACCCGCTCCAGGACCGGATCTGGAGACTCTGCACTGCCGACGATGGTTACAGTGACAGTTCCCTCTCCCGGTGCAGTCTTTTCCGCGCCAGCCTGGGAGCAAGATAAACTACTCAGGCTTATTGCTATCACACACAAAATTTTCTTAATCAATTTTTACTCCTGTTATAACATTATGAAACTGAGCAGTTGGGAAACTGCCTTTCTCTCGTATGCGCTTAATTCTCACGGCCCCAGGCTTTGCTTTCCTGGTATTCGCTATAGCCACCAATAGAACAAAAAAGCCAATGGTGAACCAGCCTTGCCATTCCTGCACCTATTCCACCACCAACTACTAGATACCAGATCTCGCCATCAGGGCCTTTAGCATCTAGTCCTATACCATGATAAATGCGAAACAAATACATTGGTCCTAGGAGAAAAATGAAAAGTGTCACCATCGCAGATAACCCGGCAACAAACCTATAGAGAAATCTCCTCACTGAAAGCTCCTTTACTGACTAGCGAGATATATTAGGTCGCAATCACGTGCTTGTCGCGTGCATTGCACGTTTATGCTGTGGTGAAGGGTCGATAGCCAACCTTCTGTAAAGCGCAGAATCAGTGACATTGCCATTGATTTCCCATCGCTGCCGTAAAAGTCCCTTTTGATAGAACCCGAGTTTTTCCAGTGATCTCGCTGAGGCCTGATTATCAGGATCACTCTCAGCCTCAACTCGACGGAGCCCCAATGAATTGAATCCATATTGAATTAATCCTTCCCCTGCTTCACTAATATAACCTTTGGCCCAACAGCGCCGATCCAGGCCAAATCCGATCTCGGCACGTTTGGATTCTTCGTCATGGTCGAATAGCATGCACTTGCCAGCCAGCTCACCTATGGAGCTGAGATATACGCCGAGGACAAGGGACTCCTTACGCAGCATCGAATTGTTGCTGTCATTCGCGAAATCACGGGCATCTTGAGTTCCCACCCAGGGTGCTGTATTCCAGTACCTCATAACCTCCGGGTCAGAGAATATTTTCAATCGGCTTTCCGAATCGTCGGTGGTTAAAGGTTTCAAGGTTAACCGAGCAGTTTCTATTACAGGAAAGAAACAACTCCACTGACATTTATTTCTCCAATTTGCAATGCATAACGAGGCTGTAGAAAAACAGATTCAGGGCTATCGCGTTCTACAGCCATTCTTCAAATTATCGATGACCACGATTTGAGTACAATCCTTTTGCATAATCACTCACACCATCCATCTGAACGAGTGACTTTGTGGATATCCCAGCGGACTCAATGAATCGCCCCCTAATTCACCAACTTCTCGATGTTGTGCACCAAGCATAGTAACCGCCGCTGTCCCTGGACCTTGACACGCCCCCTGGAGATTTTGATGAGCCGGCGCAGGTCTTGTTCTTCGCAGGCTATGCGCAGTGCAACCGGCTCGGCGCGTCGGTGGGCGTTGAAGGCATTGGTGTTGGTGTACGCCGGGGCTCTCTCGCGCTCGTCGACGATGATCTCAATTGTGGTCAGGGCCTTGCTGCCACAGTCGGACTGGCGGTAGCGTAAGGCACAGAGTCTTTCCCCTTAGCGTCACTGAAATCGCTGTGCGCTCCATTCTCCGGGGCGCATGGTTTTGATAACTCGCATTTTCTCCCCCCTGAGATCTTCGCTTGTATTTTTTGCCTTACAGGCCGAGCTTGGACCAGATGTCATCGACCCTTTTCACTACCTCTGGATCCCGTTCGATCGGCTCACCCCACTCCCGGCTGGTTTCCCCCTCCCATTTATTGGTGGCATCGAAACCGATCTTGGAGCCGAGTCCGGAGACCGGCGAGGCGAAGTCGAGGTAGTCGATGGGTGTATTTTCCACCATCACCGTGTCGCGGGCCGGGTCCATGCGCGTGGTCATGGCCCAGATGACATCCTTCCAGTCACGGGCGTCGACGTCGTCGTCGGTGACAATGACGAACTTCGTGTACATAAACTGGCGCAGGAAGGACCAGACCCCCATCATCACGCGTTTGGCGTGACCGGGATACTGCTTCTTCATGGTGACCACGGCGAGGCGATAGGAACAGCCCTCAGGCGGCAGGTAGAAGTCGACGATTTCCGGAAACTGCTTTTGCAGTATCGGCACGAAGACCTCATTCAGGGCCTCTCCCAGGACTGCCGGCTCGTCCGGCGGGCGACCGGTGTAGGTGCTGTGGTAGATGGGGTCCTTGCGGTGGGTGATCTTTTCCACCGTGAAAACCGGGAAGCGGTCCACCTCGTTGTAGTAACCGGTGTGATCGCCATAGGGACCCTCGTCGGCCATATCGTCCGGGTGGATGAACCCCTCCAGTACATACTCGGCACTGGCCGGCACCTGCAGGTCGCTCAGTGTCGCGTTGACCACCTCGGTCTTGTCACCGCGCAGCAAACCGGCGAAGGCGTACTCGGACAGGGTGTCCGGCACCGGTGTGACAGCGCCGAGTATGGTGGCGGGGTCGGCGCCCAGGGCAACGGCTACCGGATACGGCTGACCGGGATTGCGTTTGCACCAGTCGCGGAAATCCAGCGCGCCGCCGCGGTGCGACAGCCAGCGCATGATCAGCCGGTTTTTACCCAGCAGCTGCATACGGTAGATACCCAGGTTCTGGCGCTTCTTCTCCGGGCCGCGGGTGATCACCAGGGGCCAGGTGACCAGGGGCGCGGCATCGCCGGGCCAGCAGGTCTGGATCGGCAACCTGGTCAGGTCCACCTGGTCGCCGCTCAGTACCTCCTGCTGACAGGGGGCATTCTTCACCACCTTGGGGCCCATATTCAGTACCTGTTTGAATACCGGCAGCTTCTCCCAGGCGTCGCGCAGGTTCTCCGGTGGCTGCGGTTCCTTCAGGAAGGCGAGCAGCTCGCCCACCTCCCGCAGTTCACTGACGCTCTCACGGCCCATGCCCAGGGCCACGCGCTCCGGGGTACCGAACAGGTTGGCGAGTACCGGCGTGTCAAAGCCCACCGGGTTTTCGAATAGCAACGCCGGCCCCCCGGCGCGCAGCACGCGGTCGGCAATTTCCGTCATTTCGAGTCGGGGGTCTACGGGGTGTTGGATGCGTTTGAGCAGGCCGCGCTTTTCCAGCAGCTTGATAAAGTCGCGCAGGTCTTTGTATTTCATGCAGTACCGGGCACAGGGAATGAATCAGTGCGCAGTGTAAAACAGTGGGGACAAAATGGGGAATGGCGCCCTGGGAAAACAGGATGCTGAGAGAGGGGGAGGCTTTAAAACGGCCCGCAGCGGAAGCTGCGGGTCGCGAAATTTTTAAGCTGTAATCAGCTTAGAAGCGGGGACGACGCGGACGATCTTCGCGCGGCTTGGCTTCGTTAACACGGATGTTACGGCCAGACAGCGGCTGATCATTCATTTCTTCGATCGCTTTGCGCGCTTCGTCGTCATTGGGCATTTCTACGAAACCGAAGCCCTTAGAACGGCCAGTCTCACGGTCGGTAATTACGGTAGCCCGAGAGATTTCTCCGAATGCACCAAAAGCTTCGTGCAGGTCATCAGAGGTAACGCCGTAGGCCAGATTTCCAATATAGATATTCACAAAAAGTTCTCACTAGAGTATGTGGGCTGTCGTGCAGTCACAAATGGATAACCAGCTCCACCAGATCATCCATCTGAGATTGGCCCTTCGACGGGTATACCCTGGGCCAATTCGGTCGGGCGCCGCTTCGTTCAGTACCTGATCAGCGCCACAATGTGGGACTTTATATGCCTTACGGCGCGCCTTTTCAACTGAATTCGGCGCAAAAAATCGCCTTATTCATTTCCCGATACAAAACCGGCGCCATTATTTGGCGCCGGTTATAAACGATGATTATTTCCGTTTCATGGACAGGAAGAACTCGTCGTTGGTCTTGAAGTCCTTCAGCTTGTCGATCAGGAACTCGGTCGCGGCCAGGTCTTCCATATCGTGCAACAGCTTGCGCAGTATCCACACCCGCTGCAGCTCGCCTTCCGGCATGAGCAGCTCCTCGCGGCGGGTGCCGGAGCGGCGCACATTGATGGCCGGGTAGACCCGCTTCTCGGCAATCTTGCGATCCAGTTGCAGCTCCATATTACCGGTGCCCTTGAACTCCTCGAAAATCACCTCGTCCATCTTGGAGCCGGTGTCGACCAGGGCGGTGGCGATGATCGACAGGCTGCCGCCCTCCTCGATATTACGCGCGGCGCCGAAGAAGCGCTTGGGACGCTCCAGGGCGTGGGCGTCCACACCGCCGGTCAGTACCTTGCCGGAGCTGGGCACGGTGGTGTTGTAGGCGCGCGCCAGACGGGTGATGGAGTCGAGCAGGATCACCACGTCCTTCTTGTGTTCAACCAGGCGCTTGGCCTTCTCGATCACCATCTCGGCTACCTGTACATGGCGCGCCGGCGGTTCGTCGAAGGTGGAGGCGACCACTTCGCCGCGCACGGAGCGCTGCATCTCGGTCACTTCTTCCGGGCGCTCATCGATCAGCAGCACGATCAGGTGGCACTCCGGGCTGTTGCGGGTGATGGCCTGGGCCATGTTCTGCAACATGATGGTTTTACCGGCTTTCGGCGGCGCCACGATCAAGCCGCGCTGCCCCTTGCCGATCGGCGCCACCAGGTCGATGATGCGGCCGATCAGGTCCTCGGAGGAACCGTTGCCGCATTCGAGCGTCAGGCGATCGTTGGGGAACAGCGGGGTGAGGTTTTCGAACAGGATTTTGTTGCGGGCGTTTTCCGGCTTGTCGAAATTGATTTCACTAACCTTCAGCAACGCGAAGTAGCGCTCTCCCTCTTTTGGCGGGCGTATCTTGCCGGCAATAGAGTCGCCGGTACGCAGGTTGAAGCGGCGAATCTGGCTCGGTGATACGTAGATATCATCCGGGCCTGCCAGGTAGGAGGAATCTGCGGAGCGCAAAAAACCAAAACCATCCTGAAGAATTTCCAGCACACCATCGCCGTAGATATCCTCACCGCTTTTGGCGTGGCGCTTGAGGATATTGAAAATAATATCCTGCTTACGCGAGCGGGCCAGGTTCTCAAGGCCCATGCCTTTGGCTATTTCTATCAGTTCTTCAATGGGTTTGGTTTTTAATTCGGAAAGATTCATACCAATTGCTTTATTAAGGTTTCTGTTGTCAATTGGCGCGGACGCGCCGGGAATATTGAGGAGGGATCGGAGTTTGGGTATTTGCCCGTTTCTGCCCCACAACACTGCTGTGCCATTTCCTGTCGGCCGCGCGAAAGCTCAAGGGAACTCATAATCTGCTCTGTATCGAAAACAATTCGAGCAGTGTTCGATACGGATAAGTTCAGCTCGAGGAGTTTGCGCGCCGGGGATGGTCAGAGACCGTGCGGAGGGGCGTCTTTGTCAGCTCGTCGTCAGTGGTTAGCCCGACTCGTCTGAGTAATTTCAAGATTACTTGGCAGTATAACGGCTGTTTTCCATCCTGCAAAGGGAATTCGACCCCCTGCAGGATGGATTTGCCGGCATTACAGCTGGCTGTCGATAAACTCGGTCAGCTGGGCCCGGGACAGGGCGCCGACCTTGGTGCCTTCCACATTGCCGCCCTTGAACAGCAGCAGGGTGGGAATACCGCGCACATTGTACTTGGCCGGGGACTCCTTGTTGGCATCCACGTCCACCTTGACGATCTTCAGCTTGTCGCCGTAGTGGCCCGCCAGGTCTTCCAGAACCGGAGCGATCATCTTGCAGGGACCGCACCACTGGGCCCAGAAATCCACCAGTACCGGGCCCTCAGCCTTCAAAACCTCGGCTTCAAACTCGGCGTCAGTTACGTTGACGATCTCGCTCATATTGCTTTCCTGTTCTCTGGTCATCTTGGTTTGCCGGCAGGTCTCGAGGGTCGGCCGGCATTGCGCGACATAATAAGGACAGCCAGTCCCCGGCCGCAAGGCGTTTTCCGGTAGATGGGGCCGGCGCCACAGGCTTTCAAGCCCCCCCCACGGCTGTTCCAGAAACCTCTGCAGAATCTCATCAAGAGCGCCCGCGGCCTCCCCGCCGGGAAATCCGCTCCTCGGGTCGGGCTCCGTTCAGGGCTGCTCCAGGAAGCGCTGCAGAATCTCATCAAGATAGTCAAAGCCGAATTCGCTGGCGGCGATGCGCTGCGCCAGCGGCTGCACCAGCTCCATCGCCTCCAGCGCCGGCCACTGTTGCTGCAGTACTGCCGGTGACGACCCGGTGTAGCGGCGGAAGCTCTCCAGCGGTACGCCGTCCACCAGGCGCAGCGCGTTCATCAGGAACTCCAGCGGCAGCTCCTCGGGCTCTATATCGTCGCAGTGGGGAAGCGCCAGCACACTGTGAATCAGGTCGTCGCGCGCTATCGCATCCGCACCTAAGTAGTGGCGTGGCGCACGGGTGCGGCGGCTGCGCACTATGCGGCCTTCCGCGGGCAGGGTCACCTTGCCGTGGGCGCCGGCGCCTATACCCAGGTAGTCGCCGAAGGACCAGTAGTTGATATTGTGGCGCGACTCCAGGCCGGCGCCGCTATAGGCGGACACTTCGTAGCGGGCGTAACCACAGGACGCCAGGTAATCGCGCCCGCTGCCCTGCATGCTGGCAATCAGGGCCGAGCCGGGCGTAACCGGCGGCGCGCTGTAGAAAGCGGTGTTCGGCTCTATGGTGAGCTGGTACCAGGAGATATGCTCCGGCTCGAGGAACACGGCGCGCCGCAGGTCTTCCAGCGCCGCCGCCTCAGTCTGCTCCGGTAGGCCGTGCATCAGGTCCAGGTTGATATTGTCAAAGCCGGCGCGGCGCGCCATTGCCAGTGCGCCGGCGGCCTCTTCGCCGCTGTGTATGCGCCCCAGGTTCTGCAGTTGTCGCGGGTCGAAACTCTGCACGCCGATGGACAGACGGTTGATCCCCGCGGCGCGATAGCCGGAAAACTTTTCCTGCTCGAAGGTTCCCGGATTGGCCTCCAGCGTGATCTCGATATCCGGGGCAAAACCGACCAGCTCTTCCGCCATCTGCAGAATCGCGCCAATGGCTGCCGGCGAGAACAGGCTCGGCGTGCCGCCGCCGAAAAAAATCGACTGCAGCCTGCGCCCCTGCACCCAGGGCAGCTGACTGCCCAGGTCGCGGCGCAACTGCGCCACATACTCCACCTCCGGCAGCCCGTAACCGGATGAGTCGGGTCCCGCCGCCTGGTGGGCATCGGCACCGCTAGTGTGGGTTACGGAGTGGGAGTTGAAGTCGCAGTAGGGGCACTTGCGCACACACCAGGGGATATGCACATAGAGACTGAGCGGCGGCAGCTGCAATTGCGGGGCGTCAGACAAGATCACTGCCGCCCATAGTTTCACGCCAAAGCGCCTCAAACTGCTGTACCGCCAGAGCGCGGTGGCTGAGACGGTTCTTCAGCTCCCGCGACAGCTGCGCCGAAGTCATGCCCTGGGACTCGACGAAGAACAGCGGGTCGTAGCCGAAACCCTGCTCGCCGGCGGCCTCGCGCAGTATGCGCCCGCGCCACAGGGCGCTGCATACCAGCGGCACCGGATCGTCGTGCCGGCGCACGAAGGCCAGTGCACAGTGAAAGCTGGCGTTGCGCCGCTCGTCCGGCACCTCAGCCAGGGCTTCGAGCAGCTTGCGGTTGTTTTCCGCATCGGTGGCTCCGGGGCCGGCGTAACGGGCGGAATAGATGCCCGGCGCGCCGCCGAGTGCATCCACGGCCAGGCCGGAGTCGTCCGCCAGCGCCGGCAGGCCGCTGATGCGACTGGCGTGGCGCGCCTTGATCAGCGCGTTCTCGATAAAGCTGAGCCCCGTCTCCTCCGCGCCCGGCACATCGAATTCCGACTGGGGCAGCACCTGGATATCCCAGCCGGCAAACAGTTGCGAGAACTCCCGGAGCTTGCCTGCATTGCCGCTGGCCAATACGATTTTTTTCACGATCGATTTCTTTTTCGGGTCAGACAAATAAAAAGCGAGCGCTGCGCGCCCGCTCTCATCATTCAATGGCCGCGGCCCGGTGAATTACTTTTCCAGCTTGCGGCGGAAATTGATGGTTTCGGATCTGCCATTGGGCAGTTTCACGTCGATATTGAAGGTGAGCGTCTCCTCGTCCTCGAACCGCAGCGGGGCCAGGTAGTAGACGGCATCGCCCTCTCGGATCTCCATGAACTTCAGCGGCCGCGACTGCTGGATCAGGTTGGTGGCGGTACCGGACAATTCCGAACTCAGGCCGTGCTTGCCGCCCGCCTTTTCCACCACCGACACATTGACAAACACCCGGTCCTTGGCGCGCACCAGTTGATAATTCTGTGCGATTTCCGGTTTGATGAACTCGCTGTTGAATACCGAGTAGATCACACGGTAATCGCCGAAGTCCTCGTGACTCTTGATGATCTTGGCTTCCTGCGCGGCGGCGCTGGCAGCCCAGAAGAGCAGCGCCACTGCGGCGGCTGCGGCTAGGATGCGTTTCACGGTTGACCTCCCGTATGCGGCTGCACAGCGGCTTTACTGAAGTCCGGCTGGCGCCTTTTTGCATGTGCTTTTTTAGTTTAGCGAGTCAGGTGGTAGATCGCCGTCTCGCCGCACAGATTGGGCAGAAAATCCTTGAATGCCGCGCCAATCCTGGTCTCGGATACTACCTGGCGGTGCAGGATAGTCCAGTTGTTCTCACGACAGAGGATTTCAAAATCGCGAAAAGTACAAAAGTGAATATTGGGCGTGTCGTACCACTCATAAGGTAATAAATCCGATACCGGCATGCGCCCGGAGAATGCCAGGTGCCAGCGCGCCTTCCACTGGCCGAAGTTGGGGAAGGTGATGATGCACTCGCGCCCCACCCGCAGCATTTCCCGCACCACCAGGTGCGGCTGGCGCAGTGTCTGCAGCGCCTGGGTCATGACCACGGTATCGAAACTGCCATCGGCGAAGTTGCCCAGGCCGGCGTCCAGGTTCTGCTCCACCACGCTGACGCCGCGCTCCAGGCAGCGCTCTATCTGCGCCGGGTCTATCTCCAGGCCGTAACCGCTGATGCGCTTGTTTCTGCCCAGCTGCTGCAGCAGTTCGCCGTCGCCGCAGCCAAGGTCTAGCACGCGGGATTCCGGCGCTATCCAGTTCTGGATCACATCCAGGTCTATACGCATCAGTTCACCTCCCGACCTGTTTCCGCGGCCACGCCATTCATATAGGCGGTGAACACCCGCTGGTAGCGCTCGTTGGGCAGCAGGAAGGCGTCGTGCCCCATGGCGGACTCTATTTCTGCGTAGCTGACCGGCACATTGGCGTGCATCAGCGCGTCGGCGATCTCGCGGGATCTCTCCGGAGCGAAGCGCCAGTCGGAGGTGAAGGAGACCAGCAGAAAGCGGCAGCGGGCGTGGGAGAAGGCCGCTACCGGGTCGTCGCCGTATTCCCGCGCCAGGTCGAAGTAGTCCAGTGCGCGGGTCATCAGGATATAGGTATTGGGATCGAAGCTGCCGGAGAAGCTATCGCCCTGGTAGCGCAGGTAGCTCTGCACCTGGAACTCCACCTCTTCGTCGGTTCCGAGGCTGAAAGTGCCCGAGCGCAGCTCGCGGCCGAATTTCTTGCCCAGGCCGTCGTCGGACAGATAGGTGATATGCCCGATCATACGCGCCACCGCCAGGCCGCGGCGCGGCAGCCGCTCTTGCTCCAGGTAGCGGCCGCCGCAGAAGTCCGGGTCCGAGGTGATCGCCTTGCGGGCCGTCTCGTTGAAGGCGATGTTCTGCGCGGTCAGCTTCATCGCCGAGGCGATCACCACGCAGTGGCGCAATCGCTCCGGGTATTCCAGCGCCCAGCGCATCGCCTGCATACCACCGAGACTGCCGCCCACCACTGCGGCCCACTGATCTATGCCGAGCAGGTCCGCCAGGCGCGCCTGGCTGTGTACCCAGTCCCGCGCGCGCAGCGGCGGAAAATCCGGTCCCCAGGGCTTACCGGTTGCCGGGTTGATCGAGGCCGGGCCGGTGGAACCGTGGCAGCCACCCAGATTGTTCAGCGACACCACGAAGAATTTATCGGTATCGATCGGTTTACCGGGACCTATGTAGTTGTCCCACCAGCCGGGACGCTTGTCCTCGGGTCTGTGGCGGCCGGCGGCGTGGTGGTGCCCGGACAGCGCGTGGCAGATGAGTACCGCATTGCTCCTGTCCGCATTCAATGCGCCGTAGGTCTCGTAGACCAGGGTGTAGTCCTTGAGCGTGCGCCCACAGGCGAGGGGCAGCGGCTCGGCAAAAACGTGACTCTGCGGCACAACGATGCCGACGGAGCCGGACTCGGTAGTGCCGCGTGCGGATGGTGATGAAACTTTTACCGTGGACAAGGCAGTCGTGATTTCCGGATCAAAGGGCCGTAAACGGATGGAAGACGGGCAAGTTTACGGGAGCGGGGAGGCGGAATACAAATGGACGGGCGCCGGGCGAGCGGAGCCGCAGCTCCGCCATACCGGGTTTCGGTACTACGCCGGGGCCTTCTTCAGCGGCGTGACATTGTCGGCCCGCGGCGCCGGCGCCACCGGCTGCGGCGCGGAGCTGCTCTGGCGCAGCAGCTCCTCGAGCGAGGCCAGGGCGCTGTCGTTGCGCAGTATCTCCTCTTCCAGCGCGCGCAGGTCGGTGCGCTTGCTCTGGGTCTTCTGCTTCAGCTCGGTAAGCTTGATCAGGTGCCGGTTCAGCAGGTGTTTCTGGTACTGCACATGCTGCTTCAGCGGCTCCAGCGCCTGATCCAGCCAGCCGTCGGCGGCGGAGATCATCTGGCTGTAGAGGCGCCCCACCTCGTTGGCGAGGGTGGCGACAAAGCGCTCGGTAAGGCGGTTGCGCCGCGCCAGCAACAGCTGCGGTGAGCGGCGCAGCTGCGCCGCCTGGCGGTGCAGGCCCCGCAGGGCGACGCGGAAGCTGTGGATATTGAAGTACTGCTCGTGGGCCTCCTGGCTGCCGAGACTGGAGCGCTCGAAGATGGCATCCAGCAGGCGATTGGCCTGATCCACCTCGCGCTTGAGGTTTTCCATCTGGTGGTCCACCCCGTCCATAAAACCGTCGATGGCCTTGGCCAGGCCCAGCGGCGTCCAGCGCTCGTGCAGGGCGCGGCTGGTGTCGTCGATCAGCAGTTGCAACTGCTGGCTGGAAACCGGTGCCAGCAGGGAGGCGCGCTGGCGGGCCAGCATGCGCTGGCTGGATTTCAGGGTCAGCAGCTCCTGGTGACACAGCTTGTGCTGCTCACGCACCGTCTGCTGCAGCTGCGCCAGCTCGTTCAGCTGCTCGGAACTGGTGGCGCCCTTGCGCTGCAGGTGGGTCAGGGCGGCGCGGCCGCTGTTCAGGCGCCGCTTGAGCAGGTCGCGGGTATCCGCCATCAGGGTCAGCGCCTGGTGCAGGGAGCGGTGCTCCGCCACCTTCTGGCGGTGTTCCATCAGGCGCTGTACCAGCAGCTTTTCGAATTCGGCGAAGCGGCTCATCTGCAGCAGTTCCGGATCCTGCTGCTGGCGCGCCAGCAGCGCCTTCTTGGCCGACACCCCCACCACGTTCTCCTGCGGCAGATCGAGGAGCTTGCTCACCTGGGCGCGCATGCGCCGCAGCAGCATACCGGCGTCCTCTTCCGGATCGTCCCAGAGGGTGTCGATCTTGTTCAGCAGCGCCATCACCGCGGTGCCGCGGTGTTCGCGCAACGGCACCAGGTGCGTCTCCCACATGTTCAGGTCGGTACCGCTGACACCGGCGTCGGCAGCCAGCAGGAAGGCCACCGCCTGGGCACCGGGCAGGGTGCTGAGGGTCAGCTCCGGTTCGTTGCCGAGGGCATTCAACCCGGGGGTATCGATAATGCGCAGCCCCTGGGACAGCAGCGGGTGCGGCAGGCAGATAAGCGCATAGCGCCAGGCCGGGATTTCCACCAGCTTGCCCTTGCCGTCCAGGTGACGGCGATCGAAGCCGTAGCGCGCCGCCTCTTCCGGCGTCACCGATTTGCTCGCCGCCACCCTTATCAGGGCCTCGCGGGTGGCCTCGGCGTCCTCGGCATCGAATTCGTGGGTCACCCACTTCTGCGGTATGCGGCGGAAACTCTCCAGGCTGGTGTTGGTGGCCAGGGTCTCGATCGGCAGCAGGCGCAGGCTGGCCTGCTCGCCGCCGTCGCTGAAGATCTCGGTCGGGCACATGGTGGTGCGCCCGGGCTTGGACGGCAGCAGCCGCTTGCCGTAGGTGTGCGACAGCAGCGCGTTGATCAATTCTGTCTTGCCGCGGGAGAACTCACCCACCAAAGCCAGGGTGAACTGGTCCTCGGCGAGCAGGGCGCGGGCCTGCTGTACAACCTGGCGCGCGCCGGCGGAATTGGGAAAATGCTCCCGAAGCCAGTTGTTGAAGCTGGCAAACTGGCGATCCAGGGCCTTTTTCCAGCGGTCGTAGTCGGCGATATGCTGGCGCAAGATGGCGTCTTCCATGTAATTGATGTTCTTTTTATCTACTGCACGCGAATTTTGAGCCGATTATTGTCGGCCAATGGCGGGGATTATAGAAGGTCTGGGCCGCACAAAGTGCGACCCAGTACGCGGGAAGCGGGGGAATCAGAAGCCGGGGATATGCCAGAAGAGGCTGTAGACGAAAGAGGGCATATTGGCCATCTGCGCGAAGCCGAACAGCAACTTGTCCGCCACCGTCAGCAGGATAAACACGAAGATGGGGCTGATATCGATCATACCCAGCGGCGGTATCAGCTTGCGCACCGGCGCGCAGAAAGGCTCCAGCAGCTGGCGCAACAGCAGTAGTGCCGGGTGGCTGCTGTGGGGCGCTATCCAGCTGAAGATAATGGAGATCAGCATGCCGACGAACACCACCGCGATCACCGTCATGGTGCAACCGATCAGCGACCACAGCAGCGCACTGAGCGGATTGATCAGGCCGGCACCGGCGAGCAGGCCACAGCCGATAATCATCACTACACCCACCAGCAGCGCCAATACCAGCGACGCCATGTCGATACCGAACAGGCCCGGAATCACCTTGCGCAGCGGCAATAGCAGCGGGTTGGTGACCTTTACGATGCCCTGGGAAATGGGGTTGTAGAAATCCGCCCGCGCCAGCTGCAGCAGGAAGCGCATCAGCACCGCAAACAGGAACAGGATGCCCAGGGTGGCCAGCAGGAAGACGCCGATATTGCTGAAGGTGTTTACCATTGAAATTCCCTTTGGGGTGACAGGTCTGCGGTGCCACTGGCATCGCGCGAATTATTGGTCCAGCTCCCGCGCCATCTCGGCGGCGCGCTCGGCGCAGTCGCGCATGGCCTGCTCCACCAGTTGCGGCAGGCCGCCGCTCTGGAAACGCCTTATCGCGCGCTCGGTGGTGCCGTTCGGGGACATGACATTGCGCTTCAACTGCGCCACATCCACATCACTGGCTGCAGCCAGTTTCGCCGCCCCCAGGGCGGTTTGCAAGGTGAGTCGCTCGGCGTCGGCGCGCGCCATGCCGGCCTTCACTGCCGCGTCGATCATCGACTCCATAAACTGGAAATAGTAGGCGGGACCCGAACCGGATACGGCGATCACGCGATCGATACCGGTCTCTTCCTCGACCCAGAGAGCGATCCCCACCGCCTCCGCCATCTGTGTGGCAATCTGCCTCTGTGCATCGCTGACACCCTCGCCGGCATAGAGGCCGGTCACGCCGGTGCCGACCAGTGCCGGGGTATTGGGCATGGCGCGCACTATCGGCACGCCGGCACCGAGCCAGCGCTGGTAGGCGGACAGCGGAATACCCGCGGCCAGGGTGATTACCAGGGGTTTGCGATCGCTCACTATGCCAGCCAGGGATTCGCACAGCGCCTTCATCCCCTGTGGCTTGACCGACAGCACCAGCACATCGGCATCGGCCAGTGCGGCGGCGTTGTCGGTGCTCACCTGCACACCGGTGCGCGCGGCGAAATCCGCTAGCTTTTTGTGGTCGCGCCCGGTGGCGACAATCCTGTCCGCCGGATAGCCGCTCGCCACCAGGCCGCCGATCACCGCGCCGGCCATATTGCCGGCGCCGCCGATAAATACCATCTTGGGTTCTGTCACTACTACCTCTGCGGTTGTGCGCAGACTGTGCGCTGATTGTTTCGACCAGATTATGGACGCGGCCGCGATCAAATAAAAATCTGGCGGCCTTTTGCCCCGACCGCAGCACCACTCGCCGCAAACCGTTGGCGCTATCGCCGGCGACTTTTACTATGAGGTCGCGCATCACAATAACAAGGAACGCAGATGAACAAGTCCAGACCCCTCAGCTGGCTGGCACTCGCCCTCGGAATGGGCGCCGCCAGCCTGTCACTCGCCGCGGTGGAGAGCCGCACCCTCAACAACGGTAACCTGGTCATGGAGGATATTCCGGCGATACCCGAGTCGCTCGCCGAGGACCTCAACCGCTACCAGAATGTGCGCTCGGCGGCGTTCCAGGGCTGGGTCGAAGGAGAGGATGGACTCTATATCTCCACCCGATTCGGCGAAGTCAACCAGCTGCACCGGGTCGACAGGCCCGGCGGCGCGCGCCAGCAGCTGACCTACTTCCGCGAGCCGGTGGGCCAGATCAGTCCGCGGCCGAACTTCTCCGATGTGGCCTTCACCATGGATGCCGGCGGTAGCGAGGACACGCAGATTTTCCTGTTCGACCCCGCCACCGGCGCCAGCCGCATGATCACCGACGGCGAATCCCGCAACGGCGCCATGGCCTGGAGCGATGACGGCAGCGCCCTCGCCTACCAGAGCACCCGCCGCAACGGCAGGTCCAACGACCTATGGATAACCCGCTTCTCCGCCAGCGGCCACAGCAGCACCCTGGCACTGGAATCGCCGGACGGCAGCTGGTGGGGCCCCGCGGCCTTCAGCGCCGACAACCGCCAGCTGCTGGTGCAGCAGTACATCTCGTCCACCAATTCGCTGGTGCACCTGCTCGACCTGCAGAATGGTGAATTGACTCCCATCGCCGGGGACAGCGACAGCGAGTCGCGCAACTACGCCATGGACTTCAGCCGCGACGGCGTCTTCTATGTCAGCGACCGCAACGGCGAGTTCGCGCAGCTGATCCACCGGGCGTCCGCTTCCGGCGAGGAGCGAGTCATCACCGCGGATATCCCCTGGGATATCACCGCCCTGGCGCTGAGCACCGACAAGCGCCGCGGCGCCTTCACCGTCAACGAGAACGGCGTCGACAAGTTGTACCTGTTCGACCCGCGCAGCTTCCGCTACCGCAAGGTGGACAGCCTGCCGATCGGCGTGATCGGCGGCCTCGAGTTCGACAGCGAGGGCGAGCGGCTGGCGCTGTCCATCAATACGCCCAGGACACCGACCGACACCTTCGTCCTGCAGCTGCGCCGCAACCCGCTGCGTGCCGGGGAACTGCGGCGCTGGACCGAGAGCGAGGTCGGCGGGCTGGATACCGGTAAATTCGTCGAGCCGCAGCTGGTGCACTACCCCACTTTCGATGAGGTCGACGGCGAGCAGCGCGAGATACCCGCCTTCGTCTACCGCCCCCGCGGTGTCGAGGGGCCGGTGCCGGTGGTGATTTCCATTCACGGCGGTCCCGAGGGCCAGTACCGCCCCTATTTCAGCAGCACCTACCAGCTGTGGTTGCAGAAGCTCGGCGTCGCCGTGATTGCGCCCAATGTGCGCGGCTCCGCCGGCTACGGCAAAACCTATGTGGCGCTGGATAACGGCTACCAGCGCGAGGACTCGGTGCGGGATATCGGTGCGCTGCTGGACTGGATAGACACCCAGCCGGACCTGGACGGCGAACGGGTGGCGGTATTCGGCGGCAGCTACGGCGGCTATATGGTGCTGGCCAGCGCCATGCACTACAGCGATCGGCTGCGCGCGGCGGTGGACATAGTCGGCATCTCCAACTTCGTCACCTTCCTGACCAACACCCGCGACTACCGCCGCGACCTGCGCCGGGTGGAGTACGGCGATGAGCGCGATCCCGATATGCGCGCCTTCCTGAATAAGATCAGTCCCAGCAACAATGTGGACAGGATCCGCGTGCCTATCTTCGTCGCCCAGGGTGAGAACGATCCGCGGGTGCCGGTGAGTGAAGCGGAGCAGATAGTGGCGGCGCTGCGCGACGGCGGCAAACCGGTCTGGTATATGAACGCGCTGAACGAGGGGCACGGCTACCGCAAGAAGGAGAACCGCGACCTCTTCGCCCAGACCACCGCCCTCTTCTTCTCCGAGCACCTGCTGGCGGAGCCGGTGGCCAGCTGGCAGGCAGACGAAAGTGAAGACGTGCAGTCGGCCGAGCTGGAACGCTAGTCGCGGCGGCCGAAGATATCGGTGCCTATCCTGACCATGGTGGCACCGCTCTCGATCGCCGCCTCCATATCGCCGGACATGCCCATGGACAGAGTGTCCAGGGGCTGGTCCGGCAGCTGATCGCGCAGCTGCCGCAGCAGTTGCGCCAGCTGCGCGAAGGGGCGGCGCTGCTCCTCCACTGTTTCGCGAGCTGCCGGTATCGCCATCAGGCCGCGCAGGCTCAGGTTGGGCAGTTTCGCCACCGCGGCCGCCAGCGCCGGCAACTCACCCGGTGTCACACCGGATTTGCTCTCCTCACTGTCGATATTCACCTGCAAGCAGATATTCAGCGGCGGCATCTCCGCAGGCCGTTGCGCCGACAATCGCTGGGCAATTTTTAGGCGATCGACGCTGTGCATCCAGTGGAATGCCTCCGCCACGGCACGGGACTTGTTCGATTGCAGCGGCCCTATGAAATGCCAGCACAACCCCCGATCCGCCAGATCCGCCAGCTCGCCCTGCTTCTCCAGCGCCTCCTGCAGGTAGTTCTCGCCGAAATCGCGCTGGCCGGCCTCGAAGGCCGCGCGCAGGTCCGGTGCCGGGCGGGTCTTGGAGACCGCCAGCAACGTCACGGTCGCCGGATCGCGGCCACAGGCAGCGCAGCCTGTGACGATCCGCTCACGCACGGCATTGAGGTTTTCGACGATGGTCCCTTTGCGCATATACTGGTGCCCTTACCGAACAGGAGGGCAATTCTAACTGAGCCCCCCACAAGAACCATAAGGTAGCAGTATGGATATCACAGAACTCCTCGCCTTCAGCGCCAAACAGAACGCCTCGGACTTACACCTCTCCGCCGGCCTGCCGCCGATGATCCGCGTGGACGGTGACGTGCGCCGCATCAACCTGCCGCCGATGGAGCACAAGCAGGTGCACGGCCTGATCTACGAGATCATGAACGACAAGCAGCGCAAGGATTACGAGGAGTTCCTGGAGACCGACTTCTCCTTCGAGGTGCCCGGCGTGGCGCGCTTCCGGGTGAATGCCTTCAACCACAACCGCGGTGCCGGCGCCGTCTTCCGGACGATTCCGTCCAAGGTGCTGACCATGGAAGACCTGGGCATGGGCCAGGTGTTCAAGCAGATTTCCGATACTCCAAGGGGTCTGGTACTGGTCACCGGACCCACCGGTTCCGGTAAGTCCACCAGCCTGGCGGCGATGATCGACTACATCAACGACAACAAGTATGAGCACATCCTCACCGTCGAGGACCCGATCGAATTCGTGCACGAATCCAAGAAATGCCTGGTGAACCAGCGCGAGGTGCACCGCGACACCCACGGTTTCGCCGAAGCCCTGCGCTCGGCACTGCGTGAGGACCCGGACATCATCCTCGTGGGCGAGATGCGAGACCTGGAAACCATCCGCCTGGCCCTGACCGCCGCCGAGACCGGCCACCTGGTATTCGGCACACTGCACACCACCTCCGCCGCCAAGACCATCGACCGGGTCGTCGACGTCTTCCCGGCCGAGGAGAAAGCCATGGTGCGCTCCATGCTGTCGGAATCCCTGCAGGCGGTGGTCTCGCAGACACTGCTGAAGCGCAACGGCGGCGGCCGCGTCGCGGCCCATGAGATCATGCGCGGCACACCGGCGATCCGCAATCTGATCCGCGAGGACAAGATCGCGCAGATGTACTCTGCCATCCAGACCGGCGCCAGCGTCGGCATGCAGACCATGGACCAGTGCCTGCAGGATCTGGTGGAAAAGCGCATCATCGCCCGCGAGGTCGCGCGCGAAAAGGCCAAGATGCCGGAGAACTTCTAAACAGGGGCCAGTCCCGCAACGCACAATGAAAGTGGTTTAAAACAATGGAAATCGAAAGACTCCTGCAGCTGGTCGTCGAGAAGGGCGCATCCGACCTGTTCATCACCGCCGGGGTGCCGGCTTCGATCAAGGTGCACGGCAAGGTGGTGCCCGTCAGCAGCAGCTCCCTCACGCCGGAAAAGGCGCGCGAGCTGGTGGTGGGCATCATGAGCGAGAAGCAGCGGCGCGAATTCGCGGAAAAGAAAGAGCTGAACTTCGCCATCTCGGTGCGCAACGTGGGCCGCTTCCGTGTGTCGGCCTTCTTCCAGCGCAACCTGGTGGGCATGGTGCTGCGCCGCATCGAGACCAAGATCCCCACGGTCGACGGCCTGGGACTGCCGGAGATCCTCAAGGACCTGGCGATGACCAAACGCGGCCTGATCATTTTCGTCGGCGCCACCGGCACCGGTAAATCCACCTCGCTGGCGTCTATGATCGGCCACCGCAACGAGAACTCCAAGGGCCACATCATCTCCATCGAGGACCCGATCGAATTCGTGCACCAGCACCGCGGCTGCATCGTGACCCAGCGCGAGGTCGGCCTGGATACCGAGTCCTTCGAGGTGGCCCTGAAAAATACCCTACGACAGGCGCCGGACGTGATCCTGATCGGCGAGGTGCGCTCCCGCGAGACCATGGATCACGCCATCGCCTTCGCCGAAACCGGCCACCTGTGCCTGTGCACCCTGCACGCCAACAACGCCAACCAGGCCCTGGACCGCATCATCCACTTCTTCCCGGCGGACCGCCACGAACAGCTGTACATGGACCTGTCCCTGAACCTGAAGGCGATGGTGGCCCAGCAGCTGGTACCGACCCCGGACGGCGACGGCCGCCGCGCCTGTCTCGAGATCCTGATCAACACCCCGCTGATGTCGGACCTGATCCGCAAGGGCGAGGTGCACAAGATGAAGGAGTTGATGAAACGGTCCAACGAACAGGGCATGCAGACCTTCGACCAGGCCCTGTACGAACTCTACGACCGCGGCGAGATCACCTACGAGGACGCCCTCTCCCACGCCGACTCCGCCAACGACCTGCGCCTGATGATCAAGCTCAAGTCCGAGTCGGACGCCGAGTACCTGAACAGCGCCGCCGGCGAGTTGAGTCTGCAGAATGATTCCGAGTACGGAGACGGCGGGCCGCAGCTTTACTAATGTTCCCTCCGGTTGCCGGGACTCTCACGTCCCGGCACTCTGCATTGGCGAAACCGCAAATGAAAAAAGTAGCGATCATTACCGGCGGCAGCCGCGGTATTGGGGCAGCAACAGCGCGCCTGCTCGCCTCGCGCGGTTACGATATCTGCATCAGTTACCGTCAGCGGGCGGAAACTGCCGAGGCGCTGATTGAGGAATTGCGCTCGCTCGATGTGGAGGCAATTGCCGTGTGCGCGGATATCTCTGCGGAGGCGGATGTGGTGCGGCTCTTCCGCGAAGTCGACAATCGCTTGGGGCCGCCAACCGCTCTGGTCAACAACGCCGGTATCCTGCTGCCGCAGACACTTGCGGAAAACATGACAGCCGAGCGCATCAACAAGATCCTGCACACCAATGTCACTGGCACATTACTTTGCTGTCGCGAGGCAATAAAACGCATGTCGACAAGTCACGGCGGCAACGGCGGTGCTATCGTCAATGTCTCCTCGGGTGCGGCGCGCACCGGCTCACCCAATGAATATATCGACTACGCCGCCAGCAAGGGCGCGGTGGATTCGATGACCATAGGCCTAGCCAGGGAACTGGCCAGCGACGGGATTAGGGTCAACGGCGTGAGGCCCGGCCCCATCCATACGGAAATGCACGCGGACGGCGGTGAACCGGACAGGATAGAACGGGTAAAAACCAATATTCCGCTGGGACGCGGTGGACAACCAGAGGAAGTGGCTGCGGCCATCGCCTGGCTGCTCGGCAATGAGGCCTCTTTTACGACGGGCTCGTTTATCGATGTGACGGGCGGAAGCTAAAAGGAGAATAGAGATGACTTTCGCTACAATATTTGCACTCTTCGGCGCAATGGTAGTGCTGGCCCTGGTGCCCGGCCCCGCCGTCGTCGCCGTGACCAGCCGCGCCATGAGTTCGGGTTTCTCCCACGGCGCCTCGACGACTATCGGCATAGTGCTGGGCGACTATGTTTTTGTCCTGCTGTCGATATCCGGGTTGGCCTTTATCGCCGAGACCATGGGCAATCTGTTTGTCGCTATCAAATACCTCGGCGCTGCCTATCTTGTCTGGCTGGGAATCGGGCTGCTGCGCTCCAGAGGCACGGTGGAAAACCCGGGTGACGCCGGCAAGAGCTCCCATTTCGCCAACTTATTGCTGGGCCTGGCCACCACCCTGGGCAACCCCAAGGCGATACTGTTTTACCTGAGCTTTTTCCCGGCGTTCCTGAATATGCAGCAGATTTCCGCTGTGGACCTGTTCTGCGTATTGCTGGTGGTCACAATTGCGGTGGGCAGTGTCAATCTGGGCTATGCCTATCTGGCCGCACGTACCGGTGGACTGATAAAAAATTCCTCCAGGTCCGCCCCGCTCAACCTGATTGGCGGCAGCGTCCTGGTCGGCAGTGGTATTTTTCTCGGCGCGAGAAGCTGATCAACACATCTCGGCCATCAGGTCTTTGACGCCGGCCAGCAGTCGGCGGCTGACCAGCGGCTGCTCGGCGACGCCGCTGAGCTCCACCCGGTAATTGCCGCCGTCCTTGCGCAGGCCGGTGATAAACCCGATCGCCACCAGCGCATTGCGGTGTACCCGCACGAAGCGCTCGCCGAACTCGCCCTCCAGCTCCTTCAGCGACTCGTCCAGAATCGTCTCGCCGCCGTCGTGGTGCGCGACCACGTATTTGCTGTCGGCGACAAAGCAGCGGATGGATTCCACTTCCAGCAGTTCGACGCCGCGACGGCTGATCGCCTTGATGCGACTGCGACCGGTCTGGGGTTTCTCCCCGCCCTCGATCAAATTTCGCTGCGGCTTGCTCAGTCGCTGCACCTTCGCGATCGCCTCACCCAGTTGTTCGGCGTTCACCGGCTTGAGCAGGTAACCTGCGGCGGCGGTGGCAAAGGCCGGCAGGGCAAACTGGTCGTGGGCGGTGCAGAAGATCAGCGCCGGGGGGAAGTCCCGTGCAGACAGGCGTCGCGCCAGCTCCAGGCCATTTTCACCGGGCATTTCTATATCCAGCAGCACCAGGTCCGGGTCCAGTCTCTCGACCTGCTGCAGCGCCGCTTCGGCATCGGCGGCCTCACCCAGCAGCGCGCAGTTTTCCAGTTGCTGCAGCTGCCGCGCCAGGCGCGCGCGGGCCAGGGGCTCGTCGTCGACGATCAGGACTTTCAGTGGATTCACGCCAGTGCCTCCTCTCTTCGCGACTTGCGTGTCGCCGGCTGTGTGACCGGCAGCCGCAACTGCACCCGATAGCGGTCGCCGTCGCGGCCGGCGGCAAAGGTAAAACGGTTGCCGAAGTGGGCGGCCAGGCGCTGGCAAATATTTTCCATCGCGATACCGTTGCTGTCCCGCCGCGCTTCACTGTCACCGGCGGGCACCGGATTGTCGATGGTCAGCTCGAGGCAATCAACTCCAATGGCGAGATGCAGCGCTATCTCGCCGCCCTCGCGCAGTCGCGCCACACCGTGCAATACCGCGTTCTCCAGCAACGGCTGCAACAACATGCTCGGCACCTCCAGCTGTTCCAGTCCAGCGGCAATGTCCCAGCGCGTGCGCAACCGCTCGCCCAGGCGCAGCTCCTCGATCTGCAGGTAGCGTTTCGCCAGCGCCAGCTCCTGCCCCAGCGGCACCATGCCGGAGTCGGCGAGGCTGGCGCGAAAGAGCGCAGACAGATCCTCCACCAGCCGCTCGGCGCGCTCCGGGTCTATGGCGATCAGGCTGGCGAGGCTGTTCATGCTGTTGAACAGGAAGTGCGGTCGTATGCGCGACTGCAGGGCATCGATACGCGCACCAAGCTCCGCCTGCTGCTGGTTGTGCAGCTGCTGCTGCACATAGGCGTAGCGAAGCACTACACCGGCACATATGGCGCCGAGCAGGCTGTCGCCGAGGAAGCGCCAGTAATCGAAGGGGGAGTGGGACAGAAAGGCCTGCCACCACTGCTGGGCGCCCATCACCGTCAGCAGCACGGCGAGCACCGCGGCGAAGCTGAGGCCACCGGCCAGCCTGTTGGGCAGTTGCGCCAGGCGCGGGCGCAGGCGGCACAGCAGCGCCGCCGACGGCAGTATCACCCACTGGATCGTCATGGACACCAGCCCCAGGCGCTCCCAGCTGAAGGCGCGCAGGCCGTCCACCGCCAGTACCAGCACCAGCGCCAGCAGCTCGCCCATCAGCACCAGTGCCGCCAGCGCAGAGACACTGCACAGGTCGGGCAAAAACGGCGGGCGCGCAGAATCTTTGCTATCTGCGGCAATTTCGCGAATTTGCTGCGCTATAATGCCCGCCGGTCGCGCGGACTGTGGGGAAGTCATACCACTTGTTATTCTTGGTTTTGCCGAAATCAGACCGGGAAGATACCACCAGCGCCAGGCGCTTTCACCCATCCACACCCATTCAGCTGTCAGGGACACCATGAGCAACGACAACGCCTCCAACCCAGCCGCCAAACTCTGGGGCGGCCGCTTCAGTGAAGCCACCGACGCCTTTGTAGAAAGATTTACCGCCTCGGTCACCTTCGACCAGCGCATGGCGCTGGAGGACATCCAGGGCTCCCTGGCACACGCACAGATGCTGTCGGAAGTGGGTGTTCTGACAGAAGGCGAATACCAGCAGATCGCCGGCGGCCTGAATGACATTGCCGCGGAGATAGAGGCCGGCGAATTCCCCTGGTCCGTGCAGCTCGAAGACGTGCATATGAATATCGAGGCGCGCCTGACCGACCGCATCGGCGCCACCGGCAAGAAGCTGCACACCGGCCGCTCGCGCAACGACCAGGTGGCTACCGATATCCGCCTGTGGCTGCGCAACCGTATCGACCGGATAGCCTCCGAACTGACCCGATTGCAGACCGGCCTGGTAGAGCTGGCCGAGCGGGAGGCGGACACCATCATGCCCGGCTTCACCCACCTGCAGTCGGCCCAGCCGGTGACCTTCGGCCACCACCTGCTGGCCTGGAACGAGATGCTCAGCCGCGACTACGAGCGGCTGATGGACTGCCGCAAACGCGTCAACCGCTCGCCGCTGGGCGCCGCGGCGCTGGCCGGTACCAGCTACCCGATCGACAGGGCGCGCACCGCCGAGCTGCTCGGCTTCGACGCGCCGACGGAGAATTCCCTCGACTCCGTCAGCGATCGCGATTTCGCCATCGAGTTCTGCGCCTTCAGCGCGCTGCTGCTGACACACCTCAGCCGCGCCAGCGAGGAGCTGGTGCTCTGGACCTCCAGCCAGTTCGACTTTATCGACCTGCCCGATCGTTTCTGCACCGGCTCCTCGATCATGCCGCAGAAGAAGAACCCGGACGTACCGGAGCTGGTGCGCGGCAAGACCGGCCGCGTGAACGGCCACCTGATCGCCCTGCTGACACTGATGAAGAGCCAGCCACTGGCGTACAACAAGGACAATCAGGAGGACAAGGAGCCGCTGTTCGACGCCGCCGACACGGCCCTGGACTGCCTGCGCGCCTTCGCCGATATGGTGCCGGCGCTGAAGGCCAAAAAGGAAAATATGCTGGCCGCCGCGGCGAAAGGCTTCTCCACCGCCACCGACCTGGCGGACTACCTGGTGCGCAAAGGCGTGGCCTTCCGCGATGCCCACGAGATCGTCGGCCAGTCGGTTTCCTTTGCGATAGAGCAGGACAGGGATCTGGCCGAGCTCAGCCTGCCGCAGCTGCAGCAGTTTTCCGATCAGATAGGTGAGGATGTGTTCGGGGTTCTGACCCTGGAGGGATCGGTGGCGGCGCGGGACCATATCGGCGGCACGGCGCCCAAGCAGGTGCGGGCTGCCTGCGCGCGGGCAAAGACGCTGATCGCGAAGCGTTGAGGTTTATTGCATTGCTGTAGGAGCGGCCGGTGGCCGCGATAAATCGAGCGGCGTAGGTTGGGCTCAGCCCGACCTACGGAGTTATTCCAGCCCCAGGGAAACCGGCTCGCCCTGCTGCTCGGTCAATACGCGATCGAGCAGTGCCGGCAGATCCTCACCTGTGGTGGTGCACTTCCAGCCAGGATTCTCGAAAGCGAGATGGAAGCCGCCCGACCTGGCAGCCACCCAGAGTTCGCGGTTGGCGGACTGGCGCGAGAGGATCACCTGGCTGCCGTTGTCCTCCAGTGTCAGGGTCAATACCGCATCGGCGCGCTCGTAATCGATATCCCAGTCGCAATCGTCGAGGGCGTCCTCGATGGCGATCAGGGTGCGCTCGACAGCCGTATCGTACTCCGCTTGACTCATAATTTGTTACTACTGTTACCGTGTACTGTGCTGAAACTGGTTGGCCGCTATACTAGCAGGCTTTTCCAACGACCGAGTCGCAGGACGCCGCCGATGCAGAAAAAACTCATTCTTCCCCTCGCTGTACTATTGAGTGCCTGCGGACAAAAGGGGCCCCTCTACCTGCCGCAGGATCCGGCCGCGCCGGCTCAGCCCGCTGCGGTCGCTGCTCCCGTCTCGGGCACTGCCACCACGACCGGGGAAGAGCCGGAAAAACCGCGGGCGCAAACGGGCGACGCCGTCGAAAGCAGCGGGGAGCCGGAAGCGGAAAAATGAGCGACTTCAACTACCGCGATGGCGGCCTCTGGGCGGAAGGGGTTCCACTCGAGCAGATCGCCGAACAGTTCGGCACGCCCACCTATGTCTACAGCCGCGCGCACTATGAAAAGCAGTACCTGGACTACGCCGATGCGCTCGGCAACCACCCGGGACTGATCTGCTACGCGGTCAAGGCCAACAGCAACCTCGGCATACTGTCACTGCTGGCGCAGCTGGGGGCCGGTTTCGATATCGTCTCCGGTGGCGAGCTGGAGCGGGTGCTGCTGGCCGGCGGCGATCCGTCGCGCATCGTGTTTTCCGGCGTGGGCAAGACCGCCGACGAGATGCGCCGCGCGCTGGAAGTCGGCGTGCACTGCTTCAACGTGGAATCCGAAGCGGAAATGGCGCGACTGGAGCAGGTGGCCGCCGAGTGCGGCGTCCGCGCGCCCGTCTCCCTGCGCGTCAATCCGGATGTAGATGCCAAGACCCACCCGTATATTTCCACCGGGCTGAAGGAAAACAAATTCGGTATTGCCATCGACGGCGCCGTCGAGGTCTACCGCCGCGCCGCCGGGTCGGCGCACCTGAAGGTGATCGGTGTCGACTGCCATATCGGCTCCCAGCTGACGGAGATAGCTCCCTTCTTGGACGCACTGGACCGGCTGCTGATCCTGATAGACCAGCTGGCGGATGCCGGCATACAGCTGGAGCACCTGGACCTGGGTGGCGGCCTGGGCGTGCGCTATCGCGGCGAGGAACCGCCACCGGTGAGCGACTACCTGAATGCGGTCAAGGAGCGCCTCGGCGATCGCCAGCTGGGGCTGGTGCTGGAACCCGGCCGCTCCATCGCCGCCAACGGTGGCCTGCTGCTGACCCGGGTCGAGTTTCTGAAGCGCGCCGAAGAGCACAACTTTGCCATCGTCGACGCGGCCATGAACGACAACCTGCGCCCGGCTCTCTACCAGGCCTGGCAGGACATAGTGCCGGTGGTACCGGACAGCGGCGAGACCGAGATCTGGGATATAGTGGGCCCTGTGTGCGAGACCGGCGACTTCCTCGGCAAGAACCGCTCCCTGGCGCTGCAACAGGGGCAACTGCTGGCGATGATGTCCGCCGGCGCCTATGGGTTCACCATGAGCTCAAACTACAATAGCCGTCCGCGCGCCGCGGAAGTGCTGGTGGACGGCGACAGGACCTACCTGGTGCGCGCGCGCGAAACGGTGGAGGACCTGGTGCGCGGCGAGAGTCCTGTTCCGGAAAGAGCGCCGGCAAAGGCCAGGGACAACAACTGAGAAACGGAATGCGCCTTAAATTCAGCAAAATGCACGGCCTCGGCAACGACTTCGTGATGCTCGATGGCATCAGCCAGCGCCTCAAGCTGTCGCCGGAGAAGATCCGCCAGCTGGCCGACCGCCACACAGGTGTGGGCTGCGACCAGGTACTGGTGGTGGAATCGCCGCGCACACCGGATGCCGACTTCCGCTACCGTATCTACAACGCCGACGGTGGCGAGGTGGAGAATTGTGGCAATGGCGCGCGCTGTTTTGCCCGCTTTGTGCGCGAGCGCCGCCTGACCGGCAAGAAGCAGCTGTTGGTGGAGACAGCCGCCGGCATGCTGCAGCTGAACCTGCTCGACGACGACCGCGTCAGCGTCGATATGGGTGCACCGGTACTGGAACCGCAACAGATTCCCTTCGCCGCCGATATACGCGCAGAGACCTATCCATTGGAAGTGGACGGCGAGGTCTTCACCATCAGCGCCGTGTCCATGGGCAATCCCCACGCGGTACTGCTGGTGGACGACGTCGACGCTGCGCCGGTCGAAGAGCTGGGCCCCAAGGTCGAACACCACCAGCGCTTCCCGCAACGGGTCAATGTGGGCTTCCTGCAAATCGAGTCCCGTGCCCGCGCGCGCCTGCGCGTGTTCGAACGCGGCGTCGGCGAGACCCGCGCCTGCGGCACCGGCGCCTGTGCCGCCATGGTCGTCGCGCGCCTGCGGGATCTGGTGGACGACAGCCTGGAAATCCAGCTGCCCGGCGGCATACTGACAATCCACTGGAGCGGACCGGGGCAGCCGGTTACCATGACCGGGCCCGCGACCACCGTGTACCACGGGCAAATTGTTCTCTGAACGAAGGGACGTAGGATGGGCAAAGCGCAGCATGCCCATCAACCGCGACATGATGGGCACGCTGCGCTTTGCCCATCCTACAAGCCAAACTGAATAATGACGGAACACAGCGACGCCACTCAGGCCCCGGACATCTCCAATGGCGACAAGGAAGTGCAGCGCAACAGGAAACTGCTGGCGCGCCAGGTGGCCCGCTACCTGATCCAGAACCCGGACTTCTTCGCCGACCACCTGGAACTGCTGGAGACCATCAAGCTGCCGCGGGAAAACGGCAAGACTGTGTCGCTGATGACGCACCAGACAAACCTGCTGCGCGAGCGCAATATCGAGATGCGTCAGCGCCTCGACCAGCTGCTGCACAATGCCCGCGACAACGACCAGCTGTTTCTGCACAGCCGCCGCCTGATACTGGCGCTGCTGGAGGCGCAGACCGTCGGCGAAGCCACGGCGGCCCTCTACAAGAGCTTCGCCGGCGATTTCAATGTGGAATTCACCGGCCTGACCCTGTTCGGCCCCCTGCCGCACGGGCGGAATGCCCTCGGCGAGGTGCGTACCAGTTCCCGCGCCGCGGCGGAGACGGCCATCGGCTCGATACTGCGCAATGGTCGCACCGTCTGCGGCATACTGCGCCCGGCGGAAAAGACATACCTGTTCGGCGGTGACGCGGAAAAAGTCGCCTCTGCCGCCGTGGTCCCCCTGGCCAACCAGCTGGGCGTGCTCGCAATCGGCTCCTGCGATCCGCAGCACTACCGCTCCAGCCTCGGCACACTCTTCCTGTCCTATATCGGCGAGGTGCTCGAGCGCCTGTTGCCGCGCCTGCTCGAACCCTGATCCGCGGCGTCACAGACAGTGCAACTGGCCGCTGCCATCGCCTTTTTCCTGCAACGGCTGCAGACCGAAAAGCAGCTGTCCCCCCACACCCTAGACGCCTACCGCCGCGACCTGGCCAAGCTGCAGCAGCTGGCAGAAGCGGAGGGCCTTGCCCGCATCGACGAACTGAAAGAGATGCTGCTGCGCGGCTGGCTGGCGCAACTGCACCGGGGCGGCCTCGGCGCCAGGAGCCTGCAACGCTGGCTGTCCGCAGTGCGCGGCCTGTGCAATTGCGGCCTGCGCGAGGGCTGGCTGAAAGCCAACCCGGCCGAGGGGCTGCGCGCGCCCAAGGGAGAAAAACGACTGCCGAAGCTGCTGGATGTGGACGCGGCGGCGGACTTTGTCGAAAGCCCCGGCGACGAGCGTTTGCACCTGCGCGACAGGGCCATACTGGAACTCTTCTACAGCAGCGGCCTGCGCCTGTCCGAGCTGACCGGACTGGACTGGCCCGACCTGGACCTGCGCGCCGGCGAAGTGCGGGTCACCGGCAAGGGCAACAAGAGCCGGCAGCTACCGCTGGGCACAAAGGCGATCGAAGCACTGCAGGCCTGGCGCAGCGCCGCGCCCCCCGGCGATGACGGCGCGGTATTCACCAGCCTGAAGGGCCGCCGCCTGGGCAACCGCGCCGTGCAGGCGCGCCTCGCGCACTGGGCCCGGGCCAGCGGCGCCGAGCAGCGGGTGCACCCACATATGCTGCGCCACTCCTTCGCCAGCCATATGCTCGAATCCAGCGGCGACCTGCGCGCCGTGCAGGAGCTGCTCGGCCACGCGGATATCAGTACCACCCAGATCTACACCCACCTGGATTTCCAGCACCTGGCCAGGGTCTACGACAGCGCCCATCCCCGCGCGCGCAGCGATAGAAAGAGTGAGGATTGACTCGGCTTCTGCTGACAAATGTCACTGCAAATTCCTGACAAACGGAAATACCCTCTGACTCCGGTGCGCTGAATACTGAGCGGGCACTTTTCGGGGCAACTGCAAGCCCGCAACGGACAAGGAGTCCACCGATGAAAGCATTCCACACACTACTTTTCTCCACCGCGCTCAGCACCGCAAATGCACTGGCCGCGGCGCCGGACAGCACCGTGGAAGAGGCCTTCAACCGCCTGGATACGGAGCGCCTGGCCGTGCTGCAGTCCGAGCTGAACGACAGCTACGGCCGCGCCTACGCCGGCTATCGGCTGGCGATTGCCCGCCACCTGCGCGACGAGGGCGGCGCGGGCGAGGCGCTGGGACAAGTTTTGAAACTGTTGGAAGTCAATGAGGCCGCGCAGACCGACAGCAACAGAGCAGCACTGCTGGCCATGGCCTACGGCTACAAGATCGCCCTCACACCGCTGTCCGCAGTCCGCTACGGCCCCAAGAGCCACAGCATGGTCGAACGCGCGCTGGCGCTGGACGCGGAAAACCCGCTGGCCCAACTGGCCAGGGGCATCTCCCAGTTCAATACACCCGGCGCCTTCGGCGGCGACAAACGGGAGGCGCTGGAGGCCTTCGGCCGGGCCGTGTCCCTCTACCACGCCGGCCGCGGCGGCACCACGGCGGACTGGGGGCTGGCCGAGGCCCTGGTGTGGCGGGGACTGACACAGCGGGAACTGGATCGCGAACGGGAGGCAACGCAGAGCTGGCGCGACGCCCTGGCCGCTCGCCCTGACCACCGCTGGGCCGGCGCACTGCTCGAGGGAAATGAAAGGTAACCATGCAATTACACAAGTCACCGGATCACCACAGATTTGCCCCCTGGGTATGGCTGATCTTTCTCGGCTTTTACTTTATCCGCCCCTTCGCCGCCCCCATGAGTGGCGGCGAGTGGCTGCTGTTCGCACTTGGCCTGGCGCTGTTCCTCTGGGCCTATTTCCGCCTCTTCCGCGCAACCGAGCCCAGGCCCTATATCTGGCTGGTGTTACTGCTGGCCCTGGTCGAGGCGCCCTTCAACAACGGTGCCAGCTCCCTGTTCATCTATGCCGCCGCCTTCTCCGGCAACCTCCTGCCCGGGCGGCAGGCGGCCCTGCACCTGGCCGCCATTCTGTCGCTGCTGGGCCTTGAGAGCTGGTGGCTCAACCTACCGGCTACCCTGTGGATGCCAGCCAGCCTGGTGTCCGTTGCGGTGGGGGCCATGGGGATTCTCGACCGCATACGCGGCGAGGCCACCCGGCAGAGATTGCGCGATCGCGAGGAGATAGAACGGCTGGCGACGGTGGCCGAGCGCGAGCGCATCGCCCGGGACATGCACGACGTCATTGGCCACACCCTGTCCAGTGTGGCGCTGAAGTCGGAACTTGCCGGCCGCCTGCTGGCCAGGGCCGAAACCAGCCCCATGTCCCTGGAACAGGCCCGGCACCAGGTGGCCGAGGTACAGCAACTGGCCCGCGCCGCCCTGACCCGGGCCCGCGAGGCCATCGCCGGTTACCGGGAGCGCGAACTGGGCGCCGAGCTGGCGCGCCTGCAACAGTGGCTGGAGGAACAGAACTTCCAGGTGGAAGTGAACACTGACTTTCAACGGCTGCCGCCGCGGGTGGAGTCCGCCGCGGCACTGATACTGATGGAGGCCTGTACCAATGTCGTGCGCCACTCGACTGGCGACACCGTTGTGATGGACTGCAAGGGGCGGGCGGATCGCCTGCAGCTGTGCGTTGCCGACAATGGCGACACTCGGGCCGTCATCGAAGGTAACGGCCTGCGCGGCATCCGCGAACGAGCCCGCTCTCTGGGCGGACAGGTGCGCTGCAGCGCCGCCAACGGCGTGCGGATCGAGGTGGAGCTGCCGCTGGGGGAAGCCTGTGAGATCGATTGATATCCTGATCGCGGAAGACCAGCACCTGGTACGCGGTGCCCTCAAGGCGCTGCTGGAGCTGGAGGAAGATCTGCAAGTGGTCGGCGAGGCCGCCAGCGCCGCCGAAGCACTGGCACTGCTGCAGCGGCAATCGGTGGACGTGCTGGTGAGCGATATCGAAATGCCCGGTTCCAGCGGCCTGGCCCTGGCGGAAGAGGTCAGACGGCGCTGGCCCGGCTGCCGCCTGGTGATTGTCACCACCTTCAACCGCCGCGGCTATGTGCGCCGCGCCCTGGACCTGGGCGTGGATGCCTTCCTGCTCAAGGACGCCCCCAGTGAGCAGCTGGCCGATGCGATACGCCGCACCGTCGCCGGCAGGCGGGTGATAGACCCGGAGCTGATGCTCGACGCCCTCGGCGACAGGGATCCCCTGACCGACAGGGAAAGACAGGCGCTGCTACTCGCCGCCAAGGGATACAACACGGCGCACATCGCCGAGCGGCTCTGCCTGAGCGAGGGCACGGTGCGCAACTACCTGTCCGAGGCGATCAGCAAACTGGGCGCACACAACCGTATCGATGCCGCGCGTATCGCGCGACAGAGGGGCTGGCTCTACTGATCGCAATGTTCGCCGCGGGTGCGGACGTGAGGTTCGCACCCTAGATCGCAGACCGGGAAGATATTAGATAGGGCGGCTGCCGTACTTGGGCTGCGGCTTGCGCGGGGGGTCGGCGGTGACCTCCGCATCGATTTCGCTGATGGCGCCGCCGTGGGCGAGGAACTCCTCCACATCGGCAGTCAGCTGACTTCTGGCCCTCTGGCGGGAGGTGATGCTGCGCTCCTCGGCAAACTCCTCGTTTTCTTTGCTGCGGGAATTGTTGCCCTGTTCCTGGTAACCATCTTTCATAACTCAAACCCTGTAACTGCTACTCCTGTTACAGAGGGTGTACCCCTGTGCCGCCCTTTCCTCGCGGCGCTAACAAGATTGACAAAGAACCGCCATTGGCGATGGACTGCCGCTGCAAGCCGCGGCGAATAATATATAGGCACTGGAACCCGGTGCCGCCAGCGCCGGCGGCCATCGTATGTAGAGTTTTTTGTTGCGGAACGGAGACGGGATATTGCGGCTGGTTATGCAGAAGAGGGCGCCAGCGCGGCGCAAAAAAAATGTGCCAATGGGGGCGACAAAAAAGATACTCAGCGGCTCAATTTACCGCTGACGAAATGAAAAAAGCCCCATTCGGGGCCTTTTCCAAGTTTGGCGGATTATTCATCCGCCTGCCTGTGAGACAGCAATCGGTCCCGGTTACACCGCCTCGCTGCCGGTCTCGCCGGTGCGGATGCGGATCACCTCTTCCAGCGCGGTGATGAAAATCTTGCCATCGCCTATCTTGCCGGTCTGGGCCGCCTTGGTGATGGCCTCGACGGCACTGTCCACCATGCTGTCGTCCACGGCCAGCTCCAGCTTCACCTTGGGCAGGAAATCCACAACGTATTCGGCGCCGCGGTAGAGTTCTGTGTGGCCCTTCTGGCGGCCGAAGCCTTTTACCTCGGTCACCGTCATGCCCTGCACACCGACTTCGGACAACGCCGTGCGCACGTCATCCAGCTTGAAGGGCTTTACCACAGCCGTAATCAATTTCATCTCTCTATATCCCCTGGGTTATTCGCGGTCTGGTGGAAGCCAGCCCCGCCGGCGATCCAATCACCTGCCAGGCAGGCTCCCACAGTAATGGGCGGCTTGTTTGCCCATGACTCTTTGTTCATGACTATTTATTCATGAATTCGGGATAAGCTTCCATTCCGCATTCTACCAAGTCAACACCTTCTTGCTCCTCGTCTTCGCTGACGCGAATGCCGGTAATGACCTTGAGCAGGAACCAGACCGCGAAAGAGGCGGCGAAGACCCAGGCGAAGATGGTGGCGGCACCGATCAGCTGGCCGCTGAAGCTGGAACCGTCGTTGGTGACAGGCACCAGCAGCAGGCCCAGCAGGCCGACCACACCGTGCACCGAGATGGCGCCCACCGGATCGTCGATTTTCAGTTTGTCCAGGGTGACGATGGAGAAGACCACCAGCACGCCGCCCAGGGCGCCGAACAGGGTCGCCTGAATCGCAGTCGGGGTGGAGGGCTCGGCGGTGATGGCCACCAGGCCGGCCAGTGCACCGTTCAGCAGCATGGTCAGGTCGGCCTTGCCGAACAGGATACGGGCGGTGATCAGCGCGGCCACGGCGCCACCGGCAGCGGCGGTGTTGGTGTTCAGGAATACCATGGCCACCGAGTGCGCATTGGCGGCGTCACCCAGCTTCAGCACGGAGCCGCCGTTGAAGCCGAACCAGCCCATCCACAGGATAAAGGTGCCCAGGGTCGCCAGCGGCAGGTTGGCACCGGGGATGGCGTAGACCTCGCCGTTGGGGCCGTATTTGCCCTTGCGCGCGCCCAGCAGCAGCACGCCGGCCAGGGCCGCGGCGGCGCCCGCCATGTGCACAATGCCGGAGCCGGCAAAGTCGGAGAAGCCCAGGTCGCCCAGGTTGTACAGGCCGAATACATCGGCGCTGCCCCAGGTCCAGGAGCCTTCCAGCGGGTAGATAAAGCCGGTCAGTACGACCGCAAAGACCAGGAAGCTCCACAGCTTCATACGCTCCGCCACGGCGCCGGAGACGATGGACATGGCCGTGGCCACGAACACCACCTGGAAGAAGAAGTCGGAGGCACCGGAGTAGACGGAGTCGCCGTCAAAGCCGTTTTCCGCCGAACTGGCCAGCACGCCGTCCAGGTCGAAGGCTTCTATACCGGACAATGCCCAGCTGCCGTCGTACATGATGGCGTAGCCGGTCAGCAGGTACATGATGCACGCGATCGCAAACAGCGCCACGTTCTTGGTGAGAATTTCCGTGGTGTTTTTCGAGCGCACCAGGCCGGCTTCCAGCATGGCAAAGCCGGCCGCCATCCACATGACCAGTGCGCCGCACACGAGGAAATAAAACGTATCAATTGCATACTGCAATTGAAAAATTTGATTTTCCATCTTTCGCTCCGTTAATCCCGAGAATTTGTCAAAAGTTAATTAATTCTTATTCGTTGCGTTAAATCGCTTCCGCACCCGTCTCACCGGTACGTATGCGCACCACCTGCTCCAGACTGGAGACGAATATCTTGCCGTCGCCGATCTTGCCGCTGTGCGCGCCGCCGCCAACGGCTTCCAGTACCGCATCCAGCTGGCCGTCATCCACAGCGATCTGCAGCATGGTCTTGGGCAGGAAGTCCACCACATACTCGGCACCGCGGTAGAGTTCCGTGTGACCCTTCTGCCGGCCGAATCCCTTCACTTCACTGACGGTGATACCGTTGACACCGGCCTCCGCCAGCGCATCGCGCACCGCATCCAGCTTGAAGGGCTTGATGATTGCTGTAACCAGTTTCATGCTCTCCCCCATTCGTTATTCGGTCCCGCCCGAAGGAACGGGACCGGGTTCATTACCAGCTGTAAGTGGCCGCGGCGAGCAGCGAAGGCTCACACCAGTCCAGGTCGAAACACTCGCTGTCGCTGATGTCGGTACCGACCAGCGAGGCGCTCAGGCTCAGGCCGCCGAATTCCTTGCCCAGGGTGACCGAGTAATCGATGTAGGAGTCGGCCTCGAACAGGAAGCCCTCCTCGTCGAAAATGTTCGCGCCCACGTGAAGGTCCAGGCTCAGATCCGCCGGCAGCGCAAAGCTGTATTCGGCGTAGGGATAGTAGAAGGCGCCGGTCGCGGCCCAGTAGTCGTCGGAGTAGGCCAGGCCCAGAGTCAGGTCGGAGACGCTGACGCTGCCGTAGATTTCCTGGTAATCCTCGTCGTTGTCGCCACCGTGGTAGGCGTAGTAGATGAAGCCGACGTCATAGCTGACGGTTTCGCTGATCTCACCGGCGTAGCCGCCGTAGAAATCCTGCTCAAACTTGGTCTCGTCCTCACCGTAGGCGAAGTCCACCTGGGAGGCCCAGGTGCCCAGGTAAATACCGTTGCCGAGGTCCAGGTCCACCCCGCCCTGCAGCGCGGGGCTGCCGTCGGTCTGGGAAATGCCGCGGAATTTGTAGTCGGTGACCACACCCACATTGGCGCTGAAGCTGGGGCCTGCCTCCTGCGCCTGGGCGGCAGCGGCTACGCCCAGTACCAGGGTGCCAGTGGTCAGAACAGCAGCGATTTTATTCTTTGTAATTCCCACCTTGATTCTCCTAAATTCTCTGTGAATGTCTCGTCGTCATTTTTTATCTATGCAGTCTGCGATCGGCGTCGGGTGTGCCGCTGTGGTTTGACGGCGGCTGTTTTTATTCGCCTCGTGAGCTCTTGGTCCCGGCGGCTGTCAGTGATCTGCAGTGGAACATCTGCACTATTAAGCACTCTCTGCAGTCAGAGTTTTTGCAGACTTGATGCCAACTCCGCATTCCGACCGGAAATCAACGGCTTAGCGCTGTCAGTCGGTGCCAGCCAGAGAGGAAATTGAAGGGGGTGCAGAAGCGACATGCACCAAAATGGAACTCCGACGATCGGCGCGCACTGAAGTGGTGAGCGAATTAACGCCTTTGAACCAAGGTGGAGCACCGGTCGCTCGCTTTTGCGGCCGGAGACGGTGGGTTACAATCTGCTGCTATTAAACGGCGTGTTTTTAGTGATCTGAACCTTGGGAGGCCCGGTGGCCGCAGACAAATTGCAACAGCTGCTGAAAGAACTGCAACAACAGGGTGCGGTGGTCACCGGTGACCTGCGCGATGCTTTGGCAGTGGCACTGGGTAAGCTGCCGCTGGTGTCCCAGCACGAATTCGACACCCAGGCGGAGATACTGAAGCGCACCAGGGAAAAATTGGCGCGGCTGGAGGCCCAGGTGGAACTAATGGAACAGGCCCTCGCAGAAAAAGATAAAACCGTTCCCGGCAACAGCCCCCCCGCCGATTAGATTTCCACTACCCGAATTTCAAGGATGAAATTTTGAGTCTCTCCGTCACCTACAGCCGCGCACAGCTCGGCGTATCCGCCCCGCAGGTCACCGTCGAGACCCACCTGGCCAACGGCCTGCCTGCCTTCCAAATGGTAGGGAAGGTTAACCCTAAAGTATTATTTCTAATAAAATCAATAAGTTAGCCCCCCGAGTAGGGACCTGCGATGAAACGCTATACAATCTGCCTTCTACTGGCACTTCTGCCGGTAACAGCCCAAGCAACACCCCCCATCACCGGCAAGGTGGTCGCCGTGACAGACGGGGACACAATCAAGGTACTTGACGCTGACAAACAACTGACCAAGGTCAGGCTTGCCGGGATCGACTGCCCGGAACGCGGACAGCCTTACGGACGCGTCGCCACAGATGCCGCTGCCGCACTTGTTGCGGGGAAGACGGTGGAAGTAGAGGTAGTGGACACAGACCGCTATGGGCGAACCGTGGGGCGCGTTTACGTCGATGGGAACAACGTGAACCGGGCATTGGTGAACGCGGGTCACTGCTGGGCTTACACACGCTATGTGCGGGACAAGATGCTATTCACCCTTCAGGATGACGCACGGAAGGCACAGCGGGGGCTATGGCGGCTACCAGCAGCGGAGCGGATGCCGCCATGGGAGTGGCGACGTAAGGGAAAAAGTAAACCCAAACCATCTTCCTTATAAATCAATAACTTACATAATAACCTCAATGTTCCTTGAGCCCGTTCATCTCGATGAAGTAAGTACACTGGATAAATAATTGACCGCCTAAGAAGCGGTAGTTGAACTAAGCGCCAAAATTTAATGAACCGTCTCGTATAAATATTGCCTTAGAACACTGAATCCCCTACAATTCGCGCCCATTTTTGCTATACCTAACTCGGGCGTTGAATTAGGCATTGACACGTCTACAAATCATGGCTGACACTGCTAAGGTTTTATGGAAGTGGCAAGTTTGAGTTCTAACTAACGACAAGCATGGAGCCCAAGAAGACATATATTAGCTGCGACTATATTTCTTGATATGTTCTTCTTTTATAACGTTATGAAACTTTTTAAATTCCTGTTTAAAGAACCCAAAACTGTTCTTCATTCTGATTCAGAAGAATATGCAAGAGTAATGGTTGCTAAGTATTCAAGTGGCAGCACTTCGCTTCAGCATGGCGCATACACTACCAAGAAACAGCTCGACCAACGGAAGGCGTCTATTCTTAAAGTTAAATTCAGCTAACTAACCTTCACTTGTACTCATAAAAACAAGGATCGTGAGGCGTTACCCTGTGCCTGAAAAAACTAACAAAGTAAGCCTTCCAGAAGCAGTAAATAATTGCACCGGTGATGCCGCCAAAGTTGAACACCCATTGGAGTCTTTAGGGGAGATCCCGACAACTCCCGTATGGTATGCGTCCAATAAGGCAAAGTTTGATCAGTTAGCCAAGGCATTTAAAATAGCCGAGTCCGATATTAAGAGTGCGGAACTGTCGGACAAATACGAAAATGGGATTCTTGTCCCCGCAGTAAACGAACTAAGATACTGCAGTTACCACGTTATCAAGGCAATTAGCGCCAATAATGCTGCCGATCAAAGAGATCAACTGTATCGCGGGTTAAGACATTGCGAGCGAGCCAGCTACGACGCCTTGGAGTTAGGGCTAACGACTTATCTAAAGAAAATTGATGAATTTAGAGCAATTTACAGGGATAAAAATGTCGTCATGAGTAAAGTTATTCCCGGATATCCTGAGGATATGAGGGAGGCGTCAAAAGCTCAGGCACTTTTAGGGAAAAATTTCAAAGACAAAACCGAAATCTTTGAAGAAGTTAGAGAATACCTAAGTAAAATCAAAGATATATACCTGAAGTTTAATGAAGCTGAAGACGACCTTAATACGGAGGCACGACAGGCGAATCAAAGTTTAAAATACACAAAACTTGCCCTTGCAGCCACCGTACTCATAGCGATAGCAGGCTGGACCAAGGTGTTTTACTCTCCGTCGCCACAAATTGTGCCAGACGCTGTCCAACCAGCAAACAAAGCAAAGCCCATAACAACTATCGACGAGGCAGATATAGGAGCTAGCCAACCTGCCGATAGAGCAAAAATAGATGCTCCTACTGATCGTACTAGGTGAATTCAGGTTTGTTGTTTAACCGGCAGCACAATTTGTCTCAATCTCCCATCTGTTAGATCACAAGAATATCCGGAAGCCCGACAATATTGTCGGGTTTCGAATTATCCAGTGCTACGCTTTGCAATCCATCCGTTCCCGGATTCCGTTGACTTACCAAGAAGAATATAGGTAAGCCAATCAGTGGACCTCACCAAAAATTATTAATAAGTAAGAAGCACAAATGTATAAGTCAGAATTTGAAGCCGCCATTGAGAGAACAAAGAAATTTAATTTACCTTGCCCGCCAGTAGAATATTCATCGGAATTACTCCTAACTGATAACAAAATGAATGGATTCGTCTATGCGTTGAGAGATTCTATCGGGGAACTCGAGCCAAAAGAGGTTGTAGCACAGTGCCTCTCAATACACTACAGAGTGTTAGATGTTGTATCTAATTTCTTCAAGACAGACTGTTATTTTACTATCGGCTATGTAGAGTCGGATAACGGAACTCTCTTTTATCAAAGCGAGAACGACCTTAAAAATATACTAATCAATGGGGCAGACCGCCCATCGTTAAGCATTCATGCATGGCTAACCTTGCCGACGATGGAAATATTGGATTTTTCTTTGCCAACAAGCTTTGCCATAATAAATAACATAAAGGAAGGAATTGGCGGACTGATTGCTAGACACGCTGATAGATTAATTAATGGGGTAAAATACCACCCAATGTTGATTGGCGAAGATTTTTTACGTGAATCAGGTCTACTTATAGAGTTTGGCATTTCCAGACCGGCATGAAAAACAAACAACAAAGAGATTAACCCCATCGGAGATGTGCACCAGCGATAACACGCGGTGAAAACAATTCTTCAACCTCTTCTTGGAGAACCTTCATCTGTTCGGAGTTTCCGCCTGACAAGATTAGCTCATCTAAAAGCCCTTCAATGAAGGGTTTCAACATAGATTTGAAGGCGTCTGCACGATCAATCTTCAGTATTTCAACAGCGGTTTTAAAAATATCGGAATACCGCCGATCCAGCTTGTTGATAACCAAATTTGTTTCATCTGGTGTGTTCATCGCTGCCCCTCCATCCATTCACTAAAACTCTTGAACGGCAAATTATCCGGGCGTTCAAAGTTGTTAACTTTCTCAAGTATCAGTTTTTCATCTTCGGTACGGTCTTCTTCTGGCTTTGCTGCAATTGCGATTATATTACTTACACGCTTCCAGATTTTTCGCTTTACAACGTCAACCCCAGATTTCGCTTGCTGTTCTGACAACTCCATTATGCGTCCCCCCGGAAAACTCCAAACCCCTTAAACTCATCAAAGAAACCCAGCTTATCCAGTAATTGAAGGGTTTCGTAATCGAAATTTAATTTTGACATCATGCTCACCTTTGTTGATTTCGCACATATATTTATCCAATGTGCAAAATCGGCTATTCGCATGACAGGATTGAAGCATCCAGACCATAACGCTCCAATTCACGGGATTTCTTTAAGTTGAAGATACCGACCACCCCACCCGTGTAGAGCGTACAGACTCGCATAGGGTCGCCAGAACGCGGATCAAGCCCACTGTCTGGATAGCCATTCTTCGCCAGAACTGATACAACGTAGTTCAATACAGCGTGATATTGTTTCTCACTGGCTATTCGCGCTTTCATGAAAAGGTAGACACGGAAACTTCCACTGGGGCTGTAATTGGAGCAGACCACAAACGAATGCTTGATGATACCCTTTTGTTTATTTTTCCGAGTTGGATTAAAGATTTTCACGAAGTCGTCCGGCGTCAAGCATGATCCATAGAAATCCAGTATTACAAAATCAGCTGAAACATTCTCGCCTTGTTCGATTCCGGCAGATATGCGCGTCATATCCTTCTCATTGTGGAGAAATTCCTTGTGCTCACGCTCCACCCACTTGGCAAACTTAACGGGTGGAAGAGTCTTCAATTTTGGCTTATCGCGCTTCCCACTGTGGACCGCACAAGAAACGCCTTCCCGCTCTTCCACCGCACTGCCACTAGAGAATCCATTGACACCGTGGGTGCTACTGATTCCCGTGAAATTCCCTTCACATGTTGAATCAATTCCACAAGTGGCGGGAGCGGAGCGCCCCCCGGCGAAGCCGGTAAACGAGGTTACAATGTTGGAATTTGGTTCAAATGGCTGAAGGCTAGTCACTATGCGGGATTGCACCATTTCACCTGTACTATAAAAGCTATTAGGTACAAGAAATTTGGTGCAAATTCGCATGGCTAAAGGGATGTAGCAACCTTGACCTTTGGATGAACATTCACCGCTTCGCGGGGTGGTCGCTTCGCGCCCGCTTTTATCTGTCGAATCAGCTTCACATGTGAAGGGAGCGAAGCGCCCCCCGGCGAAGCTGGTTAAGGTGAAACCACTGGAAACCTGTTGAAACTGCTGAAAGTCAGCAATCATGCGGATTTGCACCGAACCTGCTGTACTATAAAGACTATTAAACACAAGAAAATTGGTGCAATCCGGCATAGTTACAGGGATATAACCATTTCGACCACTGGAACCAATGTTACGCATTTTCCGGCGATGCCGCCGGGTGGTCGCTCCGCTCCCACAATCCTTTGTTGAAGTCGAACTTGTTGAATCAACTTCACTAGGCTCCAGAAGGTGACAGGCGAACTCATTTTCATCAATATGGCGGATTCGCACCACTTGGTCCGGATATCCACTTGCGAACCGCTTTGCTGTTTCCACCGCAGAAGAGCGGTCCATTAGGAAAACGGTAACAACGGCTTCACTTTTGTCATCTCGGATGGAAGAGCGCGAAACAGTCTGATACACAGTGTTTAGTGTCATGTCTTGATAGATGAGATCATCCGTATAACCCAATGCTGCAAGCATAGATTGCTGTTTCGGCGTGTTGTTCAGCGCGGCATCAAAAACTATCACGTTCTTGTCTTGAAACTTGTTGGAACCATGCTCCTTCGCACTGATTACTGTGCAATTGTCCAAACAGGTTATTTCACGGTCTTCACGCCGGTCATTGTTGGTCGCCAGCAGGAAGTTAGGGTTCCCCATCTTGCGCAGTTCTCGCATTAGCTTATTATCAACATTCGTTCCATGACCCTTCAAGTATTCCTTACTGTTACGGCGCTTTTCGTCATCTGATATGACGTAAATGAATTGCAGGCGGTCAAGGCAATTAGGTTTATGATTACCCCCATAGCGAAGGGAGTTCTTGTACACGGCGTTCCGTAAAAACTTCAGTTTATGGATACTAGAAAATCGGTGATGAAACATAGACAGGGAAAAATCGGCACTGATCACTGTGCAGCTGTTCCAGCCACTCAAAAAACCGCTATTCAACTGAGATAGGAAGTAGGTTTCACCATCTTCAGAGTCGTATTTCTTCTTTAACGGCTTCCCTATCATTTCCCATTGCGAATTTTTTACATAAACAGTTTCAACGCGACTCAGTACAGCATATAGAAACTTTCGTTCTGATTGGTGATATGTTTGCGCGTGATTTTCCAAATGATCCCGCAATTCTCTTACAGAATTTGGAATAACAGTAAAAACTCGGTCATCAATGGTCTTCTGTTTTACGCGACCATTCTTGTAATATTGGACTTTGCCATCCTTAATGACGGGAACTTCCGACTTGCAATGTGAAACAAGTCGATCAAGTTTCACATAGTCCTTTACGGTTTCTGGGAAGTTATGAACCTTTGTATTATGCGGCTGAAACAATGTCGGGAGTTCGTCAAAGTATAAATCAATGTCCCAACGCTGAGGACGTTCCAACCGCGATAGATGTTTGAACGTCTCTTGAGTGATCAACAGGATTCCGGATGCTCCGGCGATTCCTGCTGTACAGTTCTTCTTCCCGGTATAACGGTTGATCCACTGTTGAGTCTGTGCGCTTACGCTCAAATCTTTCGTGGCGCGTTTGTGGTTAAGGTTTTCAATCTTCTTTTCTGGGCAACCAGCGTCAAGCAGCCCCTGTTCCCACTGGTTAAGGTGTTCAATCTTGTGGCAGACGACAATCTGGGGATTGAACCGGGAACGGTTCTTCACCAGTTCATAGGCTAAGGTTGACTTGCCGGAGCCGGTAGCGGCTTCCAGACAGCCAAGGGGCGGAAAATTGCCGATTTTATTTCGTGCTAAATACTCTTGCATTGTGGACCTTGTTATTGTTTTTATGTTGGTCATTCATCATTAAAGACGCTGATGGGCGTTCACGTGTGTCGTCACGTCTTACCTTGCCCAAGGATGGGCACTAAAGCCACTGTCAGTTTTTCCACGGTCTGACAGTGGCTTTTTCATTTCCTATCAGGATTTCCCTTTCAGATACTCCACAAGAGCCATATGGACCACATGCGAGGCGCTGAAGCCCGACTCGTGGGCATAGTCTGAAAGTTGCTTGACGACATGTGGGGGAAGGGTGAAATTCTTCCGCACCTTGGGTTTACTGCTGATCATAATTTAAACACCTTTATTATTGTTATTCGTGGTGCACGTTTTCGCCCACTATTGTATGTAGACGCGGAAAACCGGTAATTCTGAAAAGAATTGAAATTTTTTGGAATGGCGGGATGTTGAGTGAAACGAACTCAACAAATTAAGTTAGTGCGTCTGCCCATTATACCACCCTCTGGCAAGATGCCACTCCCTCACCTATCGCTACCCCTTCACCGAGCTTCCAGCCCCTTCAGCACTGCCCGCGTCCAAGTGCCGTATGCACTCAGACTTATAGCCGGGTGCACCTTCAGGCAAGCCCAAGGGCGGAATCCGAACGCCTCACAATGTATAGAACGTGAGACACCACCTTTTCATGTCTCACAAAGTGGCTCATAATTGCATTCTCATTTTCTCTTAGGAAACTTGGAACAATGGCAATTGTTGGCTATGCACGGGTCAGCACCACCGGGCAAAGTTTGGATGTGCAGCTTGATAAACTCAATGCCCACGGCTGCGAACGAATCTTCAAGGACAAGCTTTCAGGCACCACAGCACAGCGTCCACAGCTTCAGGAGTGTCTTCGCTACCTAAGGGACGGGGACACCCTTGTTTGTACCAAACTGGACCGTCTGGCGCGTTCTACGCTACACCTACACCAGATTGCCGATGACCTGCAATCAAGAGGGGTAGAGTTTGTTGTGATTGATCAGGCTATTGACACCAGCACTTCCACCGGGAAACTTATGTTCGGCGTCTTGGGGGCTATCGCTGAATTTGAAACTGCGTTGAGGCATGAACGCCAGATTGAAGGCATTGAGAAAGCCAAGGCGAACGGAGTCCGATTTGGACCAAAGACTCTCCTTGATGATTCCCAGATTAAAGAACTAAAGGCAAAGCGTGACTCAGGCGCGTTGATTCGGGACTTGATGAAGCATTACCGGCTAAGTAAGGCAACTGTATACCGGTACCTGAAAGAGTCCGTCTAGACCTTCCCCCATGTTAAATAGGCTGTGGGACCACTAGCCTCCCGTATAAATAATACTGTGAACGCTCCTTGAACATGTTCACTGCCGGGCATAGCTCCCCCGGTACCTAAAGCCCCCTGAGTCTGCCAATAAAGGGGGCTTTTTACTTTTCTGTACTTTTTGGCTTCCCCGCATCGTCGTAATTCAATAAATCTTTCGGCTCCACCTGTAACGCCTCTGCCAATTTAAATAGATTCAGCAAAGAGCAGTTCCTTTTTCCCGTCTCAATGCCGGAAATATATGTTCGGTCAAGCTCACAAAGCCCACCAAGGTCTTCTTGTGTTAGGTCCAGTCGGACCCGCAATTCCCGTATATGTTCTCCAAACGGCTCTAGTACGGGTATCCGTTCCATCTTCGTGCGCTTGTCTCGCGCCATTTGTGTACCGCTCCCAAATGGCACACATAAACAACAATGGCACAAAAATGCCCATGGACTATACGTCACATATCGGAGAAAATAGGGAGACGTAGACTTTAAGTCACATTTCATGTGTGAATTGCACGCATGACGATCACTTTACATACAGATTGATAAAACAAAGAAGGACCCTACAGATGAAGCCGATCAAATTTTGCTCACCTTTGGTGGCTGTCCTTGCCTTCACACTGACAGGCTGTGACCAAGGTGGCTATTCCGGGAACGGCGACGTACTAGCACAGGCAGCAGACAATGCGAATGCCGCACTCGCTACCGCTGAGAGTATGGTGTACGCAGGCTTTGCGAAAAGAGTGGACGCTGAAATGCTGAAGCTCTTTCAGGAGCAGCCAGAATATCAGGGTTTCGTATCATGTATTCAAATAGAACTGGCGCTGCAAAAATGGACGGCGGATCAGCACGAATTCTTCATGAATGCCACTGCCGGAACAGGTGACATAGAAAAAATTGACGAAGAAAAGTATTCCGAAGCTGAAATGAAATATTACTTTGGTCCCATTCTTATGGCGAACGGTCAATGCGCTGGCTGATAAGCAGTCGCTGACCAAAAGTCAAAAACTTAAACATTAAGGAAAAATTGAAATGCTTTACCTAATCGTGGCTGCCAGTGCATTGTGGGTCTATTTGGACGCGACTAAACATAGAATAGGGAAGACTCCAGAGGGTGGCTTCCTGAACGCAAGCGCGGGTGGACTTGCGATAGCGACCATGCTCTTGTGGGTGGTGGCGCTCCCCCTGTACTTGATCAATCGTAATAAGCTCAAGAAGAAGGCTGAAGAACACCCTGTAACTGTGAAGGCTCGCGGGGTGAAAGCATTTTTGATAGGTCTTATCGGCTTCGGATTCTGTGCAATGGTTCTTTATGCTGATTACATAGCACGAATGGAACAAATGGCGCAGCTTCAGTAAACCGCTGTCCGGGCATCATATACCATATGGTGCCCTATCCTGCCCTTTCCCTACCTTCACCCTCGTCCCATAGAATACAACCCCAGACCGCCCTGTTTACATCCGAAGCCAGAAAGCAGTTGTATCCCATGCATCCTTATGGATGCGCATAACATAAACACCTTCAAAACACCGATTCTGGGAAATCTGACAAATTCGCCACGTGAAGAAATTTATAAACGCGATGATGTAAATTTTACCTGATTTTAAACCATATGAAGAAACTACCAGCAGCCAGCCCCAAAATTGCATCCTAAAGCTCTTTCACCACCCATTATCGGGACGATCCACGTAACCCACCAAGCGTTTGCCGAGGAATGACGCATAAAAAATACCGATTCCCCGACAAACTCGTATCCCGCAAACACCAATGCGTCAAAAACTCGCCAATTCCTGTGAAAACCAGCAATCCAATAAAAATCTTTGCGTCATTCCGGTGTGGACTCTTTGCGCACTCGCACTTACGCCATACCCGGCGAGTCTCGACGAAAAACTCTCACAAGTCGCAATTCTTCCACACGATGAATTCACAAATGTATAAATACTCTATAGGGATTTACCCATTTTTAGCCAATTTTGGAGACGCAACACTATGCCACTTCCACAACCACTCGAAGCAAAACCAGCCGCAGAATATGCCACTGCCGTAAAGACAGCTATCGGTACCGCTGTTGATTCCGCTGATCTAATAGCGCAACTGACTACATTCGACGCCGATGCATTACGGTTGAACGCCCGACTTGTACAGGGCATGAAGAACGCACTTCAAACCCTCGCATTCACTGCACTGGAACAGAACCTGATTCTTGAGGCTATCACAACGCTTGGCGGTGAAGCCGCGGGATTTGACTTGCCATGAACTACGCAAAAATCCTGAGCGAGCGTTACGCCATAGATGACGAAGTCATCAAAAAATTCATTAAACAGATAATGAAGGAAAACGGTTTCTCGACACTGGACCAAGTTTGCGACTTTCTTCTTCGGCAGTTCGTAACTGTACCAGATACCCACCCAAACTATGAGCCTTACCGATACATGTATGCGCGCATCAAACAGATGCTCCGAGAAGAACAAGGAGGAATAGCAAATGTATATAAAAGCCGTCGATGAACTAAACGAACATCCAGAAGGGGAAAAAATTCTAAAGCGTGTGAACCGGAAAATTTACAACCAGGGCGAAGATGGGAAGTTCTGTGCCTTCCTTCCTTCTTACATCTTGACCGCAGCCTCGTATATAGATCGTATGGATAAACTCTCGGATGCAATGGAAGTTGGTCATGCACTTGACCGATTCAGTCCATACGAAACGCGTTTGTTTCTGCGGGCTTGCGCGATTGATGACGAAGAAGATTGCGGGAAAGACTACCGAAAAGAAGTTAATAACCAAATTCGTGTAGCGAACCGAAATCTATCACGACTGATTGAACGTGAAATGGAAAAATATGAAGAAGAAAAGGGAACCTTCTGGGGTAAGATGAAACAGGTGTTTGTATGATCAAGTTCTTTTCGCAGCTAAAACAACAAGAAAAGACTGCTTTTGACGATCTGTATAAAACTGCGGTGAAGGAAGGTCCGGAATGGTTTTGTACAATGTCGTTTGGCGAGTTAAAACGGATTTCCGATTTCGCTTCCCAGCATTCTTGGGAAGTTGACTTGAACAAGGTCAAGAACAAGTTCACACCGTTTGAGTTCCACATGATTGAATCGTTACAGAAAACGAACCGCCAACAAGCAATAGAACAGCGAGAACGAGTGGTGAAAACCAATACCCAACGTTCAACACGATTTGCCGAACACTGGCTTTCAAACCTTCAGACACGACGACAAATTGAAGAATTGGAATCCAAGGTTAAGCAGAAGGCGCCCAGTGATATGGAATCACAATGGCGAAATCTTCAAGGGATTTTCGAATAACGGACACAGCAACGGTTATAGTTAAAATGTTCCCGGTTCGTGATCCGAATCATCGCATTCTACATAAAGAACCGGGAACGCGTTTACGCCCATTTACTGGGGCGTTTTTTATTGTGCCCATACTTAGTCTTGCCAAGTTTATTTTGGCAATTCTTCGTTGCTGTAATCGAAGTTCGCTCTTTTAATCGAAGACCTTTCATAAGCTATCTGCTCTACAACATCTGAATGTTCGTACATATAGTAGACGTGCTCCCAATCTGGCGGGATTTCGCGCATGTATATATTTGGGTAGCCAGAACTTTCTAATAGCCACTTTAGTGTTGATGCCAATGACCGAGATATTGAGCCATTCCAGTATCTACCGCAGTGCCTAATTGATTCTAGAGCCTCATTCAGAAGATGCTCTTTTACATGTGCTTCTTTTTCTTCGGGAGTCATATTTCACTTAAAATTAACAGTTTCATTCTTTGGCTAGTCATACAAGCGCGCCCGAATCATTGGATAGGTCGGCAACTACGGAATTACTATTTTTTGTAGGGAGGTCGCATCTGTCATGATATAATTGCAATACCAGTTTAGCTGAGACTTCCCTTAGCTATACCCTCTATTACTTCAAACAAGTGCGTTAATTTTATTGACTAAATCCTTGGGAAGTTCACCTTTATCCTGAAGACTGTTGTACTTATCCTTCAGGCGTCCTAACAGAGTCACGTAGTCATTTAACTCTTCCTCCGCTTCATAAAGGTCATCATCGTCAACATCTTCAGAATCGACATACTCCTTCAAATTCTCGATGTTACTTATGAGCGAGTTAAATATAACTATGCAGTCTGACCACGATACTTCAACATTACTTTTGCTCACTACTACGCTCTCCTACCGGACAAATTAGCCTTATTTAAAGCCAGTTCAGATTCAATGTTTACTATTTTTTGGGCTTTCTCAAACATGGTTTCCAGCAATGCGATATATTCACTTTGCTTCATTCGCCTAGTGGCGACAATATGAACATGCCCAGCATTTACAAGATCCACAGCTATAGCCAAGCCCGAAGGAATAGGTGTATTCGCCTTAATTTTCCATCTGTTTCTACCGCCGTCAAAAATTTCATTCGCGGACACGCCGGCATGGGAAGGTAAAACATACACAATTCCAGTATGCGGGTCTGTCATTAACTTAGAATCCTGCGAACGTATATTCCCATCCTTATTTGTAAACTTGGGAATATTGGAATTGCCATTCCTATATAAATCACGCTCAATTTGTCGTATATCGGAAATATAAAAGTCCATTTCGGTTTTCATCAGCTTTCTCCATTACTACTGTAGCCAAATATTATGAGAGTCCAAGAAGTTAATCGAAGTCAAGTATGGTCTGTCAATTTCAAATATTCGATTCATGCGATTTGATTGCACATTAATCGACACTATTTGAGTATTGACTTAGAATTCTTTCTATATAAGATCATCCTTGCTGGTTGGCAGGACTCACCAATCCTGCCAACGATACCAGAAAGCTCCGTACCAGTCCCATTCGCTACTTCACTGGGCTTCATAGCTGGCGCGAAAATCTATTATCTGAGGGGTGGCATTTGGACAAGTGAGTGGATTTCTATTCACGGACTTCTTCCGGATATTTTTCCCGATAAATCGCGTAGACTTTGTTCATCAAATCATTTTGACGCTTATACGCGTCAATTTCCCAAGGACGCTTAAGATATGGTGTACCTTTGGGATAAAATATTCCTTCCCACTCCCAACCTAACCCCATAGGTACACGATGTTCTTCACCGGTATCAAGACATCTCATCGAACGGGCATATTCACCATAATTGAGTCTACCTGAAGCATATTGCTGTACGTGGATTAACTCATGGCATATAGCTACCATTTGTCTATCAAGGGAAGCATCTTGCTCAATTTCTATAAGAAATTTTGCCCAATTTAATCCATCTCTCTTTGAAATTACATGCCCATACCGTCCGTATTTTTCTTCGCTCGAAGCGAATTTTTTAAATCTTAATTCTATACAGGGCACATCCAGTTCAAGAACGTCAGCAATAATACGGGTAAAGTTTTCAAGATTTCTCCTATATCCTTCTGGAACAGAAAGCTGCAAATCCATACATCCTCCTTAATGAACGATTAAACATGTTACGTAAAATAATGCCGGTTTTTGGTGCTTTCTAACTCTGAGCGCCTTACACTTCCCATCATATATTGACAGCCTCAATTGGTGATGGTGGACGCCATTCCAGATTATCTAAACTTCCACTTTCATCTAACTTCATGTTCATATGGATCTTGGTTGGGTCTTCAGTGTGTGGCATTACCAGTCGGCTTTCTCCAGACTTGTACCGAATAACAAAGTACGGCGCTTCTACTGCCGTTGATTCCATACGCTGCTTGTCACTCTTGCGGATGGCATTTTCTATCTCTATAGACCAGTTGTTACCAGCATTCTTCTTCATCCGCTCTATCTTCTGATCAGTGACTTCATCGCTAATGAAATTTCCCCGATTGAAAACTTCAATTTTGTCGATAAGGGATTGTAGAATCCCTTGAACCTTAAAGCGAAGTTCATACAATTTCTTATCATCTTTACATTCGTTCATTTTGGCAATCAAGCCAATAAGATTATTGTGAAGCTCCTTACCTTGCTCTTTACGGCTATCAACTAATCTTTTTTCCGACTCTAGTTTTCTAATCTCCCTTGGAATCTCATCCTGTCTTGACTCATACTTTATTAACTCATCCATTATTGTTCTTGAAATAGCATTAGATTCTTGCATTGCTTTCTTATATTTTGTTATCTGCCTGTTAGCTTCCTCCAACTGATTATTAAGTGATTCAATTTTATTATTTATTATTTGCGTTCTAGTTTTCCTATCATTATCGGTCCCAGTGATAACCGATTCCGGAATATCTTTGACGTGGGTGAAGAACGCAACCTCAAAGTCGTCATACCGATAAAGCACCCGACAACCCTTACACTTAGAACCTTTCTCCTTTGCCGCTGCACATTGGAGATAACGGTTCTCGTAAATCTTTCCGTTGTATTTCGAGTCTTTATTAGCGTAGACCATGCCGCGATTTTTGTCTGGGCACCTGTACTTCGATGCATTCCCATCAACTGAATAACCACATACAGCTAACTTCTGGAAAAGATTGGAGATTGTTTTTCCTTTTCTTCCTCCGCCTCGCATTTTCTGGTCTGCCTTTAAGTTTCCATCTTCATCGCGATTCAGATCACGTGAACGGCGGGCAGCTTGCACTTTTTCGTAATACTCTTCACTGATTATTGCCGGGAAGTGATTTTGGATAATTTCTTTTCTTTTGCTCTCCCCACATTCACTCGGGATACTTATCTCTAACTCGCCAATTAACTTGCGGTTGTTAACAATTCGCGTTATTGAACTGTTGTGCCATTGATTTGGCTTTCGTTTATCGACTTTAATTCCCGATCCAGACCCCCAAGGCTCAACTCCTTGTTTCGTCAGTCGTTCAAGTATGTACCCATTGCCCCGACCTTCTATAACCCATTCGAGAATTTTTTTAATTACTTTTACTCGCTCGTGGTTGATCTTGTAACCGGTTCCTTCGTCGCCCTGACCGTCTTCAGCAATATCAAGCCATTTTGGGGCGCTCCATTTACCAAGAACCTTTCTTTTACCGTCTAACAAATCTTGTTTGGCGTTTCTCTTTGCAGAACGAATATTAATGGACTTGATTCTACTCTCATCATGAGAACGCTCCATGTGAAGAATCGTCGCCAATAATTCGATGGCTCCGTCATTTTCTTCACCATGTATTTTATTATTGTCAATGACCGCAACTTTAATACCGCTATTCACGAGCGTTAAAAGAGGAGCTAATGCCTTTCTAGGCTCCATGCGCGAAAACCTGTCGAAGTTCTGAAGCAGAAGGTATGAGCCCTTTGCAATTGTTCCATCTTCTACAAGATCAATGAAACGCTTCAAATTGCCAGATTCAAGGTTCTTTCCTTTATAAGCACTCACACCAAGATCATGTAGCTTCAAACTGTCGTCATAATCAAGGTTATGAACCTCGGCAAACTTTTTAGCCGTGTCGATTTGGCGACGTATTGAATCGCCCTTTTCTTGGGCTGTGGTACTGAATCGAACATATTGATATGCCTTCGGCTTCATGATCGGGTCACCTTGCGCTGATTTTTGGGTTAATCATACCATCAATTCATATCGTCGGCCTGCCCGAAGCCGCGGTGCGCGAGAGCCGCGATCGGGTGCGCAGCGCGCTGGTCAACAGCCACTTCGAGTTCCCGCAACGGCGCATCACCGTCAACCTGGCACCGGCGGACCTGCCCAAGGAGGGCGGCCGCTACGACCTGGCCATCGCTATCGGCATACTCGCCGCCTCCGGGCAGGTCCCCTGCGAGTCGCTGGAAAGCTATGAGTTTATTGGCGAGCTGGCGCTGACTGGCGCCCTGCGCGAAGTGGCCGGCAGCCTGCCCGCCGCCATCGCCTGTGCCACTGCCGGGCGCAAACTGGTACTGCCGCGGGAATCCGGCTCTGAGGCGGCGCTGGCAGGCGGTGAGGTGAAGGTGGCTGACTCCCTTCTCCAAGTATGCGCCGAGCTACACAGTCGCGAGCCCCTGCCGCAGGCGCAGCGGCCAGAGAGAGAGGAAGCCAGGGGCTGCGCCGACCTGGCCGATGTGCGCGGCCAGCTGAAGGCGAGGCGCGCGCTGGAGGTGGCCGCGGCCGGCGGCCACAATCTCCTTTTTTACGGTCCACCGGGGACCGGCAAGACGATGCTGGCCAGCCGCCTGCCGGGCATACTGCCACCGCTGGCTACGGACGAGCTGATCGAAGTGGCCGCCGTCTATTCCAGCGCCGGCCTGGCACAGCTGCGGCAGCGACCTTTCAGGGCCCCGCACCACTCTGCCTCATCCACGGCGCTGGTCGGTGGCGGCAGCAACCCGAAACCGGGGGAGATCTCCCTGGCCCACCGCGGCGTGCTCTTCCTGGATGAGATGCCCGAGTTCCCCCGCCACGCCCTGGAGATACTGCGCGAGCCGCTGGAGAACGGCGAAGTGCGCATCTCCCGCGCCCGCGCCCAGGTCACCTACCCCGCCAACTTCCAGCTGGTCGCCGCCATGAACCCCTGCCCCTGTGGCTACCTGGGCGAACCCCGCTGCCGCTGCACCCCGGACCAGATAGACAGGTACCGCAATAAACTCTCCGGCCCACTGCTGGATCGCATCGATATGCAGGTGGAGGTGGCGAGCATGAGCGCGGGGCAGCTACAGGATACGCCGGTCGGCGAATCCTCGGCACAGGTGCGCGCGCGGGTGGCCGCGGCACGGCAGAGGCAACTGGCACGACAGGAAAAAATCAACGCACAGTTGCAGGGTTCCGAGCTGGACCGCCACTGCGCGCTGGGAAAAAACGAGCAGACACTGCTGCGACACTCGGTGGAACAGCTGGGTCTCTCTGCGCGCAGCTATCATCGCGTGCTGAAAGTCGCGCGCACCCTGGCGGATTTGGCTGGGGAGGAGCAAATCGGCGCAGGGCAGATTGCCGAGGCGCTGGCGTATCGCAATCTCGACCGGCGGCAGCTGGCAGAGACTATCTGAATCACTCGTTCAACTGATTGTCCAGATTCTTCTCTGCTGTTTCGGTATAGGCCCTGCAGTTGATCCCATTCTTTTGCACCGCCTTTTCCCTGAACTCCCAACCACTACCCCCCGGATGCGGTGTCAGCAGCAGGTCGCAGGGAAGCGCGCGCACCTTTTCAAAAGTGCTGCGGTAGTCTTCGACGATACGCGGGTAGCGGGGATTGTTTTTCAGTTGGTAACCGGGCGCGCTGAGGCTGTCGACATAGGCGATGTTCACCGGCTTGCCATCGCGGCTGTCGCGCCAGGTCCAGGCCATGCTGCCGGGGGTGTGGCCGGGAACAAAGTGCACACGTAGTTTCAAATCGCCGAGAATCACTTCCTCGTCGTCCTGCAGCAGGCGATCAGCTTGTACCGGCGGGAAGAGAATGCCGTCGCCGAAATGGATATCGTCGGCACCACCTCGGGCGAGCAGTACGGCGGATTCGGCGTTGCTCAGCAGCTGTGCACCTGTTGCGCGCTTTATTTTTGCCAAGGAGCCCGCATGGTCACCGTGGGCATGGCTGTGCAGAATCAGCTTCAGGTCAGTCGGCTCGACGCCAAGGGCGCGCATATTTGCCAGCAGGTGATCGGCTGTCTGTGGCATGCCACCATCGATCAGTATGGCGCCGTCGCTGCCTTTCAGCAGTAGCGTGGTCATCGCCTCTGTGCCTATCTGCCAGGTATTCTCGGCGATGCGCAGCGGTGCGACCGGCGTGATCCAGGAATCCGGCACCTCGTAGGCCTTCAGTTGCGGCAGGGGATCATAGGCCTCTGCCTGCACCGTGCAGGCCATGGCCGCAACAATCGCGGCTGCAATTCCGGCTTTTACTTCCATTAATTCACTCCGTTTGCTTCTTCTTGCTGTTTTGAATTTTTTCAGGGGCAGCCGGGTCTGTCGCCGCCCAGCGCAGAGCCGATCCACGCGGATATTCTGGAAAAGACTGCTTCGCGGTGATTCTCACCGTCACTGTCCGTCATAAAGTGGTCGTAGTCGGACAGTTCCCAGTAGGTAAGCTCGCAGCGACTGGCGGCCCGGTAGGCGTCGCGCGCGGCGCGCGCAGACTGCACCGGCGCGAACTGGTCCCGCTCGCCCTGCACCAGCAGCACCGGCGCTTCAGATTTCAACAAATGGTTTACCGGAACGTCGTCCACGACATCGGCCCACCAGCGATAGGAATTGCCGCCCCATCTCTCGGCACTGTGCGGGTTGTTGCGCGCCTCCGTGAATTTCGCATGCGCCATTTTTGCCGCTTCCGGCGGTATCACCCGCGGGAGGGATACGGCCAGGGATTCGCCAGGTCCGGAGGAGAAGACCACCACCGCGTCGGGCTGCAACCGCGGCGCCAGTCGCGCGACGACGGCGCCGCCCTCGGAGCCGCCGAACAGCACCAGCTCGCCATTCCACCAATCGGAATCCTTCAGTTCGCCGATGACCTGTGCCACATCGTCGGCACGCTGGCTCACCGTGTGATGGGCAAAGTATTCTTCGGAACAATCGCTCATCGGGTTTTGCGGCTGGTCGCCGTGGCTTACGCCGTATTTCTCCACCAGCAGCGTCGAGAAGCCCTGTGCGACGGACCTGGCCTGGGCGACGACCGGATTCCGGATTGCCGGCAGGCAGCCGGAACCCTGGGCGATCAGCAACAGGCCCCGCTTTTCTTTCTGGGCCGGATGCTCGATGGACCAGTGGATGGAGGAGCCATCCTGGCGCTTGCTGGTTTTCTTGATCGGCTCCGCGACCAATTTAGCGGCCGTCAAAACGGATAGAGTGGCGATAAAAATCGCCGTCGCGGCTTTTGCGATCGATAAATTCGGCTGCACGGATTGGAGCTCCCTGACGTCCGGTGTTACTGGTGCTCGCGAAACCACTGTACTATCGCCGGCATATCCTGCTCGAAGCCGCCGGGAATATAGATATTCAGCAGGCCCGCGCGCTGGTCGGAGTTGTTGGCGAAGTCGTGGGTGACGCCGGCGGGTACGCGGATAAAGTCGCCGCGGCTCGCCTGCACCCAATTCTGATCCACCAGGAAATCCATGGTTCCCTCGATCACATAGAAAATATCGTCGTTGGCATCGTGGCAGTGGGCACCCGGCCCCGGCTGCCCGGGATCCAGCCACCACTCGGAGATGGAGTAGCTATTGTCTGTCTCTGCACCATCGGCGAGGAACAGGCTGCGCATGCCGCCCATGTCGTAGCGGCGGCCCTCGCCGGCGGGGATATGCAGGACGCTGCTTCTCTCTTTCTGTTCGCTCATCAGACGACTCCATTTGTCGATGGATTAAATCAAGTTTCAGTCAGGTTTGTTGTCGCGTCTCCACTCGGCGGCCCTCAATCGGTAGAGGCAGTGACGCCGCAGCGGGCTGCCTTCCGGCAGCAGCGGGTGCTCGAATGTCTGCGGATCCTCGCGCATGCCCAACCTTTCCATTACCACGCGGGAGGGGCGGTTGTTCACCACTGCGAAGGACACCACTTCGTTCAACCCCAGTACCTGGAAGGCCACATCCAGTGATGCGCGCGCGGCTTCGGTGGCATAACCATGGCCCCAATAGGAAACCCCGAGACGCCAGCCAATTTCCACACAGGGGGAAAACGGCAGCTCCTCCGGCGCATGCTTGATGCCGACAAATCCTATAAAGCGGTTGTCTTCCAGTCTTTCCAGCGCCCAGAAGCCCCAGCCGTGTTCGGCGATATGGGCACTGGCACGGTCTACCGACGCATCACTTTCCTGCCTGGTCTGAATTCCAGGAAAATATTTCATCACCCGCGGGTCTGCATTCAACTCGGCGAAGGGCGCCCGGTCCTCGTTGCACCACTGGCGCAGCAGCAGGCGCTCGGTCAGTGGTTCGATTAATTTCTTCATAATCCCAGTGGTGCGCACGACGCACCCTACGCTGCAGTTAAAGCCTCTGCCGGCGCGATCATATAGTCGCAGCCTTCCAGCCAGCCGGGGGAATCGGGGTAGTCGCTGTAGGCAAAACCGAGTTTCTCGTACAGCTTCCGCGCACGGGTATTGTCTTTCAGTACGAACAGCGAGCACTCGCGCGCGTTCAGTTCTCGGCAGCCCCTTTTCGACAATTCGGTGACCAGTGTCCTGCCCAGGCCAGCGCCCCGGTGCCCGGGTGACACTATCAATCGGCCCAGGTGACAGCGGTCGCGGCGCTCGTAGTACTGGCCGAAAGCGAGCGACTCGCCATCTTCGTCGAGCAGCACACAGCTCGGCAGGTCCGGCCAACGGCAGTCCTCGATAAAGGTCTGCTCGGTGAACGGATAGCGGAAGGTCGGCCCGCCCCACTGGCGGCATTGGCGCAGATCCGGCAGCCAGGTCATCAGGGTGCGCAGGTGCTCTTCTGTGGCGGTGATCAGTCGCATAGGGTTTCTCAAGTCCTTTTGTTTTTTGCCAGCCACTGGTCGAGCTGATCGGCGAAGGCCTTGCGCTCCTGCTGCCCGAGGGGTGGCGGCCCGCCCGTGTGCATGCCGCTGGCGCGCATGGTGTCCATAAAATCACGCATGTTCAGGCGCGCGCGAATATTCGCTTTGGTGTGGCGCTCGCCGCGCGGGCTGAGGGCCGTAGCGCCCTTGTCGATCACCTCAGCGGCCAGGGGAATATCACTGGTAATCACCAGGTCGCCGGCATCGCAGCGCTGCACGATTTCATTGTCGGCCACGTCGAATCCGGAGCTCACCTGCATCGACTTGATAAAGCGCGACGGCGGCACCCGCACCGGCTGGTTGGCCACCAGGGTCATTTCGGTGTGGGTGCGCTCGGCGGCGCGGAAGAGTATCTCCTTGATGACCACCGGGCAGGCATCGGCATCGACCCAGATTTTTGTCACGACTTTCTGACCTCGTCTTGATTGTCCGGCGGCGCGCCTTCATCGCATTTTTTGCAATTGAGCAGGTGCCCGAGCATCGACTCGCGCCCTTGCGCCGTCTCCACCCAGGGGCGGTTCTGCCAGGGCGGGTCGTGGCGCACATGCTGGTTGTGGCCGCAGGCGAGCTTCGCCACCCAGTGGTTTTCCTCGTCGCGGTGATAGCCGGCGATGGGTTGTTGCATGGGGTTGGGCCCGGCTGGGGGGTTTTGGGCTTTATAGCGAATCGGGGTGGGGATGTATATGGAGGGCGGGAATCCAGGATGTGCAACTTTCACATCTCTTCGTCATTCCGGCGCAGGCCGGACTGTGTGGGCATGGATGCCGTAGCGAGCATTCGCGCAGCGAATGGCCCCAAGGGCGTGGCGCAGGAGCGCCACCTAATCCAGGTGCCACCAAACTGGATACCGGCCTGCGCCGGTATGACGTGACAATTGTGCAGGCGCGGCGGAATCAGTTTTCGCTGGCTTCCGGGACTGCGCCCTCGGCTTTGCGCCAGCGGGGCATATTGCCGTTCACCGCCACCAGCAGGAAAACCGCCGCCGCGATCGCTGTCCAGACGCCGAAGATCGCCAGCAGATAGCCGATCAGCAGGGCGCAGACCATCTCCAGCGGCTTCTTCACCAGCGGTGCGGCCACCATAAAGCAGGCGAAGGCGGTCAGGGCCAGGGTCAGCATCAGGGCGATACTCATCAGCGGTTTTACCAGGCTGATCCAGGGCCAGCAGAGGTAGATCAGCGGCAGACCCCACACATAGTAGGAGCCGATACCGCTGCGCAGGTCCACCACCTTGTCGCGGCCGGACTTCCACGCCTGCACCACCACCGCGTGCACACCGGTCCACAGCACGCCCTGGAAGGGGAACAGCGGTGCCACCACCGCGGACACGGCATTGCGGCCGGCCACCGCTACCTGGGTGCGCTCGAAGTTCAGGTCGATGGGATCGTCCGGGCGCTCCGGCTGGGCGCTCCTGATCATCTCGGAACCGGTGACGAAGTCGCCGAACAGGATCACATAGGCCACGAAGGCCAGCGGCAGCACTTCCAGGTACATGGATGCCGGCGGCCAGCCGATGGACAGGGGCGATACCTTGGCCAGGGTCTCGCCGATCGGCGGCAGCAGCCAGCCCCATTGCATGTTGAACTGCACCTCACCCACCGTCACACCCACCAGCGCCGCGACAACAAATCCGGGCAGCAGGCCCAGGCTGGCGACCATATCGATCACCCTGTTCCTGGCCCGCAGCCGCTGAATCGGCGCCGAGAAGGTAAACAGCAGCGCGACCACCAATGCGGTGCTGGCGCTGATCGGGTGGCTGTCGAACAGGGCCGCGTCCTTGACGAAGACCCGGTCCAGCGCCGAGATGGCGGCGCCGAAGATGATCCCCGCCTTCAGCGCCGCCGGCAGCGAAGCCATCACCCGTTTCGACAGCCCGGTGAGGCTGAAGAAAAGCGCTATTGCGGCCAGGCTCAGGGACAGTGCCGTCATCACCTGGAAACGTTCAGGCCCCTCGGGGTAGCCGCTGACGATAAAGGTCAGCACCAGCGGGAAGGCCGGTGTCAGCATCCCCGGCGCAAAGGGTTCACCGAACAGCAGGAAGGAGGCGCAGAGCACCGTGTTCGCCAGCAGTATCAGCGCCAGGGCCTCCTCGAAACTGAGACCGAAGTAGCCGGTCATCACCGGCGCCATGATCATGCTGGTGCCGCTGGCTACCACCAGGCCCTGCAGCATCTGCGAGGGCACCGCCTTCAGGTGCAGGAGGGGAAGGCACAGGGTAAACGGGCCCCAGTGCCAGCCGCGGTTCCGGCTATTCTTCTCTGTCATCGCATCGGCCTCGTATCGACGGCTTCTTGTTATTGGGTTCCCAGCTTAGGCGCACGGGCGCGCGGACCCCATTACTTGCGAGGTAATGCCCTACAGGTCCCTGAACAGCAGCGGGTGTGCCACCGGCGCCGCCGCCAGTTGCGCATCGCTCAACAGCTGTGCGCCGTCATCGCGGTAGATGCGCCCGATCAGCAGGCGCGGCTGCACCAGTTGCGAGGTGGAGGAGAGGGTGTCGTTGTAGACGGTCAGGTCGACCGCGCCACTGTCGGATTTGAGTGCCAGCGGGTATTCACTGGTGTGCACCAGCTTGCGACCCAGCTGCTGCCAATTGTCCGGTATCGAGCCGGAGGCCTGCAGCCGCTCCAGCAGCGCCCAACCCTCGGCGTCGTCGCCCTGCAGCGTTTCCATCGTCAGGTAGAGGGCCAGTCCGCTGGCCAGGGCGGTGCCGTTGTGGAGGCGCGGGCGCAGGCCCTCGGGATTCATCATCAGCTCGTAGATATTCGCATCCCGCTCGATCAGGTGCGGGGAGACCCGCGGCAGGAAGAAGGCCAGCCAGGCGCGATTCACCGCCAGCAGGCGGCCGAAGCTGTCGTGCACGAAGGCCGGCGCCGGCTCGCTCTGCTGCAGGGCCACCCGCATGGCCTTACGCAGCCACACCGCCAGCTCCGGGCAGTCGAAAGCCGAGCGGTCGGCGGCAAATCCGGCCGCAGCCAGCAGATAGGCCCTGTCCCTGGCCGACAGCTGGAAGATATCCGCCAGCGTCTGCGCGACGATGCGCGAGGGCTTGGAGCGGCCCGTCTCGAGGAAGCTGATATGACGGGTGGACACCCCCAGAGGTCCGGACAGCTGCTCCTGGGACAGGCCGGAGGCCTTGCGCCAGAAGTGCATCAGACGGCCGAAGGCACTCTCACCTTTGGATTTCTCGACCAGGGACAGGGGGGATGGCTTCACGGTTGGGGCTTCTCATTATTGTGTTTTGAACCAATATAAAACGATTTCGCGGTGACCGCATAGTGACCACTCACAGACGCCCAAGACTGGTAGAATCCCGCCTCGCCCATACCGAAGATGTAAGCCCAGAATGACCAAGCTGAACCCCCGCCAGGCGGAGGCGGTGAAATATGTCGACGGCCCCTGCCTGGTGCTGGCCGGCGCCGGCTCCGGCAAGACCAGCGTGATCACGCGCAAGATCGCCTACCTGATCGAGGAGTGCGGCTACGCCGCGCGCAATATCGCCGCGCTGACCTTCACCAACAAGGCGGCGCGGGAGATGAAGGAGCGGGTCGGCAAATTGCTCGCGGGCGCGGATGGCAAGCGCTCCAAGGCCAGCCACGGCCTGACCGTGTCCACCTTCCATAACCTGGGCCTGAACATTCTGCGCAAGGAATACCGCGCGGCCGGCTTCAAGCCCGGCTTCTCCATCTTCGACGCCGAGGACGCCCGCGGCCTGATCAAGGAGCTGATGCTGCGCGATGGCGACCTGGATACCGATCTGCTCGACCGGGTGCAGAACCAGATCTCCAACTGGAAGAACGACATGCTGACTCCGCGCAAGGCCCTGGAGCAGGCGCAGAGCCCGGGTGAACAGGCGATCGCGGTGGCCTACGGGCGCTACTGCGATGCCCTCAAGGCCTACAACGCGGTGGACTTCGACGACCTGATCCTGCTGCCGGTGCAGCTGTTCGACACAGATCCGGAACTGCTGCAGCGCTGGCGCAGGAAGATCCGCTACCTGCTGGTGGACGAGTACCAGGACACCAACAACTCCCAGTACCTGCTGGTGAAACTGCTGGTGGGCGGCCGCGGCGGCCTCACCGTCGTGGGCGACGACGACCAGTCGATCTACGCCTGGCGCGGCGCGCGCCCGGAAAACATGAGCCTGCTCAAGCAGGATTTCCCCAACCTGCGCCTGATCAAGCTGGAGCAGAACTACCGCTCCACCAGCCGCATCCTCAAGGTGGCCAACCACCTGATCGCGCACAACCCGCACGAGTTCGACAAGGCGCTGTGGTCCGACCGAGGCCTCGGCGAAGAGATTCGCGTACTCAAGGTGGCCAATGAAAACGAGGAGGCCGAGCGGGTCGCCAACGAGATATTCCTGCAGAAGGCGCGCCGCAGCTGCAAATTCATGGATTTCGCCGTGCTCTACCGCGGCAACCACCAGGCGCGGCTTATTGAAATGAAGCTGCAGGAAAACCAGATTCCCTACCAGATGTCCGGCGGCACCAGCTTCTTCGCCCGCGCGGAGATCAAGGACGTGATGGCATACCTGCGTCTGTTAGTTAACCCGGACGACGACAACGCCTTCCTGCGTATCATCAACACCCCGCGCCGGCAGATAGGCACCAGCACCCTGGAGGCGCTGGGCAACTATGCCAAGGGCCGCGAGATCTCCATGTTCAACGCCTGTTCCGAGATAGGCTTCAGGGAGCATATCAACGAGCAGGGCTACGAACGCCTGAACCGCTTCGCCCTGTGGCTGGAAGGCGTGCAGCGTAACTGCCGCGACAACAGCCCCGATGCCGCCCTGCGCGAGATGCTCGACGATATCGACTACCCCGGCTGGCTCAGCCAGAACGCCAGCAGCGAGAAGGTGGCCGAGAAGCGTATGGAGAACGTCTACTGGCTGCTGGAAAGCCTGAACAAGATCATGGAGGGCACCGACGACGAGCTGGAGCAGGACGTGCGCCTGGAACAGGCCATTTCCAAGCTGATTCTCAGGGACATGCTCGAGCGCCAGGAGGAGGAAGAGGCCACCGACAAGGTCAGCCTGATGACCCTGCACGCGTCCAAGGGCCTGGAATACCCGCACGTGTTCATGATCGGCATGGAGGAAAACCTGCTGCCGCACCGCAACAGCATCGAGGACGACAATATCGAGGAGGAGCGCCGCCTCACCTACGTCGGCATCACCCGCGCCCAGCGCACCCTGACCATGACCCTGGCCGGCAAACGCAAGCAGTTCGGCGAGACCCAGGACACCACCCCCAGCCGCTTCCTCGACGAGCTGCCGGAGGAGGATTGTGAATTCGAGGGCTTCGGCAAGGCGACGCCGGAGCAGAACCAGGCCAAGGGGGAGGAGACGCTGGGGTCGCTGCTCAGTATGTTTGACTGACAGGACCCGGGTAAAACCTCCCCTGTAGGAGCGGCGGGGCGGCCATCCGCTCCTACAAAGGCATAAAACCTTCCGCAGCAACAAAAAAAGGCCGCTCAATGAGCGGCCTTCTCGCAATCGAAGTAAGCAGTCGCTTACTTGCTGCCTTCCACCATGTAATCCACGGCGGCCTTGACCTCGTCGTCGCTGCAGTCCATGCACAGGCCCTTGGCCGGCATGGCGTTGAAGCCGCCGATCGCGTGGGTGTAGAGGGTATCGATACCCTTGCCGATACGCGGGCCCCAGGCGCCGGCGTCGCCCAATTTGGGGGCACCGGCGGCACCAGTGCCGTGGCAGGTGGCGCAGGTGGCCTTGTAAACTTCTTCACCGCTGCGGGCCGCACCGCCCGCCGCCGGCGCTGCCGCTACCGCCGCCGCGCATTCGTCGCCCTGCATGCAGGTCTCGCCCACCGGCGCGATACGCTGGGCTATCTCCTCGTCCACAGACTGCGCCACCGCAGCTGCCGCCCCAACGGCCAGCGCCGCCACAATACCCAAAATCTTCTTCATCCTATCCCCCTAAAGGCCGACTTTCCCCTAATGGCCGACTCGGGCGGCCCATAGACTACCGGCACACTGCCGCATACTTCTACCAGCGGCGCATTATAAGCATTGTGTTGCCCGCTGCGAAGGGCGCCAGAACACAAAGGCCGCAATCCGCTTTGCCCGACCACCGCCCTTCTGTATAATCCGCGTCCTCCCCGCCCCTAGCTCAGCTGGGTGAGGCAAGCGTTTGCAACGCACCGCGTTGCGCGCAGCCGAACGACGCCAATCTGTGATTGGCGGCCGGGCCCGAAGGGGAGCGTTGCCGGAAGCCGCAGGCTTCCCGCCCCGAAGCAGGCACTACACCTGCTGGCAACAAAAAGTTACCCGCCCCTAGCTCAGCTGGATAGAGCGTTGCCCTCCGGAGGCAAAGGTCAGAGGTTCGAATCCTCTGGGGCGGGCCATATACAAAAACGGCCACCCTTGCAGTGGCCGTTTTTGTATATGGCCCGCCCAGGCGCTCCTTTTTTGTATATGGCCCGCCCAGGCGCTCAGATTCGAACCTCCATTCCCACCCCGAACCACAGGAAGCCGGTCCCTCTCGGCGGAACCCACGGCGCCCGGCGGCGTCTCAGAGTGCAGATCCCGATAAGCAGCCCCAGCCTCCACAATGCCCCGCTTACTGAAACGCGCCTTCAGGCTCACACTCTGGTTCTGCGCCGCCTTTGCGACGGTCACCGCCGTGCCGGTTCTGGCACTGCGCTGGATAGATCCACCCAGCTCAGCGGTGATCCAGTCCTGGCAGCAACACAGCGGGCGCGAGGCTCAGCAGCAGTGGCGTCCGCTGGAAAAGATATCCCCCAACCTGCAGATGGCCGTTATCGCCGCTGAGGACCAGAAGTTTCGCCACCACCACGGCTTCGATTTCGCCTCGCTGCAGAAAGCCCTGAGTGAGACGCGCAGGCGCACTCGCGGTGCCAGCACCATCACCCAGCAGACGGCCAAGAACCTCTATCTGTGGAACGACCGCAGCTACCTGCGCAAGGGGCTGGAGGCCTGGTTTACCCTGCTGATAGAGCTGTTCTGGTCCAAGGAGCGGATACTGGAGGTCTACCTGAATATTGCCGAGTTCGGCGAGGGGATCTACGGCGCCGAGGCCGCGGCGAGAAACTTTTTCGGCACATCTGCGCAGCATATCAGTCGCCGGCAGGCCGGGCTGATGGCCGCGGTCCTGCCGAGCCCCAGGCGAATGTCGGCAAAGATACCTTCCCGCTATGTGCGCAGCCGCGCATCGACCATCGATCGACAGGTCCGGCAACTGGGCGGCACCGTCTACCTGAAAGGGCTGTGAAAACGAATTCGGTCACGGGGTCTGAATGTAGGATGGGCAAAGGAGCGCAGCGACGTGCCCATCTTCCGCGACCTTGACGGGCACGCTTCGCTTTGCCCATCCCACGAAAATTGCCATATCAACTCTTAACTCGGTGCCTTTCGGTTCTGACCGGCCATTCACTCCTCTCGTGGACCCGGTGCCCCGCGACCATACAATTTCAGCGTTTTCTGGCGTAACCATTTCCCGGGTGACCAAGTGAAGAATATTTGCAGCGCACTACTTGTCCTATCGATGTTTTTTGCCATGTCCACGCCGTCATATGCGGCCCAACCGGATTGCACCAAACCCGGTAAGTGCAAGGCACTGGACCTGCACAACCAGGTGCGCAAGAACCTGAACGCCGGTCGCCTGCCCAACAGCCCCAAACCCAACCCGCCGGTGGCCATGCTGAAATACGACAGGGCGCTGGCGCGCACCGCCCACAACTGGTCGGCGGCGCAGTGCCGCTCCGGTCCCGGACACAACAACAAACGCAGGGAGCACTTCATTGCCAATGGCGGCAATCCGGCCTACTCCTCCATCGGTGAAAATATTTTCTTTTACTCCGCGCGCCTGCCGGAAGAAGTCGCCCTGACCCAGGCCGTGGCGAGCTGGGCTGCGGAAGCGGGACAGTATCGATATCGCCCCTTCAAGGATCTCACCACCGGCCACTACAGCCAGCTGATCTGGGACAACATGAATGCCTTCGACGCGAACGGCAAGAAGCTGCCGCGCGCGGTGGGTTGCGGTGTCTACTACTGTGTAAAGGGTAAATTCCGGACCATAGTGACCTGTAACTACGCGCCCTCGGGAAATATCTACAAGCACCTGCCCTACCGTACCGACTAGTTTTACCGGCGCTCAGAGGTATTTCCCTTAGTGACCCGGGTGCTCTCTACGACCGAATACTGATTGTCACGAATCAGTCACGTCACCGTATCAATCGCCCCCTAATATCCAGCACCTCGAAACACCGACAACAAGTGCTGGAGTCACCATGAAAAAAGCAGCAAAAAGGACTTTCCCCGTATCCCTCCTGTCCTGCCTGATCGCGGCGGCAGCCTCGCCCTCGGTACAGGCGCAGGCCGGCGATTCGCAAATGCTGGAAGAGATTATCGTCACCGCGCAGAAGCGCGAGCAGTCGATCGTCGATGTGCCGCTGACCATCAGCAGCCTGGACAGGGAGACCCTGAAGGACCTGGGTATCGATCGCTTCGACAGCCTGTCAGACATGGTGCCCGGCCTTGTGGTACAGCAGCAGAGCGTCAACAACAACGGCTATGTGATCCGCGGCATCACCTCCGACGACGGCAGCGCGCCCGGTGCCGCGCGGGTCTCCGTATACCTGAACGGCACCGACGTGTCCCGCTCGCGCGCCTCCTACTTCGAGGTCTACGACATGGAGCGCATCGAAGTGGTCAAAGGGCCCCAGTCGACCCTGTTCGGCACCGCCGCCTCCATCGGCGCCATGAGCTTTATCACCGCCAAACCCCAGCGGGAATTCGCCTCCGCGCTGACCGTCGGCGGCGGCGATTACGCTATGCGCAAGATCGAGGGCATGGTTACCGGCGGCGGTGAAACACTGCAGGGCCGCCTGGCCTTCGTCTCCCGCGAGCGCGACGGCTACATTGAAAACACCAGCGGCGAAGCGGACCTGAACGGCTACGAGCGCTTCGCCTACCGCCCCAGCCTGCGCATTGCGCCCAACGAGAGCCTGACCATCGACCTGGTCTACAACTACGACAAGGCCGAGGACCCGGGCACCGCCTTCGTCAACGAGGCCTTCCTGTTCACCGACGACGCCGCGCTGAGCGTGCCGGATAACGACGTGCTGGGCATGGACGATATCGGCGTCGACCGCACCGTTAAGGATTTCAACGCGACCGTCTCCTGGGAACTCAGCGACAGCCTGGCGCTCACCTATATCGGCGCCCAGCGCGAATACGATTCCCTCGAGGCCTTCGATGCCGACGGGACCGGCTACGAAATGCTGAACTTCTCCGAGGAAGCCACCGGCGACCAGAGCAGCCACGAACTGCGCCTGAATTTCAGCGGCGAGCGTATCAATGGTTTTGTCGGTGCCAGCTATTTTCAAGAAGAGGCCGAGCAGTTCGTCGGTTTCGCCTCCGAGGAAGGGCTCTTCCTCAGCTGTGCCGGTGCACTCGCCCTCGCGGGAATCGAAAGCTGCAACGGCGATGCCACCGCACTGCTGACCGGCGGCCTGGTCTCCGCCCTGCCCTACGAGAGCTACTATGCCAACGGCGCCGACAACAGCAGCCTGAACCTGTTCGCCGACGTCTCCTACCTGATCACCCCGGAGCTGGAGGCCACCGTCGGCGCGCGCCTGATCGAAGAGGAGCGCGAGTCCAGTTATCGCAGCGCACTGCCGCCGTCGGCGATACTGGCCGCCCAGGGTATCAACAGCGATCTCTTCTTCGGCCTGGCACTGAACACCCAGGGCGAGACCATTGCGGGCGACACCGACAACTCCGCGCTGCTGCCGCGCTTCAACCTGCTCTACACCCTGAACGACAGCGCCAACCTCTACGGCACCGTCTCCCGCGGCGAACGCGCGCAGGTGATCGACATGGCCTCCGGTGTGGAGAGCATCATTCCGGCGGAGGAGATCACCAACTACGAGTTCGGCCTCAAGGGTCGCCTGAGCGACACAGCGCTGGATTACTCGCTGGCCGTCTTCTACCAGGACTACGAGAACTTCCAGGTCAACGTGGTCGACCAGGACAGCGGCCAGATCCGCACCGAGAACGCCGGCTCCGCCACCAACACCGGCATAGAGGCAGACCTGCGCTGGAGCGCCACCGAAAACCTGATGCTGCTGGCCAACGCCGCCTATATCGATGCCGGTATCGACGACGATACCAACAACGGCACCTACGCCGGCAACCAGTTCCGCCTGCAACCGGAGTTCACCGGTGCGCTCAGCTATATCTACGAAATGCCAATCAACGCCGCACTGCTGTTTACCAGCAGCGGCAGCTGGAGCTACAGGTCATCGGTGTATTTCGATATCGAGAACCGCTTCGAGGAAGACGCGGTGGATCTGCTCAACCTGCGCGCGGGCATCGCGGCCAGCGACCGCAACTGGACCCTGAACCTGGCGGCGAGCAACCTGCTGGACGAGGAGTACATCATGGACGCAGGCAACAGCGGCGATGCCTTCGGTTTCCCCACTTATATCCAGGGCGCACCGCGCACCCTGAGCCTGGAGTTCAGCAAGCAGTTCGGCGCTTTCTGAGCGACGGCAACTGCGCCCATCAACAAGAATGCCGGCGCTCCAGGCGCTGGCATTTTTGTTCCACCATTCAACCGGCTACGCGGTGTCAGTCGATAGATGGGAATACCAGGCGCGGATCAGCCCCGCCTGGTAGAAGGGTGTCGCGCTGCCGAAACCGCCGCACTCGATAATCTTTTCCACCTGCTCCGCGGGCAGCACGGCCACATCGCGACCGTAGGCATTGCGCATATTGTCCAGCCCCTCGGGCGGCATGTCGGCGGCCCAGCGCATCATGCGCAGCCACACCTCCAGCAGGCTGCGGTAGGCCGCGGAAGCCATATCGGATGAGAGGTCGGAACTCACCAGTATTCCACCGGGCTGCAGGCGACAGGCGATATCGCGGAAAAACGCCGCGCGCTCTTCGCGCTCAAGAATAAACTGGGAGACCAGCAGTGCACTGGCGCCGTGGAATTCCGCCGCGGCCGGCAGCAATTCCACATAACCCCGATGAAAATGGCAGCGATCGGCGAAGCCCGCCTCCACGGCATTGCGGCGGCATACCTCCAGCATCGCCGCCGACGGCTCCACCACGGTAAAGTGCCAGCGCGGAAATTTTCCGGCCAGGTAGCGCAGCTCCGCCCCGGTACCGGCGCCCACACAGAGGAAATGGGCATCCCCGGGCAATTCGGACAACAGTGCCCCCATCAGCAGATGCAGGGCCTCGTTCAATGCGGACAGCCGGGCCCACTGGCTGTCGTAGCGGTCGGCCATCTGGTCGAAGGCCTCGCGTATGGATTCTCGCTGCATGCCGGTCTCCTGATAATTAATTCGCAGTCTCCTGCGCGGCTAGTGCCTATGCTGGTCGCAGGTGCTGGCATTGCGTTTTCTGCGCCGGCTGAAGTCCCGGCTCAGGGACGCCAGGGTGATACTGTGGAAGCGCTCCAGCAGCAGCGCCTCCGCCGCCTCGAAAGCGTCGCTCATGGCCGCATTCACGGCCTGCTCCACCAGGCAGCCGGGGGATTCGGTGCGATTGCCCAGCGCCAGTACGCCGGGTGCGCCCAGGGCGAGGTGGATGTCGTACAGGGTGACGGACTCCAGGTCGCGCGCCAGACGCCAGCCGCCGCCGTGGCCTTTTTCCGACTGCACCAGTCCCTCCTTGCGCAAGCCGCCGAGGATGCGCCGGATCACCACCGGGTTGGTCTGCATCATGCCCGCCAGGGCCTCGGACGTGACCGGGCCATCGGCCTCGGCCATATGCAGGAGCAGGTGGAGTACGCCGGAAAGTCTGCTGTCTCTCTTCATGTAACTTAAAATATTACATGAAAGTGGTGAACGCAATCTTTGTGGAGGAAATCAGGGGAGGCTGGGAGTAACTGTAGGATGAGCAAAGCGCAGCGTGCCCATCGGCGCCGTGGAAGATGGGCACGTCGCTGCGCTCCTTTGCCCATCCTACAAATCGGGCTCCTACAGCGTGGCTTCGTCGTACCGGCGCACGCCGGTATCCAGTTCAGTGGCAGCTGGACTCCGGCCTGCGCCGGAGTGACGAAATGAGATCGAATCAGGCCAGGCTGTGCACCACCCTATGGCTGCCGGCTTCCGCGTATTCGGTGCTGAGGATATTGTCGATGTACTTCCACTCCGCCTGCACCTGATCCCTGCGGAAGGTCAGCGCCATATAGCCGCGCTGGTGCAGGTTGCAGTACTGCAGGTCGTCGACCAGCAGTGACATGCCCCGGGCCAGTTCCGTCGCGGCCTCTTCGTCCAGCTTCAGGTAGCTCTCCATACCCGGCGACGTGACACTGGGTGTGGCGAATTCCAGACCCACCAGTTTCCCTTCGGTATCCTTCAGGTGATTGAACCAGGCGTTGTGGGTATCGCCAGCCACTACCACCAGGTTTTTCTGCAGCTCACCGATACGCCTGTACAGCGCCTCGCGCTCCACCGCATAGCCGTCCCAGGCGTCGAGGTTGTAGGGCAGCCGCTGCTCTAGCCGCGCGCGCTGGGCGTCGCTGAGCGGTTCACCCTTCATGCTGGCCGCCTTGAGGGCCACCAGTTCCGGGGTGGGATTTTTCTTCTTAGCGCCGGAAGCGAAGTTCATCATGATCTCCGCCGGCAGGTGCATCTTGCCCATCAACACCTGCTGGCCCAGCAGCTGCCAGTGGCCGCTGGATTTCTCCAGCGTCTCGTCCAGCCAGCCGAGCTGCGATTTGCCGAGCAGGCTGCGCTCGGGATTCGCCATTGCCGCAGCGAAGGCGCGGCCGTCGAAGCTGCCGTCCTCGCCGATATAGCCGGCGAAATCGATTTGCTGGTCGCGACCGATCACGCGGGTGTCGAGCATATGCAGGTCCAGCAGGTCGCCGAAGCTGAAGCTGCGGTAGATCTGCGGGTGGCGCTCGCCCATCGGCGGGCGTATCGGCAGCCATTTGTAATAGGCCTGTACCGCCGCCGCGCGGCGCGCGAAGAAATCGCCCTCGCCCTCGTTGTGGTTTTCCGCCCCTTCCTTCCAGGTGTCGTTGGTGATCTCGTGGTCGTCCCACACGGCGATAAAGGGCGCGGCCGCGTGCAGCGCCTGCAGGCCGGCGTCGGTGCGGTAGAGGGCGTAGCGCTTGCGGTAGTCGGTCAGGGTCAGTATCTCGCCGCCGTTGTCCGCCGGCAGCGCGCGGCCGATTTCCGCCGAGCGCTCGGTGGCGTAACCGTCGGCCGCATATTCGTAGATGTAATCCCCCAGGTGCAGCACCGCATCCCAGTCGTCGCTCTGGGCGGCCAGCTGGTAGGCATTGAAATAGCCGGCGGGATAGTTGGAGCAGGAGAAAACGGCCAGCTTCACCTGCTCCACGCCACCCGCGGGCAGGGTTTTGGTGCGACCCACCGGGCTCTGCTCGCTGGCGCCGACAAAGCGGTAGAAGTAGCTGGTACCCGGCTCCAGCCCCTGCACGTCGATCTTGATGGTGTAGTCGCGGGCCAGATCCGTCTCGGCGCTGCCGCGGCGCAATACGTCCGCAAACTGCCGGTCCCGGGCCAGCTCCCAGGTGACCTTGACCGGCGCCGCCGGCTTGTCGCCCTCGGCCGGTGTCGCCCGGGTCCAGAGGATAACCGCATCCTGCAGCGGGTCGCCGCTGGCGACGCCGTGCTCGAAGGTGACCTCAGAGGGCAACTCGGGGCGGGTCATCGCCTGCAGCGGAGTGGATACCAGCACGCCGCCGAAGGTGGCCAGGGCGGCCTTGATGAAATTGCGTCGGGTGAATCTGTTCACGGGTGTCACGCCTGTCTTGTTCTGGTTATCGAAAGTGACTTCACAGCCTAGCGGGGGAGTATGACAGCCCGGCTAAATGGCAATGAAGCAGAACAGCTGTCTATTTGTTAATCTATCTCCAATAATCAGAATCATGGATCCGGCAATGAAGTCCGCCAATCTCACCCGCCCACTGCTACTCCCCGCCCTGTTGTTGCTCCTCACCGGCTGCAACCCGGATCAGTTCGCCGGCGGCACCGCCCTGCCGGACGGCTCCGTCTACAGCGGCGATCTCGAAAACGGCCTGTTTCAGGGCCAGGGCACGCTGACCTGGCCGGATGGCCGGAGTTACGAGGGGGAATTCCGCCAGGGGCGGATGACCGGTCAGGGGCGGTTTGATTACGGCGATGACTGTGTCTACGAAGGAGAATTTGTCGATGGCGACTTCAATGGCAGCGGTCGCTACACCTGCGGGGACACCGTCTGGGAGGGGCAGTTCGAGCAGGGCGAACTGCTGAAGGGCTCGGTGCACTGGGATAGCGGTGAAGTCTACGAGGGCGAGTTCCTCGAATGGGTGGCTCACGGCCAGGGCCACCAGACAACCGCCGAGGGCGCCCACTACGAAGGCAATTTCGAAGAGGGCTACCTGGTGCAGGGCAGCTACAGCGATGCCGAGGGCTATCGCTACCAGGGCGGCTTCGAGTACTCCTACTACACCGGCGAGGGGGAACTGACCCAGCCGGACGGTACCATCATCCGCGCCACTTTCGAATACGGCGAGGCCAGCGGCGAGGGTGTGCGCATCCGCAAAGACGACAAGGGCGAGCCGCTGGAGGAAAAGGGCTATTTTGTCTCCGGGCGCTATTACCCCAGTAAAAAGGCCTGGCGCGGCGACGACAGACAACAGCGGGCGGCCGTGGAGGCGCGCCTCTATTCCGAGTCCGACCGACTTCAATCCCTTTTCTCGTCACTGGCCCCGCAGCGGCCCGGCGTGCGCGACGTCTACCTGCTGGTGGTGGGCGGCGACGGCACCTCGCCGGTGTTTGCCAAGGAGGTGGACTGGGTGTCGCAGCGGCTCGCCAGCGTATTCGATACGGAGCGGCGGCAGCTGCACCTCTCCAACGGCGGCGGTGACAAATATCCACTGGCCACCCGCACCAGCGTGCGCGAAAGCCTGAAGGCACTGGATGCGGTGATGGACCCGCAAGAAGATCTGCTGCTGGTGCACCTGGTCAGCCACGGCGGTGACACCGGCGACTTCAAGCTGGCCGAGAAGAAGCTGCCGCTGAACGACCTGTCGGTAGCGGACGGCAAACAGTGGCTGGACGGCCTCAAAGCCCGGCACCAGTGGATCATCGTCTCCGCCTGCTATTCCGGCCTGTGGAAAAATGCCCTGGCCAACTCCGAGCGCGCCGTATTCACCTCCGCCGCCGCGGATCGCACCTCCTTCGGCTGCAGCGACGACTCGGAGCGCACCTGGTTCAGCGCGGCGCTGTACGGGGATGCGTTGAATGTGGGTGTCAAAGATCCCGCCGCCTGGTTCGCCGCCGCCAACAGGCGCGTAACCGAAATGGAAAAGGAACAGGGGATTGAGGGAGAAGAACATTCACTGCCGCAGAGTGCGGTTGGGCAGATGTTTATGGGATGGTGGCAGCGGTAACCCACTTTCTGAATACGACAGCCGTAATTTCGCCAAATCATACATTGAGGAGTTGGGTTAGAGGCCACTGCCTCGTTCCCAACTGCCTGGCGCCCCCTGAAGCGAAGCAGGCTATCGAACTTGCCAACCCGGCGAAATAGCTCGCCGAGCTAGCAATCTGAAATGGCTCTGGCCCGCAAAAGCTATTCTATTGGCCAACTTTTATTTCGGTAATTCTGTAGGTTTGCTTAACTGGTCCCTGATAGCCATCTTCTGTAGGAATGTAAGTCGGCAAGAAGAAACTGTTTCCGGAGTATATGAAAGGTATTCTCGAAGTTGCGTGAAAATACATACCGGGAAACTCCAGCTTCATTGCCAGCTCATAATTTTCATCATACAGCCTGAACTGGCTGATCCAGGCCCTGTTGACCGAATCAAAGATCTCACCGGCATTAACTATACCGAGGCTGTTCCAATCGAAGGCCCTCCCCCCAGTATCATTCAACCTTGCAATTTCTTCCCTGGTTTCCATTGAGTAAATTCTGGCAGTGGCGCTATCCAGGGCGTGACTACCGTCCGGTGCGACAATCAATTGCCCGGGATAGGGTATAAAGGTCTCATTTTCAAACTTGTCCAGGCCGTTCAATTCCGCATTGATCGTGTAGCCCTTTTCTACATATGGAGCGAGGGCCCGGATGGTGTAGTTATAACCGGTTTCAATAATTGGGTCTTCTAGGGTTACCGATGATAGCTCCGCATCGAACACCTCTGCATAGTTGAAATTTCCATCTACATTACGGGTAACGCGCACGAAGATCTGCTCATCGGTGTAGTATCTCAGCACCCAGTCATAGGGTGGTGCCGGGATTTCTGTCTGTACTGCTTCAGGGTTTTCCTCTGTCAGATCGAAATAATCAATCTCGGAATCCCGGAATATTACCAACAGACGATTAAGCGTTTTCTGGTAATACACATCGAAGCGCTCTTTTTCTTCTCCCAGGGTACGGGTCAACAGCAGTGGAGGCAGAAATACTTTGCGATTGCTATCCCAGCGGAGGATGGAACCGACCTTGGGGTTACAGCCGTCGGAATAACAGCGGTCCCAAAAATATGCAATTCCGTTGACATCTACAGTGTGATCCATCCAGTAAATCAGCTCTATATAGCAAGTTTCCCCATCGCCATCAGATTCAAGTGCGCAATTGGGGTTAAGAGGATAATGATCCTCGGTATCTGCCACATCGTCGTTATCGTCGTCAGTGTCAGCGTTATTGCCAATTTTGTCACCATCTGTATCGCTGTCTTCTGTGGCATCCATAGGAAAAGCGTCATCGGAATCTGGCACCCCATCATTGTCATCATCCAGATCGTTCTCATTGATGATGCCGTCTCCATCTGTATCGCGGGAATCGGTGACAGTTACGGTGGCGTAATACAGGCTGAAAGTTTCACCTGCCGGGTCGGTAGCTGTTATGGATATCTGCCATTCACCAGGCTCGTCAAAGGCTATCTTATGAATACCGTACCCCGCCTGGTCAACCTGGGCGTAATCGTGTATCTCTTCTCCTTCAGCTCCATACCCCTCATATAGGTTCCAGAGTTCCAGCCCTATTGTGAGCAGGTCACCGTTGTCGTCGGTTATGTATTTGCTGTAACCACTGATGGTAATCTGTTCACCGAAGTCGGCCGCCTTGGAATCAGTGAACAGGGCACGATCATTTTTTTTCGGAGGAGTGTTGCTCGCACTGAAGAAATCGAACTTCCCTTCATTCAAGTCGGAAAATCGCAACCGAACCCCGGCACTGGAAAAATTCTGAGTAGATGTAGCAAAGTAGAGTAACTCCAGATCGCGGCTAGAAATGATTCCAACGTGCTGCATGACACCAAAGCTGTCGCTGGTACCGGTGATATTGCTGCCGCCGGTATAACGGTCGCCGATATCGAAGATCTGCCTCTTCAGCACTGCCATACCAGAAGACTTGGTCCCCAGACCACCACTGAAGTTTTCGGCATCTGTCAGTGAACTGCTATTCCCCATAGGGAGTTCATACATGAAATCTTCCGCGAGATAGAGCTCCCCATTGCGGTTGTCCACTGCCTCCAGATTGGAAACCACATTGATCCTGAACGGATCCTCATTGCTGCCGGGTACCACTACCAGGGCACTGCCATCGATGCTCAGATTGTAGGTGGCCCTGGTCGCCGTGAGACCGGAAAAGCTGAATTCAATATCGTAGGCGCCGTCACCGTCGGCTTCGGAAGTTGCAATTTCCAGCTTACCGTCCAGCACCAATCCATTTTGCAATTGGCAGTCCTGGAACGTCAGGGATTCGGCGGCGCCATTCTCGGAAACCACATTGGTCATAGTGCCATCCGCAAAACAGCTTTCACTGTTGCTGCCGTTTCTGCTGGAGGAAAAGCTGGGCGAATCCAGTGGAGAGGTAAAATTGTTGATGAGCGTATTGTGTACATCCACGAAGGTATAGGCGCTGCCGGCAAAAGTGCGGGTGTTTTCCCGGGTTATTTCTGCCGTAGGCGTAATCGACGCTGAGTCACTTCCACTCCCCTGCCCGGAATCATTACCGCTTCCGTCACTTGCGCCGCTGTTATCTCCTCCTCCACTGCCGCCGCAAGCAACGAGGGTAAATGCACTGATCAGAAGTAAGGCTCGAGCGAGGGAAGTTTTCATAGGTATTTTCTTACGGAACGTGGATTCGGATCTTACCGGCGGGCATGACAACCGGGGCGAGGATATTAGTGGATATCGGCCGCTGAATAAAGATTGACCAGGCATAGAGAAAGTGGCCGGGAACGGACAAGCTGATCAAAAAACATACAAAAGTCTACGACGCAAGAAAAAGCCGCCCGGGCCCTCGCTTCCCGATTTCTGGTATCCTGCCCGCACAAATCATAACCATGTTCCTTGGGGGAGATCGACTCGTGGGGCCATTTAAGTTTTTACCGGGAAATTCAGCCTTCCTCGCCGTGAGCCTGCTCACCGCCATTGCAATGGCGGGCTGCGGCGGCGGTAGCGGTAGCGGTAGCGATTCCGGGCAGGAGGCATCCAATGGCGGAAGTGGTTCCGGCTCCACCCCTCCCAGCTATAACGGCCCCACCACTGCGGCGCCGGTGAACCGGGATACGGTGCTGGAGCTGTCCCGGTCCCTGATCGCCGCTGCCGGTATATCGGAAATTGCCAACAGCTTCTGGATTAGTGTTGACCCTGGCTCCAGTAGTCCCAAGGAGAGCAAAAACGGCTCGGGCGGCGGCAAGGTTACCGTCGAGGTCAAGTCCACCGGCTCCAGCAGCTCCGAGGTAATCATCGGGTTCAATGATTTTACCGAGGAGGGTGTCACCGTCAACGGCCGGATTGTCCAGAATGTGGAGCGACATCAAGTCAATCAAGACGGAAGCTACTACACCTATATTTCGGGCGATCAATCCTTTGAAAACTTTACTCTGGAAACCAGTGAAGAAAGTTTTTTACTGCACGGCAGCGTCGAAGGTGCCGGACCCGAATCTCGTCAGCAGCAGCTCAGCCTCATTCTCGCCGACGAGGCAGAAAACCAGCAACTCAAACTGCAGGACTTTTCCATAGACAAAACGCTGGTAAGCGGCTACCCATACAGCTATTTCGACACCGAGGTCAGCGGCACCCTGTATGACTCAGCTCAGGGGAAAATCACTATCAGCACCGAGCGCCCCATGGCCGAGTTCGGCCTGGAGGATAATCGTAATTACTGGCGGGGGCGGCGCAACGGACTGATCCGCTTCGAGGGCGAGGGCGAAGGCGAAGGCGGACTCTTCGGTCTGAGCGGCACCTACGCCACACTTCTGCTCGACGAAGACGGCGATGGCCAGCTGGAAACCGGCACCCGGGTCACCTGGGAGCTGCTCAACAACAGCGAATCCTTTGTCTGGCAGAACAACAACCTCCCACCTGTTTCCAACCCGGGCGAATCCATTAGCAGCCGAGAGCGCCTGGATACTTTCCTCCACGGGCTCTACAGCCACGACCCCGACGGCAACTTCCTCTCCTATCGCTGGGAACTGGTAGCCAAACCTGCGGGCAGCGCCTTCGAGCTAGAAAACCCCAGGACTCCATACTTCACCTTCCAGCCAGACCTGGCGGGAGACTATGTTTTCAATCTCCACGTTTCCGATGGCGAAAACCACTCCCGCTCGACTTCCAGCGTCACCGTCTGGGAAAACCTCACCAATGAAACCTATTCCGTGGAGCAGCTACACGCGGGACTGGAAGTAAACCGGCTCGACACTGCTCAGCCGGCCTTCGCCCTGGATGCCACCAGCGGCATCGACGGCCCCTTCGACGAAGGCGACGTCGACTGGAGTGCCAGCTCCGGCGGGATCGGCAGGGGAGAAACCGGGCTCGAGGAGAACAACCACACGCCGCACAACACCGTCTCATCGCTGTCGTCCTATGGCCACATATTCACGGCCAGCGCCAGCGGACCGGACTTTTACAGCTCGACCACCATCAACAGCGGGGATGTCCCCATCGCCGTCAGCGCCCGCCTTGCGGGAGCATACGGCTTCCAATCGGAGTCCGCGGCCGCCGCAGACCTCAATGGCGACGATGTCCCGGATATCGTTTCCCTCTACAAGGTCGATAACACGCAGTTCGAAAGCGAAATTTTCGTCAACAAGGGAGACGGGACTTTTACCCGCAAAGAGTCGGTATCAGCGGGAAACAAGTTTCTGGTCACCGGCGATCTCAACAGAGACGGCCGACCGGATATCGCCAGTTCGGATAATGAGTCAATGGTTGTGGCCATACAGGATGGTCAGGGCGATTTCAGCACCGTGGAAAGGCTGGCGTTCCCCGAATCCCCCTGCAACCGAGAAGACCACAACTATACCCGGGATATCGCCATCAGCGACGCCGATGGCGATAGCGAAAAAGATCTTATCGCCCTGCGCAGCTGCTCGGAACTGGAAATTGTCTATTGGCCGCAAGGAGATAGCGGGCCCGGGGAAGCCACACGCATTCTGTTGATGGAAGAATGGGTCGATGCTGCCACCCTTGCAGACGTAAATAGCGATGGACGTGAAGACGTCCTTATTATCTACACCAACACCTATACCGACGAAGAACAGGTTCGGATTCTCTACAACACCGAAGAGGGTTTCACGCAAACCACCCTGGATACCTCTTTCAATACCAACGTACCCGGTGTTGCAGCTGAAGACCTGACAGGAGACGGTTTGGCCGAGATAGTGATACTCAACGGCAGTTATATCAACATTCTCTACCAGGATGAGGCGGGCAACTTTGAAGAAATTACTGAAATTTCCGAATTCGATTTCTCCGGGAGCAAGAGCCAGAACGTAAAGTTTGCCGACCTGGATGGCAATGGCCGTACAGATATCCTGCTTACAAATCTGTATAGATCCTACGCTGTCATGAACCAGGGAGAGAACAACTTTACTCTGAACTTTCTCAGCGAAAAATTCTCTCCGCGGGACAATGCCAGCACCGGTGTAGCAGACGTCAACCGTGATGGTTTTCCCGATCTTGTCGTTCCCACCAGTGAAGGGGTAGTAATCGGATATGGCGACCTCACCTATTACGGTACAACCCAGGACTGATCCCGGCAACGGGATTCAGGCTTCAACCGCCTACAGTGGCGGGTGTGCACCGTGCACACTCGCTGCTAGAGGGAAGTGACGGTAACTCGCCACGATTACCAAAGAACAGGGCCGGGCCCCGAAAAGGCCGGGAGCCCTACCCGGCATGGGGCAGCAGCGGCTGTGCCTTCCCAACGAAGGCAGCGACAGAGCCCCCCGCCACTACCTGCTCACAACCATCAGAGCTTTCCCGCCTTGGGTGCCCGCGCCGCATGCAGCTTCTTGTAACTCTCGATCAAGCGCAGGTGCTTATCCAGCCCCCCCAGCTGCATATTGGTCGGCGTCAGTCCATGGAAGCGCACGCTGCCATCCACTGATCCCACCACCGCATCCATCACCTCCTCGCCAAACATGCGCCGCAGGTTGGCGATGTAATCGCTCAGCTCCAGCTCGTCGTCGAGCACAATTTCCAGCACCGCATTCACCGCCTGGTAAAACAGGCCGCGCTCGACGGTGTTGTCGTTGTACTGCAGGAAGGTCTCCACCAGTTCCAGCGCTTCCTCGTGGCGCTGCAGCGCCAGGGTGATCAGCAGCTTCAGCTCCAGCACCGTCAGCTGTCCCCACACGGTGTTCTCATCGAACTCGACGCCGATCAGGGTGATGATGGTCTCGTAGTTGTCGATCTGGCTCTCCTCCAGGCGCTCCACCAGATCTTCCAGTTGCTCATCGTTCAGAGAATGCAGGTTGAGGATATCCTCGCGGTAGTCCAGGGCCTTGTTGGTGTTGTCCCAGATCAGGTCCTCGACCGGGTAGACCTCGGAATAACCCGGCACCAGGATGCGGCAGGCCGGTGCACCCAGGTCCTCGTAGGTGGCCACATACACCTCTTTACCCATCTCCGCGAGGATCCCGAACAGGTCTGTGGCCTCTTCCTTATTCGTCTCGGTGTGATCCTGGGTGAAATCCCACGCGACGAATTCGTAATCGGCACTGGCACTGAAGAAGCGCCAGGACACCACGCCGGTGGAATCGATAAAGTGCTCGACAAAGTTATTCGGCTCGGTCACCGCCTGGCTGTTGAAGGTGGGCGGCGGCACGTCGTTCAGGCCCTCGAAGCTGCGGCCCTGCATCAGTTCGGTGAGGCTGCGCTCCAGCGCGACCTGGAAGCTCGGGTGGGCGCCGAATGAGGCGAAGACACCGCCGGTGCGCGGGTTCATCAGCGTCACGCACATCACCGGGAAGCGGCCTCCCAGGGACGCGTCCTTGACCAGGATCGGGAAGCCCTGCGTCTCCAGCGCCTCGACACCCTCGAGGATGTCGGGGTACTGTTCCAGCACCGCGCGCGGCACCTCCGGCAGCGCGATTTCCTGCTCGATGATCTCCCGCTTCACCGCCCGCTCGAAGATCTCCGACAGGCACTGCACCTGCGCCTCGGCCAGGGTATTGCCGGCGCTCATACCGTTGCTGAGGAACAGGTTCTCGATCAGGTTGGAGGGGAAATACACCAACTCGCCGTCGGACTGGCGCACAAAAGGCAGGGCGCAGATACCGCGGTCGGCGCGGCCGGAGTTGGTGTCGATCAGGTTGGAGGCCCCGAGCTCGCCGTCCGGGTTGTAGATGGGCAGCGTGTAGTCATCCAGGATGCCCGCCGGCAGCGCATCGTCCGGCCCCGGCGCAAACCACTTTTCATCCGGGTAGTGAACGAAATCGCTGTGGGCGATTTCCTCGCCGAAGTACTGGTCGTTGTAGAAGAAGTTGCAGTTCAGCCGCTCGATAAACTCGCCCAGCGCCGAACACAGGGCCGCCTCCTTGGTGGCGCCCTTGCCGTTGGTAAAGCACATGGGCGAGGCCGCATCGCGGATATGCAGCGACCACACATGGGGCACGATATTGCGCCAGGAGGCGATCTCGATCTTCATGCCGAGATCCGCCAGTATCCTCGTCATGTTGGCGATGGTCTGCTCCAGCGGCAGATCCTTGCCCTCGATAAAGGTGCGGTGCTCCGCATCCGGCTGGACCATCAATAGCGCCTGGGCGTCCTCGGCCAGGTTCTCCACCGTCTCTATCTGGAACTCGGGGCCCGTCTGCACCACCTTCTTGACCGTGCAGCGATCGATGGAACGCAGAATGCCCTGGCGGTCCTTGTCGGAGATATCCTCCGGCAGCTCCACCTGGATCTTGAAGATCTGGTTGTAGCGGTCTTCCGGATCGACAATATTGTTCTGCGACAGGCGGATATTGTGTGTCGGAATATCCCGCGCCTTGCAGTAAACGAGCACAAAATAGGCCGCACAGAGCGCAGAGGAGGCCAGGAAGTAGTCGAACGGACTCGGCGCCGAACCGTCGCCCTTGTAGCGGATCGGCTGGTCGGTGATGACCGTGAAGTCGTCGAATCTGGCTTCGAGGCGCAGGTTATCGAGAAAATTGACGTTGATTTCCATTGGGAACTACCGGAACTGGAGGGTTTGCGGGCCGTAGGGCTGAGGCGCGCATTATCCAGTTTTAGCACTGCCGCGTCTCCCCATCCCGGAATACCCCTATGTCGTCACTCCGGCGGAAGCCGGAGTCCAGAGAAGCCCCGGAGCTGTGGATTAAGGCACCAGACAACCGCGATCTGAACAAGGGTGTCCCGCCAGTCACCCGGGCCTCAAATTCTGCGGGCACACTCCCTTTGATCAAGCATCATCACAAACCTGCTCCCAGATTTCCCCATAGCCAGCCCGATCCAGATAACCCCCGATTAAGTGAAACAGCCTCTCTACGGCATAAGCTATTTCACTATCGCTAAGCTGGTTAATCTTGGGTCTCTCTTTAGCTGTCTCATCAAGAACGAACCAATAGAATTCGGCCAAGGATTTCGCCTGATCACTCGACCCTACTTCCGCGTCATTCGAAATGATTGCGCTCACGTCAGAATTATTGAAAAGCGCGCAGTAATGTTTTGCAACTGCTTCGCAGTGCTTGTTGTTTCCTGAATAATTAAGCATTTCTCACCTCAGAAAGTCTCGTCCTGGATCATATTCATGTGGTACGCAAAGAACTGGAGATTCTCGACAAGCTTGCGAACATGCATACGCTCTGTCACTGCCAGGAAAAAATGATTTTTGTCGTCCGGATCTTGTATGAATTCCATGCCAGAAGGCATGTTGTGCTCACCAAGAACCCACCAAGACACATCGACTGGACCAGGATTTTTATACCCTTTCGCATGACGACTGAGCATCTTTCTCACATTCTTTAAATGAGAAAATGTTTTCGAAAATGACAACCCCATTGTCCGATCAGGGAGAACCCACTCAAGACCACTGGCCTTGTCAAAGTTATAGTCACATACCCTCACGCCTTCGACCAATTGGTAGGGGCCCTGTGAACCCTCGATATAGGAGGTTGAATCATTGGGGGGAACAACCACCCTAAATAAAACCCCAATAGGGTTGGTTTTCGCATCTCTATGAGCTTCTATAAGCTCATTCACATAGGACCTCAGATCCTCAATAGTTTTATACTGAGCAACATATTTACTTGGCGGCATTATCAATCCTTGAAAATAGCTCTATAGCTGGCCGTCGCGAATTATGGCCAGCTTCATCTGAAATGGCAATTGCACAATATAAGCAGGCGGTTAAAGCCAAACTGCGAACGCCCAAATTATTTCGAATAAAGCGATGTCCGGCTGCGAAAGTTGGAACGGTCGCCCCTGTCTAGTAGTGCATAGAGAAATAGCAGAACTGGGTTGGCGATCAAGGTATGGCTTGGCAATATGAGAGATAGTTCCGACTCATGCCAAAGGGGCAATCAATGAACTGTGGCCGGGCGCCGTCGATTCATCAACATACCTACAAACTCCGCTTCTGCAATGAAATCATCATTTCAAACGGCCCCAACATCCCCGAAAAATCCTGTTCAGGCTCCAACGCCCCCATAGCCACCACAATACTCTCCAACGTCGACAGACTATTGGGCAACGAAGACCGCCGAACCCGATAATTCGACCGCAACTCCCCCTCAAAACTAACCCGCGGCAACCACTGCAACACCGGCTGCAGATGCAACATCTTCTTCGACTTCCGCCAGCTGGCATCAATCACCACCAACTGCTCCAGTCCCCGAGCCTGCGGAGTACCCGTCTCCACCCGCTCCACCATCGGCAGCCAATCCAGCGACGGATAGAGCAACGCCGATCGCGGCGCCAGCAGCCGCCCCAGCTCCGCTTCAGACAGGCTCTCCGTCACCACCAGCTCACTGTTGTCCAGGCACAGCTGCGCCATGCGCCCGGTGTTGAACGGGTGCTTCTGTTCCAGCGGGTGCTGTATGATCAGCACCTTGATCCGGTTGGCGATATGGACCAGTGCGCTGCAGTAGCAGACTTTCGGCGGGCGCTGGCAGGTTGGGCAGATTTGGCGCGGCATAGATGAGTCTAGATAAGGAATTTTCGGCGCAGTGGCTCTCCGAAGCGGAGATACCACTGGCCAACAAATTTTACCGCATGTATAAATTCCGCGGCAAAGCGCGGCGACATGATCCCTGTATGGTGATCAGGGACGGGCAGAACCAGATTATTGCCTGTGGTTGCCTTAGGCAGTTAACGGAGTGCCAGTTGCTGGCGGGTGTAGCCGTGGCGCCGGATTACCAGGGGCAGGGCGTAGCCCGGCTGCTGCTGAGCAGCATGGCGGGAGCTTTTGATGACCAAACCTTCACTTTCTCCTATTCGCACCTGGTGGCATTTTACCGGTCTATGGGATTTGTAGAGTTTGACAAAGATGGGCAGCCGTCTGCGATTCTCGATCGGTTTCACACCTACCAGAAACAGGGGCGAGATATTGTGTTAATGCGCTATCGGCAATACGGGCAAATTGAGAATGAATGATCGTCAAGTAGACTCCGTTGGTTCTATTCGCCGCTGGATGTACGGTGAAAAGCTGGAGAATTTTCTGAAGCAAGATCCGAACTCGATACTCGGAGAACTATTGAGACAGTCAGTGGGCGACGTCGAGATGACTCAGCGCAATGCTTGGGATCATCAAATTTGCATCATGAAATCGTTTTCTTTGCCGGAAAATCTAGTTTCCGGAGCGCGTATCTACTTTGAATTGACAGTACCGAGGCTTGGACGCCGCGCCGATGTTGTGCTGATCATACGCCATATCATGTTCATCCTTGAATTTAAAGTTGGCGAATCTGCATTCAATAGATCCGCACTTGATCAGGTGTTCAATTACGCTCTGGACTTTAAAAATTTTCATGAACCCAGTCATGATATCAACGTAATTCCTATCCTTGTTTCCACAGATGCTCCCGAACAACCTTTCCAATTAAATACTACATCGCGTAAAGACGGTTTAGTTTTTCCGATATGTTCGGCGCCATCTCAAATAACAGATATTATTCAAGAAGGACTGATTAATTTTAGTGCGCCATCGATTGATGCAACCGCCTGGGAGCAAGGTCGGTACATGCCTACACCTACCATTGTTGAAGCCGCCCGTGCTTTATATAGTGGACACGATGTCAAGGAAATTTTTCGTAGCGACGCTGGAGCTCGAAATCTTACAGCTACAACACAGACTGTAGACACGATCATAGAAAAATCGCGAAATCATTGCCGTAAAGCGATTTGCTTTATAACGGGTGTACCGGGTGCAGGAAAAACTTTAGTTGGGTTGGATTTGGCAACTCGGCACCTTAATCCAGACAGCGAAACATACAGTGTATTCTTATCCGGAAACGGCCCATTAGTTGCTGTATTGCGTGAGGCACTTACGAGAGACCGAGTAGAAAAGGCATCCCTTACCGGCATGACGATTCGAAAGGGGGAAGCCAAAAAGGAAGTAGAAGCTTTCATACAAAATGTACATCACTTTCGTGATGAATATCTGCAAGATACGGGTGCACCGCCTGAACACGTTGTCCTGTTTGACGAAGCTCAGAGAGCATGGAACCTTGAGCAAACCAGTGCTTTCATGCGACAGAAAAAGGGAAAGTCCGAATTTAATCAATCCGAGCCGGAATTCCTTATCTCCTGCCTCGATCGACATGAAGACTGGTCCGTCGTGGTATGCCTAGTTGGTAGTGGACAGGAAATTAATAGAGGAGAAGGCGGCATTGGTGAATGGTTCGATGCTGTACTTAAACGATTCCAATCTTGGGATATCTACTTATCGCCCAAGTTAGTGGAGGCTGAGCATTCAACGGGCGATAAACTCCAGAAAGTACTCGATCATAAGAACACCTATGTCAATGAAAATTTGCATCTCGCCACATCCATGCGATCATTTCGCGCAGAAAATCTGAGTCGCTTTATACGTGAAGTACTAGAATTTGAAATCGAGTCTGCCAAAGCAACACTAGCTGGATTGTTGGTTCAGTATCCGATCCTACTGACTCGAGACCTATCTCGTGCCAAAGAATGGTTGCGCAAGCAAGCGCGAGGATCTGAACGTTTCGGAATCGTGGCTTCATCGCAAGCGGAGCGCCTAAAGCCTCACGCCATTGATGTCCGGGTAAAGACAGATCCAGTTAAATGGTTTCTTGCGGGGAAAGACGATACACGTTCGTCTTTTTATCTAGAAGATGTTGCCACTGAATTTCAGGTTCAGGGGCTGGAGCTTGATTGGGCCTGCGTAGTGTGGGATGGAGATCTTCGCTACAGCGGAGATCGTTGGGCACACCACCAGTTTCGCGGATCACGATGGAATCGGATTAACAAACTGGAGCGCCAACGCTATCTTGAAAATGCTTACCGTGTGCTACTAACACGTGCAAGACAGGGCATGGTAGTGGTCGTACCGGAGGGAGATGATAGCGATCCGACACGTTCCTGTGATTTCTACGACCCAACTTACAACTACCTAGAGTCACTAGGGCTGCAATTGCTATAGCAACAGTAAGCGCTAGTGCCTTGGTTAACTGACCCTTGTGTGTCGAAACTTAATCAATTGTTTTAATGAGATACGTCTTGGGGAGGATATCGGCAAGTACTTGGGCCATGATCAACCTCGATGTAGCTTATTTAGCTACAAACGTAGCTTTTTTGGCTGCACTGCATCAGCTCGATGGCGAGAGCACAAAATGCCTTCAGGACAGACCGTCCAACAGCGCGAACATCGCCTTTATGGGCCAGACGCAGTCTTTGTGCCCCTTGACGGTACAGGGCCTGTCCGCGAGCCATACCGAGGTGCTGTAGGGAAGCAGCTCCTGCACATCCAGCCTGTCGTACCACAGTTTGTGTTCGAGATCGCCTTTCATCTGGTTCATGGTGCCCTGCACCGAGCGGTCGCTGTCGCTGTCGAAGCAGAGCCCTGAGAGCTGTGCCGCGGCCGCATCCAGTTGCTCCTGACTGGCACCGGCCTTCAGCAGGGTGTTCATCAACGTATCCTGGAAATGCCAGTCGAGCGCCGCGAAGTCTTCTTTGCGCAAGCATGGGATAAATACCGGAAAGCGGGTTGTATCGTGTACCAGAAGCACGCAATTGCGGCGCTGCAATAGCAGCAGGTTGGCATGCCAGCCGCTCAGAGGACTCGGGGCGGCGGCTGGCTGTGACTTCTCGCCGTCGGGGAGCCACCCTTTGTCATCAACGGGTAATTTGGCGAGCAGCTTTTTGGTGGCATGGACTTTGATCAAAATGGGCCCTTTCTGCTATCCCGGTTCAAACATTTGCAGCGATAGCCGATTCTCCGCGGCCATTAAGATACAGCTTCTGCCCACATGAGTAAAAATCCACCGACACTGTGCCCTGTATCCCCGTGGCTACTGGACCCCCGCCTTCGCGGGGGTGACGAGAAACGAATTTCTAGGTGCCCTGAATATGGTGAGCAAAGCAGCCCGCCCCTAAGGGCAGGTTGCTTACTGAGCAGAACCGGAAGGTTGCAATTTGACCAGGTTGTTCAATACACCTTCCAAGCCACCGTAAACGGATATCTTGTCGATCCGCGCGGTTACCCGTTCAAGCGCTTCGAGTTCCTTCAGGCGCATCAGAACCGGGTTGTTTTCCATCATCTTGGCGGTGTTATGCAGTGATCGCATCGCCTGGGTTTCCTCCCGGCGCTTGATCAGGTTGGCTTCGGATTCCTTTTGGGCTTCCACAACCTGATTGAGGATCTGCTTCATATCACCCGGCAGAATGATGTCTTTCACTCCAACGGTCACGATTTCGATACCGTACTGCGCCAGCTTTTCGCGCGCATCCCTGGCGATGCCGAGATTCAGGCTGTCCTTGTCTTCCAGCAGCGCGTCGAGGCTCTGTGTACCCACTGCCTCGCGCAGGCGCAGCTGGAGTTCCCGATAGATGAACTCGGCATAGTTTCCCAGCTTCAATGCGGCCTTTTCTGGGTCCAGCACCCTGTAGCTGGCGCTCAGGTTGATGCGCAGGCTCACCCTGTCTTTGGTCAGGATTTCCTGGCCGCTGACTTCCACGGTCTGCAGTCTGAGGTCCACCAGCTGTATGCCGATGGAGCGGTTGCATTTCCAGAAGCCGTAGCTGCCGGGGCGCAGTTGCTGTTCCAGTTTGCCGTTGACGGTCAGCAGGCCCAGATGTTCGTCCGGCACCTCGACAGTGTGGATCGCGGAAATCGCTGTTGCGCTTTTACCCAGTTTCGAGCCACGGCCGAGCAGGCTGACAAGCTTTTCGTCCAGGGTGTAGTGCTCACTGATATCGATAATATCGACGCGCACCTTCTCCACGCCTTTCCACACGGGCAGGAAAGTGCCCGGGTGCAGGACATCCACCAGGTGCCCGTCGCGGTAGAGCAGGCCGACTTCGGTATCGCTCAACTCGTAAGGTTCCAAATACGGAGCCAGCTTTTCGGCATGTGTGTTGAGCAGAAACTTTGCGTTAGTGCGGTCGAACAGCACCTTGCTGATATCGTAGACCTCGACACGGGTTTCGCCGGCCAGTCGCAGTATGCGATGGCGACCCGGCTCGAGGACGCGGATAAAGCGGTTTCTGCGAAACAGGAATGCGCGTTCGTTGTCCGCTATATCTATACATTTCCATAGAATCATTTTACTTCTCCTTATGCTGATCACCCGTAGCTGTATTCGGTAGCCACATCTGGTGCGCACGGCGCACCCTACGGTGATCGAGGGTGAGGCCCACCCGGAAACACGGAGGGCGACGGTTTGAACGGTGCTGGTCGCGCGGTCATGGGCGGAACCGGCCATTATCCGAGGGAGCGCTACAAACCTGTCCCTCATCTGCTGGCGAGTTCCGCTTAACTAAACGACGTGCAACGCTGCCCACCGCCGGCGTCTGTGCTTCCGGCGCTTTGAAACACCGAGGTGCTGTCTCCCCGGGAGGAAATAGTCCAGCGGCACCTCAAAGCCATGGGCCTCTGACAGACATCAAAAGGGCCTAAACCCTGTGGGGACTCGAACCCCAGGCTTTCGCCTTTACCAGATAGGTCGTTTCAAAGACGACGGTTACTTAGGCAGGATTCGAACCTGCGTCCGGCCGATTGGCATCGGCTGCTCTACCTCTGAGCTACAAAGTAGTGTTCAGGTGATTTTCCGGTAGGTACACAAGAGGCCAAAGGCCTTTGTGCCAGGCTGGCTTGCAGAACCAGCTCCGCGAACCGGAGAATTTTCCCAAACTCTTTTACGATCATCTGCGTCCGGCAGATGATCTGTGTTCTTGCGTTGGCACATCCCCTGTGCGACCGATCATCCTTAATGCTTGCTAAAAGCCCCTGTTCCGCCTGCGGGAAAGAGGGCTTCGATTAGCCCCCCCCTCTCCCTAACCCTCTCCCCCAAGGGGGAGAGGGGACTGTTGGGGTGAGTAGTCACGCTCCATACGAAGTCGCTTTCCTTTGTAAGCGCCACCTCAACACCGGTTAACTGGCGGATGACTTCGATATTGGTCTGCAGGTGCAGACTGGGTTCCAGTGTGGTGAATCTTCCGCCCTTACCCAGCACCATCGGCAGCAGTATCTGGTCGGCTAGGTGCTCGCCAACGGGCACATCCGCCTCCAGGTAGCGCTTCATCGCCTTGGCGGCACGCCCGGCGACCCGTTCCGCGCTGAGCTGCTTCTCACCCACCACTTCGGCAACTTCGGTGATCTGCTCCGAGAAGGCCCGCAGCGAAACAATGTTCCCCGGTCCGGCGGATTCCACTTGGCGCCGGTGAAGCACCTCCTCCGGCCAGTGACACCTTTTACGGATCTGTTGCAGTTCCCGTTTGGCGATATGCCCCGGTATCTGCGCAGAGGTCACCACGGCTTCCGTGGCCAGGAGCGCGCCGCGACTGGTCAGGTCCAGGGGCTTCAGCTCCTGCACCGGCTGAATAAGCGCCCGCCACTGGCCACCGCCTGCCGGATAAAAGCCATAGCGCTCCAGTTCGATTTCTGCCCGATAACCCAACTGCGCCATCAGCGGCAGAAAGGATTTCTCGATAAAGTCGAAACTGGGGGCATGGCCGTTGTGGGTGCCACCCTCCAGGCAGACTTCGCTGACGCCGTCGGACAGCAGCAGTGGCAGCAGCACCGTCTGGAACACCAGGCTGGTGCTGCCGGCGGAGCCTATGGCGAAGCGGTATTCCCCGGGCACAACCCTGCCCGGCTTGAATATCACCTCCGTGGAGCCCAGTTCGTCGCCGGAGATCTCCGCGCCGCAGATGGCCTGGCCGGCGCGCAGGCAGGCGAGGTGCTGGCGCAGCAGGCCCGGCTTGCTGCGGCCGGCGCGTATGTTTTTGATACGCACCGGTTTCTGCAGGCACATGGACAGCGTCAGCGATGTGCGGAAAATCTGTCCGCCGCCTTCTCCCTGTGATCCGTCGATAACCAACATTTTTTTGTCCCTTCTGTTTTTCTTGTCGGCCACCTCTAAAAATTCGCCTTTCGTCATCCCGGCTAAAGTAGATTTCAATAACCACGGAAGTTTCTGGATTCCCGCCTTCGCGGGAATGACGATTTTTTTGAGGGGCCCTATCCTTTCACACACACCACCTGTTTCAGGGTGTAAACGATTTCCACCAGGCCTTTCTGGGCTGCCATTACCTTTTCGATGGGTTTGTAGGCGGCCGGCGTTTCGTCGATCACGCCGCTGTCTTTGCGGCACTCCACATCGGCGGTCGCCTGCAGGTGCTCTTCCAGTGAGACCAGCTTTTTCGCCTTGGTGCGCGACATGACCCGGCCGGCGCCGTGGCTGCAGCTGCAGAAGCTTTCCGCATTGCCCAAGCCGCGGACGATAAAAGAGCGCGCGCCCATACTGCCCGGAATGATGCCCATTTCCCCCTCGCGCGCACGCACCGCGCCCTTGCGGGTGATCAGCACGTCCTTGCCGAAGTGGTGCTCGCGGGACACATAGTTGTGGTGGCAGTTCACCGCCTCCATACGCGCGTCGAAGTCCATTCCCAGTGCGTCTTTCACGGCCACAATCACGCGGGCCATCATCACTTCGCGGTTGATGCGCGCGAAGTTCTGCGCCCACTCCACCGCCTCGACGTACTGGTCGAAGTGTTCGGTACCTTCCGGGAGATAGGCGAGGTCGGAGTCCGGCAGGTGTATATGCCAGCGCTCCATATCCTTTTTGGCCATCTCGATAAAATGAGTACCGATGCGGTTGCCCACGCCGCGGGAGCCGCTATGCAGCATCAGCCAGACGCCGCCGTGTTCGTCCAGACACAGCTCGATAAAGTGGTTGCCCGTACCCAGGGTACCCAGGTGGTTGATGTTGTTGGTTTTCTTCAGCACACGGTGCTTGTCCTGCAATACGTCAAACTGCGCCGCCAGCGGTGCCCAGGCGTTCATCACATCGTCCGGCACATCGCACCAGGCGCCCTTGTCGCGGCCGCCCCGGCGGCCTGCCGAGCGGCCGTGGGGCACCGCGCGTTCAATGGCCGTGCGCACTGCCGCCAGGTTGTCCGGCAGTTGCGATGCCTTGAGGCTGGTGCGCACCGCCATCATTCCACAGCCGATATCCACGCCGACGGCGGCCGGTATCACCGCGCCCAGCGTCGGTACCACGCTGCCGATGGTGGCGCCCTTGCCCAGGTGGACGTCCGGCATCGCGGCCACCCACTGGTGAATAAACGGCAAGCGCGAGATGTTTTTCAGCTGCTGTTTGGCCTCAGCTTCGAAAGGCACCCCGACAGTCCAGGACTTGATGGGTACACCGCCATCCCGCATCACTTCGTACGCTTGCTGAGTCATTGTTCTTTTCCTTGTTCAGATCCGTTTTCGGTGTTGTTTGCTTGAAACTTGCCCCCTGTATTGCCAAGAAGGTGCCAACTTTGCACAAAGTGCCGAAAAAATTTTTAAGTTATTGATCCGTAAGGATTTATTTTCTGTATTGGTGAATTTGGTTGCGGCAACGAATACACTACCTTGATCCTTTTATCTATCTTTTCAGATAGTAAAATAATATATTTGATAACCATGAAAACAGTAGCTATCAGTATTCTCGGCACCACCATGGATCGGCGCGGCAAGGGGGATAAGCGCTGGGACAAATGGCGGCCGACGATTTCCATGTGCCAGCACGACGATCTGCTGATCGATCGGCTGGAGTTGCTGTTCGACAATCACTCCCAGGGTCTGGCGGACCAGGTGACGGAGGATATCGCCCGCGTCTCTCCGGAGACGGAGGTGGTCCACCACCGGGTGAACTTCAGGGATCCGTGGGATTTCGAGACGGTGTACAGCCAGCTGCTGGATTTCGCCCGCGGCTATCCGTTCAAGCCCAACCGGGAAAATTACCTGGTCCATATCACCACCGGCACACACGTCGCACAGATCTGCCTCTACCTGCTGACCGAGGCGGGCTATCTTCCCGGCCAACTGCTGCAGACAGCGCCGGCCAGTCGGGGCTGCAATCTGCCCGGGCAGTACCAGGTCATCAACCTGGACCTCTCCAAGTACGACCAGATCGCCTCGCGCTTCCAAAAGGAGCACCAGGAAGGCACCGTCTACCTGAAAGGCGGTATCGAGACCAACAACGCAGCCTTCAACCGGATGATCGAGCAGCTGGAGAAGGTCTCCATCCGTTCCAACGCGCCCATCCTGATCACCGGCCCCACCGGCGCAGGCAAGACACAGCTGGCGCAACGGGTGTACGAGCTGCGCATGCAGCGGGGCAAACTCGAGGGGCGGCTGGTGGCCATCAACTGCGCCACCCTGAAGGGGGAGAACACCATGTCCGCGCTGTTTGGCCACAAGAAGGGCGCCTTTACCGGCGCCACGGCCGATCGCGCGGGACTACTGAAAGAGGCCCACCAGGGATTGCTGTTCCTGGATGAGATCGGCGAGCTGGGCCTGGACGAGCAGGCGATGCTGTTGCGCGCCATCGAGGACAAGCGCTTTATTCCGTTCGGCTCCGACAGGGAGGCCAGCAGCGATTTCCAGTTGATCGCCGGTACCAACAAGGATCTGGCCCGGAAAGCCAGGGAGGGGACCTTTCGTGCGGACCTGCTTGCCCGTATCGATCTTTGGACCTACGAGCTGCCGTCCCTCAAGGACCGGATCGAGGACCTGGAACCCAATATCGATTACGAGCTCGAGGCCTTCTCCAACAAGGCGGGGCACCTGGTCAGTTTCAACAAGGCGGCGCGGGAAAAATATCTGGCCTTTGGCCGCTCGCCGGAGGCCACCTGGTCCGCCAACTTCCGCGACCTCAACGCCAGCATCACCCGTATGGGGACGCTCGCTGACGGGGGACGAATCACCGCCGAAGTCGTCAACGAGGAGATCAATCGGTTAAAGCTCAAGTGGCAGACGGCCGCGCATTCTGAAGAGAGCCCTAAAACTACGATCGAAAGTGTTTTGGGAGCCGGCAGCAGTGAGGAGATGGATTACTACGACCAGCTGAAGCTGGCCGCTTTGATCGGGGTGTGCAGAAACTCCGGCTCGATGGCGGAGGCGGGTAGGAAGCTGTTTCATGTGAGCCGGCAGGCGAAGAAGTCCAGCAATGACTCGCACCGGGTCAAGCAGCTACTGGGCAAGTATGGGATTCAGTTCGACGAACTGAAAGCTTAGCCCGTATTTTCCACCAGGCCGCTTTATCTTCAGTTCAGCTCTATGTTTTTGGGGTTTTTCCGCGACTAAAAAGTCACCGGCAAGTAACTAAACATGGCCAAATCGCTCCTATCGTCAACCGAACAGGCGTGCGACCTGAACTTTCAAATAGCTAACAAAATCCCGAACCCTTTCCCAAAAAAGTTCCGGCAACTGTGTGATTGCCTCGAATACTACTCTCTATTCACACATTACCCGATCGCGATTTTCTCGTTTGACGAGGAGAGATAAAAACGGGTCAAATGTCAGCAGTGCGCGGGAGCGCGAAGGCGATGCAGTGGAGTATTAGCCCCAAAGCATGCCAACCATCTTGAGACCAGTAATCCTACAGGGAGGCATCATGACACGGACACACTCGTTTTCACCGCTTAGTATTACCCTGCTCGTCCTGGCAACGCTGACCGCTTCCTGCGGAGGGGACGGAGGTGGGGGGGACAGCGATAGTGGCGACCCCTCCCCTGTCACTCATATGGTCAGCACCAACGCGGGAGCGGGCGGCAACATCTCCCCGACGAGCACCACCATCAATCACGGCGATACCGCCAACTTCACCGTCACCCCTGATGCGGATTACGAGATCGACGAGGTGAGCGGCTGTGGCGGCACCCTGTCGGGAAACAGCTACACTACTGGGCCTATCACGGCAGCTTGCACGGTAGCGGCGAGCTTCAGCCTGCGATCTCCCTTCGAACCCAGCGCTACTCTCAGCTTTCAGGCGGTCAAGTCCTTTCATTTCAGTTGGGCGGATGTCGCAGGTGAGACCGAGTACCGCCTGCTGGAAAACCCCGACGGCATCTCGGGTTACAACCAGGTGGCCAGCATCGCGGCAGGTAGCACCAGCTATGATCACATAGTGCCGCTCTATAGGCGCACAAACGCCCGCTATATCTTGCAGGCCTGCAACAGCGCTGGCTGTGCCGATTCCAGTGAACTGAACGTAAGTGACACACTGGCCCAAGCCGTAGGCTACTTCAAAGCCTCCAACACCGGCCTGAATGACCGCTTCGGCTACGCGGTCGAGCTATCTGCCGACGGCAACACATTGGCGGTTGCGGCGCTTTTGGAGGACAGCAACGCCACCGGCATCGACGGCGATCAGGCCGACAACTCGGCGGGAAGCAGCGGCGCCGTCTATGTTTTCACCCGCAACGTCAGCACCTGGTCTCAGCAGGCCTATATCAAGGCCTCCAACACTGGTGCAGAAGACCGCTTTGGCTGGTCCATTGCGCTTTCCGCTGACGGCAACACATTGGCGGTAGGGGCGTGGCTTGAGGACAGCGCCGCCAGCGGCGTCAATGGCGATCAAACTGACAGTTCGGCGTCAGACAGCGGCGCAGCGTATGTCTTCATCCGCAGCAACGGCACTTGGACTCAACAGGCGTACGTCAAGGCCTCCAACACCGGTGCGGAAGATCGCTTTGGCCGGTCCGTCTCACTTTCCGCCGATGGCAACACATTGGCGGTGGGAGCGGATGCTGAGGAAAGCGCCGCCACCGGCATCGATGGCGATCAAGCCGACAACTCGGCGGAATACAGCGGCGCAGTCTATGTTTTCACCCGCAGCGGCAGCACCTGGTCCCAGCAGGCCTACGTCAAGACGTCCAATACCGGCGCGGGTGACGGCTTCGGTTTCCCCGTTGCGCTGTCCGCAGACGGCAACACGATGGTGACAGGGGCGCATGGCGAGGACAGCGCCGCCACCGGTATCAATGGTATTCAGACCGACAATTCGGCGTCAAGGAGCGGCGCTGCCTATGCATTCGTCCGCGATAGCAACGGCACTTGGTCCCAGCAGGCCTACATCAAGGCCTCCAACACCGACATTGATGATATCTTCGGCCACGCCGTCGCCTTGTCCGCCGACGGCAACACATTGGCAGTAGGGGCTAGTGGAGAGGACAGCGCCGCCACCGGCATCGGTGGCGATGAGATCGACGATTCGGAACCGAGTAGCGGCGCCACCTATGTTTTCACCCGCAGCGGCAGCACCTGGTCCCAGCAGGCCTATATCAAGGCCTCCAACACAGGCCGGTATGACAACTTCGGCGGCGCTGTCGCGTTGTCCGCCGGCGGCAACACTTTGGCGGTGGGAACAAGTTCCGACGATAGCATCGCCGCCGGCATCGGCGGGGGTGCGGCCGGCGGCTCGGCGGCGGGGCGCGGGGGCGCCTTTGGTTTTTCCCCCCGCGGCAGCACCTGGTCTCTGGAGACCTATGTCAAGGCCCCTAACACCGGCGCACAAGACACCTTCGGCACCGATATCGCGATGTCCGACGATGGCGGCACATTGGCAGTGGGGGCGCTTTTTGAGGATAGTGCCGCCACCGGCATTGGCGGCGATCAGGCCGATGATTCGCTAGATAACAGCGGCGCCGTGTACATTTACTGAAGCCGATTTCCCGGCTTGTCTCGCCTTCGGGGGGGGGGAGGAGCCGGGCTTAAGCATACTAATGCGATAGTACGCGTTGCCGAATTAAACTTTCTGAAAACCGATGGCGCGCACATTAGGGCTGTCCTGCGAATCTCCGCCCACTTTTACCCGCCTTACTAATTAATCCCGTTATTAATCCTCGATAGCCTCATCCATTTGCTCTTCCAGCAACGACAGCGGCAAGGCACCGTTGACGAGCAACACATCATGGAATTCCCGCAATTCAAATTTACCTCCAAGCGCCTTCTCAGACTTCTCCCGCAACTCCCGAATCTTGATCTCCCCCCATCTTGTAAGACAGCGCCTGCCCCGACCAGGAGATATAGCGATCCACTTCGGCGCGCTCGATCAGCAGTTGTTTGAGTTGACCCAGCGCCGCCATTGCCTCGTCAGGAGTGTCGAGGGTACCACCGCTCTGGCTGGCAGGCTCTTGCAACAGCCCCTCGTCGTAGCGCTGCAGCCACAGGAAGGTCTGGGTATAGCGGGTGACGATATCCACCAACCCGCGCCCGGCGCTGCCTGTGAGCTCGGGGCTTTTGGCGGCTTTCTTGATCAGGGCCAGAGCGTGCTCCAGCTCCAAGGCATTTTTCTCGAAACGGGCCTTGTCCAATACATAGCCCTGAGTCAGGTATTCCCGCAACACGCGGGTGGACCACTGGCGGAAGCGGGTGGCCTGGGTGGAATTGACCCGGTAGCCAACAGAGATAATGGCATCCAGGTTGTAGTGCTTCAGCTTGCGTCGAACCTGCCTTTTGCCCTCCATGCGAACTACCGAGAAATCCTCGGCAGTTGCCGGTTCATTCAGCTCCTGTTCGCGGTATATATTCTTGAGGTGCAGGCTGATATTGTCTGAGGAAGTATCAAACAGCTCCGCCATCTGACCTTGGGTTACCCACAGGGTCTCACTTTGCAGGCGCACCTCAACCCGGTGGTCGTCGGTTTCAAAGATGACGATCTCGGTCACATACCTCCTCTTCCCTAGGCCGGCCCACGAGATTAGAAGCCTCTGCCACTTCCGGCCGGCAATAGGGTACTTTTCCTGCTATTAATTTTCCTTTGACTTCGCAATATAGCGCTCCATCTGCACCTCGAGCATCTCCATCGGCAAAGCCCCATTCGCCAACACCGCATCATGAAACTCGCGCAAATCGAACTTATCTCCAAGCGCCTTCTCAGCCTTCGCTCGCAACTCCCGAATCTTGATCTCCCCCATCTTGTAAGACAGCGCCTGCCCCGGCCAGGAGATATAGCGGTCCACCTCGGCGCGCACGTTGGCCTGTGACAGGGAGGTGTTGTCGGCGAGGAAATCCAGCGCCTGCTGGCGGGTCCAGCCCTGGGAGTGGATGCCGGTGTCGATCACCAGGCGGGCGGCGCGCCACATTTCGTAGCTGAGGCGGCCGAAGTTTTCGTAGGGGGTCGTGTAGATATCCTCCATCTCTTTGCCCAGGCGCTCTGAGTAGAGGGCCCAGCCCTCGCCGAAGGCGCTGAGGTAGAGGTTGCGGCGGAAGTCGGGGACGTTTTCCAGTTCCAGGCTAAGGGCGCCCTGCAGGTGGTGGCCGGGCACGGCTTCGTGCAGGGTCAGGGCCGGCAGTTCGTACAGGGGGCGCTGGTCGAGGGCGTGGGTGTTGACCCAGTAGGCGCCGCCGCGGGTGCCGCCGATGGCGGCGGGGTTGTAGGAGGCGGTGGTGTAGTTGGGGGCGATTTCGTCCGGCACCGGCACCACGCCGTAGGGCAGGCGCGGCAGCGTGCCGAAAAATTGCGGCAGCTGGTAGTCGACTTTCTTGGCGATGAAAGAGGCTTCCTTGAGCAGGTCCACCGGTGTCTTGGCGTAGAACTGGGGGTCTGTGCGCAGGAACTCGGTGAATTCCTCGAAGTTGCCGTCGAAGCCGCTCTCTTTGATCAGTTCATCCATCTCTGCGCGGATGCGTTTCACTTCACTGAGGCCGATCTTGTGGATTTCCGCCGGGTCCATATCCAGGGTGACATAGGTATTGATCGCGTGGCGGTAGTAGTCCTTGCCGCCGGGCAGGTCTTCGGCGGCCAGTGAGTCGGTGGCGGCTTTCATATAGTCGCCTTCGAGGAAGTCGGCCACGCGGGCGAAGGCGGGAATGGCGGATGCCTTGATCGCTCTCTGGCCCCTGGCGCGCAGGCGCTGCTGTTGCTTCTCGGAAATGGAGTCGGGCATGTTTGCGAAGGGCTCGTAGAGCTTGCTCTGCTTCGGGTCATCCTTGACCTGGGCGCGCACCGTCGGCGCCACGCCCTCGACGACGATCTTCGGCAATACGAAGCCGTCCTTGATGCCCTTGCGCATATTGGCGATGTTCTCGTCGAAGTAGCGGCCGAAATCCTGGATGCGCGCTATGTAGTCCTCGTAGTCCTTGGCCTTGGTCATGGCCAGGCCGTCGTTGGCCTCGAGGGCGGCGGCCCAGAAGCTGTAGAAGGTGTTGAAGGGGATGCGGTCGAGGAACAGCTGGTTGGACTCGACGGAGTTTTCCAGCACCCAGGTGAGCAGATCGCGGTTGACGCGCTCGGATTCGCTCAGCTGTTCTGCGTCTATCTGCTTCAGGCGCGCGAGGAATTCCTGTTCGGTCTTCAGGCGGCGGGCGCGGTCTTTGGGGGAGACGCCGGGTAGGCGGTCGTTGTAGTCGGGCACACCCATGCGGCCGGCGGTAATGGGGTCTTCTTTGAGGCTGTATTGCCAGTGGTCGTCGATGATGCTCTGCAGTTGCTCTTTGGCGGTGGCGGCGTGGGCCTGTGAGGCCAGCAGCCATAGCAGTGCGAAAATAGTGGAAAGAAACGTGTGGGGCCTCAACGCCATCTTGTGTCTCCGCAGTCGTTATTCTCGATAGCGGTCAACGATAACACGGCTGGTGACTGTGGAGTGCTGTCTTTGCTTCGGTGCGGGCGGCAAGGTCCGAACTGGATACCGGCCTGCGCCGGTATGACGAGCGAACCACCGAATTGCCAGCATCTGGATACTGGTACCGGATCGAGTCCGGCACATTCTCTGCGTCGGTATGACGACAAGATGTAGAAAGGCCTCGGCGATTGAATATAAAAAAGGCCACCGCAATGGGTGGCCTTTTTCGTTGGCGGTTGGCGTCAGGCCTGTTCGACCGTCTGCTCTATACGCCCGAAGATGGACTGGCCATTGTCGTCCAGCATCTCGATCGCGATCTTGTCGCCGAACTGCATGAAGGGCGTGCTCGGCTTGCCGTCCTGGATGGTCTCGATCATGCGGATCTCGGCGATGCAGCTGTAGCCGACGCCGCCCTCGGCCACCGGCTTGCCGGGGCCGCCGTCCAGTTTGTTGGACACGGTGCCGGAGCCGATGATGGTGCCGGCGCCCAGCGGGCGGGTCTTGGCGGCGTGGGCGATCAGCTGGCCGAAGTGGAAGGTCATGTCCACGCCGGCGTTGGGCTCGCCGAATTTGTCGCCGTTCAGCTGCGAGACCAGCGGCAGGTGCAGCTTGCCGTCCTGCCACTTTTCACCCAGCTGCGCCGGGGTGACGCACACCGGCGAGAAGGCGCTGCTCGGTTTGGACTGGTAGAAGCCGAAGCCCTTGGCCAGTTCGTTGGGGATCAGGCCGCGCAGGGAGACGTCGTTGACCAGCATCACCAGTTTGATGTGCTTGAGCGCTTCCTCCGGGCTCACCCCCATGGGTACGTCGTCGGTGATGACGGCGATCTCGGCCTCGAAGTCGATACCGAAGCCCTCGGCCTGCGGCATTTTGACCGGCTGGCGCGGAGCAAGGAAGGTGTCGGAGCCGCCCTGGTACATCAGCGGGTCTGTCCAGAAACTCTCCGGCATCTCGGCGTTGCGCGCCTTGCGCACCAGCTCGACGTGATTGACGTAGGCGCTGCCGTCGGCCCAGTGGTAGGCGCGCGGCAGGGGCGAGTGGCACTGGCTCTGGTCGAAGGGCTGGCTCTCTATTTCATTGTGCTTGAGCTGGTGGCTCAGCTCTTCCAGCAAACTCTCCACCTGCGCCCAGTTGTCCAGCGCCGCCTGCAGGGTGGGCGCCACGGATTCGGCCGACGCCATGCGGGTCAGGTCGTCGCTGACGACGACCAGCTGGCCGTCGCGGCCGTTGTTGAGACTGGCTAACTTCACTGCGCCTCTCCTTGGGTGTTGGGTTCAAACTCTGCGTCGCCGTGCATCCAGGCGGCGTGCCTGGGTGCCTTCTTGGTGCGCGACCACTCCTCGAGCATATCCTCGGCCACGCGCTTCAGCTCGGTGTGCATACCGGGCTTGGCGGTGTTGGCGGCCAGCTCTATGCGGTGGCCGTTGGGGTCGAAGAAATAGATCGACTTGAAGATGGTGTGGTCGGTGGGACCCAGCACGTCGATGCCGGCGGCTTCCAGCTTGTCCTTGGCCGCCAGCAGTTCGTCCATGCTCTCCACTTCCAGGGCGATATGCTGCACCCACTGGGGGGTGTTCTCGTCGCGGCCCATATCCGGGGAGTTGGGCAGCTCGAAGAAGGCCAGCACATTGCCCTGGCCCGCATCGAGGAACACATGCATATAGGGGTCCGGCGCCCCGGTGGAGGGCACCTTGTCTTCGGCGATGGCCAGCTGGAAATCCATGCCGAGGAGATCGCGATAGAACTCGACCGTCTCCTTGGCATCGCGACAGCGGTAGGCCACGTGGTGTATGCGTTTGATAGCCATCGGTATCAGGCCTCTTTCTTCTCGCCCTTGTCGCCGATAACCCCGCGCTCCAGCTGGTCGCGCTCGATGGATTCGAACAGGGCCTTGAAGTTGCCCTCGCCGAAGCCTTCGTCTTCCTTGCGCTGGATGAACTCGAAGAATACCGGGCCGAGCATGTTGGCGGAGAAGATCTGCAGCAGCAGGCGCGGCTGGCCGCCCTCGGTGGTGCCATCCAGCAGCAGGCCGCGCTTCTTCAGCTCGCCGGTGGGCTCGCCGTGGCCGGGCAGGCGCTCTTCCAGCATGTCGTAGTAGGTGTTCGGCGGCGGGGTCATGAACTCCATGCCCTGCTCCTTCAGGCGGTCCCAGCAGGCGATCAGGTCGTCACAGGCAAAGGCGATATGCTGGATGCCCTCGCCGTTGTACTTCATCAGGAACTCTTCGATCTGGCCGCCGCCACCGGCCGCCTCTTCGTTCAGCGGGATGCGGATCTTGCCGTCCGGCGCGGTCATGGCCTTGGACAGCAGGCCGGTGTACTCGCCCTTGATGTCGAAGTAGCGGATCTCGCGGAAGTTGAACAGGTCTTCGTAGTACTTGGCCCAGTAGTCCATGCGACCGCGATAGACGTTGTGAGTCAGGTGGTCCAGGGTGTGGAAGCCGCAGCCCTTCGGGTGCTTGTCCACGCCTTCCAGCCAGTGGAAGTCGATATCGTAGATGGTCTGGCCTTCCTGGTAGCGATCGATCATATACAGGTTGGCGCCGCCGATACCCTTGATGGCCGGCAGGTGCAGTTCCATCGGGCCGGTCTTCACTTCCACCGGTTGGGCACCCTTCTCGATCGCGCGCTCGTAGGCCGCCTTGGCGTCCTTGACGCGAAAGGCCAGGCCGCAGGCGGAGGGGCCGTGCTCCTGGGCGTAGTAGTGGGCGTGGCTGCCCGGCTCGTAGTTGGTGATAAAGTTGATATCACCCTGGCGCCACAGCTCTACATCTTTGGAGCGGTGGCGGGCCACCTTGGTAAAGCCCATGGCCGTGAAGACCGTTTCCAGGATGCCCTTCTCCGGCGCAGTAAATTCGACGAACTCAAAGCCGTCCAGACCCATCGGGTTTTCAAATAAATCGGCCATCTTGCCCTCCGTTTTCTCTCTCGTTTCGCCGCTATGCTAGTGCGGCGGCGGGGTGAATAGTTTCAGGTGCAACGAACTTAGTTGCATGTGTAACTAATGTCAAGGGGCGGGAAGTTTTGGAGACCTGTAGACCTTATCTGGTCACCGGCTGCCGGCCCATGAGGGCAGGGGGAGGGGGCGGCTGCCGGGCTTTCACCGGCAGCGTCTGTGCGTGCGGGGAATTTACCTATGCATCCTCTTCCGCTTCATCGGCGATTGCTGCGTGCTCGGCGACATAGTTGACGGCGTCGCGGACCCTGATGATCTTTTCGGCATCCTCGTCGGGGATCTCGATCCTGAAATTTTCCTCAAACGCCATGATCAGTTCCACCACATCCAGCGAGTCAGCGCCGAGATCATCGGTAAAATAAGAGTCGAGCCCTACTTCCGATTGATCGATGGTCAACTGGTCGGCGATGATTTTTATCACCTGCATTTCAACTGTTGGCATGGTTCGTTTCCTTACACTGTTTTTTCACTCTTTGCGCAGTGGCAAAGGCGCGGGGCGCGCTCCGCTTTGAGAAGTTTCCGCTGGCAATCGCACAGTCACTCGGCGCCATCCTGGCGCTGCCGGCGTCGACAGTATACCCGTGCAGATTTGCCGCGATAGCCTTTTTGAAAAACCAAAAATATTCTGTTTTTTTAATTTTGCCGGTATTTAAATTTCGCCGGATTAACCGTCATGGAACCGACTTGTCCATGCCGGATAGTTTCACGTGGCACTTTGCAGGGCGCAACCGCGCACTGCATGGCCGATTCCAACCAGTAGCCCGCACCTGTGTCGGATACAATCGCTGTGTAAAACAATAAAGCGCGCGCGCAAGTCCCCTGATTCGGCGGTGATTCCATGAAAAAAACCCTGGCGATACTGGCGGCCACAGTCGCCACCCTGGCCCTGGCAGTCACCCTGCTGGCTCCAACCTTTCTCGGCTTTTCGGTCACCCAGCTCGGCACCGCGGTGCGCGTGGCCACCGGCATGGGCGCCAAGCTGGCCTGCTCCGGGCGCTTTGTGTCCGGCTTCGATGAGGCGCGTATTCTCGACGACCTGGCCTCCTACTCGCCGGCCAACCGGCTGCTGGAGCTGCACTACGGCGACGACCGCGTGACCGCGGAACTGCTGGGCATGGGCCGCACCAGCGCCACCTATCGCGACGGCCTCGGCTGCACCCTGGATATCGGCGATACCACGGCGCTGGATCGCCTACGCATGGCCCCGGTCGCCAGCAACGGTGAGGAATGGCCGCTGGGCACTGCGGTCACCTCCATCGACGGCGAATTGCAGGACCGCGTCGAGGCGTTGCTCGAAGCCGACAATGCCGCCGGCCTGCAGACCCGCGCACTCCTGGTGGTGCAGGACGGCAGGCTCGCGGCCGAGGCCTATGGCCCCGGTATCGATGCGCAGACGCCGCTGCTGGGCTGGTCCATGGGCAAGAGCCTGACCGCGATGCTCGCGGGGCGCATGGAGACACTGGGCCTGGCGGACAGCACCGCCAGGCCGGTGTTCGGCGGCTGGCAGGGGGACGCGCGCGCGCAGATAGCGCTGCGGGACCTGTTGCAGATGGCCTCCGGCCTCGACTTTGACGAGACCTACGCGCCGGGCAGCGATGCCACGAAAATGCTGTTCAACGCCCACAGCGCCTCCGATATCGCCCTGGCGAGCCGCACCGCCCACGCGCCCGGTGAACACTTCTCCTATTCCTCCGGTACCACCAACCTGATCGCGCGCTGGATACACGAGCGCCTCGGCGGCGATGTACAGACCAGCCTGGACTTTTTCCAGCGCGAAATCCTGCAGCCACTGGGTATGGCGCACACGGTTTTCGAGGTGGACCCGAGCGGCGTCTTTGTCGGCAGCTCCTATATTTATGCCTCCGGCCGCGACTGGGCGCGGCTGGGACAGCTGATGCTGAACCGCGGCCAGTGGCAGGGCGCACAGGTGCTGAGTGACGACTGGGTAGCGCGCGCCGCGGCGCCGAATACCAGTGCCAACGAACCCCGCTACGGCTACCAGTTCTGGCTGAACGGCGGCGGCGAGGAGCTGCGCTACCCGCAGCTGCCGGCGGACGCCTACTTTATGCTGGGCAACCGCGAGCAGGCGGTGATGATCTCGCCCTCCACCAAAACGGTGGTGGTGCGGCTGGGCTGGAGTGCGAGCGAGTATCCCACCGGGGAGAACTTTGCCGGACTCCTGCCGCGGGGCTGAGGCCGCCCATTCAGCGTTTACCGGGACTTTGCGATGAAAGATCTTTGTGTAGGGGCAGTGCAGATGGTCAGCGGCGCGTCGGTCGCCGACAACCTGGCGCAGGCCGAGCGGCTGCTGCGACAGGCGGCCGAACGCGGCGCCCAGCTGGTGCTGCTGCCGGAGAATTTCGCCCATCTCTCGGATCGCGGCAGCGCCGACGCCGCCGAGCCCTACGCCGGCGTCGCCGGGGCCAGCGCCGATCGGCAGCCGATCCAGTACGCGCTGCAGCGCTGGGCGGCGGAGCTGGGGCTGTGGCTGGTGGCGGGCGCCGTGCCGCTGTCGGAACGCGAAGACGGCTCTGTGGTGGCCGGCGGGCGCACCAGATCCGCCTGCCTGGTTTACGACGATCGCGGCGCACTGCGCGCCCGCTACGACAAGATGCACCTGTTCGATGTGGAGGTGGCCGACGCCGCCGGCCGCTACCGGGAATCCGCCAGTATCGAGCCGGGCGAGCGGCCCCGCGCAGCGGCTTCGCCCTGGGCGCAGCTGGGCCTGAGTATCTGTTTCGATCTGCGCTTTCCCGAGCTCTACCGGGAGCTGGCCACGGCGGGCGCCGAGATTCTGTTCGTGCCGGCGGCCTTCACCTATGTGACCGGCCAGGCCCACTGGATGACGCTGCTGCGCGCCCGCGCGGTGGAAAACGGCTGCTATGTGGTGGCCGCCAACCAGGGCGGCGAGCACTCCCCCAAGCGGCGCACCTGGGGGCACTCGGCGATTATCGATCCCTGGGGGGAGGTGATCGCCGAGGCCGGCGAGGGGGAATCGGTGATCATCGCGACACTTAGTGGGGACAAATTGAAATCCGTGCGGGAGCGCATGCCGCTGCTATCCATGCGGCGGCTGTAGCTCGTTATGCCGGCACAGAGCCTGTACCGGACTTGATCCGGTACAGGCATCCAGTTCAGTGGCACCTGGGTTCCGGCCTGCGCCGGAACGACGAATACCGGCTATTTACGCCGCGTGCGGCAGCTGCTGCTCTATCACATGGGCGGCCTGTTCGGAGATGCCGAGCTTCTCCGCCAGCCGATCCATATAGGCCTTCTCCTGCGGGTTGTCCTCGTTGATGGTCATCGCCGAGACCAGGTAGATATCGAAGGCGGTGGCCGGGTCCCTGACCCTGTCCACCAGCTGGTTCACATCCACCGGCGTGGTCAGGAACTGCCTGAACTCCTCCATGTCGGCGCTGTCCAGCTGGCCCTCGAGGGCCTTGAGGATATTGCGCTGTTCGGCCTCGTCGATGCGCCCGTCCGCCTGCGCCGCGGCCACCATGGCGTACAGCATCAGCTCGGCCTGCTCCTCGCCGCGGGCGCCGCTGTCGTTGGCGGCAAAGCCGAACAGGCCACCGCGGGTCTGCGCCTGCTGCCAGGCGCCGGCGTCGCCGGCCTGGCCCATGGGGCTCTGCTGGCCGAACTTGCCGCCGCTGCGACCGAAGATCTGGCCGAGGATATCGCCCAGGCCACCGCCGGCCGGTTTGCCCGGCGCACCGCCGCCCTGCTGCATCTGTTCGAACACACGGCGGGCGATATCCATCAGTACCGTCGCACCACCGGCCGCACCGGCGCCGCCGAGGATGTCGCCCAGGCCACCACCGCCTCCAGCCGCGCCGGGGGCAGCGCCCGAGCTCTGCCCACCAGGCTGAACCCGACGGCCGAAGATATCGTCCAGGCTGCTATCCTGCGGCGCGCCGGTGGTGGGCGGTGGTACCCGCGAAAAATCCGGTTTGGCGATATCCGGCGCCTGGGCCTGGGGCCGCTGGCGCATCTTCTTGTTCAGCATGGAAATACCGGCGCCGACCAGGGCGCCCAGCAACAGTTTCTTGTTCATGGAGAGGGCCCTTGCAGAGTGGGTGGAATACGCATCCACTGTAGTGAGCCGCGCCGCCAACCCCCACTGACCAGCCGGACTGCCGCGACGCTATTTTGCGATCGCCCTTTTTGTCTGCGGCGAAGCCGGTACAATCGGCCCCCGTTTGCCCCAACCAATGCGTTACAGGACGACTTATGATTCTCGCCGCCCTCGCCATCATCGCCGGATTCGCCCTGCTGGTCTGGAGCGCCGACCGCTTCGTCGAGGGCGCCGCCGCCACCGCCAGACACGCCGGCATGCCAACCCTGCTGATCGGCATGGTGATCGTCGGCTTCGGCACCTCGGCGCCGGAGATGGTGGTGTCGGCCATGGCGGCCCTGGACGGCAGCCCGGGCCTGGCGCTGGGCAACGCCTACGGTTCCAATATCGCCAACACCGGCCTGATTCTCGGCTTCACTGCGCTGTTTATCCCGCTGGCGGTGCACTCGAAGATAGTGCGCAAGGAATTGCCGCTGCTGCTGGCGATCACCCTGCTCGGTGGCTTCTTCCTGTGGGATGGCGCCCTGGCGCGCTGGGAGGCGCTGGTGCTGCTGGCGGGCTTCTTCGGCCTGATCGGCTGGTCCATCTACTCGGCGCTGACCGGCAAGGGCGACGTCATCGAGGGCAATATCGAGAGCGAGCTGGAGATCCATTCGATGACCCTGGGCCGCGCCATCTTCTGGCTGGTGGCCGGCCTGGCCCTGCTGATCGTCAGCTCGCGCATCCTGGTCTGGGGCGCGGTGACCATCGCCGAGTCGCTGGGGGTCAGCGACCTGATTATCGGCCTCACCATCGTCGCCCTGGGCACCTCACTGCCGGAACTGGCGGCCACCGTGATTGCCGCGCGCAAGGGCGAGTACGATATCGCCATCGGCAATGTGGTGGGTTCGAATATGTTCAACCTGCTGGCGGTGGTGGGTATCGCCGGCGCCATAGCGCCCATGTCCAGCGTGCCGCCGGAGGTGCTGTCGCGGGACTGGCCAATGGTGATCGGGCTGACGGTGGCGCTGTTCGTGTTCGCCTACGGCTTTCGCGGCCAGGGGCGCATCAACCGTTTTGAGGGTGGCGCGCTGTTGCTGGCCTATCTCGCCTATAACGCCTATCTGGTGATGACCATTACCAGGACGGCGATGGGCTGACGATATTTATCGCGATGGTTTCGAATTGGGGGTCGGGATCAGTGCCCGGTAGTAATCGGGAAGTCTGATCGCGGCCAACGGCCGCTCCTACAGCGTACTGTCGTCATACCGGCGCATGCCGGTATCCAGAGCCAGTGGCAGCTGGGTTCCGGCCTGCGCCGGAACGACGATGTGAAAGAATTGGATTAATCCCGCCCGCTCTCGAGGCGCGCCAGCCGCGCCTGCAGCCGCTCTATCTCTTCCAGCAACTCTATCGCCAGCGCCGCCCCGGCCACATTCACGCCCAGGTCGCGCTTGAGGGTGTAGACCTTGCGCACGCGCCGCACGCAGATGCCGCTGAAGCGCCAGCGGGTGCGGGCGCCGCGGGGTTCGATAATGCCCTCCTCCACCAGCGCGATGATCTGCTCCGCCGGCATGCCGCAGGCGCGGCAGAGTTCGCCCAGGGTCAGCTCGCTCTCTTCGTCGAGTATGGCGCCGGTGATTTCCTCGGGTTTTTTTGCCGCCATGATCATCCTCCCAGACCGCTGCGCGGATCGAATTCAAAGGCCTCGCTGAACTGGCGATAGGCCTCTTTCTGCGGCTCGCTGTCCGCCGGCGGTGCCACCACGTCCAGCACCACATAGAGATCGCCGGGCTCTTTGGCCGGAATACCGCGGCCCTTGAGGCGCAGCTTGCTGCCGTCCCTGCTGTTCGGGGGAATGGTCAGGTTGACCGGGCCGTCCGGTGTCGGCGCCTGCACCTTGGCGCCGAGGGCCGCCTCCCAGGGGGCCAGCGGCAGCTTCAGGTAGACCGTCTTGCCCTCGACCGAATAGAGCCGGTGCGGGTTGAAGGAGATTTCCAGGTAGAGGTCGCCGGGCTTGCCGTCGCCGAGTCCCGGCTCGCCCTGGCCGGCGAGGCGTATCTGCTGGCCCTCGGTGACGCCCCTGGGAATCTTGACGTTGAGCTTGCGCTCCTTGATCTCGGGTCGCCCGTCCGCCCCCAGTACCGAGTGCTTGAGCGTGATCTGGCGCTTGCCGCCGCGGTAGCTGTCTTCCAGGTCGATGGCGATCCTGGCGTAGGTATTTTCGCCCTCGGCGTGAAACCTGTGCCGGGCGCCGCCCGTATGGCCGTAATGCCTGAAGCCGCCGCCGCGCCCGAACAGGTTTTCGAAGAAGTCGCTGAAGGCCTCCGGATCCGCCTCGGTATAGCCTCCGCCGTGGAACTCGAAGCCCTGGTCCCAGTTGGGCGGCGGGCGGAATTCCTGCCCGGACTGGTAGCCGGCACCCAGCTGGTCGTAGGCGGCGCGCTTCTCCGGATCCTTGAGCACCTCGTAGGCCTCACCCACTTCCTTGAAGCGGTCCTCGGCCTCATGCTCCTTGCTCACATCCGGGTGGTATTTGCGCGCCAGCTTGCGGTAGGCGCGCTTGATCTCGGCCTGGTCGGCATCGCGCTCCAGGCCGAGAATCTGGTAGTAGTCCTTGTATTCCATGGCTTTAATAAAAGCCGAAGATCGGTGGCTCTGCCACGAATTGGGACTGGCAGCTCCCGCTGTGTTCTTTCGTCATACCGGCGCAGCCTCTGCGCCGGTATGACGAGCGGGACAATATTTAAAAGAAAAAAGCCGCCTCGATGGGCGGCTTGAACACTAATTGAAAGATCAGGCTTCGGTTTCCGGCACCTTGGTCAGGTCGCCGACGCCGGCCTCCTTCAGCAGCGAATCTACCAAGGGCGCCATGGCGCGGTGCTTGAGGGCGCTGCCTACCAGCGCCTCGGGCAGGCTCTGGCCCCTGGTCTCGCCATCGCTCTCGAGGATGCCGCCGCTCGCGCGGCCGTCGATGCCGTTCAGGCCCTCGACGGAGATGATCTTCATGCCCTCGATGCTCTCCAGCGGCTTGACGCTCTCACGGATAATATGCGGCAGGTTCTCGTGCAGGCTGAGGACTTTCTTCAGTGCAATCTGCGCGTCGTTGAGGCTGTTGAAGGCCTCGTTCATCAGGCGCTGGCCCTCGGCGTCCACGGCGTATTTCTCGCGGTCGGCCTCGACCTTGATGCGCACGGCCTCCGCCTCGGCGCTGGCCTGCAGGCGCAGTGCCTCGGCCTTGTCTTCCGCCGCGGCCTTTTCCGCTTCCGCGGCCACCTTGATGGAGGTGGCCTGGCGCTCGGCTTCCTTCTGCGCCTCGATGATCTCGATGCGCTTGTCGCGCTCGGCCACTTCCACGTCCTTGGCGGTGCGCACCTGCTCCTCGGCTTTCACCGCTTCCGCCAGGGCCACGTTGGCCTGCTGGTCGGCGACCGACTGCTCCTTGGATTTTTCCGCAACGGCGATGGCGCGCTCCTGCTCGGCGATCTCGACGGATTTCTGCTTGGAGATACGCTGCTCATCGAGAATGCGCTCGCGCTCGATTTCCTGCTCCTGCAGGCGTTTTTCCTTTTCGATTTCCAGCAGTTTGGTGGCCTGCTCGGCACCGATGCGCGACTGATCCACTTCGCGCTGGGCCTCGATCTCCGCCTGGCGTGCGGCCCGGTCCTGGGCAGCCAGCTCCTTGGCAATATCCGATTTCTGCGCCGCTTCGCGGTTTTCGATTTCGCGCTGCTGTTCCAGGTGCGCGTAGCGGGTTTCCTTTTCGATCTCCAGGCGCTTGCGCTCGGCCTCGAGGTTTTTCTGCTCGATCTGTACCCGCGTGTCCTGCTCGACGTCGTTCACTTCCTTGCGCCGCGCCTCGATGGAGCGGGTCATGCTGGCCAGGCCCTCGGCGTCGAAGACATTGTCCTGGTTGAAGAATTCCTTGTGGGTCTGGTCGAGTCCGGTCAGGGAGACGGATTCGAGTTCGAGACCGTTTTTCAGCAGGTCCTCGGACACCACCTGCTGCACCTTCTGCACGAACTGGCTGCGCTGTTCGTGCAGTTCCGCCATCTCCATTTCCGCGGCTACCGAGCGCAATGCGTCGACGAACTTGCCCTCGATCATGTCTTTCAGCGCTTCCGGATCCAGGGTGCGGATACCCAGGGTCTGGGCAGCGTTGGCGATGGCATCGACATCCGGTTTGACGCGCAGGTAGAACTCGGCCAGCACGTCCACACGCATGCGGTCCTTGGTGATCAGCGCCTGGTGCTCCTTGCGCGAAACGGCCAGGCGCAGGGTGTTCATATTCACCGGGATGATTTCGTGCAGCACCGGCAGCACCAGGGCGCCGCCGTTCATGATCACCTTCTGCCCGCCCATACCGGTGCGCACGAAGGAGCGCTCCTTGGAGGCGCGGGTGTAGAGGCGCGCGAAAATGGTACCGATCACTATCAGGCCGACCAGTACGGCACCGGCCATCAATAAAATTGTGGAAAAGTTTTCGATCATATTCATTGTGGTTTTTCCTTTTAGTTATTTACCAGGTGCTGGTTGGTCGGGCGTATCACGCGGAAGTTGCTCCCGCACTCCTCCACCAGCAGCACCTTTTCTCCCTGACTGAAAGTCTCGTTTTCATCCGGCTCCACCATCACATAGTGAGTGGTGCCGAACTGGTCGCTGAAGCGCGCCTCCGCCGGCGATCCCGCCGCGGCCTCGCCGATGGTGATCACGGCCACCTGACCGATAAAGGATTTGCGCCCCACCGCCTCGGTTTCATCGCCGACCGCGAATTTCCGCAACAGGTTGCCGACGAAGCGCACCTGCGGCAGTGCCAGCAACAGCACCGGAATCGCCAGCAGCCAGCCGGGCAACACAAAACCCAGCAGCGAATTGGCAAACATCTGGATCACCAGACCGGTGATACCGAAGCCGACCAGGAAGGCGACCAGCAGTATCAGCGCCGGCACCTCGCCGAAACGCAGCCAGCCGAGCAGCTTGGTCAGCACGCCGCCGGCCTCTGTGTCCGGCGCGTCCAGGTCTATGTCCGCGTCCGGCAGCAGGTTGTCGAGCAGGTCCGAGATGCCGACGCCGATCAGGAGCATGGCCCCTTCCAGCACCGCGATCATCAGCATCAGTACCAGGGCGCCGGTGAACAGCTGGTTGCCGTCTTGTAACAGGAAAGCCATTAAGCCTCCGACTTGATTTTCGCCAACCGCTCCTTGATGCGATTGCTGCGCGCCAGCTCTTCCAGTTCGGCCAGTTTGCTGGCGTCGGCACTGGATTCAGAAGTGGGCACGCCGGCGCGCTCCAGTACGCGGTTGAAGGCCCCCTCGGCCTGGTCGACCTTGTCCGCAGTACGGCGGCTGCCGCCCTGCGCTTCGCCATTGGTACCGTCGACGATATGCTCACTGGCCTTGGCAAATTCGCGCAGCTGCTCACGCATATCGCGCTTCTTACCCTGCAGTGCGCTGATATAGGAATTCAGTTCATTGATTTCCGCATCGGCTTCACTGATGGCTTTTTCCAGCACCGGCAGCTGCGCCTCGATATCCATCTGCTTGGCGATGGCGGCCTCGGCCAGGTCGTCGCGACCCTCTTTTACGGCAATTTCTATCTGGCCGGTGAGGGCAGCGTGGCGATTGTTTTCATCGTTGAGGGTCTTGCTGCTGAGATACTTGGCCGCCTCGGCTTTGCCCAGCTGGTCACGCACCTCGGCGATGGCATCGTCGATCTCGCGGATCGCCTGTTCCATCACCAGCTGTGGGGTAGCGCTCTCCACCGAGTCCACCAGGGCATTGGCGGAGGCGGATATGAGTCGGGATATACGCTTTACCAGTCCTTCTTTCATTGTTTTCTCCTTCCGTTTATTTAACTAGGTGTTCAACAGCAGATCCAGCTGCCTTTTCAGTCGCTTCGTGCAATTCGGGTCGGCCGCCCTCGGTTCCTCCTGCAGGGCCAGCAACAGTATTTTTTCCAGGAAGGCCTCGACTGCCGGCAGGGCGCGCTGCTCCAGTGCGGGAGTGATGGCCTCCTCATCCGCACAGGCCTGCACCGCGGCGGCGCCCTCGGCGAGAAACTCGAGCAGCGCCTCCACCAGCAGGCTCCTGTCGCTCTCGTCCGCACAGCGGGCCTTGATGGGCAGCACGGCTTCGGACGAGGCGATATAGGCGCGGGCGAAACTCTGCAGGCCGACGGATTCCCGCGCCATCGCAATCAACTCTCGCACCTTCTCGCTCTGGGTGATGGCGCCGTTGCGGTCGATGGACATCAGGTAGGCATAGTCGTCCGCTGACAGGCGCGCCGAAATGGATTGTGTTTTGTTGAGCATCGCTTCCCTCCGTGTGTATACAAAAGTACACATGCGTATACAGGGGGTCAACGCAAAGTTGATGAAAGTTATCGCTGTTGATCAATTTCGCGCCAGCGACACTGGCCGCGCGCTGTGCTTTGCTTGTTTTATGCACAGTTGCAAATCCCTTTTCCGCCCGCGACCAATGCCATGTCCGAGCACAACCTGATACTCAACGTCGACAGCTACAAGGCGAGCCACTACCTGCAGTATCCGCCGGGTGCCGGGTATGTGAGTAGTTACATCGAGTGCCGCGGCGGCGTATTTCCGGAAGCGGTTTTCTTCGGCCTGCAGGCATTTATCAAGCAGTACCTGTTGGCGCCCATTTCTGCGGCAGATATCGATGAGGCGGAGGCGCTGTTGCACGCCCACGGCCTGCCCTGCCACCGCGCCGGCTGGGAGCACATCCTCGAGGAGCACGGCGGCCTGCTGCCGCTGGAGATTTCCGCGGTGCCCGAGGGCACGGTAGTGCCGCTGCACAATGTGATGCTGCAGCTGGTAAATACCTGCCCCGCCTGTTTCTGGCTGACCAGCTATCTGGAGACGGCGCTGGTGCGCGCCACCTGGTATCCGATGACGGTGGCGACCCAGAGCCGCGAGATCAAGAAGATTATTGCCCGCTACCTGGAGGAGACGGCGGATTCCCTCGACGGACTGCCATTTAAACTGCACGACTTCGGCAGTCGCGGTGCCAGCAGCTTGGAGACGGCCATGCTCGGCGGCATGGCGCACCTGGTGAATTTCCAGGGTACGGATACGGTGTCCGGGCTGGTGGCGGCAAGAAAATACTATGGCGCCGAGATGGCCGGCTATTCGATCCCGGCCGCCGAGCACAGCACCATCACCGCCTGGGGGCGCGAGCGGGAGGCGGATGCCTACGCCAATATGCTCGAGCAGTTCGCCGGTACGGGAAAACTGGTGGCGGTGGTCAGCGACAGTTACGACATCTGGAATGCGATAGAGAATATCTGGGGCGGTGTGCTCAAAGACAGGGTGATCAAAAACGGCGGCACTGTAGTAATAAGGCCCGATTCCGGCGATCCGGTAAAGATCGTTATCGAAAGCCTGGAGCGGCTGATGCGTATTTTCGGTTGCACGGAAAACAGCAAGGGCTACCGGTTGCTGCCGGAATTTATCCGCATTATCCAGGGCGACGGTATTTCACGGCGCTCGATTCCGAAAATCCTGCAGGCGATGAAAGAGCGCAAGCAGAGCGCGGACAATGTGACTTTCGGTATGGGGGGGGAACTGCTGCAGAAACTGGACAGGGACCTGCTCAGCTTCGCAATGAAGGCCAGTGCGATTCGTATCGACGGCCACTGGCAGGATGTCTACAAGGATCCGGTGACAGGGCCGGAGAAGAAATCCAAGCGCGGGCGCCTGGCGCTGGTGCGCGATGCAAACAATAAATTCAGGACGATTGCGCTGGAAAAGCTGGGGGACAGGGAGAATTTACTGCGGCCGGTATATCGCGATGGGCAGTTGCTGTTGGAGACGACTTTCGACGAGGTGCGCGCGCGGGCGGAAATCTGAAAGGTTGCAAGCCACTGGGGGCAGCATCTCGGCACGCAAACATCCTGTAAATCCGTCGACACATCCGTGGCGTCAGCGGATCCGAAATACTGCTCCCAGTGGCTCGCTTTCAGATGTATCTGTAGGAGCGGCGGGGCGGCCATCCGCCCATGGCCGCGATCGGACTCCTGAGAACTCGGATAGATTGATCGCGGCCATGGGCCGCTCCTACAAGGGATAGAAAAGTTCGGGAAATATTATTTCTCTACGAAAGCCCGCTCGATCACATACTCGTGCGGCACGCCCGCGCGGGTCTCGCGGAAGCCCCAGTCGTCGAGAATGCCGGTCAGGTCCTTCAGCATCGCCGGGCTGCCGCAGAGCATAAAGCGGTCTTCCTCGACATTCGGCTGCGGCACGCCCAGGTCCTGGAAAATCTTGCCGGACAGCATCAGGTCGGTCAGGCGGCCGTTGTTGCGGTAGGGCTCGCGGGTCACGGTCGGGTAGTAGAGCAGCTGCTCGCTGACCATCTCGCCGAAGTACTCGTGGTTCGGCAGCTCCTCCTCGATATGTTCCCGATAGGCCAGCTCGGACTTGAAGCGCACGCCGTGGGTCAGGATGACCTGGTCGAAGCGTTCGTAAACATCCGGGTCCTTGATAATGCTGAGGAAGGGCGCCAGGCCGGTGCCGGTGGACAGCAGCCACAGGCGCTTGCCCGGCAGCAGGTGATCCGCCACTAGGGTGCCGGTGGGCTTGCGACTGACGAAGATCTCGTCGCCGGGCTTGATCTTCTGCAACTGCGAGGTCAGCGGGCCGTCCGGCACCTTGATGCTGAAGAACTCCAGCTCGTCCTCGTAGTTGGCGCTGGCAATGGAGTAGGCGCGCAGCAGCGGGCGGCCGCTGTCCTGCTGCAGACCGATCATCGTAAAATGGCCGTTCTCGAAGCGAAAACCCGGGTCGCGGCTGGTCTTGAAGCTGAACAGTGTGTCGTTCCAGTGGTGAACTTCCAGCACCTTTTCGATATTCAGATTACTCATAACTTTCTATCTACAGTCTATATTCAATTTGGATCTAAGTTTAGAACCACTTATTCCTGAATTCTCTTAATGGTTGAATTTTAGCCCTGGAATATCTATTGGCAAAATGGGATATTTCGATATTCGTTATCTATTCTATCAATTAAAGAATCTGCCGTGCGCTACTCCCTCCGCCAGCTGGAAGTCTTTCTCGCCTGCGCCCACCACGAGAATGTGAGCCGCGCGGCCGAGAGCCTGAATATGTCCCAGTCCGCCGCCTCCACGGCGCTGAAGGAGTTCGAGCAGCAGTTCGAGCTGCGCCTGTTCGAGCGCACCGGCAAGCGGCTGCGCCTGAACGAGCTGGGGCGGCAGCTGTGGCCGCGGGCCGAGGAGTTGCTGGAGCGGGCGCGGGAGCTGGAGCAGACTCTGGCCACACACCGGGACCTGGGGCGGCTGAAGATAGGCGCCACCCTGACCATCGGCAACTACCTGGCCGCCGGCATCATGGCGCGCTATATGGAGGAACAGCCGGGCACACGGGTGGAGCTGGAGGTGGACAACACCTCGGCCATCGCCGAGGGCGTTTTGAACTTCGAACTGGACCTGGGCCTGATCGAGGGCGAACTGAACCACCCGGACCTGGAGATGATTCCCTGGCGCGACGACGAACTGGTGGTCTTCTGCGCGCCGGGGCACCCGCTTGCCGGTCGCAAGCGCCTGACCGACAGGGATCTGGTCGCGGCCACCTGGATCACCCGCGAGTCCGGCTCCGGCACCCGCCAGAGTTTCGAGCGCGCCATGGCCGGGCTGCTGCCGCAGCTGCATATCCGCCTGGAGCTGCAGCACACGGAGGCGATCAAGCGCGCGGTGGAGGCGGGCCTCGGAATCAGCTGCCTGTCGAGGGTTTCCCTCGCCGATGCCCTGAAGCGCGGTTCACTGGTGGAGCTGCCAGTACCCCAGCGGGATCTTTCTCGCGAATTCTATTTTGCCCTGCACCGGCAGAAATATCGCAGTGCCGGTATCGAGCGCTGGCTGGAGTTGTGCCGGCAGGTGCCGTGAAAATTTCCGCGATATCGATCTGTAGATACTCTGTTTCAGTTCAAGCTTTTATTGGCTCGTCATACCGGCGCAGGCCGGTATCCAGTTTCGGAGGTGTCTGGATTCCGGTACCGGATCGAGCCCGGCACAGGCTCTGCGCCGGAATGACGGGAAAGCTGTTCGCCCCTACAGGGCAGATTTATTTAATGAATGATCATTCGTGCTGGTGCCCGGCGCGGCGCGCGTCCAGCCGCCGCGCAAATTCCTGCAGTATCAGCCGGTAGAGCTCGCGCCCCAGGTATTTGTCCTCGACGCCACTGTCGATGGACGGGTTGTCGTTCACTTCTATCACATAGCCCTTGCCGGCGGACTCCTTCACATCCACGCCGTAGAACCCATTGCCGATCGGCTTGGTCGCTTTCAGTGCGGCCTGCAGCACCGCCCTGGGCACCTCGAAGGTCGGCAGGGTGGTGAAAGCGCCGCTGCTGTTTTTCTTGTTGCCGTGGTTGTAGATCTGCCAGTGATTCTTGGCCATATAGTAGCGACAGGCGTAGAGCGGCTTGTTGTTCAGCACGCCGATGCGCCAGTCGAATTCGGTGTAGAGGAATTCCTGTGCGAGCAGCAGGCTGGATTCGGCAAACAGCTCGCCGATCTTGTCCCGCAGCTCCTCCTCGCTGTGCACCTTGACCACGCCGCGGGAGAAGGAGCCGTCGGGAATCTTTATCACCATCGGCAGACCCAGTTCCGCCAGCGCCTTCTGCAGGCCCGTCTCATCGCCGCGGCGCAGTATGCTGGTCCTGGGTGCCGGCACCCTGTGGGTGGCGAAGAGGTCGGCCAGGTAGATCTTGTTGGTGCAGCGCAGGATACTGGTCGGGTCGTCCAGCACCACCAGTCCCTCGGCCTCGGCTTTCTTGGCGAAGCGGTAGGTGTGGTGGTCTATGGCCGTGGTCTCGCGGATAAACAGCGCGTCGAACTCCGGCAGGCGCATATAGTCCCCCGGGCTGATCATCTCCACCGAGAAACCCAGTTCGCGCCCGGCACTGGCGAATTTCTTCAGCGCGCTCTGGTCGGACGGCGGCAGCGCCTCCTCCGGGTTTACCAGTATCGCCAGGTCGTAGCGGCTGTTGTCGCTCTTCTTGCGCTGTCGCCACACCTGGTTGCTGAAACTGTCCAGCGCCTCGGCAAACAGGGTTTCCTCCGCGTCGCTCAGCTCGCGGTGGGAGCAGATACGCAGGTCGGCAATCTCCCAGGCCTTCTCGCAGGCGAGGTGAATCTCCAGCACCGGGCAGGCAAAGCGGTCGAACAGCAGTCGCGCCAGCGGCTGCAGGGCCGGCTCGGCGCACTGGCCAAAGTAGGACTTGACCACCAGGTGGGTGCCGGGTTCTTCCGGTGGGCGCAGCTTGGAGAGCGCGGGCAGCACCCGCGCCAGCTGCAGCTTGTACAGCTGCGGCAGCGACAGGTCGTTGAGGGTGCGCACGCTGGGCAGCACATGGTGACTGCGCGCCTCCGCCAGTAGCGAACAATAGTAACCCTCGGCGCGGTAGTCGTAGTCCGCGCACAGGTTGATGACCCGCACGCGCTGCTGGCGGGCGGAGAGCTGCAGATAGTCGGCAAAGGTGATCACGCGCTCGCTGGGATAGTAGGGAGCCCAGTCGTCGAGCCGGTCGATCACGATTAGCACCTGGGACATGCAAGTAGGCGCCTCAAAAAGGGGGTGGTCAACAGCGCGAAAGATAGAAGAAATACTGCCCAACACCTAATTTTTTTTGCTGCTTTTTTATACCTTTTTGCTAATGTTGCCGGGCCGCAACTTCGCGGTGCTTTCAGCCGCCCCCGGGGCGGATTCCCTATGCCCTCTTCCCGCCTTCCGACCTTTGAGATTCGCCCCGCCGCGCCCGCGGATGTGCCCGCATTGCACGCGCTGGAACAGGCCTGTTTCGACGGCGACCGCCTCAGCCGGCGGCGTCTGCGCCACTGGGTGGCGGCGGAGAACCGCGTCTTCCTGGTGGCCGAGCGGGCCGGGCAACTGCTCGGCTATGTGCTGGTGCTGCTGCGCCGGGGCACCCGCCTGGCGCGGCTCTACTCCCTGGCGGTGGGCCCGGCCGGGCGCGGACAGGGTATAGGCCGGGCGCTGCTGTGCGCCGCCGAGGAGGCCAGCAGCCACAGCGGCCGCCTGTTCATGCGCCTGGAAGTGGCCGAGAACAATCACTCCGCCATCGCCCTCTACCGGCAACTCGGCTATCGCACCTTCGGCAGCTATGCCAATTACTACGAAGACGCGGGCGATGCCCTGCGCATGCAGAAGCGCATCCGCTACCGCCCGGAAAATCTGCACAGCCTGGAGGTGCCCTGGTATGGCCAGACCACCGATTTCACCTGTGGCCCAGCGGCGGCGATGATGGCCATGGCCGCGCTCAACCCCGACTACCGCCCCTCCGTCAGCGAGGAGCTGGCCCTGTGGCGCCAGGCCACCACCATCTTTATGACCGCAGGCACCGGCGGCTGCCACCCGATAGGCCTGGCCCTGGCGATGCGCGCGCGCGGCTTCGACTGCGCCGTCTACCTGAACCAGGCCTCGCCGCTGTTTGTCGACGGCGTGCGATCGGTCGCAAAGAAGGCGGTGATTCAGCAGGTGGATGCGGACTTCCGCAAGGCGGCCCGGGAGCAAAGAATCCCGGTTGTCGAGGAAGAATTCACCCAGGAACAACTGCAACAGTGGCTGGAGCAAGGCGCCCTGGCGTTGCTGCTGATCAGCACCTACCGCCTGGACGGCAAGAAGGTGCCCCACTGGGTGACACTGACAGGCATCGACGAGGAGTGCCTCTACGTGCACGATCCGGATGAAGACGACGAGCAGAATCCCCTCGACAGCCAGTACCTGCCGATAGCGCGGGAGGACTTCGCGAAGATGTCGCTGTTCGGGCGGGAGAGGCTGCGCACCGCGGTGGTGGTGCGCAGGGTGATGCGAAAAAGGGAATCGGCGGACTGAGTCGTCCGAAAACATTTCACGTCAGCCAGATGAATCGGCTTCGTAAGGTGCGCCGTGCGCACCTATACCACGGGAACCTTCTCCTGGATTGGCTGGTGCGCACGGCGCACCCTACACCGGCAGGAATACTTGCAATTACTTACTGCCGAACAGCTCGCCGAAGAAGTCACCGCTATACCAGCGCGGTTTGCGATCCGCATCCGCCACTTCCCGAGCAATTGCGTAGTTCACCTCGGTGAACTGCTTCGCCGCGGGATAGCTGATCTGCTCGTCGGCCACGTCGCCGGGGCGGTGGTAGCGCTCCTGCAGGAATTTGGTCTGCATGGCGGTGCCGTCGATATTCGGATCCAGCGCCTCGCGGCCGGTGATCAGGTAGATGGCCGGCACCCCCTGGCGCACGAAGTTGTAGTGGTCGCTGCGCACGAAAATCACCTGCTCCGGCATCGGGTCCGGGCTCAGCTTGAGGCCGGTGCGCCTGGCCGCGCGCTCGGCGGTCTTACCGAGGCTGGAGTGCTCGGCGCCGAAGGCGATAATGTCCTTGAACGGATACAGCAGCATCGGCATATCGAGGTTGATGTTGGCCACTATCGACTGCGGCGGCACCGGCGTGTGGCGGGCGAAGTAGTCGGAGCCCAGCAGGCCTTCCTCCTCCGCGGTCACGGCGACAAACAGCAGCGAGCGGCGCGGCGCGCGGCCGGACTCGATAAACAGGCGTGCCGTCTCCAGCATCACGGCAATGCCGGCGGCATTGTCCTGGGCGCCGTTGTTGACCTGTCCATCCTCCTCCACGCCGATATGATCCAGGTGTGCGGAGAAGACCACATACTCGTCTTTCAGTTTCGGATCGCTGCCGGGCAGTATCGCCACCACATTGGGGCTGAGGATTTTCTTGTGCGTGGCGCCGCTGGTCAGCTCTGCCCGGTAGGGCAGCGGGAAGCCGCGCGGCGCCAGGCCGTTATCCATCTCGGTGAAGATAGTCTGGAGGCTGCGCTCCGCACCCATAAACAGCTGGCGCGCGGCGGGCATATCGAGCATCACGCCCGGGTGCAGGCCGGGGATGGCATTGCCGGGGACATCGTCGGCATCGACCCAGTCGAAGCTGTCGTCGTGCAGGTGTTCCACCGAACGCTTGAAGGACCAGCGCTTCTCCCGCTGCGGTGTATTCAGTGTGATATAGCCGATGGCACCGTGGCGCGCGGCCGTCTCGCGCTTGGTGCGGCCGGAGGAGTAGTGGGCGCCCACTTCGTTGGGCATATTCTTCGGTCGCCCGGACAGTATCACAGCGATCTTGCCGCGCACATCCAGGCCCTTGTAGTCGTCCACGCCGTATTCCGGTGCCTCTATACCGAAGCCGACAAACACCAGGTTGGCGCTGGTGACCGTGTCCTCGCTGATGGTGGGCGGCGAGGCGATAAAGTCCTCGCCGAACTGGAAAGTGATGTCGCCGTCGCGGCCCTGCAGCACCAGGGTCGGTTCGCGCCCTCCCCAGCTGGCGCGCACGAAGGGCACCTGCTGCAGGTAGCGCTGGCTGCCGGCGGGCTGCAGGCCCATCTGCTCAAATTGCCCGGCCACATAATCCGCGGCCTCGCGGTAGCCGGCACTGCCGGTCTCGCGCCCGGCCAGCTCGTCCGCGGCCAGTATCTCCACGTGTCTGCGGATATTCTCGCTGTTGGCGCTGGGAATGGGCGCCGGTGAAGTAGTGGCGCAGGCCACCAGCACGCCCGCAAGCAGGGCGCCGAACAGGGTTTTTGTTCTCATCGGGAAAATCTTTTCTGTATAAGTTCTTCTGCGGTCGCGGTGCGCACGGCGCACCCTACGCCAGCAAGCTTACCATGATCCACAGCAGCGGAATCGCGAGCAGATTGAGCTTGAGCCCGGCGCGCAGCATCTGCCCCTGGCGCACCATGCCGGTGCCGTAGGCGAGGGCGTTTGGCGGCGTGGCCACGGGCAGCATAAAGGCACAGGTGGCGGCTATACCGACGCCGAATACCAGCGGATAGGCGATGGCCGGATTGAACTGCTGCGCCAGGGCGTAGATCACCGGTACCAGGATCGCAGCGCTGCCGGTATTGGAAGCCAGTTCGGTCAGGAAGATCATCAGCGCGATACAGGCCATGATCAGCAGCCAGCCGGGCGCCTCGGCGAGGCCACCGAGCAGCGACTGCGCCAGCCACACGGAAGCGCCGGTCTGCTGCAGTATCGCCGACAGGCACAGGCCGCCGCCGAACAGCAGCAATATGCCCCAGTTGATCTGCCGCTGCAGATCCGGCCAGGAAATAAGTCCGCACAGCGGCGCAAGTGCGGTGATGGCGAGCCCCACCACGGCGTCGAAGCTTTTGCCCAGCTCCAGCCAGCGGGCGATCAGCCCGGACAGGCTCCAGCAGGTCACCGCCCCCGCAAACAACAGCACCGCGCCCACGGCGCCCGGAGTCCAGCGCCCGGTCTGCACCTTCACCGCGCGGATTTCCGCGCTCTCCCGATCCGGCCGCAGCACCAGCCACAGCACCGCCAGTACCAGTGGGAACATCGCCAGGGTCACCGGCAGCCCCACTTCCAGCCAGGCGACGAAATCCAGCTCCAGGGTGCGCGCGGCTATGGCATTGGGCGGGCTGCCGACAATGGTGGCGAGGCCGCCGATATTGGCCGCATAGGCGGTGCCGAGTATCGCGAAAGCGCGCGTGCGCGGGTGCTCGTCGTCCACCAGCGACAGCGCAATGGGCAGCATCATCGCGGTGGTGGCAGTGTTGCTCATCCACATGGACAGGAAAGACACGGTGGCGAGGAAACCGATCAGTGTCGGCCACAGGCGCCCGCGCCCGAACTTCAACACTCGCGCGGCCAGGCGCCTGTCTATGCCGTGGTTGTGCAGCACCGCGGCCAGGGTGAAACCGCCCATAAACAGGAAAATGATGGTGCTGGAAAAAGGGGCCAGGGCCTCGGCGGCCGGCATCAGGCCGCTGAAATAGGCCGCCGCGGGCACCAGCAGTGCGGTCACCGGCAGGGGTATGATTTCACTCATCCACAGGCCGGCGGCGGCCAGCAGAATGAAGAGGCCGAGCCGTTCCGGTCCCTCCCCCACCAGCGCGCCGGCGAGCCATTGCGCCACCAGCATCCAGGCCGCGATGACGGCAAATCTTATTGGCAGGGACAGTTCTTGCACCGGGGCGCTCCGCTTTTTTTATCCTGCGCCAAAGATACCAGAGAAAGGCACAGCGCCATTTTCCCTGTTTGTGTCAGGCCGCGCGATCGAGCCCCGAGTAGACCCTGGCCACGGCACCGGCGACCTCTTCGTGGGCCTTGTCCGCGCAGAATTCGCCGTGGGCTCCCATAAAGTGCAGGAAGGGCAGCTGCAGCAGGCGCTGGAAGTCGTCCTCCATACAGTGCTGCGGGTCGCAGCCCTCGGGGGTCATGCGCGTGCGCCAGGTGGGCGCCACCTGCATACCGCGGCGGAAGCCACCGAAGCGCAGCAGGTTTCTGCCGAACCAGTTGCAGCCGCGCCACGACTGCCAGTACTGCAGCGCATCGCAGCACAGCAGCAGGCCGCCGTTGTGGGGCAGCCACAGGATCGCCTCGGGATAGCGACTCTGGCTGAATTCTACAAAGCGGCCGCCGGGTACCGGGCAGTCGCCGCCCTCGCGCAGCAGTCTGTCCGCCGTCGGCGGGTAGAAATCGGAACCGGCCTGGCGCCAGAAGGTGAGATTGAAATGGTCGCGATAGTAGAGGTCATCGCGGCCGTGGTAGTAACCCAGGCGCACCGCGTGGCGCACTTTACCCAGGTCCTGCAGTTTTTCTTCCTGCTGCGGCCGCAGGCGTAAGGGATTGACCAGGATCAGCTCGTCGCCCCAACGCACTATGCCCATATTGCAGTTGATCACGGTGGCCGGAGCGAGTTTCGTGGTGCCGGGCACACAGAAAAAGTCCGGCAGCAGACGGCGGATTTCTCCGTGGGGTTGGGGTGGGGGGTAATCGATCCGCATGGCGGCCGCGGACTCAGCTGTATTGCGCCCGGTTGCCGATCCCTCGCAGTAGCTGCAGCGCCTGCTGCGCTTTTTCCTCGGGTACAAAGACGTGATCGTGATGCAGGGCCGCCACCACATTGGCGCTGATACCGCAGTTGGCCAACTCGGTCGCCACGGCAGCGGTCAGGCCGACGGCGTCCAGGCTGGAAAACACCTGCAGGCTAATCTGGCGGAATGCGCCGCTCGCCTCCAGTTGCAGTTGCTCCGCCAGGGACTGCGACAGTATCGCGCTCAGGCCCTCGCGTTCGCGGAAAATACACAGGCACTGGTCGAGATAGTCTTTCAGTTGGGATTCCTGTATCTGGCAGAAAACGTATACCTCCTCCTGCAATTGCGGGTTCATGTTTTGCAGCAGTTTTTCCAGGCACACTTCTGCGTTCATTGAGTAGCGTCACTATGTCCGTTGGAATTGTTCAGTGGCGTTTTCTATCGCGCGCCGCGGCCGTCTTTCGACAGTTCGATAAACTCCTCGCCTTCAAATTCCGGCTCACCTGCCGCCGGCCTGGTGTCCACATCGATAGCGGGCTGCGCCTCGCCTTCCCAGCGGTCCAGGGCCATATCGATATCCTTCTCCAGGTTCAGACTGGGGAAGTCCGGACAGGGGGCGTCCTTGACCGGATCGTACCAGGCGGACAGGGGAGCCACGAATACGACCAGGGACTTGTGCAACAGGTTTCGGCCGATGCTCGCCTCTGTCCAGGTCGTCTGCCAGGCAAACTTTCCCTTCACCGCGTAGTCGCTCTCGTAGGATTTCAGCGTGAGGAAATACGGATAGAGTCTGCCGCCGCGACAGACGATGCGCCGCTCGGTTTTGATATTCGCCATCTGCGTGAAGGGATCGAAATACCAGTGAATATCGTAGCCGTAGGCAAAGCGCATATCACCGTCGCTTTCCAGGAATGCGTAGGAGCGCCCGGTGCCGTCCGCTTTCAGGCTCCACACATGGCGCGCTTCGCCGTCGCGGGAAATCAACCAGGCCCCAACCCACTGATCCGCCTCCAGGCGCGACTCGGCCTGCCAGCCGCCATCCACCTCCTCCTGCTCGGGTTCGGCGGCCAGGGCTGCGCTCGCGGCGCAGATAAATATCAGCGTGAGAATAAAGCGTCGCTGTATCACAGCTTTATTACTCCAGTATCCGCTCTACTCTTCCCTGAACTGTTTCCCTCTCAGTGAACAAATTGCGTAGCTCTCTACCGGGGCATACCCCGTCAACCCGCCAGATCCGGACAACTGCTGCCCGCCCTGGGCGTATCCCAGCTGCTCAGGCGGCGTTGAAAACTCAACAGGCCACCACCGTCCTGAAGCCAGTGACGGCCGTCCACTACCGAGAAGTCTAAGGTGACGGGACTCCAACCGGTAAAGGACACGGCCACCACCCCGCCGTTGCAGCGCACCGAAGCGCCGGTGCGCACCCGCACCCGGTCGCCCTCCAGTTTCCAGTTGATGGCAAACCCGTGGGACAGGCGGCCCCCGGAATGGAAACCGTAGGCGAAACCCGTGCCGTCGGCGCGCAGCTGCCACACCAGCTGCTCGTCGCCCTCGCTGACGACCAGCCAGTTTCCGGCCCACTGGCGCTGTGCGGATTCCGCCGCGGCGGCCAGCGGCAGCAGCAGGAACAGCATCAGGATCACGGCGTGGGTTTGTAAAAATGAACTCAGGAGCGGGAGAAACGAGGGATGACGCAAAAACTTCATGCGCGACTCTGCTGTGTTGGGTTACTGCGGCTGGCGGTGACAGTCACCGCCGATTTTCCTGTCCGCAAGGCGGCAAGCCGTCGCACTGCGGCATGAAAAATCGCCTAGGCGCTCTTTTTCACGTCCCTTGTTTTTAAAGGCTAGACGCAAAATCCAACCGTGGCAGGAGAAGCCTCAAAAATATTCATTCACACGCCAGTATGGCACCGGATATCGCAAACTTGGGGCCGCTCGACTCTTGCAATTCTTGGGGCAATTTTTGCGGGCTATTCGGTGCGGGCATCGGAGAGGGTCTTGTCCGCCCGCCAGACCCGGTATTTCAGCTGCAGATCGGCGGGCAGGTAGACCACCAGCGGCAAGCGGCTGTTGTAGGGCAGCATCAACCCCTCGCCACGCACGCGCACGAAGCGGCGACTCTCGGAACCCGACGGGCAGGCCTTGAGGGTGGTGGCAGCCGGCTCTGGATCGGCCAGTACAAAGTAGGGGTAGCCCCAGCCATCCAGGGTTTCGCGTTTGATTGGCGCGCGGTAGCTGCGCAGGTTGCAGTCCACCAGCTCCGTCTTGCCCGGCACCAGCTCCACCATAAAGCGGCTTTCGTCCACAGCCTTGGGCAGACGGATCACCTGGCGCTGTTTGCCGTCCACTGTGGTGGGGAAGGCGTCCAGCTCGGAGGCCGGGGCGGGAGACACCAGGCTATAGAGGGCGACGGACAGGGCACAGCGCAGCAACATCGGGACCTCCTGCGGCAGTTGGCGCAATATTCCTCTATCAGTCTAGACAGAATTCCTGCGTCGCAGGCCGAACCAGAGCAGTAGCCCCAGGGCCGCGGCGGTGGCAAACAACAGTGCGGCCCACAGGGTGTAGCGGCTCTGTCCGGCGGGAGGCTCCAGGCGCGCGCGCGCCTGGCCGAGGGCGGTGCGCAGGCGCTGGAAGGCGGCGATCACCTCGGCATTGGGGGCGTTGCCCAGAATTGCGGTGCGCAGCGCCTGCCAGTGTTCCGACAACTGTGCGGCCAGGGGCGCGTCGCGGATTTCCAGCTGTTCGCGCAGCGGCGCATAGCCCTGGCGGAAAGCCAGCATCAGCTGGTGGTAGGCGCTGGCGTTGTCGCCGCCGCGGTAGGCGGTCTCCGCCAGTTGCAGCAGGCCGTCGGCGCGGGCCAGTGGGTGTTCCAGCGCGCGCACCCGCTGCGGATGACCGCGCCACCACATCAGGGCCCCGGCGGCCTCGGAGGGCAGTTCCACAGGCCGCGTGGTGGCCATTCCCGGCAGCCCGATCAGCGCCGGATAGCGCTGCGCCAGCTGCGACGTCGGCGGCAGTTCGCCGGCGACGGCAAAATTGGCGGCGGTTACCGCCAGCGCCCAGCGCTGGCGACTGCTGAGATCACCGTCGATACGCGCGCCGTGCACCGAGTCCACGGTGGGGTCGAGGATGTTGTAGAGATCGTAGAGGCTGAAACTGGCCATGCGCTGCGGATCGCGCAGTCCCGGTGCCCTGTCGCCGCCCTGGCCCTGTGCACCGTGACAGCTGACGCAACGCTCTACATAGAGGGCGCGGGCAAAATCGGCCGAGGGCAGCATTTCAGCGGGCGAACGTTGCAGCTGGTAGAGGGCGGCGAGGCGATCGGCGGCGGCATTGGCGCGGCGGCGCACCTGCTCGCCGTCGCGCTTCTCGGCAATGGCGACATCCAGCTCCAGCACACTGTTTTCCAGCGCCGCGCGACCGGGCCTGTCCGGCAGCTGGCGCACCAGTTCCAGCGCCCGCGCCAGGTAGCGCCGCTGCTGTTCGTAGAGGGAATTGTCCTGAATCTCGCCGTTTTTCACCGAATCGCCGTAATCCACAGCGATATAGGACAGAAGATTGCTGGCTTCTGCCGCCAGCGGCTCCCGTTCAAGCGGCTCCTGTGCGTACAAGGTGGCGGGCAGCCACAGCAGCAGGCAGAGGGCGAGGAGAGGTAGTGGCGGCCAGTTGCGTCGCATCGGGAATTCTTTTTCTGCATTCGGCACAAGATTAGCAGCCGCGTCTTAGCGCGGCCGTAGGGCCGCAGGCGCCGCGAATACCTGGAGCGGCCGGAACGAACACAAAAAACCCCGCACGCGGCGGGGTTTCGGAAGGCTCAGTCGGGCTTAACCGCGCTCGGCGCGCCGCTCAGTACTCAGCCCTTATCGGCACGCTCCTTGGCAATCAGGTAGTCGGCCACCTGCAGCATCAGTTCCTGACCGTTGCTCTTGCCTTTCAGACCCGGCAGTGAGGTGCTGATACGGTACTTGCCGGCCACGACCACTTCCGGCGTGCCGGACAGCTGGTAAGCGCGCTGGTTGGCCTGGCCCTGCTTGACCTTGCTGTTGATGGCGAAGGAGTTCATCAGCTTGGCGGCCTTGGCGCCGTCGGTGCCGTGCTCATTGAACAGCGCTTCGATGGCTTTCAGGTCGGGGTTCCAGTTGCGGCCGTCGCGGCTGGCGAACATCTTGCGCTGGTTGTTGATGGCATTGAAGATGGGCGCGTGCATCTTGTCCAGCACACCCATGGCTTCGGCTACGTAGAACATGCGCGCATGCACTTCCATCACCGGCTGCCAGATGGCCGGAATCTTGTTCAGCGCCACATCCTGCGGCATTTCTTTCTTCCAGCGGTTCAGGGCCGGCTCGAAGTGGTAGCAGTGACCGCAGCCATACCAGAACAGCTCGGTCACCTCGATCTTGCTGTCGTCCTTCTGCGGTACCGCCTGGGGCAGCACCTGGTAGTGCTGACCGGCCTTGAACTGGCCGCTGTCCTGGGCACAGGCGGCCAGGCTGAACAGCATGGCCAAAACCATGGCGAATCCCTTGGACAGGGGGGCAACTGCGGCTCTCATAACTCTTCTCCAGCTTTATTCTTTCGACCCGGGGGTCGGGAGTAATCTATAGACAGCGCAGATTATTGAAGTTCCCGTGCCCTTAGGCAAGGAGATCGGGCAAAAAACGCGCAATTTGGCAGACATGTGCCGTTGCCGCTGTCTGCTTGGTGGTGACAGGCATAAAAAAGGCCGGTCAGGGACCGGCCTTTCGAGACGATTGCAACACGCCGTCAGTCGGTCAAGCCGGCGACATAGTTGGCCACCGCCTTGATCTCGGCGTCGGACAGCTGCTTGGCCACACTGCGCATCACCCGGGTGTCACCGTCATTGGCGCGGGTGCCCTCGCGGAAGGCCTTCAACTGGGTTTCCACGTACTGGGCGTACTGGCCGGAGAGGCGCGGATAGCCGGCGGGGGCATTGCCCTTGCCAGAGGGGGAGTGGCAGCCCATACAGGCGGGAACGCCAGTCTGCGCATTGCCGGCGCGGTAAAGATTGCGACCGAAGATCAGGCCGTCGACGCTCTCGCCGCTGTTCAGCATCACCGAGATGGCCTCGGAACCGGACAGCTGCATCGGCTGGGAGGCAAAGTAGGCGGCGATATCCTGCAGGTCCTGCTCGTTGAAGTTGTCCAGCTGGCCTATCATCTGCGGCACCGGGCGCGCACCGCTCTTGATATCCATCAGCTGCTTGGCCAGGTATTTCTCCCCCAGTCCGGCGATCTTCGGGAAAGTCGGCGCCGGGCTGTTGCCATCGGCGCCGTGGCAGGCGGCGCAGGCCGCGGCCTTGGCCTTGCCGGCGGCGGCGTCCCCGGCCGCCATCGCAAGCGGTGCCAGGCCGAGAGTCAGGCCGAGGGCCAGAGCGGTGTTCTTTATAATGCTGTTCATACGTCGTCCCATTGCGCGCTGAAAATGCAATTAGCGCCGCCCCCATCAATCCTGCGACGCAAAAACCGCGGCATTATATACTTGCGCGCCAATCGAGTGTACCGGATCAGCAGAAGAGATATGTCAGAGTCCCACCCCGAAAAGATCAATTACCGCAATGTGCAGTTTCTCACCAGCGCGCCGACCCTGGCCGAGTGCCCGGAAGACACTGGCGCCGAGGTGGCCTTTGCCGGGCGCTCCAACGCCGGCAAGTCCAGCGCCATCAACGCTCTCACCGGCAACAGCAAGCTGGCGCGCACCTCCAAGACACCGGGGCGCACCCAGCTGATCAACTTCTTCCACGCCGGCGACGACCAGCGCCTGGTGGATCTGCCCGGTTACGGCTACGCCAAGGTGGCGCGCTCGATGAAGGACGAGTGGCAGCGCCACCTGGCCTTCTACCTGGAGCAGCGCCAGTGCCTGCGCGGGCTGGTGCTGTTGATGGATATCCGCCAGCCGCTGAAGGAGTTCGACCTGCATATGCTGACCTGGGCGGTGCAGTCCGGCATGCCGGCGCATATCCTGCTGACCAAGGCCGACAAACTGAAAAACGGCCCCGCCAACAATATCCGCTTCGCGGTGGAGAAGGCGCTGAAGGAACAGGGCCTGGATACCGGCGTGACTGTGCAGATTTTTTCTTCGACCAAAAAGACCGGGCTCGACAAGCTGGAGCGCAGGCTGAACCAGTGGCTGGCGCTGGCGTAGGAGCGGTCGGCGGCCTCCCCGGCCGTTCCAGGCATTCACGGCGCCTTCGGCCCTACAGGGTTAGATTCAGTCCCGGATCGGACAGCAGCGACTGCAGCAGCACCCGTCGCAACTGCCGGCGCGCCCGCGGCGTCAGGCCGCGCAGGTCCTCCGCCCTCAGGCGCCGCTGCGCCAGCAGCGATATCAGGGTTTCCTCGCGGATCCTTATTTCCAGATACTGAGACGGCAATGACATTAGCGTCCCTGCGCTCGGTTGTAGATCAGTGCAAGCTGACAACGCCTGCGAGCCCCTGCTGCCACTGCTGCCGCGCCGGCGGGTTGGACTCACCCGCGTAGAGGGTACGGATGCAGTCGGCGGCAATCCGGTAGTTGTCCCGGTCCTTCAGTTCCCGCGCCAGCCTGGAGCTGGCTCCCACCAGAATGTAGTTGCACTGGTTGTCCTCGCCGCGCTGACGGTAGGCCGCCATCAGTTGGCTGGCACTGTCGGAAAAACGCATGGCCGCGACCCCGTATCCTGGCCAGTGGGCCTCGAGCAGGAAATTGGCCAGCTCAAAGGCACAGCCCAGGTAGGGAATAGCCTCGGCGTAATTGCCCTCTTCACACAGGCCGGCGCCCCGCTCAGACCAGTCCAGCCACGCCTGTTCGGCGCGCACTGTATCGGCAGTCAGCCACTGGCGGTGGTTGGCGCAGAGATAACGTAGGTTCACAGCAGACTCCTTGATTTCAACTGCAACCATGCTAATGCGAAGCATTATCATTTGCAACAACTGCAGAATGAATAGCGCGTCTCTGTGCCGATCGCTCGCCTCGCTGGCCGGTATCGGGATATAAAAAAAGCCGGCAGATGGGGACTGCCGGCCAGGGGTCAGTGCCCTTGGGGAGGGACACTGGGCAGACGCGCCCAGGGGGACGGGCACGCCTGTGGGTTCACACCCATTAACTTCTCGTTTCCAACCAACTGAACAATAGGGTCGCCACCGCTACTTCCCCAGTCAATCAGTGACCATCAGGCTGATGTGGGGACAGATGTTATTCCCTTCTGCGCCAATTTTCCGGAAATAGATTCCAATTGTGCCGATAGCTGCCGCCAATCAGAAAACATGGGCAAAAAAAAGCCCCGACGTTTGGGGAGGTATCGGGGCGGGGTCAAGCGGGTTTTGTTGGGGTTTGAGGAGCAACAATGATTTGTCTTTTTAGAGGGGCCCTGTCCGCTCTGGTTCCGCGGCATTGGGTAAAGAAGCGTTAACCGGATGTAACGGGATCAGATCTGTCGGCCTATTCCCCCTCCCGCTCTATATCACAGCAGTGACTGGCCGGCGGCTCGGCACCGCTGGCCAGCACCGATTCGGTGATAGGGTTGGGGCGGAAAGTGGTGCAGCCCTTGAGCCCCAGCTCGAAGGCCTCGCGGTAGAGGGATTCGAATTTGTCGAAGGGATAGTCCTCGGGGACATTCACCGTCTTCGAAATGGCATTGTCGACATAGGGCTGCAGTGCCGCTTCCATCAACAGATGGGCCCGCGGCGACAGGCCGTGCGCGGCCACGAAGGTGTCCGGCAGTGCCCCACTGTTGCCGCCGCCATCGCACCAGAGGCGATAGATGGGGTCGATTATTTCGAACTCGCGGTATTCGCCGCCGGCGGTCAGTACCCGGCGCCGGTGGCGGAAATCGAACACCGGTTCCACGCCGCTGGAGACGCAATTGGCCAGCAGGCTGATGGTGCCGGTGGGGGCTATGGCGACCAGGTGGCTGTTGCGAATTCCCCGCTCGCCGATGGCGCGACGCAGCTCTTGCGGCAGGGCGCGGATATCGGCGCCGGCCAGGTATTGCCCCCGCTCGAAGAACGGGAAGCTGCCCTTTTCCTGCGCCAGCGCGGTCGACGTTCTGTAGGCACTGTGGCGCAGTGTCCACATTACTCGCACGGCCAGCTCCCGCGCGGCGTCACTGTCGTAGTGCAACCCCAGCGCGATCAGCGCATCGGCAAGGCCGGTGATGCCGATACCGATACGGCGACTGCCCCTGGCCTGCTGTTCCTGGGCCGGCAGTGGATAGCGCGACAGGTCGATCACATTGTCGAGCATGCGCACCCCCAGGGCCGCGCAGTCGGCAACGCCGTCCCAGTTCAGGCGCGCGCGATTGCTGAAAGGCTCCTCCACGAAGCGGGTCAGGTTGACCGAGCCCAGGTTACAGGCGCCGTAGGGCGGCAGGGGTATCTCGCCGCAGGGGTTGGTGGCGCTGATCCGCTCGCGGTAGTGGAGGTTGTTGTGGCGGTTGATCCGGTCGACGAAGAGCACACCCGGTTCCGCATAATCGTAGGTGGCGCGCATGATTTTCCGCCACAGGTCCCGCGCCGGAATCCGCTTCAGCACCCGGCAGGGCAGTGCCCTGCTCCCAGCGCTCCCGTCAGCGCTCCAGAAGCGCTCGACCAACTCGCCGCCCTGCCCCTCAAGCTGCTGCTCCGGGAAGACCAGCGGCCAGTCGTCGCCGCTTTGCACCGCGGCCATAAAGTCGTCACTGACCAGTACTGACAGATTGAAGTGGCGCAGCTCGCGCGGATCCCGCTTGGCCTCGATGAAGCGCTCTATATCCGGGTGGTCACAGCGCAAGGTGGCCATCATGGCGCCGCGGCGACTGCCGGTGGACAGCAGGGTCGCGCACATGGCATCCCAGATGCGCATAAAAGACACGGGGCCCGACGCGATGGTACCTGTGTGCCGTGCGCGGCTGCCGGCCGGGCGCAGGGTGGAGAAGTCGACACCTATGCCGCCGCCCTGCTGCATGGTCAGGGCGCCCTCCTTGAGGCGCTCGAAGATGGCATCCATCGAGTCCTCGATGGCGCCCATCACGAAGCAGTTGAACAGTGTCACCCGCTGGGCGGTGCCGGCACCGGCGAGGATGCGCCCGCCGGGCAGGAAACGGAAGTCGGCCAGGTTTTGGTAGAAGCGCTGCGCCCACAGCTCGTGCTGCAGCGGTTCCACCGCGGCCAGCGCATTGGCCAGGCGGCGCCAGCTGTCCTCGACGGTGGCATCGCAGATGCGATTGCCATCGCTCCGGTGGCGGTACTTGGTGTCCCAGATAAACTCGGAGATCGCAGCCTCGAAGCGCGACATATCAGACGACGCTCAACTGGGTCGCCGGGCCGTCGTCGTGCAGTCGGCGTATCGCCTCGGCAATCAGCGGCGCGCAGTCGACGACCCTGAGGCTCTTGCCCTCGCGCACCTGCGGCAGTGAGTTGGTAATCGCTATCGCCTCCAGCGGCAGCCTGTCCAGATCCGCCAGCGCATCGCCGCAGAACTGGCCGTGGCTGGCCAGCGCCAGGATGCGCGCCGCGCCGCCGCCGGCAATGGCCGCCGCGGCGCGGCAGACGGTGCCGCCGCCGGCGATCAGGTCGTCGACAATCAGCACGCTGGCGCCTTTCACCTCGCCGATCAGGGTGCCGCCGCTGAGCTTTTCACCACTGCGATATTTCTCCACGAAGGCACGGCCTATATCCCGCTCCAGCCGCCGTCCCAGGGCCCGGCGGAAGGCCTCAGCGCGCTTGACGCCGCCCACGTCCGGCGAGGCCACCACTATGGGGTTCCCGTCACCGGCCAGCTGCTCGGCGGCGAATTCCACGAACAGCGGCTGCGCCGGCAGGTGCAGGGTGCGGCAGCGGAAGGCATTTTCGAAGGCGGACTGGTTGTGGGCGTCCAGGGTCAGCACCGCGTCCGTGCCCAGGCATTCGAACAGGCTGGCCAGGTAGCGGCTGGACAATGGGTCGTGCAGTTTGGTGCGGCGATCCTTGCGCCCGTAGCAGAGGTAGGGCGCGACCGCGGTGACGCGGGCGGCGCCGGCGTCCTTCAGGGCGCCGACGAAAAACAGCAATCGCACCAGCTTGTCGTCGACACTGCTGTGCTCGTCGCCGTACAGGGACTGCACCAGGTAGACATCGGCCCCCTCCACGTCGTCCAGCGGGCGCAGCTTGTGCTCGCCGTCGACGAAATCGCGCTCCTCGTGGGCCGCCAGCGGCTCGCCCAGGGCGGCGGCGACGCGGCCGGCAAAGTCGGCGCCGGCGTCGAGGCTGAACAGCTTCAGGCGACTCATGACAGGTGCAGCCGGAACCAGTCGATGGCCAGGCGCACCACCTGGTCCAGGGTGCCCGGCTCCTCGAACAGGTGGGTGGCGCCCGGGACTATCTCCAGCTGTGGACCCTGCCCGTCGAGCCGCAGGCGCTCCATATGCGCCGCCGCCTCCTCGTTCAGCTCTATCACCTGGGTGTCGTCACCGCCGACGATCAGCAGCGTCGGCGCCTGCACCAGTGGCAGGTCGGCACCGGCCAGGTCGGGGCGACCGCCGCGGGACACCACCGCCTTCACCAGCAGCGGCCGCTCGGCGGCGGCGATCAGTGCCGCGGCAGCGCCGGTGCTGGAGCCGAAGAGACCGAAATTCAGATTGGCGGTCTGCGCCTCGCCGCCGGCCCAGTCCAGCGCCGCCGCCAGGCGCCGCGCCAGCAGGTCGATATCGAAACGGTACTCGCGGGTGATCTCGTCGACCCGGTTCTCATCAAAGGTGAGCAGGTCGAACAGCAGTGTGCCCATACCCGCGCCGTTCAGCTGTTCGGCAACCATAGTATTGCGCGGGCTGAAACGGCTGCTGCCGCTGCCGTGGGCGAAGATCACCAGCGAGCCGGTGTCCGCAGGCAGTGTCAGGAATCCCTCCAGCCGCTCGCCGGCGGCCTCCACCAATACATCCTGCCTGTTCATTTTTTTGCTCCCGGCGCTTTATCTGCTTCCCCCGCCAGATCCCCCGCCTCGCCCATCATCGCGATCACCTGCTCGTCGGTCAGTTGGGAAAAGTCCCGGTACCAGGCGCCGATGGCCCAGAAGGATTCCGGTGTCATCAGGCACTCTATCCGGTCCACCAGGGTCGTGAAGCGGGCCAGGGAAGACGGCGGCGCCACCGGTACCGCCAGTACCAGGGAGGCGGGTTGCTGCTGCCGCACCGCCCGCGCCGCCACCTCCATGGTGGCGCCGGTGGCAATACCGTCGTCCACCAGTATCACGGTGCGACCCTTCAGGTCCGGCCAGGGTCTGTCGCCACGGTAGCGTTTGGCGCGACGCTCCAGCTCCGCCTGCTCCGCGCGCGCGACTGCCGCCAGGGACTCATCGTCGATGCCGCAGCCGGAGACCACGTCGTCATTCAGCACCCGTACGCCGCTGGCGATGGCGCCCATGGCCAGTTCCTCGTGGCCCGGCACCCCCAGTTTGCGCACCAGCATCAGGTCCAGCGGGGCTTTCAATACCCGCGCCACCTCCAGCCCCAGGGGCACGCCGCCGCGAGGCAGTGCCAGCACTATCGTGTTTTTGCGCCCGGCGATGTCGGGAAGGGAGCTGCGCAGGGCCTCCGCCAGCAGGCGGCCGGCCTCCACGCGATCTTCGAAGGGCGTCATCACAACCTGGCCCTCGCAGAAATCAACGGATGGGTGATAAAACTAGACTAGCAAACAGGTACCAAGACAAAGCGCGCCATGACCGACCCCGCCGTCAAACTTCCGGGCCTGGAGGACAAAACCCGATTTCTGCTCTCGCCGGCCAGCTACCCCGAGGGAGCGGACTCGGTGCGCCTGGTGGAGACCCATATGGCGCGGATCTTCCTCACCGATCACTTCGCCTACAAGATGAAAAAGCCGGTGCGCTCCAGCTACCTGGATTTCAGCAGCCTGGACAAGCGCTACGGGGACTGCCGCGAAGAGCTGCACCTGAACCGGCGCCTGACCGACAACGTCTATCTGGACCTGGTGCCCCTGCGCCTGGACGCCCGCGGCCGGCTGGCCCTGGATGGCGCCGGCGTGCCGGTGGAGTGGCTGGTGAAGATGCGCCGCCTGCGCGAGACCGCCAGCCTGCCGGCACTGATCGGTAGTGCGAGTGGGGAAACACTGGCGCCGCTGCTGCAGCGCCTGTGCGACTTCTACCGAGACGCCGAAGTGATAGCGCTGACACCGGCACAGTACCTGGCGCGGCTGCGGCGCCAGTGCGAGGACTGGCGCGAGCGGCTGCTGGCCCCAGATCTGGAGCAGAAGTTGGCACTGGATGCCGGGGAAATCAAAGGCATTGCCGGCGCGCTGCTGGACTTCCTCGACCGCGAGGGAGAGCTGCTGGGCGAGCGCGCGGGGGCGGGGCGAATCGTCGAGGGCCATGGCGACCTGCGCCCGGAGCACTGCTTCCTGACCCAACCGCCGCAGGTGATCGACTGCCTGGAATTCAATCGCACACTGCGCTGCGTGGATCCGGTGGACGAGCTCAGCTACCTGGCGCTGGAATGTGAACTGCTGGGGCGCGCGGATCTGGGCGAGACCGCCCTGGAAGGCTACTACCGCTGCTGCGACGACCGGCCGCCGGAAGCACTATCCCGCTTCTACCGCGCCAATCGCGCCCTGCTGCGCGCCCACCTGGCGGCGGCGCACTTACAGGACGGCGCTGTGGCGGAACCGGACAAGTGGAAAAGCAAGACCCGGCTATACCTGCAGGCGGCGCGGCGCTACTGCGCAGATGGGAGTCTCTGAAAACGTAGCGAGCGGGTGGCTGGTGGTGGCCGCCGGAGCGGAGTGCGCGGAGCGTACTCTAGTACGTGAGCACATGAGCACGCCGCCAGGCGCACGCGCAGTAGTTTTGCAGGGATTCCCCAAAAAAAATGCCCCGGACTTGGGGGAGCTCCGGGGCAAACATCTGACTTCCTTGGGGGATGATGACGCATTCCAACGATCTTGCCTGTTTAGAGGGGCTGTCGCCGGATGGGTTCCTCAGGTTCGGTTAAAAAGTGTTAAAAAATTGATCAATGCACGCTCTTTGGCGCCTTTTTCCACTCATAACCTTCCCGCATTGCAATTTGTTTTACCCCGCCGCTCCTACAAAGAGGACCAGTCGTCAGTGCGCCTCATCCCAGTTGGCACCCTTGCCCAGCTCTACGATCAGCGGCACATCCAGTTTGGCGGCGCCCTGCATCAGCTCGGTGATGCCGGCGCTGACCTGGTCGACTTCTGCCCCCGGCACCTCCAGTACCAGTTCGTCGTGCACCTGCATAATCAGCCGGCTGGCGAGCCCACTCTCCGCCAGCCAGGCGTCCACGGCGATCATGGCACGCTTGATGATATCGGCGGCGGTGCCCTGCATGGGCGCGTTGATGGCGGTGCGTTCTGCGGCCTGGCGCTGCATGCCGTTGCGGGAGTTGATCTCCGGCAGGTAGAGGCGGCGGCCGAACAGGGTTTCCACATAGCCCTTTTCCGACGCCTGTTTGCGGGTGTTGTCCATATAGGCGCGCACGCCCGGGTAGCGCTCGAAGTAGAGATCCACGTACTGCTGCGCGTCGGCGCGGGGTATACCCAGCTGCCTGGCGAGGCCGAAGGCGGACATGCCGTAGATAAGGCCGAAGTTGATCGCCTTGGCGCGGCGGCGCTGCTCGTCGCTCACGGCGTCCGGCGCCACCTCGAACACCTCGGCGGCGGTGGCGCGGTGGATATCCAGGCCCTGGGCGAAGGCATCGACCAACCCCTTGTCACCGGACAGGTGCGCCATGATGCGCAGCTCAATCTGCGAGTAGTCGGCGGCGATGATGGCGCTGCCGCCGTCGATGCGCGGGTCGGCGACGAAGGCCTGGCGGATGCGGCGGCCCTCTTCGGTGCGAATGGGGATGTTCTGCAGGTTGGGATCACTGGACGACAGTCGCCCGGTGGCCGCCACCGCCTGGTGATAGGAGGTGTGCACGCGGCCGGTGGCCGGATCTATCATCAGCGGCAGCTTGTCGGTGTAGGTGTTTTTCAGCTTGGCCAGGCCGCGGTACTCCATGATCAGCGCCGGCAGCTCGTGGCTGTGGGCCAGCTCCTGCAACACCGGCTCGGCGGTGGAAGGGGCGCCCTTGGGGGTCTTCTTGATCACCGGGATCTGCAGCTTTTCGAACAGTATTGCGCCCAGCTGCTTGGTGGAGCCTAGGTTGAACTCCTCGCCGGCCACCTCGAAGGCCTTCTGCTCCACCCGGCGCATCTTCTGTTCCAGCTCGGCGCTCTGTGCGGCGAGCATCCCGGCGTCTATATAGGCACCGTTGCGCTCGATACGCGCGAGCACCGGCAGCAGCGGCATCTCGATTTCGTCCAGCACCTTTTCCAGCGACGGCTCGCGCGCCAGGCGCGCGGACAATTCGTTGTGCAGGCGCAGGGTGATATCCGCATCCTCGGCGGCGTAGGGACCGGCCTTGTCCAGTTCTATCTGGTTGAAGGTCAGCTGCTTGGCGCCCTTGCCGGCGATATCCTCGAAGTGCACCGTGTGCTCGCCCAGGTACTTGAGCGCCAGGCTGTCCATATCGTGGCGGCTGGCGGTGCTGTCGAGCACGTAGGATTCCAGCATGGTATCGCGGGCTATGCCACGCAGCTCTATGCCGTAGTTGGCCAGGATATGGCTGTCGTACTTGAGGTTCTGGCCGACCTTCTTCTGCTGTTCGTCCTCGAGCAGCGGTTTCAGCTTCTGCAGCACCTCGTCGAAGGGCAGCTGTGGCGGCGCACCCATATAGTCGTGGGCCAGGGGCACATAGGCGGCCTCGTAGGGTTCGACGGCGAAGGACAGGCCCACCAGTTTGGCCTGCATATAGTTGAGACTGGTGGTCTCGGTATCGAAGGCGAAAGTCTCCGCGCCCTTCAGCTTCTCGAGCCAGGCGTCGAACTCGGCCATTTCGGTGACAATCGCGTAATCGCGCTCGACCGCCTCCTCCAGCGCCTCCTCTGCCTCATCCCCGGACAGCTCCTCCAGCCAGCCGCGGAATTCCAGTTCGCCGAACAGTGCTATCAGCCTGTCCGTTTGCGGTTCGGCATTGTGCAAATCCTGTGGATGAACCGGCATCGCCACGTCGGTCTTGATGGTGGCCAGCTTGTAGGACAGCTCCGCCGCCTCGCGGTGTTCGGCCATCTTCTTGCCCAGGGTCTTGGCGCCGCGGAAACCCAGCGGCGCAATCGCGTCCAGGTCCGCGTAGATGGCTTCCAGGCCGCCCAGGTTCTGCAGCAGCGCCAGCGCCGTCTTCTCGCCGACGCCGGGCACGCCGGGGATGTTGTCGGACTTATCGCCCATCAGGGCGAGGAAATCGATGATCAGCTCGGGGCCGACGCCGAACTTCTCCCTGACCCCCTCGCTGTCCATCTCAGTGTTGGACATGGTGTTGACCAGGTTGACGCCCGGGCGCACCAGCTGCGCCATATCCTTGTCGCCGGTGGAGATGATCACTTCCTGCCCACTCCTCTGCGCCTCCAGAGCCAGGGTCCCGATCACATCGTCCGCCTCGACGCCGTCTACCACCAGCCGCGGCAGGCCCATGGCGTCGATGACGTCGTGTATCGGCTGTATCTGCTCACGCAGGTCATCCGGCATCGGCGGGCGGTGGGACTTGTAGTCGGCGAACAGTTCGTCGCGGAAGGTTTTGCCCTTGGCGTCGAACACCACCGCCACCGTGCTGTCCGGGTGCTCCTTCAGGTGGCGGCGCAGCATGGCAATGACGCCGCGCACCGCGCCGGTGGGATTGCCCTTGCTGGTCGTCAGCGGCGGCAGGGCGTGGAAGGCGCGGTACAGGTAGGAGGAGCCGTCCACCAGGATCAGCGGGGCTTGGGTGTTCTGTTTACTCATAAAATTTCGGAATCAACTGTTGGGAAACTATTGCGGTAGGCAAATCGGCGGATAGCATAACGCCCTTCGCCCGCTTTTTCCCCTTTCGCCGCCGGCGCTTTCCCCCTTCGCCACCCCCGCACCGAACGCTTCAACTCGACGTGCGAACCGCGGCGGTCACCGCAGCACCCACCCGAAGTCGATGGGGCTATCTAGGCTTCACGGTACCGACATCTGTTGTTCACGAAATCATCTGCAAGTCGTTATTTCGCGGCAACGCTCGCGTCGTTAACTGGGCGCCCGGCCACAGAAGGCCGGGGCACAGCAACCAATTCATTCAGGGAAGGATTAGCGCATGAAGGGTGTGATATTCACCGGTGTGTTCTCCGCAGCGGCCATTTTCGCCAGCCCGGCAATGGCCGCGGCGATCGGTCCACAGATGGTCATCGCAGACCTGCAGCTGGATACGGCAAAAACGGTGGAGCCGAAGGAAGAACACAAACACGAATCACTGTTGCACGATGTCGAGCGCAGCCAGAGGGAGTCGCTCATGCAGCGACAGATGCTGCAACTGGAGCAGTTGCGCCGACAGGCCGAGCGCGATGCAGCGCGCGCAGAAAAATTGAAGCGCCTCAAACGCAATTCCTGACACGAGCGAGCGTCAATCGACGTCGACTTGTTTCCTGCCCGCCCGCGGTTGCCGCGGGCGGGCTTCTATTGCCAGGCGATTGGACGCTTTCCCTCTCCCCCTGCACCGCTGTGCCTCAGCGCCTGATTTTCACCGACTTATGCATGCACTCGCCCCGGCGTCGGTCAGCTGCCAGTCACCGCAGTTGGCCAGGCAGTTTCCCGTGCGACTTCTAGGCTATTAGGGAGCGACGCCTGTCGCTCGCCAGGGGCGCCGCAGACTGGGAGTACTAGAGGGCTGTGACCATGAATACCAGGAATCTTTGCCGAACTCTTTCTATATCCGCCGCCATCGCCGCGCCGGCACTGGCGGACTCAATAGCGCGCGACGAATCGACCGGGATTGAGACGCGCGAGATGGAGCATGTCGAAGTCATCGGCAAAAACTTTGAGGCCGATTCGGCCGGGGCAGACGGACAGCAGGCCGGCGATACGAAACAGCGGCTGCAGCTGCAGCACAGACTGGAACAGGTGCAATTGCTGAAGATACTGCAGCGTCAGCAGCTGGAAAGATTTCGCGCGCAGAAGGAAGAGGCGCTGGTGGCGGACCAGGAACAACAGCGACACGAAGAGTCACAGGAAGCCGCCAGCGCGGAAGAGTTGCGCCTGGAGCGCGAGCGCGCCGAAGAACTGCGCCGCCAGGAAGAGGAGCGGGCGCGCACTGAGGCGGAAGCGCAGACGCAGCGCGAACCCTCCTGACTCTTTGCTGAGTTCCAATTGGCTCCGCCGCCACTAATCGTCTGCGGCGCTATCCGGAATCTCCGCCAGGCAGCTGCGCGCTTGCGCCAGCAGCTGCTCTACCAGGTCGCGATAGCTGGCCCCCTGCGGCAACCGATCCGCGAGTGGATCCAGCGCCACATAGCGCAGGCCGAGATTCTCCGCCATCTGCCGGTCGCGATCATTCTCCGGCATCTCGCCGAACAGACAGCCGTCGCCGCTGCCCTGCAGCTGCAGCAGCGCCCTGGCGCCGTGGCCGCCCTTGCCGGTATCGCTCAGTGCCCTGGTCGCCACACCGGCGGAGCCGAAGAAATGCCCGTAGGCATCGTGGGTCACCACAATCGGCACATCCCGGTAGGCCCACAGGGCCCGGTCCAGCACCTTCTGCAGATTGGCCATGGAGCGGGAGAAATCCCGCGCGCGCTCCCGGTATAGCTCGGCTTTATGCGGCTGCAGTTCAGCCAGGCGCGCGGCCAACTGCGCGGCTACGACGGCGGCATTGCGCGGGCGCAGCCACAGGTGTGGATCCGAACCGGTCGCGCCCTGGAACTCGTAGCCATCTGCACCCAGCAGTTGCAGCTGGCGCTCGGCAGGAATCAGCGCCAGCTGTTTTGCCAGCACGCTCTCCAGCTGTGGCCCCATCCACACCACCAGTTGGGCGCGCTCCAGCGCCGCGCGATCGGATACGCTGGGCGCATAGTGGTGCGGATCGCCACTCTGGATAAGCACTCTCAGGGGCATAGCGTCGCCGACAATTTCCTCTGCGATCAGCGCCAGCGGGCGCACACTCACCACCAGTTCCGCCTTTTGCGACGGTTCGGGTTTGCCACAGGCAGCGAGCAGAATGAGAGTCAGGAACAGGGAGAGGCGGCGCAGAGGAGGCATAGAAAACATAAGGCGACAGAAAACTGCGATATAATCACACCCGGCCTTCGCCCGCCAGTCATGCGCGTCCACAAGTATCCATTCCCGCCACTCCCGGAGATTTCACCCTGAGCCATCCCGAGCCGCTTATCACCGCCGACAACCTGGGGCTGGAAGTCGCCGGCCGGCAGCTGCTGCAGAACATCACCCTGGCGCTGCAGCCGGGAGAAATCGTCACCGTCATAGGCCCCAACGGCGCCGGCAAGACGACGCTGCTGCGCCTGCTGCTCGGCTTGACCCGGGCCAGCAGCGGCGAGGTGCGGCGCAGGCCGGGTCTGCGCATCGGCTATATGCCGCAACGACTACAGATAGATGCCTCAATGCCGATGTCGGTGCGGCGCTTCCTGCAGCTGGGGCAGGCGCAGCTGGACAGGGAGCAGGCCCGGATGGCACTGCAGCGCGTAGGCGCCGCTGAGCTGGCGGACGCCAGCCTGGCGGACCTGTCCGGCGGTGAAATGCAGCGTGTTCTGCTGGCCCGGGCCGCATCGCGCAAGCCGCAATTGCTGGTGCTGGACGAGCCCACCCAGGGTGTGGATGTGGGCGGCCAGGGCGAGGTCTATCGCCTGATCGCCGGGCTGCGCGACCAGCTCGGCTGCGGTGTACTGCTGGTCTCCCACGACCTGCACCTGGTGATGGCGGCCACGGACAAGGTGTTGTGTATCAACCAGCATATCTGCTGCGAGGGCCACCCGGAGCAGGTCAGTCGCGACCCCGCCTACCTGGAGCTGTTCGGCGACAAGGTGGCGCCCTATACCCACCAGCACAATCACCAGCACAAGCTAAGCGGCGATGTGGTCGGCGATCATTCCTGCGATCACGAGCAACCGCACCACCCCCCCGAACACAGAGAGCGCAAATAAGTGGTGCAATTCGGCGAACTGCTACAGAGCCAGTTTCTCTGGTACGCCCTGGCGGCCGGTATTCTGGTCGCGCTGGTCAGCGGCCCGTTGGGATGCTTCGCGGTCTGGCGGCGCATGGCCTATTTCGGCGATACCCTGGCGCACTCGGCGCTGCTCGGCGTCACCCTCGGCTTCGTACTCCACATCATGCCGACCCTGGCGGTCGGCGCCACCTGCTGTGTGCTGGCATTGCTGCTGGTCTACCTGCAGCGCCGGCAGAAACTGTCGGTGGACACGCTGCTCGGGATTCTGTCCCACTCGATGCTCGCGCTGGGAATCGTCACCGTCAGCCTGTTCAAGATCAAGGTGGACCTGCTGTCATTGCTGCTCGGCGACCTGCTCGCGGTGGGCAGCCGCGACCTGCTACTGATGTCCGCCGCCGCCGCACTGATCGCCGCACTGCTCTATTTCCTGTGGGAAAAGCTGCTCGCCTTCACCCTGCACGAGGAGCTGGCCGCGGTAGAGGGCGTGCCGGTGGAGCGGGTGCGCCTGGCGCTGATGCTGATGCTGGCGCTGTTGATCGCCATAGCGATGAAGGTGGTGGGCGTGCTGCTGATCACCGCCCTGCTGATTATTCCCGCCGCCAGTGCGCGCCGCCTCTCCCGCACACCGGAGCAAATGGCTGCATTCGCCTCCGCGATTGGCTGTGTAGCGGTGGTGCTGGGGCTACTGGCTTCAATTCTTTGGGATACGCCGGCGGGGCCTTCGATCGTATTGGCGGCAGGGCTGCTATTCCTGACTATCCACGCACGCCCTAGCCACGAAACCTGAAATCCGTCAGACAAGAACTTTCTCTCAAATTGCACAATGAAAATTGTGCCGTTCGCTATATCCCTCTATTCTTTCCCGGGCCCTCCCGGCATTGCGCACGCTCAATTCGACCCGTGCCGCCACACTATAAAAATGACTTTCCGGTCCGCCATGCCGGTATCAACAACTCACAATAACAATTCATGCTTAGTCAGGGGATTTGGGTATGCATTCAGCCTTTAATAAAAAGCTTACGGTACTATTGCCGGCACTTTTCATTTCGGCCTGCGGAGGAGGCGGTGGTGGTGGAGGCGGCTCGAGCGACGACAGTCCGAACAGCCCATCCAATCGCGCACCGGAGTTCGTCTCTGCCAGTGAAGTCATTTCAGAGGAAAACAATAGCGGCAGCCTGCTAACACTCAGCGCCAGCGATGCCGACGGAGACACCATCAGTTTCAGCGCAATCGGCGGCGACGACCAATCCCGCTTCCTGATCGACAATGGCGACCAGTTGCGCTTCGGATTTGCGCCAGACTTTGAGAACCCAGCCGATTCGGATGGTGACAATGTCTATCAAGTGACCATTGAGGCCAGCGATGGCAAAGGTGGCAAAACGAGCCGGAACTTTGTAATAACCATCACCGATATCAACGAGGGTGCTCCCGAATTCACCTCCGCCAGCGAAATCACCGTCGAGGAAGGTGAGAGCGACAGCTTCTACACCGCTGCGGCCGAGGACCCGGACAGGGGCGATGTCACCTATTCGCTGAGCGGCGGCGTCGACTCCGGATTGTTTTCTATCGATTCCGCCAGTGGCGATCTCCGCTTTATTGATGCTCCGGATTTTGAGTTCCCGGAAGATAGCGATGGGGACAACATCTATCAACTGATGATAGGCGCCGCCGACAGCCAGGGGGCAGCGAGCCAGCTTGCACTGGAAGTTGCTGTTACCAATCTGGCGGCACCGTCAGTCCGGTTCGATTTTCCGACGGGCGGTGCCAATTTGGGCGGTAAACTATCCAACATCGCCCTCACCGCCAGGGCCGTCGATCTTGAAAGTGGCGAAAGTGCAACGGAACAGTTGGCCAGCATCTCTGTCGACGGCCGGTCACCGACGCAGGATGTAAATAATCCATCGCTCTGGTATCTCGAAACACCGCCCAGCGAAGGCAGGGAGACCTACCCCCTGTCGGCGCAGTTTGTGACTGGAGAAACGGCGGAGGACAGCCGCCTTGTCATCAATGAACAGCTGATCGAGTGGCCAATCGGAGTTTCCTACGACGATCTCTATCGGACCTACTATTTCGCCGACACCGCTCTTGATGCGATTTTCGAGGTGGGCAGCTCGCGTCGGGTTATATCCGGCCCCACAGTCGGTTCCGGTCCCGCACTCAACCCGATCGATATGGAGCAGAATTTCCCGGTAGTGCGCAGCGATCCCAAAAATGACAAGTTCGTTGTACTCAACGGTGATGGTTCCATCGTATCTGTACAGAAAACTTCAGGTGATCGCACACCGCTTATAAATCCACACTGTGAACCCTGCGCTAATCTACCCAAGCGCCGCGCTATTGTGTTGAACGCTGTAGGTACTGTGGCCTACGCAACACTGGCTAATTCCAACATATCCTATGGCGAAGTATATCGTTACAACCTGTCCACTGGAGAGGCCGTAAAGATTTCCAGCTCAGATCCATCTGCTGAACTGGGTGAGGGCCCTGAGCTTGAGTTTCCGGTTGGCATAATCCTGGATGAAGACAAGAATTATCTGTATGTCGGCGACACAAGTTCGGATTCCATTATAAGGATCGATATCGCCACCGGTAACAGGACCACTGTCAGCGGCAGTGGGGTTGGCAACGGAGATCTACTTGTACAACCTATGGATCTGGCAATGAACGAGGAAGGCAGCCATATTTTTGTTGCCAACGGTCAGGGTCAGAATGTAATTGAGGTTGAAGTTGCCACCGGCAATCAAAGAACAATCAGCAGTTCAGACCTTGGGGAGGGGATAGCCCCCAGCGCTCTCTGGTCCATCGGATTGTCCGCCGACAGCAGTAATCTGCTGGTATCCAACACATTATTGGATGTTGCCGTTCTATCAGTGAACATAGACTCCGGCGACCGTTCAGACATAGCGTCGAACCATGTGGGCACTGGTCCCAGTTCAACCTGGTCTCAACTCGATTACGACCCAGTTACAAATACCCTCTACGCCGTGTCCAGTTCGGACTCCTCCGTAGCCGCTGTAAACCTGGAAGACGGTAGTAGAAGCGTGATATCCGATCCGGAAAACGGCGCCGGTGCATCCATTCATTCGCCCGCAGATATATTGGTCCACTCAGTCTCTCAACGCGCGTATATTTTTGATAGCCACGCTAAATGGCTGGCGGAAGTCGATCTCGCGAACGGCAATCGTGAAGTGATTGCGGCCCCCTGGAAAGGAACCGGCCCCACCATGGACGGCGTTGGCGCCATGGCCCTGGATGTAGATAACAATCGTATTTTACTGCTGGAGTCATCTTCAAAGAGCCTGCTGGCCGTCGATCTTGACACCGGCGACAGAGAGGTAATTTCCGGTAATGGCACCGGTACCGGAGCGCACTTCGACTCAGCGAATGGGCTGGCCCTGGATATATCAAACAACCGCGCCTTCGTCAGCAACTACGGCACAGGGGCAATACTGGAAGTGGACCTGGCAAGCGGAGACAGGGCCTCGCTCGCTTCGTCGGTACACGGCGGTACAGATGATCAAACACCCAGCGACCTGGCACTGGACATATTGGGCAACCGCCTTCTGGTGGGCACTGAAAGTGGACAATTGATAGCTATCGATCTGGATAGTGCCACTCAGTCGATACTAACGAATGGGCGAGACACCAATGGCGTTCCGGTCTCCGCTTTCAGTTCAATGGCCATCGACAGCGAAGGTAAACGGCTCTTTGCCTACGACGGCGGTCTAGATGGCCTGGCGGGCATAGTGATTGTCGAACTTCGATCCGGCCAACGCGCACTGGCTTCCAAGTAATTTCTACCCGGGTCCCGGCTTGCCGGGGCCCCATCTCAGGGTGAATTTCGAGAAACCACCAACTGTGTCCGACGAGCCTCAGGCCTCTCGCTTACCGTTTCCCCATCGTACATAATTCAACCACACCCCCGCTAGCCGGATTTTTTCGACTAATTACGGTTAGATTGCGACTTCGCTTGCTACGCAATTGCGACCCACGTCACCAATCCCCTCAATAAGTGCTCGCCCCATCGCCCGCCAATTGTCTGGAAATTCAACCGTTGTTAGTGTTGCCTGACGACCTGTTTGTTTCGGTCAGTCACCAATAACGACAATAAATGGATAGGCAATGATCATGGAAAAAATAATCTTCCGTCGTAACCTGTTGGCAACTGCCATTCTCACCGCGGCCACGGCGGCCGCACCCCAATCGCTATTCGCCGCCGATGAGGAATCTATCGAAGAAGTCGTCGTCGTCGGCTCGCGCATCCAGCGCAACGCCGAGTTCGAAACGGCCACACCGATCCAGGTAATGGACCGCGAGGTGATCGAGAAGTCCGGCTACACCAACCTGCAACAGATGTTCGAGAAGAACCCCGCCGCCGGCAATGGCACCTTTTCCACCCGCGGCAACAACCAGGACTCGACCGCCAACGGCGCCGCGGCGGTGAGCCTGCGCGGTATGGGCTCCGATGCGACCCTGGTGCTGGTCAACGGGCGGCGCGTCGCCATCAGTGCCTTCGCCGAGGGCATCACCACCAACTTTGTCGATATCAATACGATTCCGCTGGCTGCGGTGGAGCGGGTAGAGATATTGAAAGACGGCGCCTCGGCGATCTACGGCTCCGACGCGGTGGCCGGCGTGGTCAACCTGGTACTGCGCGACGACTTCGAGGGGGCGGAAATCTCCGTCGACTACGGCGGCGCCGACGGCTATGACGAGCAGTCGACCTCGGCCATCTGGGGGATCAACGGCGAGGATTCCAACCTGACCCTGATCTTCGACCACCACAAGAACAGCACCCTGGCGAGCGTGGAACGCAAAGGCCTGGATACCGCCAATCAGTCCGGTCGCGGCGGCATGGATTTCCGCTCGTCGCGCGGTTACCCGGGCTATTTCGTCGTGGACGGCGTTTCCACCATAGACCCCGGCTGCCCCGCGGACAGTGCCATCGGCCAGATCTGCGCCTACGACTACGGTCCCTGGACACTGCTGACGCCGGAAGCTGAGCGCACCGGCGTATTGCTGCTGGGTAAAAACCAGCTGACCGACAGCGTGGAATTCTTTACCGAAGTGGCCTTCCAGCACAACACGTCGATAGCCCAGGGCGCGCCCACGCCTCTGGACGAGAGCGCCGCGCTGACGGTACCGGTGGATCACCCGGACAATCCCTTTACCGGAGCATCCGACATTGATATCGGCCGCTACCGCACTGTGGATGCGGGCGCGCGCCAGTGGGATATAGAGACAGACAACCTGCGCGGCGTCTTCGGCCTGCGCGGCAATATTGCCGACTGGGACTGGGAGGCCTCTGTACAGCGCTCGCGCAGTGAATCCACCCAGACCGGCAACCGCTCCCAGGGCTGGGTGCGCACCGACCTGCTGCAGCAGGAGATAGACGCGGGCCGCTACAACCCCTTTGGCGGCGTGCAGAACCCGCAGTCGGTGATCAATGCCATCACCACCAGCCTGGTGCGCCAGGGTAAATCGCAGCTGACCAGCGCGGACTTCAGTATCAATGGTGAACTGTTCGATACCGCCAACGGCGCTGTCGCCATGGCCGCGGGTCTCGAGCACCGCGAAGAGGAGGCCTCGGATATTCCCGACGACCAGTTCCAGCGCGGCCTCATCTTTGGTACCGAGTCGGTCTCCGCCGCCGCCAGCCGCGATATCACCTCGGCCTTCGTAGAGTTTGCGATTCCCCTGCCCGCCAACCTGGATCTGACCCTGGCCGGCCGCTACGACGACTACAGTGATTTCGGCACCACCACCAACCCCATGGCCAACCTGCTGTGGACCGCAAGCGATATGCTGTCCCTGCGCGCTTCCTGGGGTACTGGTTTCCGCGCACCGTCACTGGCGCAGATAGGTCTAGGGCCGTCGCAGGAATCCATTTTCTTTGTCGACAGCTACGGCTGTGCGGAGAATAGCGCCTATTGTGCCAGTACCGATTACAACATCGTTTTCGCCGGTAACCCGGACCTGGAAGCGGAGGAGTCCGAGTCCTTCAATATCGGCGGTGTGCTGAAGCCCATCGATGGCATGCAGCTGTCGCTGGATTACTGGAGTGTCACCCAGGAGGGCAAGATCGACGAGGTACCGTTCGGCTACCTGTACAACCAGTTCTGTAACGACCAGAACAGCAGCGTTTGTATTCGCTCCGCGCCCCTGCCCGGTGAATCCCTCGGCGCCCTGCAGTCGATCAATAGCGGCTTTATCAATATCGGCGAGCAGACAGTCTCCGGTGTCGACCTGAGCCTAGTCTACTCTGGTATACAGTTGGCCGGCGGCGATTTGGGCCTGCGCCTGGATTACTCCTACCTGGCGGAATTCGAGCGGGTGGAGCTGGACTCATCCGGTGAGAATTTCCTGACCCGCGACCTGGCCGGCGAATACGAATACCCACAACACCGCTGGGCAACATCCGGGGACTGGAGCTTTGACAACTTCGCGTTTACCGTCGGCCTCAACTATATCGGCGAGTTCGAGGACACGCCGGATATCGACTTCGACGGCACCCTCGATTACGAGGCAAACGAATCGCGCACAGTGGATTCCTTCCTGACCCTGAACCTGCAGGCGCGCTACTCCGGCTTCGAGAATATGGTATTGAGCCTCGGTGCCGACAATGCGCTCGACGAGGAGCCGCCCTTCGCCATCGGCGACGGTGACTCAGACCTCTACGGCTATGTGCAGAGCCAGCATGATCCGCGCGGCCGCTTTATCTACGGCAAGATGGTTTACAGCTTCTAGGCTGCGATCCCGGTAAAAAAAGGGGGGGGCTACGGCCCTCCCCTTTTTCGTTTCATCCACCCAGTAGTGCCACGAGTCTCTCCATCTCCGCCATTCCCCTTGTCAGCAGCGCACTGCCTCCGTCGGTGAATGTCCAGCCTACCACCCCGCCATTGATCAGCACGGTAATCCAGAAGACGATCCTGAAGGGGCGCTTGGTCGTTTTGTGGTTGAAGAGTTTCTGCGCGATCAACGCACCGGGCCAGCCACCGGCGAGAGCGATAAGGTGTAGCCTGTTTTCACTGATGCGACGGCGATTCTCAAGGGCAGCCACCTTGTCCATCGCATAGACGATCAGCGCCAGCAGGCTCGCGGCAAGAATCAGATAGAAGATCGCGCTGGAATAGGCCTGCAGATAAACCGCGGCGCCGACCAGGGCAACGAACAGCGCCGCCAGCGACAACTGTACCAACGCCACCAGTCCCAGGTTCCCCATCAGCGGAACTTGACCGCTGTGCCACTGACACTGACCATCATCATTCCGCCCTGCTGACCGACCACCTCGTAGTCGATATCAATACCGACGATACCATCGGCGCCCAGCCGCCTGGCCTCCTCCTCCATCTCCTCGAAGGCCACCTTGCGCGCCTTGGCCATTTCGCGCTCGTAGGCACCGGCGCGGCCGCCGACGATATCCCGCACAGCACCGAAAATATCCTTGAAGATATTCGCACCCAGGATGGCCTCACCCACCACCACATCCAGGTAATCCCTGATCTCGCGGCCATCCACTACAGAGGTTGTCGTTTTCAACATGGCTTTGTTCCCTTTGACTCCAATGTATTCGTTTAAGGCTGTGCTTTGACCGATTGCTTTATTGCATAGTCCTCGTTGGCGCGCCAGACGCGCAACAGGTTTCCACCGAGGATCTTCCCGATATCCGCCTCACTGTAACCACGCTGCAGCAGGCCCCGGATCAGGTTCGGGTACTGGGACACGTCTTTCAGGCCAGTGGGCAGGCTATCCCCGACTCCGTCGAAGTCGGAGCCTATACCGATATGGTCCACGCCGACCAGATCGCGAATATGGTCGAAGTGATCGAGCACATCATTCAGATCCGCATAGACAAACTGTTCCGCCCTGAGATTTTCGGTAAAGCGTTGAAGCTTCTCGCTGTCTTCACTGAGGCCCTGTTCGCGCATAAACTGCTCGCTGGCTTCCCCAATGGCCCGATGGGATTGTCGCGACGCCTCGCTGATAAAGGTGGAACCAAAATTGATCATGATCACACCACCGTTTTCCGCCAGCGCGCGAATCATTCTATCGCTCATATTGCGCTCGAAGCCGGGAGTGAAATGGCGCGCGGAGGAGTGGGACGCAATTGCCGGTACCTTTGACACTTCCATCACCTGCCAGAAGGCGTCGTCGGAAATGTGGGAGACGTCCACCATTACACCGACCCGGTTCATCTCCACGAGCAGCTGCTTGCCAAAGTCACTCAGGCCCCGCCACTGGCGATTTTCATCGTAGGAGGAATCGGAGATGTGGTTGCTCTTCGAGTGAGTCAGGGTGATATAGCGCACGCCGCGCCCGGCAAAGTGGCGCAAGTTGTCCAGATCCCCGGCAATGGCGGCGCCGTTCTCCATGCCCAGAGGCAGGGAAATACGGCCGTCGGCCACCTGCTGCTCCATCTCGTCGACCGATTTTGGAATCGCGAACTTGTCCGGGTGCCGTGTAGCCAGCGCCTCTACCCCATCGATCAGCTGATCCGCATAGTCCCTGGCTGTGCCCTCGGCTTCCATTTCCGCCGGAATGTAGATCGACATAAAGGGGGCGTTCAGTCCACCCCGCACCGCGCGGGGAAAGTCGAAGTCGCCGCTTTCAGTTGCCGCACTCACATCGGCGGGGTCTTCCGACAGCCGGTATGGCACATCGATATGGGTGTCTATCAGCAGGTACTTGTCGGCCAGCTGCTGTGCCAGGGCTTCGCTTGAAAGCTGGCGGCCCGGCTGTGCTTCCTGGCCGCAGGCGCCGAGTGCCAGCGCGGCGACAATTGCTATTTTTTTCATCTGAATTGGCCCGTTAGTAATCCAGGCCACAGCCTAACGCAGGTGCGTGCTACTTTCCTATATCCTCGCTCCAGAGTTCCGGCTTTTCGCGAATAAACCCGCGCATCAGCGATTTGCACTCGTCGCTGTCCAGCAGCTCCAGTTCCACGCCTCTGGAACTCAGATAGCTCTCCGGCCCTTTAAAAGTCTCGTTCTCGCCGACAACGACTCTGGGGATACCGTAAAGCAGCACTGTGCCACTGCACATATCGCAGGGGGACAGTGTGGAGTAGAGAGTGCTTTTCCGGTACTCGGCTGCGCTCAGGCGGCCGGCGTTTTCCAGGCAGTCCATCTCGGCGTGCAATACGGCACTTTTTTTCTGCACCCGCTGGTTGTGGCCGCGCCCGATAATCCTGCCATCGCAGACCAGCACCGAACCTATCGGTATACCGCCCTCGGCGAGCCCTTTCCTGGCTTCCTCGATGGCCGCGCGCATAAATTCATCCATATCCCTGCTCGTCATCCGTTTCTGTTGAACTCAAGTAGTACACCAGAGCGTCGAGACCATCACAAAAGCTTCAGTTCGACTGGACTCCGGCGGCCTGTACGTTTTCCCTGCCCGGCAAATCAGTATCGCCCTCTTCCGCAATCTCCACGAAGGATTCATCGCCTCTGGAATAGTTTTCGAACTCGAGGCCCTTGTACAGGGTAATGGCAACAATGGCCGCACCGAAAATCGCGAAGAAGGTACCCGGAGCTGCCTCCCTGATCACCAGCTTGCTGTCACCAAGACCCGTTTCCAGCCTGCCGGCGTGCCCCCATACGCCCGACATAAAGAGTCGGTAGCCCATATAGGCGAAGCCACTGCCTACTATCAGGGAGGCAATCTTGTAGGAAATCAGGGAGAAGATAATGTGAGAGTCCAGTTCCATTTTCTGTCCAGTGTTTTATTACAGGTTTTTCTTGGCACTATTCCGGACTACTGGACTTCTAGATCAGACCAGACGGCGAATTCATTGCCACAGGGCTCGGTAAAATGAAAGCGCCTGCCGCCGGGGAAGGAAAATATCGGCTTGGCTATCTCGCCGCCGGCCCTGGTTACCTTCTCCTGGGTGCCCTCCAGGTCATTGCTGTAGAACACCAGCAGCGCCGCGCCATTTTCCGTGGAGGAGCTCATGTCGGCCTTGAAAAATCCCCCATCGAGCCCCTGGTTGGAGAATGCCGTGTACTCGGGGCCATAGTCAGTAAAAGACCAGCCGAATGCCTGTTCAAAAAAGGCCTTTGTTTCTGTGAGTTTCTTCGAGGGAAACTCTACATAGTTCAACTTTTCATGTTCACTCATTCCTCACCTCCTGATAGTTTGTGGATATCCAATGTATTCGCAGTCGCATCCCGCACTGCAGGTACAAAAATCATCCAGGCAGCGGGTAGGGCAATAGAAACAGGTGCAGGACATTGACGCCCCAGTGCGCCAGTACGCAGGCCCAGAAGTTGCGGCGCAGGTACCAGAGCAACGAATAGCAGGCGCCCGCTGCAGTAACCAGAACCAACGCCAGCGGTGAGGCCGCCCAGCCGGTATGCAGCAGAGTGAATATCGCCGTTACCAGCAGCACCGCCAACCAGCGCTGAGAACCCAGCAACTCCTCCGATCCCCGCTGTAATATCCAACGGAAAAACCCCTCCTCACTGATACACACCACCAGCAGATTGACCGTGGCGGCAACCACTATGGCAGCACCGAATTTGGGCGACAGTCCAGTCGCCATCAGCCCCAACAGAAATGGCAGCGCGATTGCGGCGCTGATATAGAGAAGATCACCGTGATGCAGCCAACCGCGCTGCCGCAACATAAACGCGACTACCGCTATGGCGATCACCGCCTTGCCGGCATTGAAGCTGGCGTAGATGGTGTTGCCCGAGGCGTCACTGTAGGGCGGGAGCAATTCGACACGCTCGCTGCCGGGCAGTATCCCCAAGGCGGTTACCAGCATCAGCAGACCGCTGACCAAGAAAGCGGCGGCGCGCTTCCAGCCGCCCTGTGTTTCGATTGTGCAGAGCGCGAGCCAGATGGCCGGCGCGGCAGCGCCGGTGAGACCAAAGGGGATGATGCAAAGGGAAAGCAGCAGCGCCGGCAGCAGATAGCGCTGGCCGAGATATTGAAGACCGGGGGCCACTAGCCTGTGTTCAGCCCCTCGATTGCCGGGCATTGCGTCCTGCCTGTCGGTTGTGAATTCAGCCGTTAAAGGTAGCGCGCATGGACCTGTATGTCAGCTTCATTTTGGCAGGATCCAGTGGTGCCTTGAAAAATGCGTGGTAGTGCCCGCGGGGATTTATCAGAACCACCTGGGAGCCGTGATCAATGGTGTAATTGCCGTCATCCAGCGGCACCTTGTTGAAGGGCACATTGAGCTGGTTGGCGAAGCGTTTCAGGCTGAGAAATTCACCGGTGACACCGCGGAAATCGGCGTTGAAGTAGCGCACATAGTCGCGCAACTGCTCGGGCCTGTCCCGCTTGGGATCCACCGACACCAACAGGATATCCGTATCGGCACGGGTCTGCTCATCCAGAGCCTGGTAGAAGTTGTTCAATGTTGCCAGGGTGGTAGGGCAAACATCGGGGCAGTGAGTAAAGCCGAAAAACACCAGGGTCCAGCGCCCATTCAGGCTTTCCGTACGAAAGGCGCTACCGCTGTCGGCCAGCAGTTCGAAATTGTCCAGTATGCGCGGCCGCTCCAGTTTCACTGCGCCGTTCAGGCGCAGCTCGGTATCGGTGATTACCCGCGGCTGGCCCATCTTGTGCAGGAAGCCAGCCACTACCGCGCCCATAAACAGCACCAGTATGGCAACGGTGAGCCAGATGCCGCGCTTCTGTGCGGGGCTTTTCCGGGCGTTGTCTTCCGTATTGGTTGCGCTCGCCATGACTTATACCGCGATCAGATAGTGGTCCAGTAACATGATGCAGAAGAGTGCCATCAGGTAGATGATGGAGTACTTGAAGGTCTCCATGCCCGCTTGGGGTTTTTTGTCCCGCAGCATTTCCACCGCCCAGTAGATGAAGCCGAATCCCAGGACCACAGCGCCGAGCAGATAGAGCCAGCCGAGCATGGCGGTGGCGAAGGGCAGCAGGCTGACTGCAAGCAATACAAAGGTGTAGAGCAGAATATGCAGCTTGGTGTAGGCGACGCCGTGGGTCACCGGCAGCATCGGGATATCCGCTTTCGCGTAATCCTCGCGCCTGTGCACTGCCAGGGCCCAGAAGTGAGGCGGTGTCCAGGCGAAGATGATCAGTACCAGCAACAGTCCGTGACCGTGTAGCTCGCCAGTCACCGCTGTCCAGCCCAGCAGTGGCGGCGCGGCGCCGGCGATACCGCCGATTACAATATTCTGCGGCGTGGCTCGCTTGAGGAACATCGTATAGACGACCGCATAACCGAGCAGGGATACCAGGGTTAGCCAGGCGGTCAATGCATTGACGAAGGCGAGCAGGATAAACATGCCGATGCTGCCCAGCAGCAGTGCGAACAGCAGCGCTTTCTGCGGCTCGACACGCCCCCGCGCCACCGGACGCTGGCTGGTGCGGGCCATTTTGATATCGATATGCCGATCCACCAGGTGGTTGACCGCTGCGGCGCTGCCCGCACAGAGAGCGATACCCAAATTGCCGAGAACAAGTATTTCCAGCGGCGGCATATCGGGCACTGCCAGCAGCATGCCGATGACCGAAGTGAGGATCATCAGCATCACCACCCGCGGTTTGGTGAGCTCGTAGTAATCGCGCCAGCTGGCGCGGCTCAGGGCGATGGTATCTGTGCTCATGATTTCACCTCGTTATTATCTTTATTCTACTCGATGCGATTTGCCCGGCAGCTGTCTGATATTACAGTTCCCCGGCCAAAACCGTGTCATCGGTATCCGGAGTATTCAGAGAACTCTCTCGTCCAGTCGTCGGCTGCGCCGTCTGTATCCGGTAGCAGAAGGTCAGCAGGCCCAACAACAGCAGTCCCGCGCCGGCGTTGTGGGCCACGGCGATCGGCAGCGGCAGAGACATCACCACATTGGCAATACCCAGGCACACCTGCAGGCCGAGGACACCGGCTAGGCCGATCGCCCAGCGCCGGGAGCCGGCGCGCCAGGCGAGTATCGACAGCGCGAGCACCAGCAGGCTGACCACCAGGGCGCCGATCCTGTGCGTCAGGTGTATGGCGGTACGCGCATCGCTCTCCAGCGTCCCTCCCAGGTAGTTGGGACCAATCTGCTGGGCGATGTTGAAGCCCTGTGCAAAATCTGCATCCGGCCACCACTGGCCGTGGCAAGTGGGAAAGTCGGCACAGGCGAGCGCCGCGTAGTTGGAACTGGTCCAGCCTCCCAGGGCTATCTGCACCACCACCGCCGCCACTGTGGCGAATGCCAGGGGGCGGAGCTTCTGCAACATGCGAAATTCGTGCGTGGGAATAAAACGGCCCTTGTTTGGGGGGGAATTGCGCAATCGCTCGACAATCAGCCACAGCATCGACAGGGTCGCCAGACCGCCGAGCAGATGCGCAGTTACCACCTGTGGCCAGAGTTTCAGCGTCACCGTCCACATGCCGAAAGCGGCCTGCAGAATGATCAGTGCGAGCAGGAAGTGGGTCTGTTTGAAGGCGCGCTGGCCGCGACGGCGCCAGGCCAGCACTGTCAGGCCACCCACCAGCAGCAGCAGGCTGCCGGCGAAGTAGCGGTGCACCATCTCCGGCCAGGTCTTGTCGGTTTCCACCGGTGCATGCGGGAAGGCCGCGTTGGCATTTTCAATTTCGTGATGCTCACTGGGCCAGGTGAGGTGGCCATAGCAGCCGGGCCAGTCCGGGCAACCCAGACCGGCGTCTGCCAGGCGCGTAAAGGCGCCGAGCACCACCACCACTACGGCGAGTGCGCAGCCGGCGAGTGCCAGACGCAGGCGCCAGTCTGTGTGCGGCCTGCTGTCGGTAGGATCTATTTCCAACTTATCCATCTCTCCCCATTACCTCTCATAGGAGTACTTCAGTAGACGTTTGACATCTTTCAGCAACTGGTTGCCACTGTGTTGGTTGTCGTAGGCCATCATCGCGTAGCCCTGTTGATCGATCAGTAGTGCCCGGGATTCGGCGATAGTCCCCTGGAGGGTCTGCGCCTTCAGCTCCTGCAGCGCGCCCGCCGGCAACTGTACGATACGCAGCCGCGGATGCTCACTCTGCAACTTCTGTTGCAGCTCTGCACCCAACGGTGTGGCGGTTACCAGTAACCGCTCCACCCGGTCCGCCTTTTCTCCCAGGCGTATATGTACCTGGCGGCTGGTGTAGAGCAGTTTCTCACATTCGGAATCGCAGTTATCTGCGGGAAGTATCAGGAAGCGCCACTTGGGCTTCTCCGCACCCAGCTGCAGCGGCAGTTCGCCCTCCCCGGTGAATTCGAGCTGGCTGATGTTCACCGGCGTCTGCAGCAACTCGCCCTGATTGGTCGTGTCCCGTGGCATTCCCAGCCCCGTGTAGTAGACCACATAGGCGGCCAGTATCGGCAGCAGAACAGAGGCGATTACGGAGATTCCCTGGATACCTCCCAGGCCCGGTGGTTTTGCACCGGCGGATTCGGTGGCGGTATTGTGGCTACTCTGATTCACGGCGATGTTACCTCTGCAGTACTTCTATTTATTGTTTTCGTAACAGCTGCGGCAAGCTGGTCGCCGCCGACAGCCACAGTATGACCAGCGCTGCGGCCATCGCAAACCACTGTGTGGCGTAGGCGCGGTGGCGCTCGGGCGGGCTGTTGATCAGCTGCCAGTCGGTTACCAGCGCCGTGTCCGAATCGGCGCTGAGGCGGATGGACCACTGCGGCTGTGCCAGTTCCAGACTACCAGCAAATGCGCTGTCGAGCTGCTGAATTCTCCTGGCATTGGTAAACCGGGCCCCTTCCGCGGTTTTCTGCGTAGGGTACAGAAAGCCGGTGATGACCTTGGCCGCCAACGGCCAGGAGATGTCGGGCAACTGGTCCCGCTGCGGCGGCGCCTCGACCCAGCCGCGGTTGACCAGCCAGCGCTGATGCGCCGATACGAATATCTGCAACACCTCGTATCCGACGCGGCCATTGCGCGTGCGGTTGTCCAGCAGGTGATACTCATCGGTGTAGTAGCCGAGCATCCGCACCGGTGTATAGATCTGCAGATCATCCGGTTTGACTGCGCCCTTGGCCAGAGATTGCGGTTGCGCTGATAGTCGGGTATCTATTGCGGTATTGAGTGCGGCCTTCTCGTCGCCGCGCTGCAATTGCCAGGCGCCGAGAGACAGCAGCAATGGAAACAGCAGACCACTGAGCAGGGTAAGGGGCCAGTTGCGAATCAGTGCTACACTGGGCTTTTTTAATGGCGCTGAAGGCTCTCTCTCTCGCACTGAAGTCGTATCTATTGTCATGCCGAACTACAACAAAAATGGCGAATAAATCATGTGGCTGAAAGTCGTTATTGTGTTTCTGTTTCTCGCGGTGCTGGCCAGCCTGTCCAGCGCGCTGTTTTTCCTGCTGCGCGATATGGGCGCGCCCCAATCCAGGAGAACCCTCTACGCACTGGGTATCCGCATTACCCTGGCGACGCTGCTTCTGTTGGCCATCTGGTATGGTTTTGACAGCGGCACACTCTCCAATACAGCGCCCTGGGCGGACAAGTACTGATTCTTTGGTAAATTTACTGTGGGGGGTTGTCCCGCGGGCGGGAAAAAGAACGGAGGCCCCGGGGGGGGGCGCCCCACACGCGGGTC